>JBQTIU010000040.1:0-26661 GCA_052387815.1 Pseudomonadota bacterium
GCGCAGCACGTAGAAAATCGCGTTCTCGATCTTGCGGTCATCCACCCGACCGCTCCGCCGCGCCACCGGCAGCAACGGCGCCAAGATCGCCCATTCCGCATCGCTCAGCTCAAACCGCATGATCCACATCGCTCAGCTCAAACCGCATGATCCACCTCCAACCACGGTGAATCACATCCTTCCATCCAATTCAAGACCTTATCTGGGTACAGACCCTAGTGCCGTCGTTGCCTGAACGCGAGGGCACCCTCGGCGCGCTCATTGGCGCCTATCGAGCGAGCCCCGAATTCGTGAACCTCGCTCCGCGTACCCAGTACGATTACCAGCGAATTTTTGACTACCTATCGCCGCTCCGCGCCATGCCGGTCATCGAGATCGACCGGCCATTCCTTATCGCGCTCCGCGACCGAGCCCATCGGCGCCACCGCAGGCGGTTCGCCAATTATGTCGTGCAGGTGGCCAGGCTTCTCTTCGCCTGGGGTTTGCTCAGAGGATGGTGCGACGTGAATCCAGCGATTGCCGTTCCGGCCGTCCGAAGGCCTCGGGACGAGCCGTACCGCAATCGTGTCTGGACCGAAAGCGAGCTTGCGGCCGTCCTCAGTGCCGCGCCCTCGGAGCTCAAGGTGGCGGTCGCGCTTGGCGCTTATACCGGACTGAGAGAAGGGGATGTGATCCGGCTTCCGTGGTCGAGTTACGACGGGCACGGCCTCGAGGTGCGGCAACGCAAGACGAGTGAGCCCCTCTGGATTCCCGCCCACTCCGAGCTTCGTGAGATCCTCGATGCGGCGCCGCGGCGCAGCCCGATCATCGTGGTCGGGGCGCGCGGACGGCCATACACCGAGGCGGGCTTCCGGGCCTGCTTCTTCAAATTGGTTCGAAACCTCGCGAACGCCAAGAGCGTCGACGCAGGGCTCACCTTCCACGGCTTGCGCCACACCCTGGCGAAGCGGCTCGCTGATTCCGGCTGCGACACTCGCACGATCATGGCGATCACCGGACACCGAAGCGAATCCATGGTGGCGCTGTACACGCGCGAGGCCGACCAGCGACGACGCGCGAAGGCAGCCGTCACGAGGCTGAAACGCTCCAAGAACGAAAAATGGAAAACCCGTCGGACAGAAGTGGAAAACTAGTTAGCTGACGATGACCTATTTGGCCTCTAATACCAAGTCCCAATGATCAGAACCGGTGAGCCCAGTCGCGCAATCCGAGGGACATGATGCGCCAGGGCTGATCGACGAGCTTGTTCCAGGCGTCGCAGCAATGATCGACGATGTCGTCGAAGGAGTCGAAGACGCGGTTGGAGAGCCAGTTGTCGCGCATGAACTGCCAGACATTCTCGACGGGATTGAGTTCGGGCGAGCGGGCGGGCAACGAGACGATGGTGATGTTCGCCGGGATGTCGAGCTTCGCCGTGGTGTGCCAGCCGGCTTGGTCCACGAGGAGGACCGCATGGGCGCCGTGGGCGACGGCGAGCGATATCTCGTCAAGATGCATCTGCATCGCCGCGGTGTTGCAGAAGGGGAGAACCAGCCCGGCCCCCTTGCCCGCCGCGGGACAGATCGCCCCGAAGATATAGGCCGACTGGGTGCGCTGATCGTGCGGCGCCGACGGCCGGGTGCCGCGCCTGGCCCAGCGCCGGGTGCGCTTGTTCTTCTGGCCGATCCGGGCCTCGTCCTGGAACCAGACCTCTATCGCCGTGCCGGCCGCCTTGCGGCGCGCGATCTCTGCCAGGACCGCGGGAAAGTTTTTTTAAAATCCGCCGCCGCGGCGGGATTCCGCGCGTAATGACGCGGCCGGGCCGAGAGCTTGCGGTAGCCCATCGAGCGCACCACGCGGCTCAGCGTCTGCTTGGCAACGACGATCCGGAACTCCTCCCAGATCCATTGGATCAGATCGACCAGTCGCCAGCGCACCACGCCGTGGACCGCCGGGATCGGCCCCGCCTCGATCCTCCGCGCCAGCGCGCGCCGGTGGGCGGCGTCGAGCTTCGGGGGCTGGCCGGGGGCCTTCCGGTCGATCAGTCCCTCCGGGCCCTCGGCGTTGAACCGAACCACCCAGTCCCGCACGATCTGAACCCCCACGCCGCCGATCCGCGTCGCGTTACGCCGCTCGCCGCCGTCGTATATCTCGGCCAACGCGAGCAGCCGGCGGCCTTGCTTCGCATCCCGCGTCCTCTTCGCAAGCCCCCGAAGCGTCGCACCGTCAAAATCCCCTCGCAGCGCAATCGCAGCCGCCATGGCAAACCTCCATCCGTTTGCCACCTTGAATCATTTTTTCGCCGTCTTCGGAATCCCCTTCGAGAGTCACCCTCTCAAGGACTTGGTATAACTCCTTGAAAACAATGGTGCCCAGGGCCGGAATCGAACCAGCGACACGCGGATTTTCAGTCCGCTGCTCTACCGACTGAGCTACCTGGGCAAGGGTCCTTGAACCGGGCTCGCTGCTTATAGATAAAACGCCGTCCGGTGTCCACAACCGGCGCCGTCAGCCCTTCCCTTCCGGCCCGGCGTCGTCTTCGTCCTCGGCCGGAGGCTCCTCGGTCGGAATGCGATAGGCGCCGCGAAGCCAGTTCATGAGGTCGGCGTCCTTGCAGCGCGCCGAGCAGAACGGCCGGTAGCTCGCGCTCGCCGGCCGGCCGCAGATCGGGCAGGCCTTCCTTCGTTTCGCTATCGCCGGGTGCGGGGCCGGGTCGGGCAAGGGAGCGATGCTCCGCGTTTTCCGAGTTCATTCTATCATGTCGGGGGTGCGCGCGCGCGGGCGGATCAGCTCGACGAGCCCGGCCGCCGTCCATCCCAGCACCTGGACCGGCCGGCGGTCTCCGGCCACGGCGCGCCCGAGCGCCGCCAGCACTTGCGCGCGATCGGCCTTGCCCTCGAGGCGGATGAAATCGACGACGATCAGGCCCGCGAGGTCGCGCAGTCGCACCTGGCGGCCGATCTCCGCCGCCGCCTCGAGGTTGGCGTCGAGCCGCGCCCCGGCACCCGCGCCCTGCCCGCTGTCGACATCGATGGCGGTCAGCGCCGTTGTGGCCTCGATGGCGATCTCGCCGCCCGCGGGCAGCGCGACCCGCGGCGCATCGAGGCCCGCGAGGATTTCGGCCACGCCATAGCGCTCGAACAGCTTCTCGCCGGGCGGGCCAAGCTCGATCCGCGGCGCCAGATCGGGGTAGACGTGCTCGGCAAGCTGGCGCGCGCGGTGCGCGGTCGCGCGGTCGTCGAAGACGATGCGCCCCCGTTGGGCCGGCAACTCGCGCAGCAGGCGCGAAAGCCCGTCGCCGTCGTCGTGGAGGCAAAGAGGAGGCGTGGCGTCCTTGGCGCGCGCCGCGACCAGGCGCCAGGCCTCGCTGAGCCGCGCGACCTCCGCCGCCACCGCCTCCGGCGCCGCCACGGCCGCTTGGCGGACGATCAGGCCCGTGCCCGGGCGCGCCAGCCCCTTGGCGAGGAGCGCAAGCCGGCGCCGCGCCTCCTGGTCGGCGATGCGGCGCGAGTGGGCGATCCCGGCGCCTTCGGGCAGCAGCACGACGTAGCGTCCGGCGAGTGCCATGCGCCGGCTCACCCGCGCGCCCTTGTCTCCCGCCGCTTCCTCGACGATCTCGACGAGGACCGCGCCCTCGGCGAGCCTCGCTCGCCCGGCATCGAGCAAGGCCGGCCGCGCCAGGCCGATATCGATGAAGGCGGCGCCGAGGCCCGGCGCCGAGCGGACGACGCGGCCGATGTAAACGCTGCTGCTCGCGCCTTCGCGCCGGCGCGGCTCGATCATCAGGTCGACGAGGCGGCCCTTGGAGATCAGGGCGGCGCGCAACCGCTCCGCCCCCACCTCGATCAGGACTTCCTCGATCGGGACGTCCTCGAGCTTTCCCGCCATGCCGCCTCAGGCCCGGAAACCGAGCCCGCGCAACAAGGCCGAGGCGGCGAACAGGTCGAGGCCGACGACGTTCGAGTACGAGCCGTTGACCTGGCGCACGAACGCCGCCGCGCGGCCTTGGATCGCGTAGCCGCCGGCCTTGCCGCGCCACTCGCCGGCGGCGATATAGGCGTCGATCTCCTCCTCCGTCAGTCGCTTGAAGACGACCGCCGTGGCGACGAGGCGCCCTGCGCGCCTGCCGTCGGGCGCTAGCGCGGCGATGGCGCCGAACACGTTGTGCCGCCGTCCGGACAGCAATTCGAGGCCGGCGCGGGCCTCGGCCTCGGCACTCGCTTTGGGAAGGATGCGCCGCCCGCAGGCGACCACGGTATCGGCGGCGAGCACATAGGCGTCGGGATGACGGCCCGCGGCCCACTCGGCCTTGGCGCGGGCCAAGCGCAGGGCGAGCGCGCGCGGCGGCTCGCGCTCGAGGGGCGTTTCATCGATCGCGGCCGCGTCCACCGCCGCGGGCACGACCCCGATCTGGCGCAGCAGGTCGAGGCGGCGCGGCGAGGCCGAGGCCAGCACAAGGGATGCCATTCGCGGCCTCGTCGGCGGGCTATGGCCGCCGGCTCATTTGAAGCGGAAAGTGATCCTGCCCTTGGTCAGGTCGTAGGGGGTCATCTCGACATTGACCCGGTCCCCGGCGAGCACGCGGATGCGGTTCTTGCGCATCTTTCCCGAGGTGTGGGCGAGCACCTCGTGATTGTTGTCGAGCTTGACGCGGAACATCGCGTTGGGCAGCAGCTCGGTGACCACGCCGGGGAACTCGATCAGGTCTTCCTTGGCCATCGAACCTCGCTGCACAGCAGTGGCGTCAAAGATCAAGAATTGGCCTCTTGGCCGGTCCGGGTCAAGGGGTTACGAGCTGGCCGGCGGCCGGGAACCGGTCCAGGATGCGGGCCCGAAGCCGGTCGCGAACCTCGCGGTAGGCCTGCAGGCGGACCTCGCGGCTGCCCTCGACGATGGTCGGGTCGAGGGTCTGCCAGTACTCGACGTCGCAGGCCATGGTCCGGGTCAACTCGAGCGCCCGGTGCTGCGCCTCGGGGGACAGCGAGACCACGACGTCGAACGAGGAATCGGCGAGCTCGTCGAAGGTCTTGGGCCGGTGGCGGTGGAGGTCGATGCCGATCTCGTCCATCACCGCCGCGACAAAGGGATCGAGGGGCGCACCGCGCACTCCGACCGAATCGACGTAGATCCGCTTGCCGTGCAGCCACTTGAGCATGGCTTCGGCCATCGGCGAGCGCACGGCGTTGCGCGTGCAGGCGAAAAGGACGCTGCCGGGCAAGCCCGCCATGTCCCGCTCACCCGCGGATGTGGAGCACGCAGATCAGGGTGAACAGCCGGCGCGCCGTGTTCTGGTCGAGCACGATCTTGCCATCGAGGCGCACGCGCAAGAGATCGGAGCCCTCGTTGTGCAGCGCCCGGCGGCCCATGTCGAGGGCCTCGATCCGACTCGGGCTCGCCTGCTTGATGGCGGCATAATAGCTCTCGCAGACCGTGAAATAGTCGCGGACGATGGTGCGGAACGTGGACAGCGGCAAGACCGGGCGGAGGAGCGCCGCGCCCGCCTCGCTGCGGATGTCGAACACCAGGCGATTGTCCTCGATCCCGAGACGGAGATGGTAGGGCCCCTCGTGGTTCCCGGCCGGGGCGAAATAATTGCCGTCGAGGAGATCGAAGATCGCCACCGCCCGCTCGTGCTCGACATCCGGATTGCGGCGCACGAAGCTGTGCTCGTCGAGCTCGATCTTGACGAGGCGCTGGCGCTCTTCGCTCACCCTTGGCCCCTCAGCGCTTCAAGGCCCTGCCCGACCTTGCGCGCGCGAGGCGGACCGCGATCGAGCGCGCATGTGCCTCCAGCCCCTCGGCCCGCGCCAGCACAATCGCCGCCGGACCGAGCGCCCTGAGGCCGGCCGGCCCGCAGGCGATGAGCGAGGTGCGCTTCATGAAATCGGCGACCCCGAGGCCGGACGAGTAGCGCGCGGTGCGGCCGGTGGGGAGCACGTGGTTGGGGCCGGCGAGGTAGTCGCCCAGCGCCTCGGGGGCATGGCGGCCGAGGAAGATGGCGCCGGCGTGGCGCACCCGCGCCGCCAACCCTGCGGGGCGCGCGACCGCGAGCTGGAGATGCTCGGGCGCCAGCCGGTCGATGAGCGCCGGCGCCACGGCCAGATCGGGGACGAGGATCACGACCCCGTACTCGCGCCAGCTCGCGCCGGCGATGGCGGCGCGCGGCAGGCGCGCAAGCCCGCGCTTGACCTCGCGCACGACCGCATCGGCGAACGCCGCGTCATCGGCGATCAGGATCGACTGCGCGGCACCATCGTGTTCGGCCTGGGCCAGGAGGTCGAGGGATATCCACGCCGGGTCGCTGGCGGCGTCGGCGACGATCACCACTTCCGACGGCCCGGCGATGAGGTCGATGCCGACCTCGCCGAACACCTGCCGCTTGGCCGCCGCGACATAGGCGTTGCCGGGGCCGGTGATCTTGTCGACGCGGGCGATCGACTGCGTCCCGTAGGCGAGCGCGGCGATCGCCTGGGCGCCGCCGATTCGATAGACTTCGTCGACCCGGGCGATCCCAGCCGCGGCGAGAACCAGCTTGTCGAGCCTGCCGCCCGGCGCCGGCACCGCCATCGCCAGCCGGCCGACGCCGGCGACCTTGGCGGGTATGGCGTTCATCAACACCGAGCTCGGATAGGCCGCCGTGCCGCCGGGGACGTAAAGACCGACCGCCTCGATCGGCGTCCAGCGCAGTCCCAGCCGCAGGCCCAAGGGATCGCGCACATCGAGGTCGGCGGGGCGCTGGCGGCGGTGGAAATCCTCGATCCGCCGGGCCGCGAGCTCGAGCGCGCCGCGCGTCTTGCGCGGGCAGGACCGCAGCGCCCGATCGATGGTCGCCGCGCTGACGCGGAGCTCGGCGAGCGCCAGTGCCGCGCGGTCGAAGCGGCGCGTGTACTCGATCACCGCGGCGTCGCCGCGCCGTCGCACATCCGCTAGGATCGCCGCCACCGCCGCCTCGCAGTCGATGGCCGCCGTGCGCCGGGCGGCGATCAGCGATGCGAACGCGGCCTCGAAGCCGGGGTCGCGCGCATCGAGCCGCAACGGCCCGGCCTCACGGCGCACCGGCGGCCCCGGCGATGCGATCGATCCACGGCGCAAGATCGTCGTAGCGGGTCTTGAGCGCGGCGCGGTTGACGATCAGGCGCGCGGTGATGTCGGCGATATGTTCGACCTCGACGAGCCCGTTGGCCTTCAAGGTGGCGCCGGTCGACACCAGGTCGACGATCCGCCGGCACAGGCCGAGCGCCGGTGCGAGCTCGACCGCGCCGCTCAACCTGATGCATTCCGCCTGTACCCCGCGCGCCGCGAAATGGCGCCGGGTGATGCGCGGATACTTGGTCGCCACGCGCACGTGGCTCCAGCGCCCGGGGTCGTCCCGGCCGGCGAGGTCCGCGGGTTCCGCCACGGCCATGCGGCAGCGCCCCACCCCGAGATCGACCGGGGCGTAGATTTCGGCGTAACTGAATTCCATCAGGACGTCGTTGCCGGCGACCCCGAGATGGGCGGCGCCGAAGGCAACCAGGGTCGCCACGTCGAAGCTGCGGCAGCGGATGATGTCGAGTCCGGGCTCGCAGGTCGCGAAGCGCAGTTGGCGGGTCCGCGGATCGTCGAATCCCGGTTCCGGCACGATGCCGGTCAGGCGCAAGAGCGGCATCACCTCGCCGACGATGCGCCCGTTCGGCAGGGCCAGGATCAGCTTGTTGTCGAGCGTCAATTCACCCTCGCGATCAGGCGGCGGCCACGAGGGCGGGCTCGGACGCTGGCGTCCGGGCGCCCCTTTTTGCCTCGCGCCTCTTCAGGCAGTTTCCGCGGGCGGATGCCCGGGCCGCCACAAGGTCGGCCATGGTTCGCCGATATCCGCGACCCGGCAGGTGATGTGCGGGCCTTCGAGGCGGAGCGCCGCGCCGCCGGCGAACAGCATGACGACGGCCTCCGGCTCCGCCTCGATATGCAGGAGTGCGAGGATGCGGCCGCGGTCCTGCTGGTCGAGCTCCTTGCGGCGCACATGGACCACGCCCTCGAAGCACAGGCCGCAGTTCGTCCGCTCGAAGCTCTCGCACGCGACCTCGGCCGGATCGCCCTCCGACAAGCCGGATGGAAGCCGCGGCGGGTCGGCCTCGCCCGCCGGCCCGCAGTTCTCCCACTTGAAGCGGTTGGCGACCAGCACGAAGCGCTGCTCTTGCACAAGATACTTCATGTCGGCAAGCGGCAGCAGCGCGTCCTGGAGGACGGCGGCGATGACCGCGAAGTCCTCGGCATCCGTGGCCTTGAGTTTCAACGCCTCGCTCATGTCGGGCTCCCCTTCACGCGCTCGATGTCGGCGCCGCAGGCGGCGAGCTTTTCCTCCAGCCGCTCGTAGCCGCGATCGAGATGATAAATGCGATTGACGACGGTTTCGCCGTCGGCCGCCAGACCGGCCAGCACGAGGCTCACCGAGGCCCGGAGGTCGGTCGCCATCACCGGCGCGCCCTTCAGCCGCGGCACGCCGCGGATCATCGCCGAGGGGCCGTGCAGGCGGATGTCGGCGCCCATGCGGCGCAGTTCCGGGACGTGCATGAAGCGGTTCTCGAAGATCGTCTCGGTGATCGTCGAGGCCCCCTCGGCGATGGCGAGGACCGCCATGATCTGGGCCTGGAGGTCGGTCGGGAAGCCCGGAAAGGGCTCGGTCACCACGTCGATCCCGCCCAGCCTCGCGTTGGCGCGGTGGACGCGGATCCCGGTCTCGGTCGCGGTGACGGTGGCGCCGATGGCGCGCAGCGTCTCGGCGGCGACGTTCATGAGGTCGAGGCGCGCGCCCACGAGCTCGAGGTCGCCGCCGGCGATCGTCGCCGCCATGGCGTAGGTCCCCGACTCGATGCGGTCGGGAATGATCTCGTGGCGCGCGCCCGTGAGGCGCTCGACGCCGCGGACCCGCAGCGTATCGGTGCCGATGCCCGAAATATCGGCGCCCATGGCGAGGAGGCAGCGCGCGAGGTCGCCGACCTCGGGCTCGCGCGCGGCATTGGCGAGCACGGTCTCGCCCCGCGCCAGCGTCGCCGCCATCAAGAGGTTTTCGGTGGCGCCGACCGACACCGATGGGAAGATGATCTCGGCGCCGATCAGGCCATCTGCCGCCGCGGCTTCGATGTAGCCGTCCCGGAGCTCGATCGCAGCGCCCAGTTGGCGCAGGCCCTTCAAGTGCAAATCGACCGGTCGCGTGCCGATGGCGCAACCGCCGGGCAACGACACCCGCGCCCGGCCCTCGCGCGCCACCAAGGACCCCAGTACCAGGATCGAGGCGCGCATCTTGCGCACGAGGTCGTAGGGCGCCGTCGTGCTGGCGATCCGATTGGCGGTCAACGACAGCACCCGGCCGGTATGCCCGCCATTGGGGGCATGACCGTCCATGGTGATTGCCACCCCGAGCTGCACCAAGAGGTTAGCGAGCGTCGAGATATCGGCGAGGTGCGGCAGGTTCGACAGCGTGAGAGTTTCGTCGGTCAGCAGGCTGGCCACCATCAGCGGCAGCGCCGCGTTCTTGGCGCCGCCCACCGTGATTGTCCCCTGGAGCGGCTTGCCGCCGCGGATGCGGATCTTGTCCATGCCGCCTTTAGAGCCTGTCCGGAGAGTCGGATGGAGGTCGCGTTGCCGGGAAATTCGGCCAGATGGCAGGAAGGACGGCCAAGGCGATGGTGGACCCATCGTCGAGCCGGCCTGACGTACCAGATGGCCGAATTTCCCGCAACCCGCAGGGACACGCCGATTTTAGCCGCGGGTCGCGTCGCGGGCCCTGCCGGGGCACCCCACGCGATCGGACGATCGCGTGGGGACCCCGCCGATGCGCCCGGCATCGCCCGGCGGCCCCGTTTCTACCACGCGGCCAAAATCGGCAGCGTCGCGAGCCCATCGGACTCTCCGGACAGGCTCTCAGGTCCCCCCTCGCCACCTTCGTCCCGTCCCGAACCTGTCGAAGCAGCGCCTGAATTAGCGAAAATTTGGGATGCGAGTCCAGGGTTTCCAAGACCCTATTCGGTCGTCTCCCCTGCCTCTTCGGCCTCCTTTTCGAGCCGCCGGAGGTCGGCCTTGCGCCGCTTGTCGGCGACGATCTTGGGTTTGAAGTGCCGCAGCGCGGCGGCCGCGGGCGAGCGGCGCTGGGCGGGCCGGCGGCGCTTTCGCTTGCCCATCCCTAGAAGCTCGATCCAGGCGCCTGCAGAAACGCAAGCTCGGCGGCCGTCGAGGGCCGCCCGAGGGCTGCGTTGCGGTGCGGAAAGCGGCCGAAGCGCTCGACGATCGCCAGATGCCGGCGGGCGAAGTCGATCGCCTCCTCGCGCCAGGGCGCCGGCGGCAGCCCCTCGTAGAGAGCCACCGCGCGGCGCTGATCGGCGAGGTCCTCGCTGTGCTCGAAGGGAAGGTACAAGAAAAGGCGCTCGAGCGGCATAAGAGTCCGGTCGAAGCCTTGGGCGAGCGCCATCCCCGCCGCCCGCCGCGCTAGCGGGTCGGCGGCGAAGGCGCGCGCCTGGCCGCGGAACAGGTTACGGGGGAATTGATCGACAAGGATGACCAGGGCGAGCGCCAGCGGCGGCGTTCTGGCGAGCCCGTCCCAGGCGCCGCTCGCCGCCGTCTCGACATCGGCAAGGAAGGCGCCCCGGATCTCGGCGTCGAACGCCGGGTCCTTCGCGAACCACGCCTTGCGCATGGCGCCGAACTCGGGGTGGCCCGGGGCGGGGAACCAGAACTCAAGCACCGCCCGGGCGCGCTCCGCGAAGCCCGTCATTCCCGGCCGTCCGCCTTCGCGTCGTCCCGCCGCGCCCGCTCGCGGGCTTGCTCCTTACGGCGGCCCAGGTTGCGCCGCAGCGCCGCCGCCAAGCGCTCGCGCCGCGCCTTCGCCTTGGCCCGGGCTGCCTCGCCCGCCGCCGGCTGCGGTTTGTCCTCGCTCATCGGCCGATCGTGGCCCAACCGCGCCCGCGGTTCAACTGCCCGGGCGCTCACCAGCGGCCGGCGGCATTCCCTCGCGCGGCTTTTTCGCCCACGCGAATGCGGCCGCCGGGACGCCGACCCACTGGGCGAGCGGCGACAGGCCGGTGCCGACCCACGGCACCACGGGCATGAGCGCCGAGTATTCCCAGCTCTGCCGCACCACGACATTGAGCCATTCGCTGAACATCGTGTAGCCGACGCCCAGCGCGCCGGCCAGAAGCGCGACCCGGACATAGCCGCCGGCCGGCCAATCGCCGCCGCCTGCGGCCACCAACGCCAGGACCAGAGTCACCGTCGCAATGATGAAGTCTCCGGCGGTGCAATGGAAGACGGCGAAGGCGATCTCCCCGATGGTGCCGCGGCTCGAGATCGTATACAGCGGAAGCTGGGCGAATTCCCAAAACAGGTGGAGCGCCGTTGCCATCATGACATAGCGGCGCAACACCGGCAGCCAGGTTGCGGCCCCCCAATCGGGGCCCAACGGTCCGACCACGCCCGACGGCCTACATCATCCGCATGGGGACCGGGACCAGTTCCTTGAACGTCCTTTTCTGCTCGTCGGACAGCTCGGCATTGAGCCGCTGGAACGCGGTCCGGATCGCCCGCACGCTGTCGAGCCGGGCCGCCAGCGACTTCTCGCGGTTTTCCAGCCACTCGGCGAGGCCGGGCGGCGTCGCGGCCGCCGCCATCCCCGCTCGCGCTTCGGCGACGCGCTTGGCGGTCACGCGCAAGGCATCGGCGAACCAGCTCCAGGCCGGCGCCTGGGCCTCGGTGATTTTCAGCTCTGCGCCAAGGAAGGCGATGCGCCCCTCGATGCGGTCGAACAGCCCCATCATGCCGTGGCCCATCATCCCGCCTCGCCCCATGGGGCCAGGCCCCATCATGCCGGGGCCCATCATGCCGGGATCCATCATGCCGGGACCCATCACGCCGGGACCCATCATGCCGGGACCCATCATGCCGGGACCCATCATGCCGGGACCCATCATGCCGGGACCCATCATGCCGGGACCCATCATGCCGGGACCCATCATGCCGGGACCCATCATCCCGGGGCCCATCATGCCGGGACCCATCATGCCGGACCCGGTGGCGCCGGGCTGCGGCATCGGGGCCTGAGCCAGTTCGGGCTGAGCTGGCGGATGATGCTCTTCGACCGCGAGCGCGGCCTGGGCGGCCAGCGACAGGGCCGCGGCAAGGGCGATTGAGCGAAGCGCGATCATGGGGAACTCCTAAATTGGATGGGAATGGTCACGGGTACTCGTTTCGTAACTGTACTCGACCGGGCCGGCATTGACGCAGATCAATCGAAACGGTTGAGCGGGAGCTTGAGATAGCTCGTGCCGTTGGCTTCGGGCGGCGGCAGCCGGCCGGCGCGGATATTGACCTGGATCGCCGGCAAAATCAGTACCGGCATGCCGAGCTTGTTGTCGCGCGCCTCGCGGAAGGCGGCGAATTCGTCCTCGCCGACCCCGTCGCGCACGTGCAAGTTGGCGTGGCGCTGCTCGGCCACCGTCGTCTCGAATGCCACCGGCCGGCCGCCCGGCTGATAGTCGTGGCAGACGAACATGCGCGTCGCGGGCGGCAAGCCCAGGATGCGCCGGATGGAGCGGTAGAGGGTGCGCGCGTCGCCGCCGGGGAAATCGGCCCGCGCGGTTCCATAGTCGGGCATGAACAGCGTGTCGCCGACCAAGGCGAATTTGGCGCCCGACCGTCCCTCGACGATATAGGTGAGACAGGCCGCGGTGTGGCCGGGAGTGTTCCACGCCTCGACTCCGAGCCCGCCGATCGCGAAGCGCTCGCCCTCGCAGAACCGCCGATCGAACTGCGAGCCGTCGCAGGCGAAATCGGGCTCGAGGTTGTAGATCTCCTTCCAGGTCTTTTGCACCTCGGATATGCGCGCGCCGATGGCGATCCGGCCGCCGAGCTTCGATTGGAGATAAGGCGCGGCCGACAAATGGTCGGCATGGGCATGGGTCTCGAGGATCCATTGCACATCGAGGCTTTGGGCCGCGGCGAGGATGCGGTCGGCCGCGGCGGTGGACGTGCGCCCCGAGTCCGGATTGAAATCGAGCACGGGATCGATGATGGCGGCGCCACCGGTGGCCGGATCGACCACCAGGTAGGACACCGTGCTGCTCGCCGGGTCGAAGAACCCGGTCACGACCGGATCCCCAGCCGGCGAAGCGGACGGGCGCGATGCGTTTTGACTGGCGGTCGTGCTCATCGGCGCATTATATCCCCGCCGCGGCCACGGTCTTGATATTATATGAGCGGAACCTAATATAATGCCGACCGGCAATCAAGCTTCGGGGCAGGAGAAACCAGAATGACCGCGGTTACAGAACTCGACGCCCCCACCGTCAAGGCCTGGCTGGATCGGGGCGACACGCTGCTGATCGATGTGCGCGAGGCGGCCGAACATGCGCGCGAGTGCATTCCCGGCGCCCGGCTCGTCCCGCTGTCGACGCTCGATCCGGCCAATGTCAAGCTCGACGGCGCCAAGCGCGTGGTGCTGCATTGCGCCTCGGGCCTGCGTTCGAGCCGGGCGGCGGCGATGCTGCGCGCGGCCGGCCACCCCGAGGTCGCCCACTTGAAGGGCGGGCTGCCGGCATGGAAGGGCGCGGGCTATCCGACCGTGGTCGCGGCCGCGCTGGCGATCCTGCGCCAGGAGAAAATGACCTTCGGCGGGCTGGTCGTGCTCGGCGCGGCGCTCGGCGCGCTCGCCCATCCCGGGTTCCACGCCTTGTCGGCCGTGGTCGGCGCCGGGCTGTTCGCCTCGGGCGCCATCGGCTGCGGCTACATGACGTCGCTGTTGGCCAAGATGCCGTGGAACAAGCACGCGGCCTGAACGCCGCCTATCGCGGCGCGGGGACAGGCGCGCGCGCCGACAGCAACGCGTCGGCCGCCTCGACGAACCCCTCGCCGCCCGGGGCGGCGGTGATGTAGACGGGTTCGCACGCCAGTCGGCCGCGGAAGTCGAGAACGTTGGCGACCCCGATCGCCAACGGAAAGAACGCGAACATCGGCGCGTCGTTGGGCGAATCGCCGACGAACGCGAACTCGTGCCGATGGGCGTCGAGGTCGAGCGAAAAGCAGTCCCGCATGAGCACCCGCGTCATGGCGAGCTTGTCGAACTCGCCGAACCAGATGTTGACATGGATGGACGACAGCTTGGCGTGCGCCCCGGCCTCGCCGGCGATGGCGAGGATGCGCTCGACGGCGCCATCCGACAGCCGCGCCACGTCCTCGCACCAGTCGATGGCGAGGTCCGAATCGCGGTAGGACTGGTCGGCGGCGATCGCCGCGCCCGGCACCTCGGCCAATATCCGCCGGCCCAACGTCGTAAGCTGGTCGCGGTCCGCGCGCCGCTGTTCGGCGTCCCGCCAGTAGCGGCGGATCATCCGCCGCCTGCCCTCGTCGTAGCGGAAATAGAGCGCGCCGTTCTCGCCGACGACGCCGGCGACCGGCCACTGCCGGGCGATCAGGTCGCACCAGCCAGCCGGCCGACCGGTCACCGGCACGACCGCGAGCCCGGCGGCGCCGAGCCGCTCGATCGCGGCATAGGCGCTGGCGACGAGGCGGCCGCGGCGGGTGAGCGTGTCGTCGATGTCGCACAGCACGAAGCGGACCCGTCGACGCGCGGCCGGCGGGAACGCGCTTAAAGGCTGAAGCCGGTCGCTCATCGCGCCGCCGCGTAGTAATGCCATAACAGGCGCGCGGCGGCGCTGCGATGGGGCCGCCAGGGCTCGGCCAGGCGCTTGAGGCGCATGGGGTCGGGCCGGCGCTCGAGGCCCTTCAACCTCTGCATCGCGGCGGCGAGCGCGAGATCGCCCGCCGGCCATACATCCGGGCGCTCGAGGGCGAACAGCAGGTAGCTCTCGGCGCTCCACCGGCCGATGCCCTTGACAGCCGTCATCGCCGCGATCGCCGCCTCGTCGTCGAGCGCAGCGACGCCGTCGAGATCGAGCCGCCCGGCGACGACATCGCTCGCCAGAGCCAAGGCATAGCGGGCCTTCTGCCGCGACAAGCCCAGCGCGCGCAAGCCCTCGGGCGAGCGGCGCGACAGGGTGTGGGGAGTCAAGGGGTCGATCGAGGCGTTGAGCCGCCGCCACAGGCTCTCGGCGGACGCGGTCGAGAGCTGCTGAGCGAGAACGATCCTGAGCAGGCTCGCGAAGCCCGGCGGCCGCTGGCGGGGCGGCGGCGGGCCGACCGTGGCGAGGGCGCGGGCGAGATGCGGGTCGGCGGCGGCGAGCCGCGCATAGACGCCCTCGGGTCGGGGGCGCCGCATGCGACGGTCGCTCACGCCAAGGGCAAGGTTAAGGGCGCGATCCGCTCGATCGGCCGGCGCGCATAGTCGCGTTGCGGCGCCAGCGCGAGCGCCCGACCTTGCGCGGCCGCAAGCCGGGTCGCCGCATCGTCGCGCTCGATGGTCAGGACCTCGCCGTCCTTGACCACCAGCCGGCCGTCGACATAGACGCGCGCGACCGCCCGGTCCGCGGCCGTGAAGATGAGCGAGCGCAAGGGATCGCGGACCGGCCGCATGGCCGGGTTCGAGAGGTCGACCACGACCAGGTCGGCCTTGGCGCCGACCGCGAGACGGCCCAAATCCTCGCGCCCCAGCGCCCGTGCCCCGCCGACGGTGGCGGCGTGGAACACCTCGCCGGCCGTGATCGCCTCGACGTTCTCGGCCGCGACGCGCGCCAGGATGAGGGCGGTGCGCATCTCCTCGATCATGTTGTGGGGCTGGGTGTCGGTGCCGATCCCCACGTTGACACCGGCGCGGATGTAGGCGCCGAGATGCTCCATCGTCTGGCCGTAGCGCGAGAACACGGTCGGGCAATGGGCGACGGAGGTCCCGGTCCCGGCGAGCAGCCCGATGTCCTCGCGGGTCGGCCAATGCACCCAGGAATGGCTGTCGACCATGAGCGCGTGCCCGAGCAGCGTGCGAGGTCCCAGGAGGCCGATATCGGCGAGCCACTGCACGGGGGTGCGGCCGTGACGGCGGGTCATCTCCTGAAACTCCCACACGCTTTGCCCGCAATGCAGCGTGAGCTTGAGGTCGCGCTCCTTGGCCGCGGCCAGGCTATCGGCCAACAGCTCGGGCGTGCAGGTGTCGACCTGGGCCGGGGAGATAACGGCGGAAATCCGGCCGCTCGGGTGCGAGCGCGCGGCATCGACCGTGGCGAGAGCCGTGGCGAAGGCCCGCCTTGCAGCCGGCTCGTCCCATTCGTAATCCACCGCGTGACCCGTGCGCACCACCCAGCGGGCGGAGCGGTACATCGGCGCCGCGAAGGCGCGGATGCCGGTCTCGGCCAGCACGTCGAGCCAGCCTTCGAAGGGCATGCCGAGATCGACCACCGTGGTGACGCCGCTCACCAGGAGCTCGGCGATCGCCATCCGCGTTCCCGCCCGAAACCCATCCACCTGGTCGGCACCGAATTCCATCGCGTGGCCGACCAGGAACAGCGGTTTGGGATCGTAGAGGCCGCTCATGTAGAGGGCCGGGTTGCCGACCTCCTCGGTGATACCGCGCCCGAGATTCTCCGACAGCAGGTGACTGTGGACGTTGACAAGGCCCGGGATGACGAACGCGCTGGCCCCGTGGATCGTCTCGTCGACCCGTCCGTGGTAGTTCGGCCCGATGTGGACGATGCGGTCGGCGTCGAAGACGATGTCCGTGTCGCGGGCATAGACGTGCCGGCCGGCCGCCTTGTCCCAGACGACGGCCCAGGCGGCGCGCTCGATGCGGGTGATGGTCATGGGGCTCCGTTCGCGTTGCGGGTCGATCGAAGAAGGTCTTACAGATCGACGCAATCATCGGCAAGGGCCGCGCGCGTCCTCCTGTCGCGAGCCTCCTTCGGCCAGGAGTATCGCATTTGGAATTTTTCCGCAGCTTTCGAATCAGAACGGTCACGGTGACGGATCAATCTTTCGTCCGCAGCTAACCGCTCGCAAGATTCGAATCTGTCGCTCGGGAATAACGTTCAAATGCGATTCCCCTGCTCCTTCGGCAATTGACACGGGTTCGGCCGCTCCGTTACCGTCATGCTGCCCCGAACGCGCCGCGATGTTTCGGAGCACTGGCGAATGAATTCCTTAGCGACGACGGTGATCGAGAAGGCGGCGTGGGTGGTGGCATGGGACGCCGCCCGCAAGCGCCATGTCTACCGCCGGGACATCGACGTCGCCTTCGCGGGCAACGCCATCGTCCATGTCGGACCAAGCTTCGCCGGTCCAAGCGAGCGCGTGATCGACGGCCGGCGCCTGTGCGTCTTGCCGGGACTGATCAACATCCATTGCCACCCGTCGAGCCAACCACTTTACAAGGGCGTGCGCGAGGAGCTCGGCAATCCGCTCCTTTACATGAGCGCGCTCTACGACCGCACGGCGCTGTTCGAGCCCGACGAGGAGGGAAACCGGGCGACCTGCGAATACGCGATTTCCGAGCTCTTGATGAGCGGCGTCACCACCATCGCCGAGCTGTCGCACCCCTACCCGGGCTGGGTCGACATCCTCGCCAAAATCGGCATCCGGGCCTATGTCGCGCCGATGTTCCGGTCGGGCCGCTGGCAGTCGGAGAGCGGCCACCTCGTCGCTTATAGCTGGGACGAAGCGCAGGGGCGCAAGCGCTTCGCTGGCGCGCTTGCGGTGATCGACGCGGCGCGCCGCCATCCCTGCGGGCGGCTGTCGGGCATGGTGGTCCCGGCGCAAGTCGACACCTGCTCGCCCGAGCTCTTGCGCGCGAGCATAGCGGCGGCGGCCGAGCGCGGGCTCCCCTTGCAGATCCATGCCTCGCAAAGCGTGGTGGAATTCCACGAGATGACCCGCCGTCACGGCAAAACGCCGATCCAGTGGCTACACGAGGTGGGGTTCCTCGGACCGACCACGACGATCGGGCACGCGATCTTCCTCGACCATCATTCCTGGCTGCATTGGCACAGCCGCGACGATCTGCGGCTCATCGCCGAGACGCGGACCTCGGTCGCGCATTGCCCGACCGTGTTCTCGCGCTATGGCCAGACCCTCGAACATCTGGGCAAGTACTTGAAGGCCGGCGTCAATGTCGGCATCGGGACCGATACTCATCCGCACAACATGCTCGAGGAGATGCGGACCGCCGCCATCCTCGCCCGGGTCGCCGCCGAGGACATGGGTGCCGTGTCGACCGCCGATATCTTCCATGCCGCGACCGTGGGCGGCGCCCGCGCGCTCGGCCGCGAGGATCTCGGCCGGCTCGCGCCCGGCATGAAGGCCGATCTCGTGCTCGTCGATGCCGGTCATCCGGCGATGCGGCCGCTGCGCGACCCCTTGCGCAGCCTCATCTACACCGCCGCCGAACGCGCGGTCCGCGACGTCTACGTCGATGGGGCGAAGGTGGTGGAGAACGGCAAGGTTTTGACCTGCGATTTCGCGGCCGGCGCCGAGCGCGTCGAGGCGGCCCAGCGCCGCGCCGAGGACCGCGTGCCGGAAAAGGATCCCAAGGGCCTCAGGGGCGACCAGATCTCTCCCCTGGCCCTGCCGGTCGTCTGACGCTCGGGGCGAGCGCCGACGCCAAATCGATCACCAAGAAACCGGAGGAGACGACAATGCGAACTGCAATTACAGGACTTGCCGCCGCCGTGGCGCTCACTCTGCTCGCCGAGCCCGCGCCGGCGAAGACCCTCAAATGGGCTTACGAGGGCGACGTCAACTCGATGGACCCCTATGCCTTGCGCGAAAGCTTCACGGCCAATTTCCAGCTCCACATCTACGAGGGGCTGGTTCGACACAACAAGGACCTCAAGATCGAGCCGTCGCTGGCGACCTCATGGCAGATCCTCGAGCCGACCGTCTGGCATTTCAAGCTGCGCCAGGGCGTCAAGTTCCACAACGGCAATCCCTTCGACGCCGACGACGTCGTCGCCTCGTTCAAGCGCGCCGGCGCTGAGGGCTCGCCCTATCGCGGCTCGATCTCGACGGTCAAGGACGTCCGCAAGGTCGACCGGTACACGGTCGAATTCCATCTGACCGGGCCGTACCCGTTGCTGCTCAACGACCTCACTGGCATCTACATCATGGACTATGAGTGGATGGTGGCGAACAACACCTTGCAGCCGGTCGACCCCACCAAGGGCCAGGACAGCTATGCCAGCACGCACGCCAACGGCACCGGCCCGTTCATCTTGAAGAGCCGCCAGCCCGACGCGCGCACGATCCTGGTCGTCAACCCAAACTGGTGGGACAAGGTCGAGCACAATCTGACCGAGATCGTGTTCACGCCGATCAAGTCCGACGCCACCCGCGTTGCCGCCCTGTTGTCGGGCGAGATCGACGTCATGATGCCGGCCCCGCTCCAGGACATCCAGCGGATCGACCGGGTCCCGGGCCTTAAGGTCCTCCAAGGCCCCGAGCTTCGGACCCTGTTGTTCGGCCTGGACCAGAAAAGCGACGAGCTGCGCGATTCTAACATCAAGGGCAAGAATCCGCTCAAGGACGTCCGGGTCCGCCAGGCGCTCTACCAGGCCATCGACATCGAGGCGGTCCGGACTCGCGTCATGCGCGGCAGCTCGCGCAATACAGCGCTCTTGGTGGCGCCGGAGGTGCCCGGCTTCGATGCCGCCCTCAATGCCCGCTACCCCCACGACCCCGCCGCCGCCCGCAGGCTCCTCGCCGAGGCCGGCTACCCGAATGGGTTCGAGGTCGGCGTCGACTGCCCGAACGACCGATACGTCAACGACGAGGAGATCTGCCAGGCGGTGGTCGCCATGTGGGCACGCGTCGGTATGAAGCCGAAGCTCACCGTCCAGACCAAGGGCCAGCACTTCTCCAAGATGCTCGGCGGCAAGTCGGACATCTACCTATTCGGCTGGGCGACGCTGCCGATGTTCGACTCCTACAGCGTGCTCGCGAACATCCTGCACACCCCCGACGGGACGCACGGCCAGTGGAACCCGGGCGGCTACGCGAACAAGCGCGTTGACGAGCTCACGAAGCTCATTGCCAGGGAGCTCGACGAGAAAAAGCGCCTGGTCATGATCTCCGAGGCCTTCAAGATCCACAAGGAGGAGTTCGGAACCATCCCGCTCCACCAGCAGGCGCTCGCCTGGGCGGTGCGCGATAACGTCACCGTCATCCAGCATGCCGACAACTACTTCCGAATGTGGTACGTCACCATCAAGTGACCGGCGATCGGTGCCCGGCCCGGGCGCAGGCACGCCCGGGCCGAGGCCCCGGTTTCTCATCGCAATGGTCGGCTGCGGTGACGCACTCGGAATCGGCGAAATCGGAACGAGGCCGATTTCGGCGACCCCGTCTCTCGGTTTCGCGCTCCGCCGCGCAACCGCCAGAGGGTATTAGGGTCGGCGCATGATCGCCTTCATCGTCGGCCGGCTTCTGCAAGCGATCGTGGTCATGCTGGTCGTCGCCCTCTTGGCATTCTCGATTTTCACCTACATCGGCGATCCGGTGCACAACATGCTGGGCGAGGACGCCACGCGCAGCGAACGCGAGGAGCTGCGCGAGCGGCTCGGCCTCAACGATCCGGCCGTCCTGCGGTTCGCCCGCTTCGTCTACAACGCCCCGCGCGGCGAATTCGGCGTCTCCTATCGCAACAAGCGGCCGGTCGCCCAGCTCATCGCCGAACGCCTGCCGGCGACGCTCGAGCTCGTGGCGGCCGCCGCCGCCCTCGCGCTCATGGCCGGCATCCCGCTCGGCATCTACACCAGCATCCACCGTTACGGCGTCCTGAGCCAGCTCTTCCAGACGGCCTCGCTCATCGGCATCTCGCTGCCGACCTTCGTCACCGGCATCCTCTTGATCCTGACCTTCGCCGTGAACCTCAACTGGCTGCCGGCCTTCGGGCGCGGCGAGACTGTCGATCTCGGCTGGTGGACGACCGGGCTGCTCACGGCAAGCGGGCTCAAGGCGCTGATCCTGCCGGCGATCACGCTCGCGCTCTTTCAGATGACGCTGATCATGCGGCTCGTCCGCTCCGAGATGCTCGAGGTGATGCGGACCGACTATATCAAGTTCGCGCGCGCCCGGGGCCTGTCCACGCGGGTGATCCATTTCGGGCATGCGCTCAAGAACACGCTCGTGCCGGTGATCACCATCGTCGGATTGCAAGTGGGCTCGCTGATTGCATTCGCGATCATCACCGAGACCGTGTTCCAGTGGCCGGGGATGGGGTTCCTGTTCATCCAGGCGGTGAGCTTCAACGACATCCCGGTCATGAGCGCCTATCTGGTGCTGGTCGCCTTCTTCTTCGTGGTGATCAACCTGGCGGTCGACCTCATCTATTTCGGCATCGATCCGCGTTTGCGCATCGACCCGGCCGTCGCCGGCCACCATACCCACTGAAGCCGGGGGACGACGATGACTGCGCTCGCTCGTCTCGGGTCCGACTGGAAGCGCTTCCTCGACGATGATGTCGTCTACACCCTGCGCCGCTCGCCGGTCACGCTGACGGCGGCGGCAGTGACGATCGCCATCATCGGCGCGGCGGTGCTGGCCCCGGTCATCGCCCCGCACGCGCCCTTCGATATCGCCACGCTCAACCTGCTCGACAGCGAATTGCCGCCAGCCTGGCTTCCGGGCGGCGATCCGCGCTACTTGCTCGGCACCGACAACCAGGGCCGCGACGTCTTGTCCACCATCCTCTATGGCGCGCGCATCTCGCTCCTGGTCGGCTTCGCCTCCGTGATCCTGGCGATGGCGCTTGGCGTCGGGCTCGGACTTTTGAGCGGCTTTTCAGGCGGCTATGTCGATGCGCTCATCATGCGCATCGCCGACGTCAAGCTGAGCTTCCCGGCGATCCTGATCGCGCTCTTGATCGACGGCATCGGGCGGGCCCTTCTGCCGCGCGAGCTGCACCAGGACATGGCGATCTACGTCCTGATCTTCGCCATCGGCATTTCGGGCTGGGTGCAATACGCGCGCACGGTGCGCGGCTTGACCCTGGTCGAGAAGGCGAAGGACTACGTAGCGGCGGCCCGCGTCATCGGCATCCATCCCTTGCGGATCATGCTGGGCCACGTGCTGCCCAACGTCACCTCACCGGTCCTCGTCATCGCCACCATCAACCTGGCGCTCGCGATCCTGACCGAGGCGACGCTGTCGTTCCTGGGCGTGGGCGTGCCGCCGACCCAGCCCTCGCTCGGCACGCTGATCCGAATCGGCAACGACTTCCTGTTCTCGGGCATCTGGTGGATCACCATCTTCCCCTCGCTCGCGCTGGTGGTCCTGGTGCTGGCCGTCAACGTGCTCGGGGACAAGCTGCGCGACGCGTTCAATCCGAAGCTGCGCTGAGCCGTCCGGCGGCGATAGCGCGCTTTCTGGCGGCGTCGCAGCCTGCGGCGCCCGCTTTTCGGCCGGTCAACAAATACCTCCGCCGCGGCCGGGCAAGAAGGCCGCGGGCGCCACGGGTGCGCCGGCCCGGCTCGAGCCGGTGATCGAGGAGGGGGCCAACAAG
Organism: Pseudomonadota bacterium; assembly: GCA_052387815.1. Taxonomy (GTDB): domain Bacteria; phylum Pseudomonadota; class Alphaproteobacteria; order CACIAM-22H2; family CACIAM-22H2; genus JBQTIU01. The sequence goes on from JBQTIU010000040.1 coordinate 22,382, forward strand.
TTCCTGCGCTGGCTCGACCGGGCGCTGTCGAGGTGACGCCATAAGAAGCTAGATTTCTTCTGTCTTCTGTCTTCTATCTTCTGTCATCCGCCATGCATCCCGCCTTCTCGATCATCTTTTTCACCACCTCCTCGGGCGCCGGCTACGGGCTGTTAGCCCTCTTGGGCCCGTTCGCCGCCTTGGGGCTGGTGCCGCAGGACCGCTGGTTCGGCTTCGCGGGATTGGCGCTCGCGCTTTTCCTCGTCAGCGCCGGGCTCCTCGCCTCGACCCTCCACTTGTGCCACCCCGAACGCGCCTGGCGGGATTTCTCGCAATGGCCCTCGTCGTGGCTGTCGCGCGAGGGCGTGCAGGCGGTCGCCACCTATGTGCCGGCCGGGCTGTTCGGGGCCGGCTGGGTGGTCTTGGGGCGGACCGACGGCTGGATCGCGGCGATGGGGTTGGCCGCGGCGGCGATGGCGGCGATCACCGTGTGGTGGACGGCCATGATCTACGCCTCCTTGAAGCCGATCCACCAGTGGCACAACAAGTGGGTGCCGCCCAATTATTTGGCGCTGGCGCTGATGACCGGCGCCTTGTGGCTCAACGCGCTCGTCCACCTGTGGGGCGCCGCCGACCGCGCGGTCGGGCTGCTCCCGCCGCCGCGGTGCCGCTCGCCGTCTATCTCAAGGAGCGCTACTGGGATTTCATCGACACGACCCGCGCCCCCAGCACACCCGAAACGGCGACGGGCCTAGGCGCGCTAGGTCCGGTGCGCGTCCTCGAGACGCCGCATACCGAGGAGAACTATCTGCTCGAGGAAATGGGCTACAGGGTCGCCCGCAAGCCCGCGTGGAAGCTGCGTCGCATCGCGCGCGCCCTAGGCTTCGCGGCGCCGCTCGCGCTCACGCTCCTCGCCTTGGCGACCAGCGGATTATCGGCGACGCTGGCGGCGCTCGCCGCCGCCCTCCTCGCCAGCCTCGGCATCCTCATCGAGCGCTGGCTGTTGTTCGCCGAGGCGAAGCACACGGTCATGCTCGATTCCGGCGCAGCCGAGGCATGACCGTGCCTTGAGTTGCAGCCTACGGCCAGTCGTACTCGCGCAGCACGGCGAGCGCGCCCCGCGCGGTTATCTCCAAGACTTTGCCGACGAGGTCGCCCGGAGATCCGACGTGGTCCAATGCCGCCCGAAAGAGCGCCCGCTGCCGGGCGGGCGGCGCCGGCGGCACCATGACGATCAATCCCCGCATGGACTTGGTGGCGGCGATACAGTCGTCGGAAATCCGCCGCGTCGTTGGTCACGAAGGTATGATCTCCGGCCAAGATCACGGCCATCCGCTCGTGATCCTTCGCACCGCCGAGCCCCAGGTAATTGACGTGATGGGCTCCGTGTCCCGCCGCGACCGCCAGGTCGATCAGCGACGTGTGGAGGCATTCGTCGATCAAGAACCTCCTGCGCGGGCGACTCAGCCGTGCTTGCGCGCGCGGCCGACCCGTCTCGGCTTCCTTGCCCGCCAAGGCATCTTCGGCGGGCGACCACGGCGTGGATATGCCTTGGCGTAGAGCCACGCCAGTTCCACCATTTCCCGATCAAGTCCCGGATAGCCGCGCACGATCTCGTCAGCGGCCGCCCCCGCGCCGCGCATCGCGGCGACCAGATACACGGGGATCCGGGTCCCGCGAATGACCGGCTCGCCGCCCATGACCTCCGGATCGGCGACGACGAGGCTGCGGGCCCGCTCAAGCCCTTTGAGCGCGCCGGCCAGCTCCGAACGCGCTCGTGCGAGATCGACCACCAGCAGCGGGCCGGTGCGCAGACTCCGGTTCCCTGGCGACTTCGACAAGGCTCGGATCAGCGCCCGCCTCGACCGCAGGGGGACGGTACGGGCGAGGCCAATATCCACCTTGACGCACAGCACGTCCGTCCAGCTCAGGGCGCGACGTCGTCTGCCGCCGCGGACCTTGACGCGCGGTTCGACGCTTGCCGAATCGATCGCCTTCTGGACCGCCTTGACCGGCGCGCCGGTGAGCACCGCTACCTCGGCAGGGGTAAAAGTTCGCATAATCATGTCCGATAAATGATCCCTTATTGGGGACAATTTATAGGCCGCGAAGCCGAAAGGCAACCGGCAATCGAGTTGTCGGGCGCGAATATCGCGTCGCGGCGGGCCTCATCACAAACCTGGCGAGGAGCCGAACACATCCGCTCACGCCGCCTGCATCATGTGGCGCAGCACGTAGGGCAGGATGCCGCCGTGCCGGTAGTATTCGACCTCGTCGAGGGTGTCGATGCGGCACAACAGCGCGATGGTCTCGGCCCGGCCGTCGGCGCGCCTGATGCGGGCCTCGACCGCCATGCGCGGGGCGATGCCGCCCGAGATGCCCACGAAGTCGAAGACCTCCGAGCCGTCGAGCTCGAGGGTCTCGCGGGTCATCCCGTCCTTGAACTGCAGCGGCAGCACGCCCATGCCGGCCAGGTTCGAGCGGTGGATGCGCTCGAAGCTTTCGGCGATCACCGCCCGCACGCCCAGGAGCTGCGGGCCCTTCGCCGCCCAGTCGCGCGACGAGCCCGAGCCGTACTCCTTGCCGCCGACGATCGCCAGGGGCACGCCTTCCTTCTGGTAGCGCATCGCCGCCTCGTAGACGGGCATCACCTCGCCATCGGGCATATGGCGGGTCACGCCGCCCTCGGTGCCGGGCGCCATCTCGTTGCGGATGCGGATATTGGCGAAGGTCCCCCGCATCATCACTTCGTGGTTGCCGCGCCGCGCGCCGTAGGAGTTGAAGTCGAAGGGCTCGACCTGGCGCTCGATCAGGTAGCGGCCCGCCGGGCTGGTCTTCTTGATCGAGCCGGCCGGCGAGATGTGGTCGGTGGTGACGCTGTCGCCGAGGATGAGCAGGAGCCGCGCGCCGTGGATGTCGCCAACCTTGCCCGGCTTGGCGGTCATGGCGCCGAAGAACGGCGGCTCCTTGACGTAGGTGCTCTCGGGCGACCAGCGGTAGGTCCGGCCCGTGGCGGCGGCGATCGACCGCCACCGCCGATCCCCCTGGAACACGTCGGCGTAACGCTTGCGGAACATTTCCGGGGTCAGCGAGCGGCGGATGGTTTCCTCGACCTCCCTGTTCGACGGCCAGATATCGCGCAGATAGACCGGCTTGCCGTCGGTCCCCATCCCCAGGGGGTCGGTGGCAACATTGACGCGGAGCGAGCCGGCGAGCGCATAGGCCACCACGAGCGGCGGCGAGGCGAGGTAGTTCGCCTTGCACTGGGGGTGCACCCGGCCCTCGAAATTGCGGTTGCCCGACAGCACCGAGCACACGGTCAAGTCCGCCTCCTCGATCGCCCTGGCGATCGGCTCGGCAAGCGGTCCCGAATTGCCGATGCAGGTCGTGCAGCCGTAGCCGACGAGGTAGAACCCGGCGGCGTTGAGCGCCGCCTGCAGCCCGGCTTTGGCGAGGTAGTCCGAGACCACCTGGCTGCCGGGCGCCAAGCTGGTCTTGACCCACGGCTTCGCCTTCAGACCCTTGGCGACGGCGTTGCGGGCGAGCACGCCGGCCGCCACCATGACTCCGGGGTTCGAGGTGTTGGTGCAGCTGGTGATCGACGCGATCACCACGTCGCCGTCCTTGAGCGCGTAGCCGGCACCGGGAATCTCGACCTCGCGCCCGGCCCCACCCAGCTCCTTGAGCGCGGCGGCGAAGCCGGAAGCGGCCGCCGACAGCGCGACCCGGTCGTGCGGCCGCTTGGGGCCCGCCAGGCTCGACTCGACGGTGCCGATGTCGAGCTCCAAGGTATCGGTGAACACCGGGTCGGGGGTCGCCGGCGCGCGCCACAGCCCTTGCGCCTTGGCATAGGCCGCGACCAGCGCCACCCGCGCCGCATCGCGGCTGGTGAACTCCAAGAAAGCGATGGTCTCGGCATCGATCGGGAAGAAGCCGCAAGTCGCCCCGTATTCGGGGGCCATGTTGGCGATGGTCGCGCGGTCGGCGAGCGTCAGGTGTTCGAGGCCGGCGCCGTAGAACTCGACGAACTTGCCGACCACGCCCTTCTTGCGCAGCATCTGGGTGACGGTCAAGACGACATCGGTCGCTGTCACCCCCTCCTTGAGGCGCCCCACGAGCCTGAAGCCGACGACCTCGGGGATCAGCATCGAGATCGGCTGACCCAGCATCGCCGCCTCGGCCTCGATCCCGCCCACGCCCCAGCCGAGGACCGAAAGGGCGTTGATCATCGTGGTGTGGCTGTCGGTGCCGACGACCGTGTCGGGATAGGCGAGCGTCGCCGTTCCCGAGGGCGCGGTCCA
>JBQTIU010000041.1:0-7386 GCA_052387815.1 Pseudomonadota bacterium
GCGGCGCCCCGATGAGCGGGGCGGGCGGCGGCGGCGGGGGGCGCAGCAAGGTGAAAGCCGTCGGGCCCTGGGCCGGCGCCGCTGGCGGGGGCGCAGGCGGGGCCCGGACCGCCGGCGCAGGCGGCACAGTGGCGGGCGCGATGCGGGTCTCAGGGGCCGCTCGGCTGGCGAGGACGGAAGCCGGCGGCCGCGGCGCCGGCGAAGCGAGCTCGGCGGCCGGGTCAACGGCAAGCGGGTGCAGGGGCGACAGCCAAGCCGGCTCGGCGACCGGGCTTGATACGGGGGGCGGCCGCGGCGCTGGCCAAGCGAGCTCGGCGGCCGGGCCAACGGCAAGCGGGTGCGGGGGCGACAGCCAAGCCAGCTCGGCGAACGGGCTTGATACGGGGGGCGGCCGCGGCGCCGGCGAAGCAAGCTCGGCGGCCGCGCCCGAGGCGGTCGGGGGCGGGGACGCGAAGTCGGCGACCCGCGACGGTGGACGGGGGTCGGCGGCCGGGGGCGCCGGGGGCGGCACCGCCATGCGCACGGCTGCCGCCGGCACCTTTTCCGGCCCGTCCCGGACGTAATTGGCCCACAGGAACCAGGCGCCCAGCGCCGCAATGACCACTGCCCAAGCGAGGGCCAAGCGGTCCGGCCCGGATCGCCGGCGAGCCCACGGGTCGGCCTTAAAGGTCTGGGGGAGCACCGCCTCCGCCGTTCGGGATCGCGGTCGGCCGGCGGAGACCCACCGCCGGCCGCCCCACGCGCGCCTTCAGTTGGTGACTTTCTGGTTGTAGAGCGCCAGGCCGTGCAGGAGATCGAAGGCGCGCGCCAACTGGTAGTCCTGGGCCGGTTCGCCGGTCGCCGGGGCCTCGGCCTCGCCCGAGGGCGGCGCCGGCGGGGTCGGCGGGGTCGGCGCGCCGGGAGGCTGGTCGCCGCGCAAGGCGCCGCGCAGATCGGCTTCGCGTCGGCCGCGCGGGGCGTCTAGGCGCTCGACGCGGCTCTGCTCGACCGCGATGTCGGGTTCGATGCCCTTGGCCTGGATCGAACGTCCCGACGGCGTGTAGTAGCGCGCCGTCGTGAGACGGATCGCCCCTTGCCCGCCGAGCGGCATGATCGTCTGGACCGAGCCCTTGCCGAACGACTTGGTGCCGAGCAAGATCGCGCGGCGATGGTCTTGCAACGCGCCGGCCACGATCTCGGAGGCCGACGCCGAGCCGGCGTTGATGAGCACGACGATCGGCAGGCCGGCGAGCAAGTCGCCGGGCTTGGCGTTGAAACGCTGCGCTTCCTCGGAACGCCGGCCGCGGGTGGACACGATCTCGCCCTTGTCGAGGAAGACGTCGGAGACCGCGATCGCCTGGTCGAGAAGCCCGCCCGGATTATTGCGCAGATCGAGGACCGCGCCTTTGAGGCGGGGCCCGAGCTGTTCCTTGATCTTTTGGACCGCGGTCTTGAGCCCGGCTTCGGTCTGCTCGGTGAACGAGGTGATACGGATGTACGCGAGGTCGCCTTCGGTGCGGTAACGGACCGACTGGACCTTGACGATCGCGCGCACCAGCGTGACGACGAACGGCTCCTGGTTGCTGCGGCGGACGGTGAGCTTGATCGCGCTGCCCACCGGCCCGCGCATGCGCTCGACCGCATCCTGCAGGGTGAGCCCCATCACCTGCTCGCCGTCGAGATGGGTGACGAGGTCGCCCGACCTGAGACCGGCCCGCGCCGCAGGCGTGTCGTCGATCGGCGAGACGACCTTGACGAGACCGTTCTCCATCGTCACCTCGATGCCGAGCCCGCCGAACTCGCCGCGGGTCTGCACCTGCATGTCGCGGAACGTCTTCGGGTTCATGTAGCTCGAATGCGGATCGAGGGCGGACAGCATGCCGTTGATCGCGTCCTCGATCAGCTTGTTGTCCCCCACCTCCTCGACGAAATCCGAGCGCACGCGCTCGAACACCTCGCCGAACAGGTTGAGCTGCCGGTAGGTCTCCGAGGTATTGATCTGGGCCGCGAGCGGCCCCGTGGAGGTCAACCACGCGACGACGGCCACGGCCGGCGCAACCCGAAAAACTTTCATCCGCTCACCTTCTCGTTGAACGCCGCCAGCCAGGGCAATGGATTGATCGGCAGACCGTTGCGGCGCAATTCCACATACAAGATCGACTCGCCCGTCTCCAGGCGTCCCGTCGCTCCGACGGGCTCGCCCGCCGCCACGAACTGTCCGACGGCGCCGTCGACCCGCTCCAAGCCCGCGAGTAAGGTATGATAGCCCTCGCCGTGCTCGATGATCAAGATTTGTCCGTAGCCGCGGAACGGACCGGCGAAGACGATGTGGCCGTCGAAGGGGGCGACGATCTGGGCCTCCGGGCGGGTGGCGATCGACAGGCCCCGGTGCGGCTGGCCGGCGGCGCTCGGCTGGCCGAAGGACAGCACGATCCGGCCGCGCGCCGGCGGGGTTCCCTGGCCGTGCGCCTCGCTGAAGCGGCGCGCGCCCTCGGCCGGGACCGGCGGCGCGGCGAGGCGGGCTTGCGGCTGCCGGGCGGCGTCCAGGCCGGTCCGGGCGGCCGGTTCGCCGGCCAGACGCTCGATGAGGTCGCGCAGATCGCCGGACTCGCGCGCCAGGCGTGCCATGCGTTCCGACGCGTCCTGCCGCTGCTGCTCGGTGTCGCTGAGCAGGCTGGCGCGCCGTCGTACCAGCTCCTCGACCCGCGCCCGGTCGGCCGCCAACCCGCCGAGGGCGTCGACGAGCGCCTCTTGCTCGACCTTGATCCGGGCCCGCAAGGCGGCGATCTCGCCGAGTTCTTGCGCCAGGCGCCGGGCTGCGCTCTCGATCGGCGGCACGATCGCCGCCAAGACCTTGGCGCTGCGCACGGTATCGACGGGCGGGGCGGGGAGGACCAGGAGCGCCTCGGGAGGCTGGCGGGCCAGGCGCTGGAGGACGGACAACAGGGTCGCGAGTTCGCCCCGCCGGCGGTCGAGATCGTCGGCTTTGGCCCGCGACTGCGCCGTCAGCGCCCCGAGCCGCGACTCGAGCGCGCGCGCCCGATCCTCGCCGTCCTGGGTCGCCGCGGCGGCGGCGATCGCCTGGGCGCGAAGCTCGCCAAGCTCGCGCTCGAGCGCCGCCGCCGCGGCGCCCAGGCGCCGCTCGGCCCGCCGCTCCGCATCGATCTCTTGTTCGATCTGTTGCAGGCGTTCGGCCGGCGGGCGGTCGGCGGCGGCCGCCGTCACCGCCCACGCCAACAGCGCCAGCGCGCCCAAAGCGCCGGCGCGCCTACGCGAAAGACCGCGATCGGGCATCAGCGGGTTCGCCCGCCCGCCCGCCTTCCCGGTCGAGGAGCGAGCGGGCAGTCATCTCGACCGGCTGCGGCAGGCGCAGGAGTTCGAGCACGGTCGGGGCGACGTCGGCAAGCCGCCCGTCGCGCAAGCGCAAGGGGGCGTTGCGGCCGGGCTCGGCGCCGCCGACCAGCATGACCGGCACCCGGTTGGTGGTATGCGCCGTATGCGGCTCCCCGGTCGCCGGATCGCGCATCATCTCGGCATTGCCGTGGTCAGCGGTGATCAGGAGCACGCCTCCCGCCCGGCTCAGCGCGTCGGCGAGCCTTCCTAAGCAGGCATCGACCGCCTCGACGGCCCGGACCGCCGCCGCGAAGTCGCCGGTATGCCCGACCATGTCGGTGTTGGCATAGTTGACGACGATGAAATCGAACCGTCCGGCCTCGATTTCGGCCACCAGCCGGTCGGTCACCTCGAAGGCCGACATCTCGGGCTTGAGGTCGTAGGTCGAGACCTTCGGCGACGGCACCAGAATGCGGGCCTCGCCCGGGAATTCGCGTTCCTCGCCGCCGTTGAAGAAGAAGGTGACGTGCGCGTATTTCTCGGTTTCGGCGATGCGAAGCTGTTTGAGGCCCGCCTTCGCCACCACCTCGCCGAGCATGTTGGCGAGCGGGCGCGGCGGGAACAGGGCGGGAAGGAAGCAGTTGAGCTCGGCCGAGTATTCGCACATGCCGAGCGCCGTCGCGAAGCGCACGCGCCGCGTGCGCGTGAACCCCGCGAAGGCGGGATCGAGGAGGGCGGCCAGGATCTGACGCACGCGATCAGCGCGGAAATTCGCCATCACGAGCCCGTCGCCGTCGCGCATCCCGGGGTAGCCGGCGAGCGGCGTCGGGATCACGAACTCGTCGCCCACTCCTACCTGGTAGCTGCGGGCCACGGCCGACAGCGCATCGCTTGCCGCCTGTCCCTCGGCCTCGACCAAGGTCTTATAGGCGCGCTCGACCCGCTCCCAGCGGCGGTCGCGGTCCATGGCGTAGTAGCGCCCAGCAACCGTGCCGAAGGCGATCGCGCCCGCCGCGGCGCCGGCCGCGACCTCGGCCACGAATCGCCGCAGATAGTCCTCGGCGCTACGCGGCGGCGTGTCGCGGCCGTCGAGGAAGGCATGCACGAAGACCTTGAGGCCGGCGCGCGCCAGCGCCAGGGCGAGGGCGGCGATTTGGGACTGATGCGAATGCACCCCGCCCGGCGACAACAAGCCCAGGAGATGCGCCGCCCCGCCGCTCTCCTTGAGCCGATCGATGAAGCGCAAGAGCGCCGGGTTGGCGGCCAGCGAGCCGTCGGCGACCGCCTGGTCGATGCGCGGCAGGTCCTGCATCACCACCCGCCCGGCGGCGAGATTCATGTGTCCCACTTCGGAGTTGCCCATCTGATCGTCCGCCAGTCCGACAGCGAGGCCGGAGGCGTCGAGCAAGGCCAAGGGACAGGTCCTCGCCAGGCGGTCAAGATGGGGGGTGCGGGCGCGCCAGACGGCGTTGTCGTCGGCGGGCTCGGCGCGATGGCCCCAGCCGTCGAGCACGCACAGCACCACCGGGCGGCGGCGGGGGATAAAACCGGTCATGCCCTCGAATATAAGGCAGACACGCCCGAGTCGGATAGGGTGCCCGGATGACCCCATTTATCTATACATATCTAAGGGTTGTCGGAGTCGGTCTCCCGGTGGGGGTGGGGCATCAGCCGACAACGACCGGACAGCAGTGAGTGTGACCCCATTTAATTCTAACCGCCGGCCGCGGCCGTGGCGGGCTCAGGAAGCTGGAGAGCCCACATCTTTTCAAGGTTGTAGTGGCTGCGCACCTCGGGGCGGAACAGGTGGACGACCACGTCGCCGGCGTCGATCAACACCCAGTCGCCCTGCTCCCGCCCCTCGACGGGAACGTGGTGAAAACCCTTGGCCTTGAGTTTTTCGACCACGTGCTGGGCCATGGCGGCAAGCTGGCGCGGCGAGCGGCCGGTGGCGACGACCATGAAATCGGCGATCGTGGTCTTGTCCTTGAGGTCGATGGTGACGACATCTTCGGCCTTGTCGCCGTCGAGCGAGTCCTCGACGAGCTTGCGGACCGTCTTCGCTGCGGGCCATCTGGAAGCGGTCTTTTTCTTCGGTCGCGGGATCGTTCTCTCCTTGCGGTCAGACTCGAGTCGGTGCCGGCTTGCCTCGCCGCCGTCGCCCTCCGGCGCCTTGCCGCTGGTTGCGGAGTTGGGTCGCCGAAGCCGCGTGCAGCCGGGCGTGAAAGAAGACCCACGCTGGCGGCCGCAGCCGGGCCAGTCGGCCCGCCGCGTGCGGGCGCCGGCGAGCCCTCGAAAAATGCCTCGCCGCCAGGCCGGCCAGCGCCGCTAGAGAATAGGCAGGCCGGGCGAAAACCGCAACCGGCATGGCGCGAAAAATCGCCCGCCAATTCTCCCAGCGCGCGATCTCGATGAGATTGTCGGCGCCCATGAGCCAGACGAAGCGGGTGCGCGGAAAGCGCGCGCAGAGCACCGCCAGCGTATCGGCGGTGTAGCGCGAGCCCAGGCGCTCCTCGATGGCCGTGGCCCGGATGCGGGGATGGCGACAGGCGGCGGCGGCGGCCGCCAAGCGGGCAGCCACTGGCGCCATGCCGGCGGTCGGTTTCAACGGGTTCTGGGGCGACACCAGCCACCAGATTTCTTCGAGCCGCAAGTACTTGAGGGCCAGTTCGGAAATGTGGCGGTGGCCGGCATGGGCGGGGTTGAACGATCCGCCGAGCAGCCCGACGCGCTGCCGCGGCGGGCGGCCGAAGACGCGGGCGGCCAGGGGCGCGGTCATGGCGCGACGGCCCATGTCCCGGCGCCGCACATGCTCCTAAGGCCGGACCTGGCCGGCGCCGCGGACCACGTATTTATAGGTGGTGAGCTGCTCGGCCCCGACCGGCCCGCGCGGCGGCAGGCGGCCGGTCGAGATGCCGATCTCAGCGCCGAAGCCGAACTCGCCGCCGTCGGCGAACTGGGTCGAGGCGTTGTGCAGCACGATCGCGCTGTCGACGTGGGCAAGGAATTCCTCGGCCGCCGCCTTCTCGCCGGTGACGATCGCGTCGGTATGGTGCGAGCCGTAGCGGTTGACGTGGTCGATCGCCGCCGCCAGCCCGTCGACCAGTTTGACCGCCAGGATCGCGTCGAGATACTCGCTCGACCAGTCGGCTTCGGTGGCCGGCACGACCCGCGGGTCGAGTTGCTGCACGCCAGCGTCGCCGCGCACCTCGCACCCGGCCTTGAACAGGTCGTGGAGGATGGGCGGCAGATGGGTATGGGACGCGCTGCGATCGACCAGCAGCGTCTCGGTCGCCCCGCACACGCCCGGCCGGCGCATCTTGGCATTGAGGACGACTCGCCGCGCCATCTCGGCGTCGGCTCCCGCATGCACGTAAGTGTGGCACAGGCCCTCGCGGTGGGCGATCACCGGCAGGCGCGATTCGCGCATCACGCGCTCGATCAGCGACTTGCCGCCGCGCGGCACGATCACGTCGACGAATTGCGTCATGCCCAACAAATGGCCGACCGCGGCGCGGTCGCGCGTCGGCACGAGCTGGATCGCGTCCTCGGGCAGCCCGGCTTGTTTCACGCCGCGGCGCAGCGCGGCGACGATCGCGGCCGAGGATTGAAAACTCTCCGAGCCGCCGCGCAGGATCGCGGCGTTCCCGGCCTTGAGGCAGAGCCCGCCGGCATCGGCGGTGACGTTGGGCCGGCTCTCGTAGATGACGCCGATGACGCCGAGCGGCACGCGGACGCGCTGGATCAGCAGCCCGTTCGGCCGCGTCCACTCGGCCATGACGCCGCCGACGGGATCGGGCAGGGACGCGACCTCCTCCAGCCCTTTCGCCATCGCCTCGATGCGCTTCTCGTCGAGCAGCAGCCGGTCGCGCATTGCGGGGGAGAGGCCGCCCGCCTCTTCCATGTCGCGCGCATTCGCCGCGAGCAGCTCGGGCACCCTGGCGCGCAACTCCGCGGCGGCGAGGCGCAGCGCCCGCTCTTTCGACTCGGCGGACGCAAGGGCAAGAGCCTGCGCCGCGGCGCGTGCCCGCTGCCCGACCGCTCGCATTTTCTCCTCGAGCCCTCTCCCCCCCG
>JBQTIU010000042.1:0-6019 GCA_052387815.1 Pseudomonadota bacterium
CAGGCGTCTCGGCGAGCGCCACGGCGAGGCCGTGGTTGTCGGGCGAAAGCCGGTCGATGAGCTCGGCCACCAGCGCCTCGTAGTCGCGGATCAGCCGGCGCTCCGTGCGGCGGTCCTCGCTGTAGCCAAAGATGTCGAGCGCGGTGCCGCGCAGCAATTTGACCGCCGGGCCGCGATTTCGTCGGCTAGGCCGGTGGGGCCGGCGGTGTATCGCGCCCATCCGAGTTACCTGGCGGGTGCGGCGGCTCGATCGAGATAGGCTTGTAAGGCGGATTCCATTGGGAATTCAGGCGTCGTATCGGGAACGCCGAGGTAAAACACGGTTAGCGAGGGGGTTTTCGCTCCCCACTCGGCCTCCGTCCGGTAGAAATGGATCTCGCGACTGGGCCATTCGGCAAAACTTGTTCGCGGGCTTCGAAGGTCGATTCGATCGCCGATTGGCACACCCGCAGCCAGGGCGATGCGCAGCTTGGCGAACGGATCGCTGCCATCGACGCTGACATAACGGAACGCACCGACCGGATTGACCACTCGAATTACCACCTCGGTCTTGTCCTCCGCCGCGTCCTTTCGCACGGCCCAAGCGATGCGGAGCTCGGCGGAGGTATACACGGCGTCGGCGCCATGGATGCGTTCCGCGGCCGCCCCCGGCCTCCACGCCACAGATAGCGCACACAAGACGACGACCACGCCGCCGAGCCATGCCAAACCACGCGTCATGACGAATTCCCGGGCAACAGGTGAACGCCGTCGCTGGGCAACTTGACGGCGACGGCGTCGCCGGGGCAGAGGTCGCGCGCGCCGGCAGGACCGTAGTCCGTCACCTGGAGCACCTCGTCGCCCACGCGCACTTGATATTCGGCTTTTTCGCCCAGGAACGTACGCGCCACGACCGTTCCCCGAAGGTCCGCTTCCCCCGGGTCCAGCGCGAGCTTGATGGCCTCGGGGCGCACGACAAGCCGGACGGCCGCGCCGGCCGCAACCGCCGCAGGATCGCCCGCAACCGAGTGCCGGTGGCCGCCCACGTCGAGCTCCACGGCGCTCGGACCGACGGCGACAACACGGGCGCGAATCAGATTGGTCTTGCCAATGAACTGGGCCACGAACTCGCTAGCCGGACGGTGATAAAGCGCCTCCGCGGTGCCTTCCTGGACAATCACGCCCTGATTCATGACCGCGATCCGGTCCGAGATCGCCATGGCTTCTTCCTGATCGTGGGTCACGTAGACCGCGGTGATGCCGAGCGTCTTTTGCAGTCGTTGAATCTCGCCACGCATCTGAACGCGCAGCTTGGCGTCGAGATTCGACAGCGGCTCGTCGAACAAGAGGACTCTCGGCTTGAAGACGATGGCCCGCGCCAGCGCCACGCGCTGCTGTTCGCCGCCCGAAAGCTGATGGGGGAGCTGGCGGTCGTAGCCCTCGAGTCCGACGAGCGCCAGCACCTCGCGCACCGCGCCGTCGATCGCTGCCTCCGGCTGCTTTTGCACGCGCAGGCCGTAGGCGACGTTCTCGAACACCGAGAGGTGCGGGAACAGCGCATAGCTCTGGAAGACGAAACCGACGTTGCGCGCATTGGCCATCACGTCGGTCACGTCACGATCGTCGAACAAGATGCGCCCGTCGTCGGGCGTCTCGAAGCCGGCGACCATGCGAAGCGTGGTGGTCTTGCCGCAGCCCGACGGCCCCAGCAGCGTGACCAGCTCGCCCGGCGCGACCGTGAGGCTGACGTTGCGGACCGCATAGACCTGACCCTTGACCCGATGCGCGAACTGCTTGCAGAGGCCGTCGATGCGGATGCCAACCGACTTCATGGTGGGTGCATCCAGGGGGCCGGTCAGCCGCCCAGCACGCTGCTCATCGCCACCGCCCCCGGCGCACGCAGACGGCGGAGCAGCGCGCTGACCCCGGCGGTCACGACGAAGACGATGGCAACCACCAGCACCGAAAAGGCCGCGGCGGGTCCGAGCGACAGCTCGGTCATGTTCTCGAGGATGCGGACGGTGACGAGCGTCCAGTGGATCGACACGAGGAAGATGGTGGCGCTGATCGCGGTCATGGAGCGGATGAACATCACGCCGAGCCCGGCGAAGAAGGCGGGCAGGATCAGCGGCAGCGTGACGCGCCGGAAGGTCCGGAAGCTGCGCGCGCCCAGGCTTTGGGAGGCCTCTTCGATGCTCGGATCGATCTGCTGCAACTGCGCCACGGTGGCGCGAATGCCCGTCGGGCTATAGCGAAAGATGTAGCAGGCGACGATGATCAGCGCGGTTCCTGTCAGGACCAGCGGCGGATCGTTGAAGGCGATGAGATAGGCGATGCCGACGATCGTCCCCGGCAGGGCGTAATTGACCATGGTGACGACTTCCATCGCCTGCTTGCCGAGGAAATTCTTGCGCGCGACGAGATAGCCGACCACCACGCCGAACAAACCGCCGAGCGGCATGCCGATGCCGGCGATGATCAGCGTATCACGAATGGCCTTCAGGCCTTCGGTAAAGATGACCTGATAATGGCGCCACGTCCAATCATGGTTGGCGCCGAACGCCACGACCACCGATGCGTAGAGCAGCAGCGCGTAGAAATAGAGGATCGCCGCGGCGACCAGGAGGCACGCGGCGAGGAGGCCCAGGCGGACGACGGGGGTGACGCTTTTGAAGGCGGTCTGCGGTCCCACCTTGCCGGTGATCGTGACGTAATAGCTGCGGCTCACCCAATACCGCTGCAACGCGTAGACGATCGCCGCCGGGACGAGCAGCACGAACGACAACACCGCGCCGCCCGTGAAATCGAACAGTCCCGTGATCTGCAGATAGGCCTGGGTGGGCAGGACCGGAAAGCTGTTGCCGGCCAAGATGAGCGGCGTGGCGAAGTCGGCGAGCGAGGCGGCGAAGAGCAGCAGGAAAGCGTTGGCGAAGCCGGGCACGCAGAGGGGCAGTGTCACCGTGCGGAAAACGCGCCAACGCGAAGCGCCGAGGCCGTAAGCCATGTCTTCCACGTTGGGATCGATGGCGGCAAGGATCGGCTTCAGCGTGAGATAGGCGATGGGAAAGTAGGTAAGCGCCTCGGACAACAGCGTCGTGTGAAGTCCGTAGGCCGTGGTGCCGGTCAGACCCAAGAGATGGTACGTGATCAGTCCACGCGGTCCGAAAGAGAAGATGATGGCGATCGAGGTCGTGAAGGGCGGGGAGATCAGCGGCAAGAGCGTCGCCCCGTCGAGAAACGCGCGCCAATAGGTGGGCAGATTGGCGCGGGTCGCGGCGAACGCGAACAGGAAGCCAAGCAGCGTGCCGCTCACGCCGACCAGCGCGGCAAGAACCAGACTGTTGACGAAGGCTTGCTGGTGGTTGCGGTCTCCGAGGATCGAAAGCAGCGGGCCCAGCGACAGGCGCCCGCCGTCGACGAAGGCGCGCAAGAGCAGCGCGGCAATTGGGAAGATAACGAATAGGGCGAGGAGCGCCCACAGCACGACGACGGTCGCCAGCAGCGTGGGATCGCGCGCCATCCGGCGCAGCACCGTACGGCCGATGGCGACCGCGCGCCACCGGCGCCGGGAGTGCCGAAGGATCGACCGCCTCAATCGGTGGCGTTGAGCACCTCGGCGATCCACCGCTCGACGATGCGCTTGCGATTGGCCCCGGCGTATTCGTCGTCGATCGGGAAGATCTTCGCGCCCTCGAGGACCGCCGCGAGGCTCGCCTCGGTCTTCACGTCCGGGTGGGCAGGCACGAAATTGATCTTGTACGTGGCGTACAGAGTTTGCATGGCCGGGCTCGACGCCCAGTCGATCAGCCGGCGGCCCGAATCCGGGTTCTGCGCGCCCTTGATGAGCGCGATGGCTTCGGCCGCCGTGCCGATGCCTTCGCGTGGGAAGCTGATCGACACGTCGTAGCCTTTGGCCTTGGTGTCGAGCGCGTCGACGATGAAAAAGATGCCTCCCGCGGCCTGGCCGAGCCCCACCGGCAACGTCCCGCCGCCGCCGCTCTTGGTATAGAGCTGGACGTTGCGCCGCAGCTTCCTTAGATAGGCAAAGGCCTTGTCCTCGTCGCGACCGTTGACCTCGAGGACGGAAAAGATCCGCGTGACCGCCGTGCCGGACGTCCGGGCATCGGCCATTTGCAGCATGTTCTTGTATGCCGGATGCAACAGATCGTTCCACGAAGTCGGCGGCTGCAGTTTGTGATCGGCCAGGAATTTGTTGCTGGTCATGAACACGAGGGGATCGTCGGCGATCGCCACCCAATAGCCCTCCGGGTGCTTGAAACGCGCCGGCAGAGCGGCGAAGGACGTTGGCTTGTAGGGCTGGAAGATGCCTTCCTTGACGCCGGCAGCGAAGGTCTCCACCGGACCGCCGAACAGCACATCGACGCGCGGATTGTTCTTCTCCGCGATGATCCGGGCGAGCGCTTCTCCCGATGAGAAGCGGAGGAAGTTCACTTTCACCCCGGTGGCCTTCTCGAACTCCTGCAGCATGGGTCGCGCCCAGTTCTCCGGCCAGATCGAGTACGCATTGAGCGTACCGGCCGCCGCGGCGGGCCCCAGCGAGGCAGTCAGCGCGGCGAAGGCCGCCGCCGCCCGGATGACCCAGGACGTGAGGACACGATGAGCACGCATGACCAGCCTCCTTTCGGCGACACCAGCGGGCTATTGGCCCGCGATCTTGGCGGTGCGGCGTACGACGTCGAACAAGCCGTCCTCGGCGATCACATGCCCGGTCAGCTTCTTTTTGCTGTGGGCGATCGCGGCGCGACCGGCCGGCGTCTTACCGACCTCGACGAGCGCCGTCTGGATCTTCTTGACGAGCGCCTCGTCCAGACCGAGGCGGACGGCGATGGCATCATGGGGAATGGGATCGGTGCCGGCGAGCACGATCAGATCTTCGGTTCGCATTCCTTTCGCCTTCGCCACGTCGCGCGCGCCGTCATAGATGGCACCGGCGTCGACCTTGCCCTCGAGCACGGCCGCGATGACCTTGTCATGGCCGCCGGCGAAGATCGTCTCTTTGAAGAAGCCGTCCGGGTTGGCGCCGTTCTCGATCAGCATCGCGCGCGGGTAAACGTAACCCGACGCCGACTTTGGGTCGACGAAGGCGAACCGCCTGCCGGCGAGGTCCGTGAGGGCTTTGAGTCCGCTGTCCGCCCGCGCGACGATCAGCCCACGATAAGTGGCAGAACCGTCCAGGATGGACTGGGCGATGATCCGGATCTTTCCGCCACGCGTCGCGTCCACATAGGCGAACGGCGACAGGCTGCCAACGTCCACCCGCCCCGCCTCCATCTGCGTGCGCAGATCGCCGTAGTCCTTGGCGATGTAGAGCGTGACCTTCCAGCCGACGGCGTCAGACAGATAGGCCATGAGCGGCTCGAACTCGGCCCGCATCTCGGCCTCGCCGAGGACGGGCGTGAAACCGAACTTGAGCTCCTGAGCGGCCGCGGGTCGGAACCCGAGCAGCGTTGCGGTGACAAGGAGGATACCGATCAGACCGCGGCGGCGGAGCATGACGCCCCTTCCTTCCTGTCCGATTGACCAATGATCCGGTCGGCGGCGGTTTGACCTAATCTCGCCGGGTTCCGCAGTTCCGTTGAACTGAAATCGTCCAACCTAACCATTGGGTTGCAAAAGACGGTAGTGCGTGCCTGCGGAGGCTGTCAAGGAACATCTCGACAACGTGAAGACGGCCGATGAGATCATGAATGCCGACACCCTCGTTGCCGCCAGATCGGCGGCTCGCCGCTTCGCGGACCGCACCAGCAGGGAGCGCATCACCGGGCAACGTTGTCGCCCGCCGCTACTCGGCCGCCTGGGCCGCGGGCGCGGGCGCGGGCGCGCGGAAGGCGGCGATGAGCTCGGCCTCGCGCGCCTTGGCCGCGGCGAGGTGGGCCGCCTTGATATGGCCGTAGCCGCGAATGTGCTCAGGCGTCTCGGCGAGCGCCACGGCGAGGCCGTGGTTGTCGGGCGAAAGCCGGTCGATGAGCTCGGCCACCAGCGCCTCGTAGTCGCGGATCAGCCGGCGCTCCGTGCGGCG
>JBQTIU010000043.1:0-15135 GCA_052387815.1 Pseudomonadota bacterium
GGTGTAGGGATAGAAGCGCAGCATGAACTCGCCCATGCCGAAGAACTCGCCGGTGCGCAACTTGGCGTCCGTTTCGCGGAGCAACTGGCGCCCGATGGAGCTCGGCGACCAGGCCCAGGGGTTGTTCAACTCTTCGCGCTGCATGCCTACGAACGGCACGAATCGGGTCGGGTATCGGCGCGCGTAGTCGAGGGCCTGCTCGTCCGATCCTTCGCCGTCGTTGATCGCGCCGCCGCGATCGCCGTAGTAGAGTGGCATCAACACGAGGCGCGCTACGCCCACCTCATCCATGAGCCCAACGAGATCCTCGGCCGAGATCCGCTTCTGCAGATGCGTGTGAAAGTCGACGACGGGAAGCGACACCGGGGGCGTGCCCGCGGGCGGCTCGTCGAGCCGGTTCAGGCGCCGGCGGGGCAGGAGGGGAGCATCGTGGGCGAACGGCGAAGCCTCGCCGCCGGGTGCGCACGCCGCAAGCGCCGCGGCGGTGAGCGACCACAGGGCTTGGCGTCGGGATAGCGCTCGTCGTCGCTCGGGTGCGCAGCACGGACAGGGCGCTCGCGCGGCACCGTCGCGGGACGATTCGGTAGTGGATTTCCCCATGGGTGCCTCCCGAGGCACACCCGCGAAGCGGGCCGAGACGCCCTGACGTGCATCCCGCCAACTCGGAGTCGCAAGCCGTACAATCATATACGAATTCGGCAGGGCGCCGAAATCACATGCCGGCTCGCCACTCGCCAGCCCGCAAAGGCGCGAGCCTGGACTAGGGGGTTGAGACGAATTGCAACGTGAAATCAGTGCCTTAATACAGATTTCTGGTCATTGCCCGGGGTCTCTATCCCATCACGTATATTAGAGAAAGTCGAAAAAGCCCTTGTTTTTTTGCATCGCAGCATCTAGATAGGATGTTGCGGTATCCCTGATGCCGCGACGGGAGACGGCCTTCTGGCCGCCTCCCGGGCGTTTCCTCCCTAAACTTGGGCCGTGCTCGTCACGGCCCCTTTTTTTGTGCGCCGACGCTGGGCCCTGAAGGGCTGGCGAGGCCCAAGCGCATGGCTCTCGACGTCGATGGCCATCGCGGGCCGGGATGGGTAATCCGGCCGGGCCGGCGGGTGATCGATCCGCGGCCCTTGAATCGGGCCGCGCGGCGAATCGGGCCGCGGCGCGGCGCGCGCGATGAAACCTCTTTTCTCGGACGCGAGGAATCAAATATCATGCCGAGATGCGCGCGTGGGTCGCGCGACGGCCGAGGCGGGACATGTGGCAGCGCGGATGAGCCGAGAAAACAAATCGACGGATTACGGCTCGGCGACCGGCGCGGCGGTCCAAACGCGGGTCAAGACCAAGCGGCCGTCGATGTACAAGGTGTTGATGCTGAACGACGACTACACGCCGATGGAGTTCGTCGTCCACGTCCTCGAGCGCTTTTTCAACAAGACCCGTGAGGACGCGACGCAAGTCATGTTGCATGTGCATCGACGCGGGGTGGGGGTGTGCGGCGTTTTCACCTACGAGGTGGCCGAGACCAAGGTCACGCAGGTGACGGATTTCGCGCGCCGCAACCAGCATCCGCTGCGCTGCACCCTGGAAAAGGAATAGGCGTCGGCGACAAACAGGGTCTGGACGCGGGGCGCCGAGGCCCTTAGCATGGGCGAGGCGGTCCCGTGAT
This sequence comes from Pseudomonadota bacterium, assembly GCA_052387815.1. Classification (GTDB taxonomy): domain Bacteria; phylum Pseudomonadota; class Alphaproteobacteria; order CACIAM-22H2; family CACIAM-22H2; genus JBQTIU01. Next base: position 1,667 of record JBQTIU010000043.1, read on the forward strand.
CGGCGTTAACGGTGTCGAAGCGCAGGAGTCGTGGCGCGCATGATGTCGCGAAATCTCGAGCAGACCTTGCACCGGGGGCTGGCTTTCGCCAACGAACGCCGTCACGAGTACGCGACGCTCGAACACCTGTTGCTGGCGCTGATCGAAGATCAGGATGCCGTCGCGGTTTTCCGCGCCTGCGGCGTCGATCTCGATCGGCTCAAGCGCGACCTCGTCAACTATCTCGACAACGACTGCGCTGGGCTGGTGACCAACCGCGGCGGGGACTGCAAGCCGACGGCGGGCTTTCAGCGCGTCCTCCAGCGGGCCGCGATCCACGTCCAGTCCTCGGGCCGCGAGGAAGTGACCGGCGGCAACGTGCTCGTCGCCATGTTCTCGGAACGCGAGTCGCACGCCGTCTATTTCCTGCAAGAGCAGGACATGTCGCGGCTCGATGCCGTCAACTACATTTCCCACGGCGTCGCCAAGGTGCCGGGGCGCACCGAGACGCGGCGGGTGCGCGGGGCCGACGACGACGGCATAAGCGGCGCCGGCGCCCCCGACCGCCAGGGCAAGCGGGGCCAGGAGGCGCTCAGCGCCTATTGCGTCAATCTCAACAAGAAGGCGGCGAGCGGTCGCATCGATCCCTTGATCGGACGCGAGGCGGAAGTCGAGCGGACCATCCAGATCCTCTGCCGCCGCTACAAGAACAACCCGCTCTATATCGGCGAGCCGGGGGTTGGCAAGACCGCGATCGCCGAGGGGCTCGCCCGCCAGATCGTCAGGGCCGAGGTGCCGGAGGTGTTGCGCAACGCCACCATCTTCGCCCTCGACATGGGGGCGCTGTTGGCCGGCACGCGCTATCGCGGCGACTTCGAAGAGCGCATCAAGGCGATCCTGGCCGAGCTCGAGGCGCATGAGGGCGCGATCCTTTTCATCGACGAGATCCACACCGTGATCGGCGCCGGCGCCACCTCGGGCGGATCGATGGATGCCTCGAACCTGCTCAAGCCGGCCTTGCAGAGCGGCACGCTGCGCTGCATCGGCTCGACCACCTACAAAGAGTACCGGAACTATTTCGAGAAGGACCGGGCGCTAGTCCGCCGCTTCCAGAAGATCGACGTGCATGAGCCGACGGTCGCGGACACGATCAAGATCATGCAGGGCCTGCGGCCGTACTACGAGGCGCACCACAAGTTGCGCTACACTGCCGGGGCGATCCGGGCCGCGGTCGAGCTCTCGGCCCGCTACATCAACGACCGCAAGTTGCCCGACAAGGCGATCGACGTGATCGACGAGGTGGGCGCGGCGCAGATGCTGCTGCCGCCCGCCCGCCGCAAGCGCACGATCGGGGTCAAGGATGTCGAGGCGGTGGTCGCCAAGATCGCGCGCATCCCGCCCAAGAGCGTCTCGGTCGACGACAAGGAGACCCTGCGCAACCTCGATGCGGGCCTCAAGGCCGTGGTCTTCGGCCAGGACAAGGCGATCGCAGCGCTGGTGGGCGCGATCAAGCTCTCCCGCGCCGGCTTGCGCGAGCCGGAGAAGCCGATCGGCTGCTACCTCTTCTCGGGGCCCACCGGCGTGGGCAAGACCGAGGTCGCGCGCCAGCTCGCCCGCTCGCTCGGCATCCAGCTCATCCGCTTCGACATGTCGGAGTATATGGAGCGGCACACCGTCTCGCGCTTGATCGGCGCGCCGCCGGGCTATGTCGGCTTCGACCAGGGCGGCCTGCTGACCGACGCCATCGACCAGCACCCGCACGCGGTCCTGCTGCTCGACGAGATCGAGAAGGCCCATCCCGACCTGTTCAGCATCCTCCTGCAGGTCATGGACCACGGCAAGCTCACCGACCACAACGGCAAGAGCGTCGATTTCCGCAACGTCATCCTGGTCATGACCACCAACGCCGGCGCGGTCGATATGGCGAAGCCGGCGATCGGCTTCGAGCGCGGCGCGCGCCTGGGTGAGGACGAAGAGGCGATTGAGCGCATGTTCAGCCCCGAATTCCGCAATCGCCTCGACGCCAATATCGGCTTCGCGCGGCTGACGCCCGAGGTGGTGAACCGCGTGGTCGACAAGTTCGTCGCCCAGCTCGAAGTTCAGCTCGCCGACCGCCGGGTCGCCATCGCGCTTGCCGACGAGGCCCGCGCCTGGCTCGCCGAGAAGGGTTACGACGAGACGTACGGTGCCCGCCCGCTCGCCCGCCTCATCCAGGAGAACATCAAGAAGCCGCTGGCTGACGAGCTCCTGTTCGGCCGCCTGGCCAAGGGCGGCACGGTCCGCGTCAAGGTCGAAGGCGGCAAGCTCGCCTTCGAATACCCGCAGCCCCCCGCGCCCCTCCCCCCGCCCAAGGTGCCGGCGCTGGCGGAGTAGGCGGGCGGTCGATCATGGCCGTCGCGTTCCTCGCCGGCGTTCGGGTTCTCGACCTCTCGCAGTTCGTCCCCGGGCCCTATGCCGGGTTGATGCTGGCCGATCTCGGCGCCGAGGTGGTCAAGATCGAGCCCCCCGACGGCGACCCGATGCGCGCTCTGGAGCCGCTCGACGCCGACGGCGTATCGCCGTTGTGGAAGCTGATGAACGGCGGCAAGAAGATTCTCAGCCTCGACCTCAAATCGCCGGCCGGCGCCGGCATGTTCGCGCGGCTCATCGAGCGGGCGGACGCGCTCGTCGAATCCTATCGGCCGGGGGTGATGGACAGGCTGGGGTTCGGCCGCCAGCGCCTTGGCGCGCTCAACCCGCGCCTCGTGCATGCCGCGCTGTCGGGCTACGGCCAGAGCGGGCCGTGGCGCCTGCGCTCCGGGCACGACCTCAACTACATGGCCCTGGCCGGCGGGCTGGCGGCGAGCGGCACGACGGAGCGGCCGGTCATGGCGGCGCCCCCGACCGCCGATTTCGCCAGCGGCCTGCAGGCGGCGCTCGCGGTCTGTGCCGCGCTCCTCGGCCGGGCGCGCGACGGGCGTGGCGCCTATATCGACCTTTCCCTCGCCGAGACCGTGCTCGCCTGGCAGAGCACGACCTTGACCGCGGCGCTGAGGCCGGGGTTCGCGCCCGCGCTGGCCGGCAACCTGCTGAACGGCGGCGCCGCCTGCTACCAGATCTATCGCGCCGCCGACCGGGGCTTCGTCACGCTGGCCGCGATCGAAGCGAAGTTCTGGGCCAATTTTTGCGCCGCGGTCGGCCGGCCGGAGTGGACGAGACGGCAGTGGGAGGCGATGCCGCAGCAGGCGCTGATCGCCGAACTCTCGGCGCTGTTCGCGACCCGCAATACGGCGCAGTGGGAGGACCTGCTCAAGGGCGTGGACTGCTGTTTCGGGGCGGTCGTCGAGGCCAGCGAGGTGCCCGATCATCCCCAGATCGCCGCGCGCGGCATGCTCGCCCGCAAGGGCCCGCCCGATGCGGCGATCGAAGCCTTGTTCCCGGCCCATATCGACGGCCAGCCGCCCGCCCCGCGCCCGCCGCCCCGTGCCGCCGAGCCGGCCGAGATCATCGCCCGCTGGTCGCGCCCAACCTGAATCGAGCGAGGTGGCTACCCTCGACTGGACAGCCTGGCGGGTGAGTTAAGGTGGAACTCTGCGGTAGCGGCTCGCTCGCTTGGCACACTCGGCGAGTGAGCTTGAGAGTCATGGTATCGCAATCGCTCCTCCCGTCGTCCTGAACATTTGGCGGTCCGGGCTTGGCGGATGGGCCTGTGGGGATATGGGCGATCGCGTGGGCTTTGAGCGAGACGGGTCATGGCGCCTCCGTCAGGCTTTGGCGGTCCAATCCTCCCAGGCGAGATCGCGCACGCCGGCGAATTCCGAGACATTCGCGCTCACCAGCGTCGCGCCGGTCCTAAGCGCCTGGGCGGCGATCAACAGGTCATAGGGTCCGGTCGGTGTTCCCGCCTTTTCCAGTGCGGCGCGCAGGTCACCGGCGGTCACGGCGTCCTCCTCCTCGAAGGCAACGACGCGGATGGCGCCCGAGAGGAAGATGCGCAACCGCTCGGCGTTTTCGCGGCGGCGTTGGCTTCGCGCGACGCCATACCAAAGCTCGAACAACACGACCGATGAGACCGCGATCGATACGTCCCTGGACACGGCGCGCCGCAACCGGCGGCGCACGCCGGGAGGCCGATTCTTGAGCAGCGCGAGGACGGCGTTGGTGTCGAGAAAGTAGGTCACTCGAACAGGACCTTGGCCTCGGGCATCGGCGGTTGACGGCGGCCATCCTCCATGAACGGCACGTCGGCGAAGCGGTCCAGTTCGGCGAACCAGGCGTCGATATCCGTCGCCAGCGGCTCAAGCAGGATGCTGCTTGCGACGCGGCGCACGCGCACGCGCTCGCCGGGCAGGCGAAACGCCAAAGGCAGGCGCACGGCCTGGCTGCGCCCGTGCATGAAGATTCTTGCAACTCCGGTCTTGGACATGGCGACCTCATCGCTCGGATATACATCCGTGATATACATCATGGCGATGCCTCGTGCAAGACCCGAGTGGGTCGCCATCATTGGTTCCCTTCGGGTTCGTTGTCGTTCGCCGCTGCCGCCGGTTGCGGATCGTCGGCCAAGCGATCTTCGTCCCCCATCATCGCCGGCTGGTCGCGCCGAACCGGAAGCGTCCCACCGGAAGCGAGCCCCGGCGGGAAGGCGCGCGATAAAAAAGAAGTAATGAGTCCGGCCTAGGCTGCCGTGGCGATGAGCGCCAAGGTCACCCCGCAATCCGTGCCCCGCGAACTCTACCCGGTGGCCATGTGCTGTTCCGGGAGAGCGAGGGCGGCAACCGGGCCTATATCGTCGAGGACGGCGAGATCGAGATCGCCGCGACGCGCCAGGGCCGCCGCGCGGTCTTGGGGACGATCGGGCCCGGCGGCATCTTCGGCGAGATGGCGCGCCTCGATGAGGCGCGCCTCGACGATCGGCCGCGCATGGCCGAGGCGGTGGCGCGCCGGGAAACGCTGTGCGTGGTGGTGAGCGGGCGCGAGTTCCACGCGCGGATCGCCAAGGCCGACCCATTCGTCCAGCTCTTGCTGCGCATTTTCCTCCGCAACGTCCGCGCGCCCGGAACGCAGGTGTAATACCAGAGTCACAATGATTTGAGCCCGCGCCCGTGAGCCCTGCATCGTGTAAGGGCGAGGCCGCGAGGCGTTGCCTCGCGCCTCGCCGGTTTCAAACCCGCCCGGGCGGATCTTAAGACCCGCCCCTACAAGGCTCGATCGGAAATTCGGTCTAGAGTCCGAGATACGCCTCTTTGACGCGCTGGTTGGCGAGCAGCGCCGGCCCCGAATCCTGGAGCACGATGCGCCCGGTTTCCAGGACGTAGCCGCGGTCGGCGATGGCGAGCGCCGCATGGGCGTTCTGCTCGACGAGGAAGATCGTTGTCCCCGCCGTCTTGAGGGCGGTGATGGCGCCAAAGATCTCCTCGACCAGGAGGGGCGCGAGCCCCATGCTCGGCTCGTCGAGCAGCAGCAGCCGCGGCCTCGCCATCAGCGCACGGCCGATGGCCAGCATCTGCTGTTGCCCGCCCGACAGCGTGCCGGAGGGCTGCCTGCGCTTGTCCTTGAGGACCGGGAACATGGCGTAGATCTTGTCGAGAGCCGCTGCCAACTCGGCGCGCGGGCGCGTGTAGGCGCCGAGCGCCAGGTTGTCCGCGACCGAGAGCGGAGCGAACACCTGGCGGCCCTCCGGCACCTGCGCGATGCCGAGCCGCACCCGGCGGTCCGGGCGCGCGGCGGTGATATCGGCGCCGGCGAAGCGGATCGAGCCGGCGCTCGCCGGCTGGACGCCCGAGATGGTCTTCAACAGCGTCGTCTTGCCGGCGCCGTTGGCGCCGACCAGCGCCAGGAGTTCGCCCTCGGCGACCTTGAGGTCGATGCCCGCGAGCGCCTGGATGCGGCCGTAATGGCTCGCCAGGCCGGCGATCTCGAGCAGCGGCGCGGGCGGGCCTGGCCTGGCCATCAGCCGCCCGCCGCGCGCGCGCCGAGATACGCCTTGATCACCTCGGGGTTCGCGCGCACCTCGGCGGCGCTGCCCTCGGCGAGCTTGCGGCCGTAATCCAGGACCAGGATATGCTCGGAGACGCCCATCACCACTTTCATGTCGTGCTCGACCAGCACGACGGTGGTGCCGGATCCGGCGATCGTCTTGATGAGCTCGATGATCGCCGCGCTCTCGGTCGGGTTGAGGCCGGCGGCAGGCTCGTCGAGCAGGACGAGGCGCGGGCCGGCGGCGAGCGCGCGCGCGATTTCGAGGCGTTTCAAGGCGCCATAGGGCAGGGCGTCCGCGTCGGCGTCGAGCCACGCGCCGAGGCCGACGAAGCGCATCAGCTCGGCCGCCCGCTCGGCGGCCTCGCGCTCGGCGCGGGCGACCGCCGGGGCGCGCACGAGCGCCGGCCACAGGCGCGGCTTGAGGTGGAGGTGCCGTCCGACCATGACGTTCTCGAGCGCCGTCATGTTGAAGAAGATCTGGAGGTTCTGGAACGTGCGCTGGACGCCGCGCCCGGCGCGCGCCGAGGTCGTGAGACCGGTCACGTCCTCGCCGCACAGCACGATGCGCCCGCCGGTCGGCGCATAGACGCCGGTCACGAGGTTGAACACGGTGGTCTTGCCGGCGCCGTTCGGTCCGATGATCGAATGGATGCGGCCCTCGTCGATCTCGAAATCGAGGTCGGAGACCGCGCCCACGCCCCCGAACTCCTTGGTCAGCCCCTCGACCCGCAAGAGGACGGCGCCGGCGCTCACCGCGTCCCCCGCCGCCGCAGGGCCGCGAGCGTCGGCACCAGGCCGCGCGGCATGAAGATCATGACGCCGATCAGGATCGCGCCGAAGGCGAGGTGCTTGAAGTCGTGAAAGGCGGCGAGCGCCTGCGGCAGCACGGTCAGGATCGCCGCCCCGACCACCGCCCCGAAGGTCGAGGCCATGCCGCCGAGCACGACCATGGTGACGAACTCGATCGAGCGCAGAAAACCGGCCTCGGCCGGTGTGACGAAGCGGTCGGCGTGCGCGAACAGCGATCCCGCCAGGCTGGCGAACACCGCCGAGACGACGAACACCAGGACCTTGGTGCGGGTCGTGTCGACGCCGGCGGTCTCGGCGCCGACCTCGGAGCCATGGAGGGCCCGCAACGCCCGCCCGAGCCCCGAGTCGATCAGGTTGAGCGACAGCCAGACGGCGAGAATGAGCGCGCCCGCGGTTACCCAGTACCAGGCGAGCGCCCCGGTCACCCGCAACTCGCCCGCCGACAGCGCCGGTACCGGCATGCCGTCGGGCCCGCCGGTGAGCGCGATCTCGCGGTTGATGACGATCGAGATGATGATCCCGAGGCCGAGCGTCGCCATCGCGAGATAGTGGCCCCGCAAGCGCAGGATCGGCCGGGCGACGGCGAAAGCGAGACCCCCCACGCCGAGCGCGCCGGCGAGCATGGCGAGAAACCCGTTGACGCCATAATGCGCGGTCAAGATCGCCGAGGCGTAGGCGCCGAGGGCGAAAAACCCCGCATGACCGAGGCTGATCTGGCCGGCATAGCCGATCAAGAGGTTGAGGCCGACGCAAACAATGGCGTTGAGCGCCACCTTGATCGCCACGTCGTAATAGAATTTGTTGGGCAGGACGAGCGGCAGCAAGGCGACGACGACGCACAGCGTCGACAGCCCGCCCCACCGCGCCATGAAATCCCGCCCGCGAAGCGCGCGCCCGCTCATACCTGGTGCGTCGGCTTGCCGCCGAACAGCCCGCTCGGGCGCACGAACAGCACGGCGAGGATGATGACGAAGGCGACGGCGTCCTTGTAGGCGGAAGACACGTATCCGGCGGCGAGCGATTCGGCGAGGCCGAGCGCCAGGCCGCCGGCGACCGCCCCGAACGGGTTGCCGATCCCGCCCAAGATCGCCGCGCTGAAGCCCTTGAGGCCGAGCATGATGCCGATATCGTATTTCGTGAGGGTGATCGGCGCGGTGAGAATGCCGGCGAGCCCGCCCAGCGCCCCCGACAGGCCGAAGCTCAGGAGCAGGATCATCCGCGTGTCGATGCCGACGAGGCGCGCCGCCAGCGGGTTGTGCGAGGTGGCGAGCATCGCCTTGCCGAGGCGCGTGCGGTCGAAGAACCACTTGAGCGCCGCGACGACCACGACGACGACGGCGAGCACCCACAGGCTCTGCGTCTGGAGCGTCGCGCCGGCGATGTGCAGCGGCGTCTCGCCGGAAAACGCCGGCAGGCGGTAGAAATTCTTGCCGAGCGTCACCTCGACCGCGCCGCGGATGAAGATCGAGGCGCCGATGGTGATGATGATGATCGTCACCACCGAGGCGCCGCCCCCGCGAGCCGAGGCCGCCGGTTGGACCGCGAATTTCGCTAGCCCGACGCCGACCAGGGCCGCGAGGGCGACCGAGGCCGGCACCGCGAGCCACAGCGGCAGGCCGCCTGCCGCGATCAGGAAAACGGCCGACATGCCGCCGACCATCACGAACTCGCCCTGGGCGAAATTGATCACCTGGCTCGAGTTGTAGATGATCGAGAACCCGATCCCGACCAGCGCGTAGATCGCGCCGACGGTGAGCCCCGTGAACGTGAATTGCAGGAACTCGGCCAAGTCGTCCGGTCCCTAGAACTCGGTGTCACGGGTTCGCGAGTCGCGACCCGCGGCCCCACCCCGACATCGAATGACGTCGGGGTGGGGAATGATGCCCCGTCTTGTGCGAAGCCCGTTCTAGTACAGCAGGTTCCACGTGTTGTTCTTGATCACGATCATCTTGAACGAGTCGATCGACAGGCCCATGTGGTCGGCCGGCGTCATGTTGTAGACGCCGTCCACGCCGACGAAGTTCTTGGTCTTCTCGATCTCGTCGCGGACCTTGGCCTTGTCGGCGCCGCCGGCCCGCTTCATCGCCTCGATGGAGATCATCAGCCCGTCATACGCGTGGCCGCCGAAGGTCGAGACCGGCTCGTTGTTGGTGGCGGCGCGATAGGCCTGGGCGTAGTCCAGCGCCACCTTCTTTTGCGGATCGCTGTCGGCGAGCTGCCCGGCGACCAGCAGGGCGGCCACCGGCACCCGCATGCCCTCGGCGCCGCCGCCGGCCCCATCGATGAACTGCTGCGAGCCGACACCGTGGTTGAAATAGAACTGGATGTTCTGCATGCCGAGCTGGCCGTAGTTGCGCGCCGTGATCGCGGCCGGCGCGCCGAAGCCGCAGCCCAGGATCGCCTCGAGGCCGGGCGTGTTCTTGATCTTGGTGAGCTGCACGGTCATGTCGGTGTCGGTGGGCGCATAGGTCTCGTCGCCGACGACGGTGACGCCGTATTTGGGCGCCATGTCGCGCGCCTCCTTGCGGCACGACTGATCGAAGCCGCCCGAGCCGGCGATGATCGCGACCTTGGACTTGTTGTTGCGCTTCATGTCGGCGAAGATCTTCTCCACCGCCATGCGGTCGGAATGGGGCATCTTGAACACCCATTTCTTGACCGGCTCGACGATCACCGACGCGCCGGCCAGCGACACGAACGGGATCTGCGCCTCCTCGACCAGCGGCACCACGGCCATGGTCTCGCCGGTGGTGCTGCCGCCGATGATGATGTCGACCTTGTCCTCCTCGATCAGCCGGCGCGCGAAGGTGACGGCCTGGCGCGCGTCGCCGCCGGTGTCGTAGACGACGAGCTGGAGCCGCCGGCCGCCGACGCCGCCCGCCTGGTTGATGCGCTCGACATAGGTCCGGAGCGTCTTTGCCTCGGGATCGCCGAGGAACGAGGCCGGGCCGGTGATGGCGAGGAAGGAGCCGATCTTGATCGGCTGTTGCGCGCCGGCCTCGCCGCCGGCCAGCGCCAAGCCGCCCAACGCCAGGGCGGCGAGCGCGCCGCGAAGGAACTCCCGCTTCGACATGGCTCGAATACCTCCCGTTTGCGTTTCGTGTCCGTCCCACCTGTAACCAGTCGCGGCGCCGCGGTCAACCGGTGGCTGGCGCGCTCAGGCGGTGGCGCCTTGGTGCTTGTAGGGCGAGTGCTCGCCGAGTTCCGCCATTTCGCGGATCACGAGCTCGGTTTCGCGGGCGAGGAAATCCTTGACCGCGCGCCGGAAGCCGGGATCCCGGATCCAGTGCGCACTGAAGGTCGGCCGCGGCAGATAGCCGCGCCCGATCTTGTGCTCGCCTTGCGCCCCAGCCTCGACCCGAGCGAGGCCGCGGGAGATGGCGAACTCGATCGCGCGGTAATAGCAGGCCTCGAAATGCAGGAACTTGAAATCGCCGTGGGCGCCCCAGTTGCGGCCATACAGCGCCTCGCCGCCCACGAGGTTGAGCGCGCCGGCGACGTAGGTCCGGCCGTGGCGCGCCATCATCAGGACCGCGCGCTCGGGCGCCGTGGCGCCCAGGCGGTGGAAGAAGTCCCGGGTCAAGTAGGGGCTGCCCCATTTGCGCTCGCCGGTCGAGATGTAGAACTCGAAGAACCGGTCCCAGTGTCCGGGCTCGATCGCCGCCCCGGTCAGCGTCTCGACCTCGATGCCCTGGGCCGCCACCGCGCGGCGTTCCTTGCGGATCGCCTTGCGCTTCGAGTGCGTGAGCGCGGCGAGGAAATCCTCGAAGCACGCATAACCCCGGTTGTCCCAGTGGTACTGCACGCCGCGGCGGATCAGCCACCCGGCGGCGGCGAAGGCCGCGGCCTCGTCCGCGGTGCAGAAGGTGACGTGGAGCGAGGACACGCCGCTCGCCTCAGCGACCTCGGCAAGCGCGCGGATGAGCGCGGCGCGCACCCCATCGCTGTTCTCGCGCATCAACAGGCGCGGGCCGGTGACCGGCGTGAACGGGACCGCGGCCTGCAGCTTGGGGTAGTAGCGCCCGCCGGCCCGCCGATAGGCCTCGGCCCAGCCGTGGTCGAACACGTATTCGCCGTAGGAATGCGACTTCAGGTACATCGGCACGACGCCGATCACCCGCCCGCCCTCGGCGGCGGCGACGAGGTGCTGCGGGCGCCAGCCGGTCCGCGCCGTTGCCGACCCGCTGGCCTCGAGGGCGGCGAGGAAGGCGTGGGAGACGAACGGGTTGTCGGGGCCCGCGCAGGCATCCCAATCGGCCGGCGCGAGCTCGGCGATGCGCTCCGCTACGCTGACCGCGATCGCCTCGCCGCCGTCGGGCATGATCAGGCGGCCTCGAACACCGCCTCGACCTCGACCGCCACGCCGAGCGGCAGCGAGGCGGCGCCGACGGCGGCGCGGGCGTGGCGGCCGGCCTCGCCGAGGACCTCGACCATGAGGTCGGAGGCGCCGTTGATGACCTTCGGGTGGTCGGCGAACTCGGGCGTCGAGTTGACGAAGCCCGTGAGCTTGACGCAGCGCTTGACGCGGTCGAGGTCGCCGAGCGCCGCCTTGAGCTGGGCGAGAATGTTGATGGCGCACAGCCGCGCCGCCTCCCTCCCGGCCGCGACCCCGAACTCGCGGCCGAGCTTGCCGATGAACTCCGGCTTGCCGTCCTGGAGTGTGATCTGCCCGGACACGAACACGAGGTCGCCCGTGCGCACGAACGGCACGTAATTGGCGACCGGCACGGCCGCGGAAGGCAGCGCGATCCCGAGCTCCTGCAAGCGCGCTTCGATGCGTCCGGCCATGGATGGCGCCCCGCTTGCTGTCGGCCCCGAGGGGCGAGCATCGCCGGCGGCGGCGCGACAATAACGGTGCGGGCGATGGGGGTGGGGCGCGGCCTAAACCGAACTTCCGGTGCCGAACCACGGTGGCGCCGGCGGACCGCGTCGCGATCGAGCGCGCGTTGCCGCACGGCGATGCAGCGGCGGCGCTCGGCATCGTGCCGAAGCTCGGCCTCACGCCGTCTGCCGCCACGCCGCCCCGAGCGGCTGGCCAAGCTGGCGCTGGTAGCGCGCCATCGAACTGCTCGGCATCTCCCTCGCCGCGTAGGCAGGGCGGCCTCTCGCCATCCGCCCTATCCGAGTCCGATCGACCGCTTGCGTCTCGGCCGCCACGGAAGTTCGGATCGAAAATAAAAAGGCGGGCATTTGTAGGGTCGGGGAAGGGGCGAGGGGTCACGCAGCCGGCATTGCGCGGAACACTGCCGCCGGCTTCCAGCGGCGCGCCGCGCGCTCTGCGTCGTAGGCGTCCACGTTGGCTTGAAGGTTGACCCACAACTGAGCCGAAGTCCCGAGCACCTTGGCCAACCGCGCCGCCAGGTTCGCGTCCAGGCGAACCTTGCCGTTGACGATGTCGCCCAGGTGCTTGCGGCTGTACCCTACCGCCGCGGCCAGCTTGGCAATCGAAATCCCGCGCGGCCTTAGATAGTCCTCGCGGAGAATCTCGCCCGGCAGGGTCGGGCGACGATTGAGCTTGAACATGTCCCTTTCTTTCGCCACGACGGCAGCGCAGGCGTCAGTGATAGTCCTCCAAATCGACCAGTACGGCCGCGCCGTCTTGCCAACGAAACGTGATGCGCCAGTTGCCCGTAACCTTCATGGCATAGGTGCCGCGGCGGTCGCCTTTCCGCTCGTGGAAGCCGCGCACGCCCCGGCAATCCTCCGGCCCGGCTATCCGTGTTGAGGAAATGTCGTATCCTAAGCGTCCGCCCGGCGACAGCCGTTGAAAGGGCAGTTTATTTTGGGCTCTAAGCGTATCGGCCCGAAAACTGTTGCCGCGAGGCTGCGGGCCATGCCGAGCTCGGCGTTCGACTGGGAGACGGCCCCGCCCACGCGCGCCGACGACTGGCGAGAGGCCGAGGAACTGCTGCCGCTGAAGCTGCGGGTCCGGGCCCGCCCGCGGATCGACTTCACGACCGTCGAAGCCCGGATCGACGGCGACACGCTGACGGTCACCTTGCAGCCCGCCCCGCCAAAGCCGAAAATCCGCAAGGCCGCGATTGCCCCACGGCCCGCGCGCCGTTCGATGGCTGCGCCGTCTCCTCGAACAGCTCGCGGCCGATGAGCCAGCGGCGTATCTCGCTGGTGCCCGCACCGATCTCGTAGAGCTTGGCGTCGCGCAGCAGGCGGCCCGTGGGCGAATCGTTGATATAGCCCATGCCGCCCAGGGCCTGGATCGCCTCCAGCGCCATCCAGGTCGCGCGCTCGGCGGCATAGAGGATCGCGCCCGCGGCGTCCTTGCGCGTCGTCTGGCCGCGGTCGCAGGCCTTGGCCACGGCATAGACATAGGCCTTGGCTGCATTCATGGCCGTGTACATGTCCGCGAGCTTGCCCTGCATGAGCTGGAACGCGCCGATGGACTGGCCGAATTGCTTGCGCTCATGGACATAGGGCACGACCACGTCCATGCAGGCCTGCATGATGCCGAGCGGCCCGGCGGCCAGCACCACGCGCTCGTAGTCGAGGCCACTCATCAGCACGCGCACGCCCTCGCCCACGCGGCCGAGCACGTTCTCCTCGGGCACCTCGCAATCCTGGAACACGAGCTCCGAGGTGTTGGAGCCGCGCATCCCGAGCTTGTCGAGCTTCTGCGCGGTCGTGAAACCCTTCATGCCCTTCTCGATCAGGAACGCGGTCATGCCGCGCGGGCCGGCGCTGATGTCGGTCTTGGCGTAGAC
>JBQTIU010000044.1:0-46195 GCA_052387815.1 Pseudomonadota bacterium
CGCGCGCTCGGGCGTCGTCAGCACGGAGCGACCCGCAACGGGGGCGATCCTGTTTGCCGCGCGGGCCATCGAGAACTGGGCCAGCACCAGGGCGTCGAGCTCGGGGCACGCCGCCGCGGCGCGGGCGACGAGCTCGTCGTGTTCGCCGTGGCGCCCGGCCTTGAGCGCCTCGAGCGCGCCCGGGACGACCCGGGTTTCGATCTCTGCTCGGCGGCCGGTGGCCGCGGCCAGCGCCTCGAGCTCGACGCGCATCGAGGGGATCGTGCCGGCGAAGGTGGCGAGGAGGCCGATGCGCGCGCCGGCCTCGAGCGCCGCCTCAAGCGCCGCTTCGTTGGGCTTGACGACCGGGATGGCGAGGGCGCGCTTGCACGCCTCGATGGCGGGACCGAAGGCCGAGCAGGTGAACAGGATGCCGGCCGCCCCGGTGCCGGCCGCGTAACGCGACAGGGCGAGGAAGCGGGCGGCGATATCGGGGTTGAGCGCGCCCGCCGCCGCGAGGTCGGCCGACAGCGAGTCGTCGAGGAGGTTGAAGGGGCGGGCCTCGGGCCAGATGGCGACGAAGGCCTGGGCGGCGGGCGCCACCGATTCGCCGAGCGCATGAATGAGCGCGATGCGGGGACCGGTCATGCGGTCGACCTCGGGGGCTTCCCCGGCCGGTGTCTTCTCTACCGGCCGGACGCCCGCAGCCAGTCAGTCTGTTTCTTGAGCGTCCGCAGGGTCAGCCACACGACCGTGCCGAGGGCGAAAAATCCCAGCCAAGGCAGGTCGTCCGTGATGAACTCGGACAAGCTACTGCCCTCGCCGATTACGTCGGTGGCGAACTCGATGGCCGTCAACGCGACGACTATCAGGTAGAAACCATTGTACTCGCGCCGCAGAACGCTGCGCAGGGAAAACGGAAGCTGGCTACGCCAGCGGAACATGAAGCTACCGATCGCGACGCCCTGCAACTGGCCGTGAATCATATGTCCGCCCTTCCGACTGCAACTTCGTGGGACGACGATGAACCGCACCCGGCCCTAGCGCCGCTTAACCATCAGCTTCTTGATCTCGGCGATGGCCTTGGCCGGGTTGAGGCCCTTGGGGCAGGTCTTGGTGCAGTTCATGATGGTGTGGCAGCGGTAGAGCCGGAACGGATCCTCGAGCGCATCGAGCCGCCGGCCCGCGGCTTCGTCGCGCGACTCGGCGATGAAGCGATAGGCCTGCAGGAGCACCGCCGGCCCGAGATAGCGCTCGCCGTTCCACCAGTAGCTGGGGCAGCTCGTCGTGCAGCAGAAGCACAAGATGCACTCCCACAGCCCGTCGAGCCGGGCGCGCTCGTCCGGGCTCTGCAAGCGCTCGCGGTCGGGCGGCAGCGTTTCGGCCTTGAGCCACGGCTCGATCGAGCGCAGCTGCGCGAAGGCCGGGCCGAGGTCCGGCACCAGGTCCTTGATCACCCGCATATGCGGCAGCGGATAGACGTTGACCTCGCCCTTGCAGTCCGCGATCGGCTTGGTGCAGGCGAGCGTGTTGGTGCCGTCGATGTTCATCGCGCACGACCCGCACACGCCTTCGCGGCACGAGCGCCGGAAGGTCAGCGTCGAATCGATCTCGTTCTTGATCTTGATGAGGGCGTCGAGAACCATCGGCCCGCACGCATCGAGATCGATCACGTGGGTGTCGAGGCGCGGATTGGCGCCGCCCTCCGGGTCCCAGCGATAGACCTTGAACCCTTTCACCCGCTTGGCGCCGGCGGGCGCCGCGAAGGCGCGGCCGGGGCCGAGGCGGGAATTGGCGGGTAGCGCGAATTCGACCATGGGGCGTGGCTCCAGACGGCCGCTCAGTAAACCCGCGCCTTGGGCGGAAAGGTCTCGACCTCGTTGGTCAGCGGATGCAGGGTGACGGGCTTGTAATCGAACCGGACCACGCCCCGCGCATCGAGCCAGGCGAGCGAGTGCTTGAGCCAGTTGGCGTCGTCGCGCTTGGGATAGTCCTCGCGCGCGTGCGCGCCGCGGCTCTCCTTGCGGTTCAAGGCCGAGCCCATCGTCACCACCGCCTGGGCGAGGAGATTGTCGAATTCCAGCGTCTCGACGAGGTCGGAGTTCCAGATCAGCGAGCGGTCGGCGACCGCGATCCGCGGGCACTTCGCCCACGTCTCGGCGAGCCGCCGCGCCCCTTCCTCGAGCACCTCCTGGGTGCGGAAGACGGCGCAGTTGTCCTGCATCGCCCGTTGCATCTCGAGCCGCAAGCCCGCGGTCTTGAATTCGCCCTTGGCGTGGCGCAGCCGATCGAAGCGGGCGAGCGTGGCCTCGCCGGCCGCGCGCGCCAGCGGCCTGTGGAGCTGGCCGGGCTTGATCAGCTCGGCCAAGCGCCTGGCCGCCGCGCGCCCGAAGACCACGATGTCCAACAGCGAGTTCGAGCCCAGCCGGTTGGCGCCATGCACCGACACGCACGCCGCCTCGCCGATCGCCAACAGCCCCGGCACGGTCGCGATGGCGCCGTTCCTCGACGCCACCACTTCGCCGTGATGGTTGGTCGGAATCCCCCCCATGTTGTAGTGCGCGGTGGGCAGGACCGGGATCGGCTCGCGGGTCACGTCGATGCCGGCGAAGATGCGCACGGTCTCGGAAATCCCCGGCAGGCGCTCGTGCAGGAGCTCGGGCCCGAGATGCTCGAGATGGAGGTGGATATGGTCCTTCAACGGGCCGACGCCGCGGCCCTCGCGAATCTCGATAGTCATCGCCCGCGACACGACGTCGCGCGAGGCGAGGTCCTTGGCCGAGGGCGCGTAACGCTCCATGAACCGCTCGCCCGCCGAGTTCGTGAGGTACCCGCCTTCGCCGCGCGAGCCCTCAGTGACCAGGCAGCCGGAGCCGTAAATGCCGGTCGGGTGGAACTGCACGAATTCCATGTCCTCGAGCGGCAAGCCGGCGCGCAAAACCATGGCGTTGCCGTCGCCGGTGCAGGTATGGGCCGAGGTGCACGAAAAATAGGTCCGGCCGTAGCCGCCGGTCGCCAGCACCGTGGCCTCGGCGCGGAAGCGATGGATCGTCCCGTCGGCGAGGTTCCAAGCCATCACGCCGCGGCAGGCGCCCGCCTCGTCGAGGATCAGGTCGAGGGCGAAATACTCGACGAAGAACGCGACGTTGTGCTTGAGCGATTGCTGGTAGAGCGTGTGCAAAATGGCATGCCCGGTGCGGTCGGCGGCGGCGCAGGTGCGCTGGGCGATGCCTTTGCCGTACTCGGTGGTCATGCCGCCGAACGGCCGCTGGTAGATCTGGCCCTCCGGTGTGCGCGAAAACGGCACGCCGTAGTGCTCGAGCTCGATGATCGCCGGGACCGCCTCCTTGCACATGTATTCGATGGCATCCTGGTCGCCGAGCCAGTCGCCGCCCTTGACGGTATCGTACATGTGCCAGCGCCAATCGTCGGGGCCCATGTTGGCGAGCGTGGCGCTGATCCCGCCCTGCGCCGCCACCGTGTGGCTGCGGGTCGGGAACACCTTGGTGACGCAAGCGGTCTTGAGGCCGGTCAGGGCCAGGCCCAAGGTGGCCCGCAAGCCCGCGCCCCCGGCCCCGACCACGATCACGTCGTAAGCGTGGTCGATCACCTCGTAGGCGCGGGCGGCGGGGGCCGAGGAGGGGGACGGCGAGCCGGTCGGCGCGAGCATGCTTGGCCCTCAGCCGCCCAGCGCCAAACGCAGGACAGCAAAAATCCCCGCCGCCCCAAGAACCGCCGCCGCGCCCTTGACCAACAGCAAGCCGGCGATTTTCAGCCCCTCGCGGTGGACGTAGTCCTCGATCACCACCGTAAGGCCGAGCTGGGCATGGTGGAAGGTGGCGGCGAGCAGCAGCACGAGCAGCAGCGCCGGCACGGGCGCGCCGATCCACGCCGCTACCGCCCGCTGGTCCGCCCCGGCAAGGCCCACGACCTCGGCGACGAACCACAGCGACAGCGGGATGAGCGCCACCGCCGTGACCCGTTGCGCCCACCAGTGGGAAACGCCCTCCTTGGCCGATCCGAGGCCGCGCGCCCGGCCGAGCTCCGAGCGCATGCTCATGGCATGGTCCCGCGCCACGAAAGACCGATGAGCCACGCGGCGAGCGTCAAGATGAGCGTCGCCGCGATCACCGCCCAGCCCGAGGCATAAACGGTCGCCAGCTCGAAGCCGTAGCCGGCATCCCAGAACAGATGTCGGATGCCGTTGGCGAGATGGTAGAACAGCGCCAGGCTCCAGCCCAACAACAGCAGCAGCCCGAACCACGAGCCGAGGAACGCCTGCACGAAGGCGAAGGCGCCGGGGCCGCTCGCCGCCGCGACCAGCCACCACACCAAGAGCAGCGTGCCCGCGGCGAGCGCCACCCCGCTCGCGCGGTGGGTAATCGACATCACCGAGGTGAGCTGCCAGCGGTAGATCTGCAGATGGGGCGACAGCGGTCGCCGGTCGGCGGGGTTGGCCATTGGGGCCCGCTTGGCCGACGGATCGGACGCCATGGTGCCCTTTCGTGCGGTTGGAGGTTGGAGAATGACCACACCGGGCGCGTCGCCCGGCCGGACTCCGGGCGACGGAGCGCTGGTTTAGACCGGGTGCGGGGCGCCCGTCAACGCCAGGCCGAGGCAAGGTCGGCGCGGGTCCGCACTCGCCGTGAAAAATCATGGACTTATTCTGTCTGTCGTTGAAGGTCAAAAAACATCTGTGGAAAACTCTGGGGATAATCTGTTGAGAAATTGTGTGAATTGCGCAATTTTATCAACAGAAATTCTGGGGTTTATTACCGATTATTATTGCCGCCGGCAATTTTTTTTGCGACCCTCGCTTCCGGCACGCGAGAGCGGCGAAGGAAACGCGGTCCAGTTCGCAACGGCCGCCTTAACGCCCGGGAGGGCGCCAGCCCCGCGAGGGGCGGTGGCGGCGGACGATGGAAGCAGCGCCTTCGGGACGACCTCCGCCCCTTAAGGGGGTGCGTTGTCCGGCCCGGCACCGAAACCTTCTCCGGAAGGCCATTGGACCGGGCGGCGAGCTCGGGGGTTTGGTGCGCCAAGCGCTGTTCCGGGCGGGGCGGCCGGTCTCTTGCGAGACGGGCGTTCCGGCCGGGCGGGGGCGGCTCCGGAAGAGCCGCATCCGGTCGGATCGGGCGTCTACCGGCGGCAACGCCGGAGGTCGTCGCGGTCGGGGAGTGCAAGGTCGCGAAACGCCCGGGCGGCCTCGGGTTCGGAGCCTTCGGGTTCCGCCATCGCGAGGGCTCGGGCCGGGTTCTGCCAGGGACCTGCCTGGGCATGCGCGGGGGACCCCCGACCCTTTCACGGGCCGGGAATCGGCAACGGTTCCCGAGGCGTCAGGTTCGTGTCCCGCCCGGACACGGAAAGCGTCGGATCTCGGTCCAGCGCGCCTGACGCCTCATTTTTTTCTCGCCGCTCCCCGCCCGCACCCGCAGCCGAAGATCCAACGAAGATGCCGGCGGAACCGCAGTTCGCGCCGGCATCACCATCGGCACCAGGGTCAAACTCCCATCTTAGACCACGCGCGACCGGGCCTCGGTCGCGAGCCGCGCGGCTGGTGTTCTAGTCTCGGCCCAGCACACCTGACGCCATTTTCGGATCATAGGCGACCCCGGCCAACAACCAGATTTTGTGGCTAGTACGAATTTTGGCCCAAAACCTTGGGTTTCGGCGGCTTGGACAAGACCGAGATTCCGCCCGCAGACCCGCCGCCGATGGCTCCAGGCTCGCCGCGTCGTCCAAGGTTTTCGGCCAAAAAATCGGCCTTCGGGGGCCCTGAAGAGCGCGGCTTTTTTGGCCCTCGGTCCAGCCTTCAGCCGGTCAAGCGCTTGGCGATGGCGGCGGCGAGCGCTACCGTGCGCTGGGCGCTTTCGACATGCAGGTTCTCGATCAGCACGCCATCGACCACGACCACGCCTTGGCCCTTGGCGACGGCGCCGGCATGGGCGGCGATGATCTTTTTCGACCACGCGACCTCGGCTTGGGTCGGGCCGAAGGCCGCGTTGGCGGCGGCGATGGTCTTGGGATGAACGAGGGTCTTGCCATCGAAGCCGAGCGCCGCGCCTTGTCTCGCGGCGGCGGCGAATCCCGCGTCGTCCTCGAGATCGAGGTGGACGCCGTCGAGGATGGCGAGGCCGGCCGCTCGCGCCGCCAGGATGCACAGCCCCAACGAGGTCATGACCGGCAGGCGGTCCGGCGTCTGGCGGGCGCGCAAATCCTTGGCGAGATCGGAGGTGCCCATGACCAGGCAGGCGAGGTGCGGGCTCGAGAAGGCGATGTCCTGCACCCGGAGCACGCCGAGCGGCGTCTCGATCATGCACCACAGCGCGAGAGTCGAGGGCGCCCCGGCCGCGGCGAGCCTCAAGGCCGCGTCGCGGACGTCCCTCGCGGTCTCGACCTTCGGCAACAGCACCGCCGCCGCGCCCGAGCGCGCCGCAGCCTTGAGATCGGCGGCGCCGATCCGCGTCAAGGGGTGGTTGATGCGGATCACCGCCTCGGCGCGGTAGCCGCCGGCCATGAGCACCGCCACGACCTGCTCGCGCGCCAACGTCTTGTGGTCGGGCGCCACCGCATCCTCGAGGTCGAAGATCAGCACGTCGGCATCGAGCGTCCGGCCTTTCTCCAGCGCCCGGGCGTTCGAACCCGGCACGTAGAGCGCGGAGCGGCGTGGATGCGGGGCATTCGCCATGCTTTCTCACACTTCCAAAACGGGATCCGCCAAGACACTACCCGCGAACGCAGCGGGCCGGCAAGCCGGCCCTTCAGGCGAAGGAAAGTTCGGCTAAGGCTTGGCGCGATGAACGTGCTGTCAATCTCCTCGACCCTCGCCTGGGGCCATGTCGGCAACCGCGCGGCGATTCACCGCCGAACGGATCGGGTGAGCCGAAGGCCGCATTGTGTTCGGCCGGGGCCCGGGGTAAGAGAGCGAGCCCGGCGATCGACGCGGGGCCAGGGGAGTCTCCCGACGCAAGGCCGCATGCTTGGCGCGTATTTCCTCACCGGCCTGATCGCCGGGTTCCTGATCGCCATGCCGATCGGCCCCATCAACGTCTTGTGCGTCCGCCGCACGCTCGCCCAAGGAAGGCTGGCCGGCATCGCCACCGGCCTCGGCGCCGCGCTCGCCGACTCGCTGTTCGCGGCCATCGCCGTCCTGGGTCTGACGTTCATCGCCGGGATCCTGATCGCCGAGCGATTTTGGATCAGCCTGGTCGGCGGCGCGGCTCTGGTCGTCGTCGGCGTACGCACCCTGCGAGCCGCGCCGCCGCCGCTCAACCCGGCGGCCGACCCCAAGAGCCTGATCGGCGATTTCACTTCGAGCGTGGCCCTCACGCTCACCAACCCCGTCACCGTCCTCTCCTTCCTCGCCGTGTTCGCAGGGCTCGGCGTCCACGCCGATGACGAGATCGAGGCGTCGGACTGGGTGCTGGTGCTGGGGGTGTTCGCGGGCTCCTCGGTGTGGTGGCTGCTGCTCACCGGGCTGGTCGGCCTGCTGCACGGGAAATTCACCGACGCGGGACTGCGATGGGCGAACCGGATCGCCGGTGCGGTCCTTCTCGCCTTCGCCCTCGTCGTGCTGTGGAACGTCGCCGGCCTCTATGCGTGAGGATCCGGGCTGTCGTCTAGGATCCGGCCGATATCCTCACGCCGCCTTGCGCATATAGGTCTTGACCAGCTCTTCGGCGATCTGGACGGCGTTGAGCGCCGCCCCTTTGCGCAGATTGTCGGCGACGCACCAGAAGACAAGGCCGTTCTTGACCGTCGGGTCGGCGCGCAGCCGGCTGACATAGACCTTGTCCTCGCCCGTCGCCTCGACCGGCGTGACATAGCCCTCGTCGGCGCGATGGTCGACCAGCCCCACGCCCGGCGCCGCGCGCAGCGCCGCTCTCGCCTTGGCCTCCGAGATCGGCTTCGCGAACTCGACGAACACCGCCTCGGCGTGACCGACGAACACCGGCACGCGCACGCACTGCGCGACCACCTCGATGTCGGGATCGAGGATCTTGCGCGTTTCGACGCCCATCTTCCATTCCTCCTTCGTGAACCCGTCGTCCATGAAGGCGTCGATGTGCGGGATCACGTTGAAGGCGATCTGCTTGGTGAATTTCTGCCGTTCGATGGGCTGGTTGACGAAGATGCCGCGGGTCTGGTTGAACAGCTCGTCCATCGCCGCCTTGCCGGCCCCCGAGACCGACTGGTAGGTGGCGACGACGACGCGCTTGACGGTCGCCAGATCGTGCAGCGGCTTCAAGGCCACCACCAGCTGGATGGTCGAGCAGTTCGGATTGGCGATGATGTTGCGCTTCGTGTAGTGGGATATCGCCCCGGGGTTGACCTCGGGCACAACCAGCGGCACGTCGGGGTCCATGCGGAAATACGAGGTGTTGTCGATCACCACGCAGCCGGCCTTGGCGGCGCGCGGGCCATGGACCGCCGACACCTTGGCGCCCGGCGAGGACAACGCGATGTCGATGCCCGCGAAGTCGAATCCCGCAAGGTCGCGCACCTTGAGCTCGTCCTGGTCGCCGAACGAGACCGTCATGCCCACCGAGCGCACGGAGGCGAGCGCCACGACATCGTCGGCCGGGAAATTCCGCTCGGCGAGCGTCGTCAGCATCTCGCGCCCGACATTCCCCGTCGCCCCGATCACCGCCACCCGATAGCCCATGTTCGCCTTGCCTTTTCGCGGGCCCCTCGAAACCCTTGCCAAGCGCCCCCGCTTACCCTGGCCGGGGCCGATTTGCAAGGACCGGGCGCACGGTATTATCCTTTGTCAAGATGCGGTCATTCGTAGTATAGCATAGTGTCGCTTGTTCGATTCCGAACCTCCCCATGGTCAGGCCGCCCACCGCATGAAGCCGCAAACTGGCGTCGAGTCTTCGTCCCCGCCCGAAGGGCTGCTGTTCCTGCGCCGCTGGCTCGCCCACCCGTTGAAGGTCGGCGCGTTGCTGCCCTCCTCGCGGGCGCTCGCCCGCCTGGTGGCCCGGCAGATTCGGTGCGTCCCCGACCAGGCCGTGGTCGAGCTCGGCGCCGGCACCGGCGCGGTCACCAGGGCGCTGCTGCGGGCGGGCGTGCCCACGGACCGCCTGTTCGTGGTCGAGATCGACCGCGATCTCACCGCCTATTTGCGCAAGCAGGTCCCCGGGGTGCAGGTCATCCACGGCGATGCCAGCCGGCTCAAGGACCTCCTGCCGCACGAATGGCACCGCCGCATTTCGACCGTCATCTCCGGCATCCCGATGGTGCCGCTGCCCATCGAGGCGCAGCAGCGGCTGATCGATTCGAGTTTCGACGTCATGGCCCCGGGCGGCCGGCTGCTGCAATACACCTATTCCGCGATTTCGCCCCTCCCCGAACGCCGCCTGGGCTTGAAGGGGCGCCTCAAGGGCGTCACATTCCTCAACTTTCCGCCCGCCTGGGTGTGGAGCTACGAGCCGACGCGCTGGTACGAGCCGCAGGCCGCGCCGGGCGCCGATTGACGACCGGCCTCGCGGACGCGTTCTTGGCGCCACGCCGTTCGCCGCAAGCCGAACGGACTCTTAGGCCGCCAACTTGTCCCGTTCGGCGAGCAGCGCATCGCCCATCGCGGTGGTTGACACCCGGGTCATGCCCGGCTGCATGATGTCGGGGGTGCGCAGGCCCCGCGCCAGCACGCGGCTTGCCGCCGTCTCGACGAGGGCGGCGTCGGCGGCCAGCTCGAAGGAATAGCGCAGCATCGGTGCCGTCCAGCCCACGGTCACGGTCACTCGAATAGGTCGGCGTGTGTTCCGGTGCGTACCAGCACCAGACCGTTCCCCTGTTCGTCCCAGACGAGCAGCCAATCCGGCTCGACATGGCATTCCCACAGGCCCTGCATCTCGCCCTTGAGACGATGCGGCCGATGGCGCGGCGCCAGCTTCGCGCCGCGCGCCAGCGCGTCGATGACCACCTCGATCTTGACGAGGTTCTTGCCGCACTTGCCGGCCAGCTTGAGGTCGCGCAGGAATTGCCGGGTGGGTCGAATTGTCTTCAAGAGCGCGCCAAGCGGACGAGATCGGCTGCCGTCGTGAAGGTCTTGAGCGGCTTACCGGAACGCGCCTCGGCCACGGCGGCCCGCGTCGTGGCGTTGGGGACGCGGACCTCGAAGGGCAGGCCCTTGCTGAGCCAGACCTGCTTGTAAAAGAGCCGGATGGCCTCGGTGGGGGACAGGCCCACCTTGGCGAGCACGCGTTCGGCCTCCTTCTTGAGGGTCGGCTCCATGCGCGCACGGATCATTGCCGTCTTGGCCATCCGAGGTCTCCTTCGATCCCCTCTGTAGCACAATTGGGATACACCCGCAATGCCCGAGGCGCTGTGCCTGCCGAAACCCTCATTCCGTGGGCGCAAGCCCGAGAATCGGTTAACCTTGCCGGTTGGAAATCCGGGCTTATGCGACTCAGGCCGCCAACTTGTCCAGTTCGGC
The DNA here is from genome assembly GCA_052387815.1 of Pseudomonadota bacterium. Classification (GTDB taxonomy): domain Bacteria; phylum Pseudomonadota; class Alphaproteobacteria; order CACIAM-22H2; family CACIAM-22H2; genus JBQTIU01. The sequence goes on from JBQTIU010000044.1 coordinate 10,418, forward strand.
GAGCAGCGCATCGCCCATCGCGGTGGTCGACACCCGGGTCATGCCCGGCTGCATGATGTCGGGGGTGCGCAGGCCCCGGGCCAGCACACGGCTTGCCGCCGTCTCGACGAGGGCGGCGTCGGCGGCCAGCTCGAAGGAATAGCGCAGCATCATCGCGAAGCTCAAGACCGTGGCGAGCGGGTTCGCCATGTCCTGGCCGGCGATGTCGGGCGCCGAGCCGTGCACCGGTTCATAGAGCGCGCGCCGCCGTCCCCCGGGCTCGGGCGCGCCCAGCGAGGCCGACGGCAGCATGCCGAGCGAACCCGTGAGCATGGCCGCGCAATCGGACAGGATGTCGCCGAACAAATTGTCGGCCAGGATCACGTCGAATTGCTTGGGCGCGCGCACCAGCTGCATGGCGCAGTTGTCGGCGTACATGTGAATGAGCTCGACGTCCCGGTACTCGGCGTCGCGGAGCTTTTGCACTTCATCGCGCCACAGCTGGCCCGATTCCATGACGTTGGCCTTGTCGACCGAGCACGCCCTGCGCCCCCGCTGGCGGGCGAGCTCGAAGGCCACCCGCGCCACGCGCACGATCTCGCTCGTCGTATAGACCTGGGTGTTGACGGCGCGGCGCATCCCGCCCGGCAGCGTTTCGATGCCACGCGGAGTGCCGAAATAGATGCCGCCGGTGAGCTCGCGCACGATCATGATGTCGAGCCCGCGCACCAGCTCGGGCTTGAGCGTCGAGGCGTCGATCAAAGGATCGAAGAGCACCGCCGGGCGCAGATTGGCGAACAGGTCCATCTCCTTGCGCAGGCGCAACAGGCCGCGCTCGGGCTTGTTCTCGAACGGCAAGTTGTCCCATTTGGGCCCGCCCACCGCGCCGAACAGCACGGCGTCGGCGGCCATCGCCGCGGCCATCGTCTCGTCGGTGAGCGGTACCTCGTGCCGGTCGAGCGCCGCGCCGCCGACCAGCCCTTCCGCGAGGTCGAAGCCCACGGCACGGCGCCGGTCGAACCAGTCGATGACGCGGCACACTTGGCGCATCGCCTCGGGGCCGATCCCGTCGCCCGCCAGTACCAGCAACCGCTTGTTGGCCGCCATCGGCCTCCCTGCCCCGATCACGGGGTGTAGAGCCAGGGCCGCGCGGCCTTCTGGCGCGCCTCGAAGCTGTCGATCGCCTTCGCCTTTTGCAGCGTCAGGCCGATGTCGTCGAGGCCGTTCAAGAGGCAGTGCTTGTGGAACGGATCGATGTCGAAGCGGACGACGCCGCCATCGGGCCGCGTGATCTCCTGCGTCGTCAAATCCACGCTGAGCAAGGCATTGGCGCCGGAGCTCGCGTCATCCATCAGCCGCTCGACCGTCGCCGGCGGCAGGGCGATCGGCAAAATGCCGTTCTTGAGGCAGTTCGTGTAGAAGATGTCGGCGAAGGACGGCGCGATCACGCAGCTTATGCCGAAATCCATGAGCGCCCACGCGGCGTGCTCGCGGCTCGACCCGCAGCCGAAATTGACGCCCGCGACCAGGATCTTGGCGTTCCGATAGGGTTTCCGGTTGAGGACGAAATCCGGCCGCTCGGCGCCATCGGGTGTATAGCGCAGGTCGTCGAACAGCGCCTTGCCGAGGCCGGTGCGCTTGATGGTCTTCAAGTACTGCTTGGGGATGATCATGTCGGTGTCGATATTGATCATCGGCAAAGGCGCCGCGACGCCGGACAGCGTGGTGAATTTCTGCATCGCTCGACAGACTCCCTGGAGGTTCGAGTGCGCGCGGTCCGCGCCCTCAGCCGAGCTCGCGCACGTCGGCGAGGCGACCGGCGAGCGCCGCCGCCCCCGCCATTTGCGGGCTCATCAGGTGGGTGCGCCCGCCGCGCCCCTGGCGGCCCTCGAAATTGCGGTTCGAAGTCGAGGCGCAACGCTGGCCCGGTTCGAGCCGGTCGGCGTTCATGGCCAGGCACATCGAGCACCCCGGTTCGCGCCACTCGAAGCCGGCGGCAATGAAAATCCGGTCGAGCCCTTCCGCTTCCGCCTGCTGCTTGACCAGGCCCGAGCCGGGCACGACCATGGCCGCGACATGGGTCGCCACGCGGCGGCCCTTGACCACGGACGCCACGGCCCGCAGATCCTCGATGCGGCCGTTGGTGCACGAGCCGATGAACACGCGGTCGATCTTGACGTCCTGGAGCCGCGTCCCGGGCGCCAGGCCCATATAGTCGAGCGCGCGCCGCATGGCGGCGCGGCGGCCCTGATCGGTCACCGCGGCCGGGTCGGGGACCACGCCGGTGATCGGCAACACATCCTGGGGCGAGGTGCCCCAGGTCACCTGCGGGATGATGTCGGCGGCCATCAGCGTCACCTCCTTCTGGTAGTGGGCGCCGGGGTCGGAGGGCAGCGTCGTCCATGACGCGACCGCCGCTTCCCAGGCCGCCCCCTGGGGCGCGAAGGGGCGGCCCTTCAAATAGGCGAAGGTCGTCTCGTCGGGGGCGATCAGCCCGGCCCGCGCACCGGCCTCGATCGACATGTTGCAGACCGTCATGCGGCCTGCCATCGACAGCTTGCGGATCGCCGATCCGGTGTACTCGATGACATGGCCGCTGCCGCCGGCGGCGCCGATCTTGCCGATGATCGCCAGGATGAGATCCTTGGCGCTAACCGCGAAGGGCAGGTCGCCGTCGACGGCGATGCGCATGTTCTTGGCCGGGCGCTGGATCAGCGTCTGGGTGGCGAGGATATGCTCGACCTCCGAGGTGCCGATGCCGAAGGCAAACGCCCCGAAGGCGCCGTGGGTCGAGGTGTGGCTGTCGCCGCACACGATGGTCATGCCCGGCTGGGTCATGCCCTGTTCCGGGCCGATGATATGGACGATGCCCTGGCGGATGTCCGACATCCCGAAATAGCGGATGCCGAAGTCAGCGCAGTTGGCCTCCAGGGTCTCGATCTGGATGCGGCTTTCCTCGTCCTTGATCCCCTGGCTGCGGTCGGTGGTCGGCACGTTGTGGTCGCAGACCGCGATGGTCGCGTCCGGACGCCGCACCTTGCGGCCGGCCGTCCGCAGTCCCTCGAAGGCCTGCGGGCTCGTCACCTCGTGGACGAGGTGGCGGTCGATATAGAGAAGACAGGTCCCGTCATCGGCGGCATCGACGAGATGGCTTTCCCAGATCTTTTCGAACAAGGTACGCGGCTTGGTCATCGTGCCTTCTCCCTGGCTGATTTCATCTCCGCTCAGGCCCCGGTCTCGGCGCTGCCGGACTCCGGCGTCGGCCCGCCGGCGGCGAGCTCGGCCTCGGTCAATTCGGCGGCTGTGGCGACGCCGCCCCGCTCGCTGATCCGCGCCTTTTTGCCGGTCAGCCCGCGCAAATAATAGAGCTTGGCGCGGCGCACGTCACCCCGGCGCAGCACCTCGATGGCGGCGACGCGCGGGCTGTAGAGCGGGAACAGGCGCTCGACGCCCTCGCCGAATGAAATCTTGCGCACGGTGAAGGAGGAGCCTAGCCCGGCGTTGCGGCGGGCGATGCACATGCCCTCGAACGCCTGCATGCGCTCGCGCGAGCCCTCGACCACCTTGACGCTGACGCGCAGCGTGTCGCCGGGTCCGAACTCCGGCACCGGCCGTTTGGCGGTCAGCTTGGCGATCTGCTCTTTCTCCAGGTCGTCGATGATCGGCATGGCTATGGCTCCTTGTCGCGATTCGTTTCGCCTCGGCTGGGGCCGCCTCGGCTGGGGGCCCGGTAGCGAGCCCAGAGATCGGGGCGCCGCTCGCGCGTCAAGCGTTCCGACTGCGCGAGCCGCCAGGCACGGATTCGTTCATGATGGCCGGAGACCAGCACCTCGGGCACCGCCCGGCCCTGCCAGGCTTGCGGGCGCGTATAGTGAGGGTATTCGATCAACCCGCGCTCGAAGCTTTCCTCGGCCAGAGACGCCTCGGTGCCGACCACGCCTGGCAACAGGCGCACGCAGGAATCGATGAGGGCGAGCGCCGCCGGCTCGCCGCCCGACAGCACGAAATCGCCGAGGCTCAGCTCCTCGAGCGCGCGCGCCTCGAGCACCCGTTCGTCCACCCCTTCGAAGCGTCCGCACAGCACCACCACGCCGGGGCCGGCGGCCAGCTCCTTGACCCGCACCTGCGTGAGCGGCCGGCCGCGCGGGGTCAAGTAGATGGACGCGGCATCCGGCGTCTTGGCGAGCGCCGCCGCCAGCGCCGCGTCGACGATTTCGGGCCGCATCACCATGCCCGGGCCCCCGCCCATCGGCGCGTCGTCGACCGTGCGGTGGCGGTCGGTCGCGAAGCTCCGCAGATCCACGGCCGAAAGCGTCCACAGCCCGGCCGCAAGCGCCTTGCCGGCCAGCGAGCAGCCGAGCGGACCCGGGAATATCTCGGGGAATATGGTGACCACGGTCGCGGTCCAGGGCTTGGTCATCGCCGGCCTCCCGGCCACGACCCGCGCCGCCGCGACCCCACGCCGGCGCCCTGCCGCGCGGCGAGGGAAGCCGCCGGGACACGCGCCGGCCTGGTGTCGTTGTTGGCATCACGGTTCATTTCGACTCGCCCTCTCTCGCCGACTTGATCGGCTTTCCCTCCGCTACGACCTCGGGCCCGACCACGATCCGCCCGCCCTCGACATCCACCACCGGCACCGTCGCCTTCGTGAATGGCAGCCACATCTCGGCCCCCGCTCCCCTGTCGATCTCGAGCAGGTCCCCGGCGCCGAAGTTGCGGACCGCCCGCACCCGCCCGATCCTCGCCCCGTCCGCCGCCTCGACCTGGAGCCCTTCGAGATCGGCGCAGTACCACTCCTCCCGGCCCGGCGGCGGCAGGGCGGAGCGCGGCACATAAAGCCGCACCCCCTTGAGCCGCTCCGCCGCCTCGCGGTCGCCGACGCCGTCGAGGCGGGCGATCACCAGGCCGCGCGTTCGGCCGCGGACCCGGACGGTGAAGCGGCGCGATCCGCTTTGGTCGGCGAGCGGGCCGTAGGCGGCAAGCCCGGCGGGGTCGACGGTGAAGCTCTTGATCCGCACCTCGCCCTTGACCCCATGCGCGCCGCCGATCTCGCCGACCAGCACCCGTCCGCCCCCGGCCTCGGCGCCGGGCCCGGCCCGGGCCGGGCGCGAGGATGGGCGCCGCGCCCTCAGGCCGGGGCCTCGGTCGGCGCCCCGGCAGCGGCTTTCATCCGCTCTTGCGTCTTGGTCCTGGGGGCGCTCTTCCTCGGGCTGTCGCGGCGCACCGGCTTGGGCCCGAGCTCGGCGGCATGAAGGAACAGCGCCACCCGGTCCGAGGGGCGCGCCCCCACCTTGAGCCAGTGCTTGATGCGTTCCCCATCCAGCCGCACGCGGTCCGGATGCCCGTGTGCGAGCATCGGGTTGTAGGTGCCGAGCTTCTCGATGAAGCGGCCATCGCGCGGGCTGCGGCTGTCGGCGACGACGATGCGGTAGAAGGGCCGCTTCTTCGCTCCGGCCCGGGCCAAGCGGATCTTGATTGCCATGTCGGTGTCGGTTCCTTTCCTTCTCGGTTGCGAAATCAACGGCGGAAGAGCGGGGCCATGCCGGCGCGCATGACCCCCTTCTCGCCCAGCCTGGTGACCTGTTTCATCATTCGGCTCATCTCGACGAACTGCTTGATCAGCCGGTTGACCTCTTCGACCGAGGTTCCCGAGCCCGCCGCGATGCGCCGCCGGCGGCCGCCGTTCAAGAGCTTGGCGTTGCGGCGCTCGGCGCGGGTCATCGAGCCGATGATCGCCTCCTGGCGCCGGACCATGCGGTCGTCGACCTTGGCCGCGGCCAATTGCTTCTGGACCTTGGCGATACCGGGCAGCAGGCCCATGACGCCGGTGAGGCCACCCATCTTGCGCAGCTGGCGCAGCTGGCCCGCCATGTCGTCGAGGTCGAACTCGCCCTTCTTGACCTTGCGGGCGAGCTTCTCGGCCTCTTCCTGCTCGACCGTCTCCGCGGCTTTTTCGACCAGGCTCACCACGTCGCCCATGCCGAGGATGCGCCCGGCGATGCGCTCCGGGTGGAAGACGTCGAGGGCGTCGAGCTTCTCGCCGATGCCGATCAGCTTGATCGGCCGGCCGGTGACCGCGCGCATCGACAGCGCCGCGCCGCCGCGCGCATCGCCGTCGACGCGGGTCAGTACGATGCCGGTGATTCCCACCTTGTCGTTGAAGTTGCGGGCGATCTTGACCGCGTCCTGGCCGGTCAGGGCGTCGGCGACGAGCAGGGTCTCGGACGGACGGACGGCGGCACGCACCGAGGCCGCCTCGGCCATCAGCTCCTCGTCGATGGCGAGCCGGCCGGCGGTCTCGAGGATGACCACGTCATAGCCTTGGCGCGCGCCGGTCTCCATGGCGCGCCTGGCGATGTCGACGGGCCGCTCGCTGGCGACGACCTCAAGGGTCGCGATCCCGGCCTGGTGGCCGAGCACCGCGAGCTGCTCGTGCGCCGCCGCCCGGCGCGTGTCGAGCGAGGCCATCAACACTTTCTTGCGGTCGCGGGCCACGAGCCGCTTGGCGAGCTTGGCCGCCGTGGTCGTCTTGCCCGAGCCCTGCAAGCCGAGCAAAAGGATCGGGACCGGCGGGTTGGCCCGCAAATTGATCTCGGCGGCGCTCGAGCCCAGGGTCTCGACGAGGCGGTCGTGAACGATCTTGACCACCATCTGGCCGGGCGTGACGCTGCGGGTCACCTCCGCGCCGATCGCCGCCACGCGCACCCCGGCGATGAAATCCTTGACCACCTCGAGCGCCACATCGGCCTCGAGCAAGGCCACCCGCACCTCGCGCAACGCCAGATCGACGTCGCTTTCGGACAGGGCGCCGCGCTTCTTCAGGCGGTCGAAGATTTGGCCGAGCCGGGCGGCGAGCGAGTCGAACATCAAGCGATGCTCCCAGTACCCGGGATCACGTCGCCGCGCGCCAGCGCGCAAACCGGAGACCGGGTAGCAAACAAACGAACTCGTAGGGGCGGGCCTTGAACGGGCGGGTCTTAAGACCGGCGAGGCAACGCCTCGCCCCTACGAACACGAACGAACAACGCCCCGGCGCGCGAAACTCGCGGACCGGGGGAGACCCAAGGGGCCCAAGGGGCTCGAACTTGTCCCTTGAACGGCGGCGACCCTAGCCCGGCGGCCGCGCTCAAGTCAAGGCGGTGGCGGATTCGGTAACGTCAAAAGGCTGGTATCAGGAGGAAACGGGGCGATTGGGCGGGGTCGCGGGTCTTCGTCAGCGGGTCGGCGCGCGCGACCGTCCGGGGGCGGGCGCGCCACGCAGCAGCCCCTCCGTGCTCAGGTTCTCGTCGCCGTCGAACCAGTGGATTCCATACCCGCCGCCAGTGATTTCCCAGCGCTGCTTCTGCTCCGGTGTGGCCTCGAACAGCCGGGGGTACCAGGCAAGCAGCGCGGCGATGGTGCGGCCGTCGATCAAATCGACGATGATCCGCTCCGCATCGAAACGCACCGCGCGCACTCGCTCGTCAGCCTTTTGCGCCGAAATGCTCACGCCATGCCTCCATCAACTGGGCCTGGTGGTCCCGGACGACCCGCAGCAGCTCGCCAAGCTCGCCGGCTCTAAAGCCGGCGTTGCGCGCCGTCGGGGCGCACTGAATAGATCAGGTTGGCGCGCAGGTGTCGCGCGCGGGTCCTCCCTGTGGACTACCGGGACGACCCGGCCCCCAACCCCGGGCGAAATTGGCTCGCGTCCCTCCACTTCGCGCGCCACCCGCCAGGACCAACACCAGGTCCTCGCGGCTCACAACAGCGGACATTCGATGTGCTACAAAACCCGGACATTTTAACTTGCTACGGACAGGCGGCGGCGTGCTTGGGGCGCGCGGCTCAGGCCGCGTCGCGAACTTCAATGCTAACCCGCTTGCCCAGCACGGCGAAAGCCGCATCCAGCTTGTCGAGCCGGGTGGCGTGGATCGGATCGAGGAGCCGGTCGACCTGGTTCTGCTCCCAGCCAAGACGCCGCGCAAGGTCGGCCTTGCGCAATCCGAGGCTACGCATCGCCCGATAGAGAGCCACCTTCATCGCCACCTGGGTCGACAGCGGGACCACCGGGCGGCCGCGAGCGGAAGACGGTTTCGGGATCGGACGCCGCTCATCCATGCAAAATGAGATCGCGGTCACCAGCGCATCCGCCGCGTGAGCGAGCGCATCGTCAATGTCGGAGCCGTAGGTGACAAGCTCGGCAAAATCGGGGCTCGTCACCATCAGGGTATCGTTGTCGTCCGGCCTCAGGATGACCGGATAGGCAAGCGTCATTTGAGATCCAAATCCTTCTTGATCTTCTCGATCAATCCCGTACCGAGCTGCTGGCGAGCGCCGTGCATGGGCAGTTGCGAGGAGCGCTCGCCGCGCCGCACTTTAAGATGGCCGCCCCTGCCGGGGCTGAAAACGCAACCTTGACGGGCCAACCATTTGCGAAACTGGCGCGCGTTCACCGTCCTAGAAAATAGGACAAACGTGTCGCAACTTCAAGCGTCCCCCATCCTTTCTCCCGGGTGTCGTCGTGTATGGACTTGTCCCTGCCACCGGGCCATATAAGCCAGACCCCACGAGGCCCCGCATGACTGCCTCCCGCTTCCGCGACAGCTCCGTCCGCCGGTTCGTCAAGATGCACGGGCTCGGCAACGACTTCGTGGTCATCGACGCGCGCGACCGCCCGCTGGCCCTCGACGAGGGCCAAGCGCGCGCCATCGCCGACCGCCGCACCGGGGTGGGTTGCGACCAACTCATCGTCATCGAAAAGCCGGCGACGGGCGGCGCCGACGCCTTCATGCGCATCCGCAATGCCGACGGCGGCGAGGTGGCGACCTGCGGCAATGCCACGCGCTGCGTCGCCGACCTGATCATGAACGAGACGGGCCGCGAGCGGCTGGTCATCGAGACCAAGGCCGGCCTCTTGGACGCCGCGCGCGCCGGCGAAGGGAGGATCGCCGTCGACCTGGGCCGGGCGCGCCACGATTGGCGGGATATCCCGCTATCCGAGCCGCAGGACACGCTTCATCTCGACCTGCATTTGGGGCCGCTCACCGACCCGGCGGCGGTCGGGCTGGGCAATCCGCATGCGGTGTTCTTCGTCGCCGACGTCGCCAGGATCGACCTCGACGGCCTGGGGCCGGTGCTCGAGCGCCACCGGCTGTTCCCGGAACGCGCCAATATCGGCATCGCCCAGATCCTCGCCCCGGACCGCATCCGGCTGCGCGTCTGGGAGCGCGGAACCGGCATCACCCGGGCCTGCGCCTCGGGCGCCTGCGCGGCGGTGGTCGCCGGCGCGCGGCGCGGATTGCTGGCGCGCCGGGCGGTCGTCGTCCTCGACGGCGGCGAACTCGAGGTCGAATGGCTCGCCAGCGGGCATGTGTGGATGAGCGGGCCGGTCGCGGTGAGCTTCAGGGGCGAGCTGGCCCTGTCATGAGCGCGGCGAGGACGGCGCCCGAGACGCCGCGGCCGCAGGTGGTCACCTTCGGGTGCCGGCTCAACATCTACGAATCCGAGGTGATCGGCCGGCTGGCGGGCGCGGCGGGACTAGGATCGGCGGTGGTCGTCAACACCTGCGCCGTCACCGCCGAGGCCGAGCGCCAGGCCCGCCAAGCGATCCGTCGCCTGAAGCGGGACCGGCCGGAGGCCCAAATCATCGTCACCGGCTGCGCGGCGCAGCTCCGCCCCGCCAGCTTCGCCGACATGCCCGAGGTCACCCGCGTGCTCGGCAACGCCGAAAAGCGCGACCCGGCCGCCTGGCGAGCCGTCGCGCAAGACCCCGAGGCCCCACGCGTCGCGGTCGCCGACATCCTGGCGGTGCGCGAGACGGCCGGGCACCTCATCGCCGGGTTCAACGACCGCACCCGCGCCTTCCTCGAGGTCCAGCAGGGTTGCGACCATCGCTGCACCTTTTGCGTCATTCCCTTGGCCCGCGGCCCGAGCCGCTCGGTGCCGCCAGGCGAGCTCGTCGCCAACCTCCGCGCCGTGGTCGAAGGCGGCGTCAACGAAGTCGTGCTGACCGGCGTCGACCTCACCGCCTACGGCGGCGATCTGCCAGGCCGGATCGGCCTCGGGGGGATGGTGCGCCGGCTGCTCGCGGCGGTGCCGGCGCTGCCGCGCTTGCGCCTATCCTCGCTCGACCCGGCGGAAATCGACGACGATCTGTGGCGCCTCCTCGCCGACGAGGAGCGGCTGATGCCGCACCTGCATTTGAGCCTGCAATCCGGGGACGATTTGATCCTGAAGCGCATGAAGCGCCGCCACGACCGGGCCCAGGCGCTCGAGGTCTGCCAGCGGGCGCGCGCCCTTCGCCCCGGCATCGCGCTCGGCGCCGACTTGATCGCCGGCTTCCCGACCGAGACCGAGGACATGTTCGCGCACACGCTGTCGCTCGTCGAGGCGGCGGGACTCGCCTCCCTCCACGTGTTCGCCTACTCGCGCCGGCCCGGCACGGCGGCGGCGAAGATGCCGCCCGTGCCGGGGCCGGCGATCGCCTCGCGCGCCCGGCGCTTGCGCGAGGAGGGCGCGCGGGCCCAGGCCCGTTTCCTCGCCGGCCGGGTCGGGCAACGCGCCTCGGTGCTGGTCGAAAACAGCGGCCTGACCGGGCACTCGGAGCATTTCGCGCCGGTGGCGCTCGACCGGCCGGCGAGCGCCGGCACGATCGTCGCGGTCGATATCCTCGCGCTCGGCGGCGATCGCCTGCTCGGCCGGGTCGCATGATCGGTTCGTGGTTCGGGCGCCTGAAGGCGGGCCTCGGCCGATCCTCGACCCGGCTGATCGACGGCATCGGGCGGGCGATGGGGCGCGGGCGGCTTGACGAGGCCGCGCTTGGCGAGCTCGAGGAAACGCTGATCGCCGCCGACCTCGGCCCGAGCGTGGTGGCGCGGCTGGTCGGCCGGCTCAAGGAGCGCGCCAGCGCCATCGCGGGCGACGGCGGGGCGGCGATCCGCACCGCGCTCGCCGAAGAGATCGTCGCCATCTTGGGGCCGATCGCGCGGCCGCTCATCCCCGATCCGGCCAACCGGCCCCATGTCGTGCTGGTGATCGGCGTCAACGGCAGCGGTAAGACGACCACCATCGGCAAGCTCGCCAAACGCCTCGTCGATGACGGCAGGCGCGTCGTGCTGGCGGCCGGCGATACGTTTCGCGCCGCCGCCATCAGCCAGCTCAAGATTTGGGGCGAACGCATCGGCGCCCGGGTGATCGCCGGCCCGGCCGGCGCCGACCCCGCCGCCCTGGCCTACGACGCGCTCGAGGAAGCGCGCGCCGCTGGGGCCGAGATCCTGTTCATCGATACCGCCGGGCGCCTGCACAACAAGGCCGATCTGATGGCCGAGCTCGGCAAGATCGTGCGGGTGATCCGCAAGCTCGATGCGAGTGCGCCGCACGACGTCCTGTTGGTGCTCGATGCCACCACCGGCCAAAACGCGCTCGCCCAGGTCGAGACGTTCAAGGGCATGGTCGAGGTGACCGGTCTCGTCGTCACCAAGCTCGACGGCAGCGCGTGCGGCGGCGTCGTGGTCGCGATCGCGGAAAAATTCCCGCTGCCGGTGGTCGCGATCGGGGTCGGCGAGGGCGCCGACGATCTTTCCACCTTCGCACCGGAGGAATTCGCCCGCGGTCTGCTCGCCCTCGATGCCCGAACCGAGACCGCATCGCCCTAACTCGCGCCAACCCGAGGTTTTCCGCAGCTTTCACGCGATCTTCGGCGCCCGTCTACCATCCATTGCGGTCGCGAAATACATTTTCCAACGCCTTGTGGCTCACTCAAGGCCTTGTAGGTTCACGAGCACCGATCCGCTGCCTATTGATTTTGCTTGACAACAGGTTGACAAAGTTGGTTTCTTATACCCGTTCGGGTCGGCATTCGGGGGCGTTTCACGATGCGAGGGTCGGTTCCGGCGATCATGATCGCCTCGTCCTTGCCCGTACGCTCTCATCGATCCGGATCCATCGGAAACTAAGGAGTCATAACCATGGCAGCCAAGAAGAAAGCGAAAAAGAAGACCGCGAAAAAGAAGAAGTAGGCTTGCCGCCGGGTGCGACGCACCCGGCATGGCGTTGTTAAGCCGACTTCGAGGATGCGTTGGATGGTCGAGCGACCGTCCAACGCATTTTTGTTTGGTCCCTCCCCGCCTCGGAAAACGAGGCTCGTCCCCGTCCGCCCGCAGGCCCTATGATCCAAGCGCGGTGGTCCCGGCCGGGGCGCCATCGGTCGGGGGAGAGAGTCGATGACGGCGGCATCGGTGCGCATCGCCGCGATCGGCGAGTGCATGATCGAGCTTGGACATGTGGGCGGGGCCAGGATCGAACTCGCCTTCGGCGGCGATACACTGAATACGGCGGTCTACCTCGCGCGCCTCGGCGAGGGGCGCTGGCGCGTCGATTACGCGACCGCCTTGGGCGACGATCCCTACAGCGATTCAATGCGCAAGTTTTTCGTGGCCGAAGGCCTCGGGGTCGATTTGGTGGTCAGGCTGCCAGGCCGGCTGCCCGGCCTTTACGCGATCCGCACCGCCGCCGACGGCGAACGGCAGTTCCATTACTGGCGGAGCGAGGCGGCAGCGCGCGCGATGTTCGACGAGCCGCACGGCGCGGCCCTCGCCGCGGCGCTGCCCGGCTATTCCTGGCTCTATCTGTCGGGAATCACGCTGTCGATCCTGGCGCAGCCGGCGCGCGAGCGCCTGATCGCCGGCCTCGATGCGGCGCGCCGGGCAGGCGCCAAGATCGCCTTCGACCCCAATTACCGCCCCCGCGGCTGGGCGAACGCGGCGACGGCGCGCGCGGCGATCGCCGAGCTCGTGGCGCGGGTCGATGTGGCGCTTCCGACCTTCGGCGACGAATGCGCGCTGTTCGGCGACACCGACCCGGCCGCGACCGTGCGCCGCCTGCACGCCCTCGGGGTCGGCGAGGTGGCGGTGAAGAACGGGTCGGCGCCGGCCGTGCTATCGACGGGCGGGGCAACCGTCGTCGTTCCGGCGCCGGCGGTCGCGCGCGTCATCGATACGACCGCGGCCGGCGACGCCTTCAACGCCGGCTATCTTGCCGGACGCATCGGCGGCGCCGACCCCCGCGCCGCCGCACGCCGTGGTCATCGCCTCGCTAGCGCGGTCATCGCCCACCACGGCGCCATCATCGCGCGCTCGGCCATGCCCGCCGCAAGCCGGGGCCGAGCCTGGAAGCCGCCGCCATGAAGCTCGAGGCCGGCGTCATCGCGCTCGTGTTGCTGGCCGCCGTGCTGCACGCGAGTTGGAACGCGGTCATCAAGACCGACGACCATGACCGGCTCCTCACCCTCGGCCTCATGCAGGGCACGGGCATGGCGATGGCGATGGTCCTGATCTTTTTCGTGCCGGTTCCGGCGCCCGCCTCGTGGCCCTTCCTCGCCGCCTCGGCGGCGATCCACTACGCCTATTATTTCTCCCTGCTGCGGGCGTACGCCCATGGCGACTTGAGCCTGGTCTACCCGATCGCGCGCGGCCTCGGACCGGTCCTGGTGGCGGTGTTGTCCGGCGCGGTGGTCGGCGAGCATCTGTCGGGCGTCGAGGCGGCGGGGGTGGCGCTGGTCTCGCTCGGCATCGTCGGCCTGACCTTCGGCGGCGGCCGGCCGCGCGGCGCCCAATGGCACCCCACCTTGCATGCGCTCGTCACCGGCATGACCATCGCCGGCTATACGCTCGCCGACGGGCTCGGCGTGCGGGCCGCGGGCCAGGCGCTCGCCTACATTGTTTGGCTCAACCTGCTCGAGGGACCGGGCCTGATCGTGTACGCGATGTGGAAGCGCCGATCCGGGCTTTTGCCATTCATGGCCGCGCATTGGTGGCGCGGGGTGATCGGCGGGGTGATTGCCAGCGCCGGCTATGGCATCACGATCTGGGCGATGAGCGTCAGCGCCGTGGCGCATGTCGCGGCGCTGCGCGAAATCTCGGTGCTGTTTGCGGCCCTCATCGGCACGGTGCTGTTGGGCGAGTCGTTCGGCGTCCGGCGCGTGCTCGCCGCTTCCCTCGTGGTCGGCGGCCTCATCGCCATGAACCTCGCCAAGGGCGATTAGGGTCGCGCGTTGGCGCGCGCTCAATAGTCGCCGCTCTCGCCGGGCGGGTTGGTGCGGGCCGCAAACTGGGGGGCATCGCCGACCTCGCGGTAGTGGCCGAGCGCCCAGCGCACCGAGGGAAAGGCGAGTTCGCTCCACGGCAGCTCGTGCCAGGCGAACAACGCGACCGCCTGGCTTTCGGGTCCGGCCGAGAATTCGGGCGCGACAAGGCTGGCGCGATAGATGAGTTGCACTTGGCTCAAGCGCGGAATGTTGTAGACCGCGAGCAGCGCATCGATTTCGATTCGCGCGCGCGCCTCCTCCCACGCCTCGCGCTTGGCGCCCTCGCTCGAGGCTTCGTTGAGCTCGAGATAGCCCGCCGGCATGGTCCAATATCCCTTACGCGGTGGGATATTGCGCCGGCACAGCAGGATGCGGCCCTGCCAGCGTACCAGCGCGCCGACCACGACTTTCGGGTTTTCGTAGTGGATGAAACCGCAGTCCGGGCACACCAGCCGCGCGCGGGTATCGCCCGCCGGGATGGCGCGCAAGCTCGGGCCGGCGGATCTGCCGCTCATGAGCCCAGTCTGGCCCGCCGGCGGGCCAAGGGCAAGGACCGGCCGTCAGACGGAGATATCGATGAGTCTGCCGCGCTGACGCGCCGGCCCGGGTTCCGGCCGCGTGGTCGGCGCAGCCGGCAGCGCGGGCCTCGCGTTCGTCCCCTCGCCCCGCGCCGCCGCTTGCGCGCCGAGGGCGTCGGCGTGGACCGGCGCGGCCGCGGGAAGCTGCGGGGCGAGGCGCGAGAGCGCATGAAGGAGCGCGGAACTGGGCGTGACCAGCATCGGGCCAGCAGCATGGCGCCGCGGCCGTTAATCGGCGGTTAAGGCGCGCGCGAGCCGCCCACCCAGGCGATCCGCCACACCGCACCGCCGGTGTCGTCGGCGATGAGCAGCGCGCCGTCGGCGGCCACCGCGAGGCCGGACGGACGGCCCCACACCCGGGCGGTCTCGGTGCCCTCGAGCCAGAAACCACTGGCGAAGGTTTCGTAATGGCCGGCCGGCTCGCCGCCGCGGAAGGGCACGCGCACGACCATGTAGCCGGTAGGCGCCCCCGAATTCCACGAGCCGCGCAGGGCCACGAACGCGTCGCCGCGATACTCGGCCGGAAATGCGTTGCCGGCATAGAAGACGAGGCCGATCGGCGCCGAATGCGACTGGAACAAGAGATCGGGCACGCGCGAGCGGGCGACCAGATCGGGCCGCCGGTGGGCGTAGCCGGGTTGCGGGTTGGCGCCGATATAGGCGTAGGGCCAGCCGTAGAAGGCGCCGTCCACCACCCGGGTGAGGAAATCGGGCACCAGCCCGTCGCCCATGCCGTCGCGCTCGTTGACCACCGTCCACAGGTCGCCGGTGCCGGGACGAAACGCGATGCCGACGGGATTGCGCAAGCCGCTCGCCAAGACCCGCGAGCTGGCGCCGTCGGAGCTGAATTCGAGGATGGTCGCGCGCGGCGGCGACTCCTCGCCGATGTTGCCGGCGCTGCCCACGGCGACGTAGAACTTGGCTCCGTCGGGGGCGAATACGAGGCCGCGGGTTCTGTGACCGTGGCCCGCGCCGAGCGCCCCCGGGGCGGTCACCGGTTCGGGGGGGCCATGCGCCTTGAGGTCGCCCGGCCGGTAGGCGAAACGCCACACGGCCCGCGTGTCGGCGACATAAAACGCGCCGTCGCGGAAGGCCATGCCATGCGGCCACTCCAGGCCTTCGAAATACGTGGCCACGGTTTCCGCCCGCCCGTCGCGGTCAGCGTCGCTGAGGACGGTGATTTTCCCCGCCCCGCTTTCGGCCAGGAACACGTCGCCGTTGGGCGCCACCGCCAGCCACCGCGGATGGGAAAGCGGGCTGGCGAAAATGTTGGCGGCAAACCCCGGCGGCACCCGCAGTCCGGCATCGGGAGGCCGGGCGATGCGGCGCGGCAGGTTGGCGGCGCTGGGGGTGGCGCCGGGCTGCGGCAAGTCGGCGGCGCGCACCACGAAGCGCTCACCCGGCGCCTGGTGGCTGCCAGCCGCCGCCGGACTCGCGCCGAGCGGGCCGACCGCCGCCGCGACGGCGAGCGTCAGTCCCATCGCCATGCCACGCATCGGCGCCCTCTTGTCCATCGCCTTGACTAAGGGCACATTAACCTTCCTATAACTCCGGGGGAATACAACTCCTCGCCGGTGGGTTGGGCGGGAGGCCGACGCGACGATGCAACCGCAAGATGCAGCCGAGCTGCGGGAATTGCTGGCGCTCGCGCAGGAGGCGACGCCGCCCGCGCGGGAACGTCTTGCCCACGAGGTGGGCCAGCTGCTCGTCCGCCAGCCCGAGGCGTTGAGCGAGGTCGAACGCGGGCTCGCCGCCGATATCCTGGCCAGCCTCATCCGCGAGGTCGAAATGCCGATCCGCCGGGCGCTGGCGGTGCGCCTGGCGCGCGCCCCCCGGGTCCCGCGCGCGCTCCTCACCCGGCTTGCCAATGACGAGATCGAGGTGGCGCGACCGATCCTGCTCGAGTCCGGCCTGCTCGAGGACGACGACCTGATCGAAATCGTCCGCCAGCGCACCATGCAGCACCGCCTCGCCATCGCCATGCGCCGGCAGGTGAGCTACGCCGTTTCCGCGGCCCTGGTCGAAGCCGGCGAGGACGACGTCATGCGCACACTGGTCGAAAACCCGAACGCGCCCATCGCTCGGGCGACGCTCGATTTCCTGGTCGAGCGCTCAAAGACCAGCTCCGGCCTGCAGGCGCCCTTGTTGCACCGCCACGAGCTCGAGCCCGAAATAGCCGGCCGCATGTACGGCTGGGTCTCGGCCGCCCTCAAGCGCCATATCGCGCTCAACTTCGATGTCGACCCGGCCTATCTCGACCGCGCGCTTGAGGAAAGCCTCGAGGAAATCATCGCCGATCATGCGCGCGCCGCGGCGCTCGGCGATGCGACGACCAAGTTGGCCGAAGCCCTCGCGGCCGGCAGGTTGGGCGACCCCTCGCTGCTTGTACGGCTGGTGCGGGCGGGCGAAATCGCGCTGTTCGAGGCGGCGTTCGCCAAGTTTATCCGCCTTCCGATCACGCTCACGCGGAGGATGATTTACGAGCCCGGCGCCCGGCCGCTGGCCGTCGCCTGCCGGACGTGCGGCTTCGACAAAGCCACCTTCGCCTCGCTGTTGTTGCTGTCCCGCCAGGCCCGCCCGGGCGACAAGTCGGTCGATCCCGACGAGATACCTTCCGCGCTCGCCTTTTTCGACGCCATGACCGAGACGAAGGCGCAGAACATCCTCGTGCGCTGGCGCGGGCCTCTATACGCCGGAAAGCGGCAAGTGATCGAGCCACCGGCGGCGTCGCCGGAACGGTAGGGCCGGGCGCGGCGCGCTCTAACTCGCCGCGGGAATATCTTGCTCTGGACGGGTGTTGTTATGGGTGTCGGCCGCTCCCATCGGGGCGGCGCACTCCAAGAGGGGAATCATCATGATGAAACGGATCCTGTTCGCCGCCGCGCTTTTGGGCCTGTTCGCCGGTCCGGCCCTGGCCGGCCAATGCCCGGGCCATATCCGCCAGATCGACGCCGAGCTGGCCAAGACCCTGACCCTGCCGGCCGCCGACATCGCCAAGGCGCGCGCACTGCGCGACGAGGCCCAGACCCTGCATGGCGCGGGCAGCCACGCGCAGTCGATGGAGAAGGTGGGCGAGGCCAAGAAGCTTTTGAAGATGTAACACGGCCGAAAGCGGTATTGTTGCTTCCGGCGGCCGGCACGCCATCTTCCCGGCCGCCGGAGCCGGCTGCATGGCGAAACCGCCGCACGATCATCCGATCCTGGCGCAGATCCCTCATCTGCGGCGCTACGCGCGCGCCCTTCTCTACGACCGCTGGTTGGCCGAGGACCTGGTGCAGGACTGCCTCGAGCGCGCCTGGAGCCGGTTCCACTTGTGGCGGCAAGGCAGCAATCTTCGCACCTGGCTGTTCACCATCATGCACAACTTGCATGCCAATGACGCCCGCTATGCCAGTCGCCGCCCCCGGGCCGTGCCGATCGACGACGGCGTCGTCCTGCCGGTCCGCGCCACCCAGGGAGACCGGCTCGAGCTCGCCTCGCTGGAGGCCGCGCTTGCCCGCCTGCCGGTCGACCAGCGGCAGGTGGTCCTGCTCGTCGGCCTCGAACAGATGAGCTACCAGGAGGCGGCGACGGCGCTCGGCGTGCCGATCGGCACGGTGATGAGCCGGCTCCACCGCGGCCGCGAGCGACTGCGCGAGGCGCTGACCGGGACCGGCGGCTCGCCCCTCAAGAGGGTCAAATGACCCGGCCGGTCGCCGAGGACGATCTCCATGCCCATGCCGACGGGCGGCTCGGGCCCGAGCGCCGGGCCGAGGTCGAGGCGTGGCTCGCCGAGCACCCCGAGGACGCGGCGCGCGTCGCGTTCTATGCCCGCCTCAACGCCGGCCTCAGGCAGCTCTACGACCCGGTGCTGGCTGAGCCGATCCCGGCGGCGATGGCAGGGCCGCCGCAACGGCGCCTCAAGCCCCGCCTCGCGGCGATGGCGATGGCCTGCGGGTGGGTTGGGCTCGGGCTGGTCGGCGGTTGGGTTGCCCACGATATCGCGGTCCCGCCCAAGGTCATCGAACGGCTGGCGGGGCCGCCGCCGATTTCGACCCAAGCGGCGATCGCGCACGCGCTCTACGCGGCCGAAGTGCGCCATCCGGTGGAGGTCGCGGCCGGTGAGGCGCATCTCGTCGCCTGGCTGTCGCGCCGCCTCGGCCAACCCATCAAGGCGCCGGAGCTGGAGGCCAGCGGCTGGCGGCTGATGGGTGGACGGCTCCTGCCCGCCGCCGGGAACGGGGTCGCCGCCCAGTTCATGTACGAAAATGCACGCGGCAACCGGGTGACGCTGTTCATCAAAACCGCCACCCACGGCCAAGTCGAGACCGCGTTCCGCTTCGCCGAGGAGCACGACGGGGTGAGCGTGTTCTTTTGGCTCGACGCCAGGCTGGGCTATGCGATGTCCGGCAAATTGCCGCGCGAGCAGCTATTGCACCTCGCCCGTCAGGTCTACGAACAGCTCAACTCCTGATCGGCGGCGCTTTAGCCGGCGAGGGCCGCCACGCCCGGCAGTTCCTTGCCCTCCAGCCACTCGAGGAAGGCCCCACCGGCGGTCGAGACATAGGAGAATTTGGTCTCGACGCCGGCCCGCGCCAGGGCCGCGACGGTGTCGCCGCCGCCGGCCACCGACATGAGCTTGCCCGCCGCGGTGAGGCGCGCCGCCGCGCGCGCCACCGCGGTCGTACCGGCGTCGAAGGGCGGATATTCGAAGGCGCCCAACGGACCGTTCCAGACCAGCGTGCGGCAGCCGGTGAGCGCCTCGGTCGTTGCGGCGATCGATTGCGGGCCGATATCGAGGATCATCATATCCGGCGCCACGCGGCCGATCGGCACGGTCCGCGCCGCATCGCCGGCGGTGAGCGCCGGCGCCACCACGGCGTCGACCGGGAGCACGATTCGGCGCCTGTCGGTGCGGGCCGCAGCCAGGATGCGGCGGGCGGCGTCGGCCATGTCGCGCTCGCACAGGGACTTGCCGACATCGACGCCCCCGGCACGGAGAAAGGTGTTGGCCATGCCGCCGCCGATCACCATGAGGTCGACCTTGGACAGCAAGTTGCCCAGCACGTCGAGCTTGGTCGACACCTTGGCCCCGCCGATCACCGCCGCCAGCGGCCGCACCGGCTTGTCCAGCGCCTTGGCGAGGGCTTCGAGTTCGGCCTGCATCAGCCGGCCGGCGGCATTCGGCAACAGGCGCGCGATCGCCGCGGTCGAGGCATGGGCGCGGTGGGCGCAGGAGAAGGCGTCGTTGACGTAGATATCGCCGAGGCCCGCCAGCGCACGGGCGAAGGCCGGTTCGTTCGCCTCCTCGCCGGTGTGGAAACGGAGGTTTTCGAGCAGCGCCACCTCGCCGTCGGCAAGGCCCGCCACGACCGCCGCCGCCGCCGGTCCGACGCAATCGGGCGCGAAGGCGATTGCGGCGCCCAGCGCGCGCCCGAGCTCGGCGGCGATCGGCGACAGCGACAGCGCCGGATCCGGCTGGCCCTTAGGTCGGCCGAAATGCGACAGCACGACGACCCGGGCACCCTTTTGCGCCAGCTCCCGGATGGTCGGCACCAGGCGCTCGATCCGGGTCCGGTCGGTGACCATGCCGTCCTGCACCGGCAGGTTGAGGTCGGCCCGGACGAGGACCCGTTTGCCGGCCACCGGCAGTCGGTCGAGCGTGGCGAATTCGTTCATTATTCAATTCGATCCGACCGCGGCCCTGGAGGTGCGACACGCGCGACAGGCGCCTGTTTTGACCACACGAATCGCCGATTTGCAACCGTACCAGCCGGTTGGCCGGGCCGGGCGCCGATTCCGCCGGCCGCCCGGCCCCGGCGGAACCCCGAAAACAGGGTTTGTCCACCCTTGCGGACAATGCTAGAATTTCGGGCAATCAATAAGAATATCCGAAGCAACATGCGGCAGCAGGGAGTGACGATCACATGCAAGGCTCGGGAGAAGGCGCAGCGGTTCGCGCCACCGTGAAGTGGTTCAACGCCGCCAAGGGTTTTGGCTTTGTCACGCCGGAAGACGGTTCGCCTGAAGCGTTCCTCCATCTTTCAGCCCTCAAACAAGCCGGGTTCGAAAGCGTGGGCGAAGGTGCGGGCCTGTTGGTCGAGATCGGCCAAAGCCCGAAGGGCCGCCAGGTGGTCCGGGTGCTCGAGGTCGATAACAGCATGGCCCGGGCGCCGAGCCCGCGCGTGCGGCCGCCGCCGGGGCCAACGCCGGTGTCGCTGGAAGGGGCCGTGGACGTCGAGGGCGTCGTCAAGTGGTTCAGCACGCTCAAGGGTTACGGTTTCGTGTCGCCGAACAACGGCGGCAAGGACGTGTTCCTCCACATTACGATCCTGCGCAACGCCGGCCTCTCCAACCTGATGCCCGGCCAGGCCGTGCGCATGCAGGTCGTCACCGAGCGCAAGGGGCCGGAGGCGGTCTCGGTGCAGGTGACCGGCCCGGCGCCGGAGGCTTCCGGCGGCGAAACGGGCTGACCCCGGCCCGGAGCAGGGGCGGGTCTCACGACCCGCCCGTAGGGGCCGGTTTGAAACCGGCCCCTTAAGCGGGCACCAGCTCCCCTACCTGCGCCCGGCCGCCCCGCTCCGCCAGGCGGCCCAGCAGCTCGGGCAGCAAGGCCGCCAGCGTGGCCTCGAACCGCCACGGCGGATTGACGACCACGAGGCCGCAGCCGTTGAGGCGGTCGGGATCGGCGTCCGGCCGGATGAGGACCTCGGCCACCAGGATGCGGCGGATGCCGGTCGCCTTGAGGCGATCGTGAAAGGCCCGCACCGGGGCGCGGTCTTTGATCGGGTACCAAAGCAGATAAATGCCGCTCGCCCAGCGGCGATGCGCGTGGCCGAGCCCGCGCGCCAGCCGCTGGAACTCGTCGCGGTCCTCGAAGGGCGGATCGATGAGCACGAGGCCGCGCCGCTCGAAGGGCGGTAGGAAGGCCTTGAGGCCCGTGTACCCGTCGGCCGCGTGGACTTTGACGCGCGGCTCGCCGGCCATGGCGGCGGCGAGCCGCTTGGCGTCCTCAGGCTGGAGCTCGATCAGCACCAGCCGATCCTGGGGCCGCAGCAAGGCAAGCGCGAGGCCCGGCGAGCCCGGGTACCAGCGCAAGGCAGGCGCGCCGCGGTTCATCTCGCGGACCACGTCGAGATAGGGCGCCAGCGGCTGGGCGAGCGAGCGCGGCAAGGGCGCGCCCTCGAGCAGGCGCGCGATGCCGGCGCGGAACTCGTCGGTCTTGAGCGCCTCGGGGGCGCCCAAGTCGTAGCGCCCGACCCCGGCATGGGTGTCGAGGACGCAAAACGGCGCCTCCTTCTGCTTGAGCCGCTCGATCGCCAAGGCAAGCGCGGCGTGCTTGACGACGTCGCCGAAATTGCCGGCGTGAAAGGCGTGGCGGTAGTTCATGGTAAAACGCGATTCCGACCTACGTCTTGACGGATTGCCGTTCTCATCGCATTACCATCTAAGCCAATGATTCGTTGCTGGTTTCCGGGTTTAGTGGATCGGGGACGGTGCGGCTGCGGCGGCTGAGGGCCTGGTTACCCGACTACTTACCCGACTCCGGTCGTTCTTACTTGGTTTGCGACCCTCCGAGGATATGTTGCGAGATAGGTGGACGCCACGCCATGCCGACGATCAAACTAACCAGACCGAACTTCCCTGAACACGGTGCGGCGGGGATCTACTTGATCCCATAGCAGACAGCCAGATGGCGTCGGAGTGGTATGAACTGTCACGATCGGCCGTATCGGCTCTGATTTCAGTGATATCGGGCCTTGTTGGCGTTTGGGTCGGCGCGAAATTGACTGACCGCCGCGAAATACAGAAACGGCGCTATGACTTCATCGCAAAGCAGCTAAGCGAGTTGTACGCACCTCTCGTAGGTCTGCGCCGCGAGGTTCAGGTACGAAGCGAGTTGCGGGTCCGGATCAGCCACACCGCCCACGCCGGTTGGCAGCAACTTTGCGAAGAGCAGCGGCGGGCTGGCCCGGATGCCTTAAAAAAAGTTGATGGACGAGCATTCTCCGCAGTTCAAGGCAATCATTGAGTACGACAACAAACAGCTACGGGAGACGCTCCTGCCCGCTTACCGGCAGATGGCCGCGACATTTCGAGATAAGCTGTGGCTTGCCGAGGTCGAAACGAGAGATTTCTACCCGCGGTTGATTGAGTTCATCGAGATTTGGGACCGGTCTATCGACGAGAGTCTACCCACAGAGGTCCTGGAGGCGCTTGGCCATACGGAGAAGAAGCTCCATCCGTTCTTCGAGCACTTGCAAGCGACACTCGACAGGCTACGCGGCATCCTTGCTGATGGTAGCTCGTAAGCTGTCCGAGCGGCCTCAGAGCGGCGGCAACGGATAGCGTCGGAACCGACCCACGCCTTGGATTTCGATGACGTGGTTGACCATGTCGAGGCGAGGGTCGGACCTTGCGAGACAATCCGCGAGTGCCGGCGCGAGATGGTCCCACTGCTCGTCCGCTGTCAGACCGCTGACTCTCAGCACGATGAGACCGGGATGCAGATCGACCCCTGACGCGAGGGTCAGGAAATCGGCCGCGTTGATCGTGACGACGGTCAAGTCGTTTTCGTGGGCGTAGCGGAAGAGATCCGGATCGGATCGACCCGCCAAACCAAGTTGGGCAACATGGGCCGCGTAAATGCCTATCGGCGCCAGCCGCTCGACGAGCCGGGGTGAGAGGTTCTCGTCGAGGAGGAGCTTCAAGCCGCCTCGCGGCGGAAGCGAAGCTTCGACGGTCGCCCCGGTCCGGGCTTCATGCGGGCGAAGAGGGCGGCAAAGGCGATGTCGTCGTCGGTGAGGGTCGGGAAGTCAGCCTTGATGTCGCTCGCGGGCACTCCGCGACCGACGAGCTTGCCGACATGACGAACCGATATCCGGGTTCCGGCGAACACCGGCTCGCCGCCGAGCGTATTGGGATCGGAAGCCACTTTCTTGCGGCCGGCATCATAGGCCCGCAACCGGCGCAGGAACTCGACCCGCACCGACTTGGCGTCGAGGGCGAGAATCCCCCGCCGCAAGGTGCCGCGCTCATACCGCCAGACCCCGGCACGCTCGCCGCCGCTCGCGAGCAACCGGAACAGGTCGCGCCGCTCATTGCACGGGAGCTTCACGGGCACATCCTTCAGGAGCCGGAAGTAGAAGACCGCCCCCTCGGGCAGGGTCAGCCCCGCGCTCCGGCTCCGCGATATCCGCCCGACACGGATGATGCCCCGTTCGATCTCGTTGCGGATCACGCGCTCCGACAGGTCGGCCAGAGCGGCAGCTTCCTTGATCGAGTAGCGGGCTTCGGCGTGCATCAATTATTACTCCGGTCGAGTAATAATTTAAGACTTCCCGCCTGTCCGGTCAAGCGGAGGCCGAAAGTCAACGATACAGCGTGCCGCGGCCCATGCCGATCACACGAGCGATCTCGGGATTAGAGCCCTCTTTCATGGGAGCCATCAGTCACTTGCAATGCAGTTTCAATCGAGTTTGAAGCGCCTACGCAACCCGATCACGAACAAGCCGAGTGAGAACGTCCCAAGGAGCCCGAGGACGGTTAGCCCGAACGACCACAGGGCGTGGGTGGCGATCAGGATCGGCTTCGATGAGAACACGCCGAGCGGGTTGAAGATCGCGAAAAGTGGGTAGGCGAGGGCACGGAGCAGGCGTGATTGTTCGAGATCGCCGTGCCAACCAATAAGGTCTGGTCCGGTCGTGAGGGGATCGAACAAGAGAACGAAAACCGAAATCACCGCATATACGACCCCAAGAGAAACAATGGGCCTTAGCGTCGAGTTCCCGTAATCCGACATAATCTCGTAGATGTAGCCGATAACCCGATTAACCGGCTTGTCGTGCGGCCGTTCCATAGCGAGTTCGGCGCTGTGGAACGCTCCCGCCGATAGCGTGTCGTGAATCGCGGAGAGATGCGCTCGCATCGCCCGGAACTGATGCGAGACCTGACACCCTATCTCCCTTTCATGCCGAGGGAGATAAAGGTTGGTAATGCTGACCCGACCGATGAACGGGTTCGGACCATAGGCGGGCGGACACTCGAACATGGCGATCATTCCGCCGGAGAGCAGCAACTCCCTCACAGAATCTTCTCCGAGCGCCAAAACATGGACGTAGCAGTCCACGAGCGAAATGGTCGCTGCGTCAGCGATCCGCAGCCGACGGATAAAGCATCGCTTGAAGGTGCAATCCTTGCCCTTGATGAGGACGATTTGAATTTTCTTGTCGGTGACCAGGCCATCCATGTCGACGGTGAGCTGATTGATCGTGGCAGGAAACTGCGACGTCGCGAGTTCTTGAACCTCCGGCCTGAGTTCAAGATCAATCGTCTGCTCAACGAAAACCGCATCGCGAGCGAAGTCAAGAAACTGCTTTCCGCGGTCCCTGGCCGAGACAGATCGCCATGAGTCTAGCGAGACCTGTACGTGAGGCGGTTTGGGTGGCGGCCGATGTATCCACTCGTCGAACTCGTCCAAGCGTGGTGGCGACCGACGAAAGTTCAGGAACCGAAGCAGCCGCTTCCACAGCCGCGTCGGCTTCCTTAGGTCGCCCTTTTGATCGGTAGCCATGGCTCCCCCCGAATCGGCATGTTTAGCAGTTCCCGGTTGTGGATCGCACGTCAATGCGCTCACGGCGGACAGAATGAACCTGTGACGAAAACAATGATTAATTCTCCCCTGCCTCGGCCGAAGGGCATCATTGAGCAACGGCTGACGCCGGCTGGGTGCTCCCATCAATGTGTTTCCATGTGCTTACCTGCACAGCAGCGCAGGACTGTAAGGCTCTGAAAACCGTCGCGGTCTCAGCTTGGCCGCGACGGTAGTTCATGCCCGGAGGCGCTGGGCGAGGCAGGTCGACCGCGGCATCAGCCAGGCCCGGACCACTTCATCGGCCATAGACCAGCGCTCCGAACCGGGCGGCCTCGTAGCACAGCGTGCCGACGTGCCCTTTCCAGCGCTCGAACCCCGACTTGGTGCAGGCGACGATGTCGGCCGCGACGCCGACCTCGCGGGCGAGCGCATACGTTCGCATCGGCTCGAGGCGGTCGCGCGGCGTGTCGTCCGGCACCACGACGAGCGGGTCGTAGTCGCTGTCAGGGCCGCGTTCGCCGCGCGCCCGCGACCCGAACAAATAGACCGCGTCCGGCGACAGCGCCGGGACGATCGCCGACAACAGGCGCTCGAGGCCGGGATCGTTGCTTTGCATTGCCGTATCAGGAATTGGCGTGTGGTGCGATGATATCAGGAATCCTGGGCGGCCGGTCCTACCGCCTGCCCTTGGCCTCAGGCGAGATCGAAGAGCAGGATTTCGGCTGCCGTCGCGCCGACGATGTCGAGCCTTGGCTCGCCGCTCGCGCCGGCGCCGTCGCCGGGGCCCAGCGCCAGGCCGTTGAGCGCGACCTCGCCCAGCGCGACCTGGAGCCAGGCGTGGCGGCCGGGCCTTGGCGGGTGCGAGACGCGCTCGCCCGGCGCCAGCACCGCGGCATAAAGGTCGGTGTCCTGGAAGATGGTGACCGACCCTTCGCGCCCGTCGCGCGAGCACACGAGGCGCAGCCGCCCGCGTCGTTCCCCGAGCGGGAAGGCCTTCTGGTCGTAGCGGGGGAGAAGGCCGTCGCGCTCAGGCACGATCCAGATTTGCAGCAGGCGCATCGGTTCCGTGCGCGAGGGGTTGAACTCGCTGTGGCGGATGCCGGTGCCGGCGCTCATCACTTGCACCTCGCCCGGCCGGATGACCGAGCCGTTGCCGAGGCTGTCCTTGTGCTCGATCGCCCCGTCGAGCACATAGGTGATGATCTCCATGTCGCGGTGGCCGTGGGTGGGGAAGCCGGCGCCCGCGGCGACGCGGTCGTCGTTGATGACGCGGAGCGCGCGAAAGCCCATGTGGTCGGGATCCCAGTATTCCGCGAACGAGAAGCTGTGGCGGCTGTCGAGCCAGTCGATATGCGTGCGGCCGCGCGCGGCGGCGGGGCGAGGCGTGATCATGGGTCGGTTCCTCGAGGTTGCGCCAGCCAAGGGGTTGCCGGTCGACAAGCCGGGGCATGGTCTGCCACGATGGGATATGTTGCCTAAGCGCGATCATGGCAAGCCCCTGGCCCGCCGGTAGGCTCTCGATGGCGACCACCTCGGCGCCGCTGCCCTCTCCCCCGCCCGGCGGACAGGGCCTTGCGCGCGGTCTCCTCCGCCGGGGCTTCGAGCTTTGGAGCCTGCCCGCCATCGCCATCGCGCTGGTGGTCGCCGCCCCGGTCCTGGTGGTCTTCGCCAACCTCCTGCTGCCCTCGGGCGGCGCCTGGGCGCATCTCGCCGAGACCACGCTTGCCGACCTCGTCGCCAACACGCTCTTGCTGATGCTCGGGGTGGCGGTGGGGTGCGCCACGATCGGCGTGGGGACCGCGTGGCTGGTGACGATGTGCCGCTTCCCGGGCTCGCGTCTGTGCGAATGGATGCTGCTGTTGCCGATGGCGATGCCCGCCTACATCATGGCCTACACCTATACCGACCTGTTGCAGTTCACCGGCCCGCTCCAGGGTTTCTTGCGCGAGGCCATGGGATGGCGGGCCGGCGACTACTGGTTCCCCGATATCCAATCGCTTTACGGCGCCGTCGCGATCCTGACGCTGGCCCTCTACCCTTACGTCTATTTGCTGTCGCGCGCCGCCTTCCTCGAGCAGTCGCTCGCCATGCTCGAAGTGAGCCGCACGCTGGGGCACGGGCCGTGGGCCAGCTTCGCCCGCCTGGCGTTGCCGCTGGCCCGCCCGGCGATCGCCGGCGGCACCGCGCTCGCGCTCATGGAGACCGTCAACGATTTCGGCACCGTGCAGTATTTCGGCGTCGACACCTTCACGACCGGTATCTACCGGACCTGGTTCGGCATGGGCAACAAGGTGGCGGCAGCCCAGCTCGCCTCGGTCCTGATGCTGTTCGTGCTCCTGGTCCTGGTCCTCGAGCGGGCCTCGCGCGGGGATGCGCGCTACCATCACACCTCGCGGCGCTACCAGCAGCTCTCCCCGGCCCGGCTCAAGGGGTTGCAGGCCGCGCTTGCGCTCGCGGCTTGCGCGCTGCCGCTCGGCCTCGGCTTCGTGCTGCCGGCCTCTGTCCTCCTGCACATGAGCCTGACCGTGGGCGACCCCTTGTTCGGTCCGCGCCTGGTCGGGTTCGCCGCCAACAGCTTCATCCTCGCCGGGCTCGCCGCGGCCGTGACGGCCGGCGCGGCGCTGATCGTCGCCTACGGGGTGCGCCTTAGGCCCTCTCGCGTGATGCGCGGGGCCGCGCGCGTCGCCGCGATGGGCTATGCCATCCCGGGGTCGGTGATCGCGGTCGGCATTTTGATCCCGCTGGCCGCCTTCGACAACCTCGTCGATGCCTGGATGCGCGCCGCCCTCGGCGTGTCGACCGGCCTCCTGGTGAGCGGCACGATCTTCGCCCTGGTCTGCGCCTATATGGCGCGCTTCCTCGCCATCGCGCTCAACGCCACCGAGGCCGGGCTGGCCCGCATCACGCCGAGCATGGACGAGGTCGCCCGCACGCTAGGCCAGGGGCCGGCCGGCACGCTCGTCAAGGTGCACGCGCCGATCATGCGCGGGACGATCCTCGCCGCGGCGATCATGGTGTTCGTCGACGTGCTCAAGGAATTGCCCGCGACCCTGATCATCCGGCCGTTCAATTTCGACACCCTCGCGGTCAGGGTCTATCAGCTCGCCTCGGACGAACGGCTGGCCCAGGCCTCGACCGGCGCCTTGGCGATCGTCGTCGTCGGGCTGTTGCCGGTCGTCATCCTTTCGCTGATGATCGCGCGCTCGCGGCCCGGCGGGGCGTTGCCCCGCCCCGGCCGCGGCTGAGCAGGGCCGCGCCCCGGCGCCTCGCCGGGAAACCTATTTCCAGCCGGCGCGGTCCATGATCTTGAGGGCGGCCTCGTTGTTGCGGCCGTAGACCGCGGCGTTCAAGGGATCGGCCTTGAACTCCCCCCAGGCCGCCAGCACCGGAGCGAGCCCAGCGCCCGGGACGATCGGATATTCCGAGTTGCCTTCGGCGAAGATCGCCTGCGCCTCGGGCGTGACCAGGTATTCGAGGAAGCGCACGGCGTTGGCGCGATTGGGCGCATGGCGCGCCACGCCCGCCCCGCTGAGGTTGTAATGGGTCCCGCGGTCGCCCTGGTTGGGGAACACGACGCCGAGCTTGGCGGCCAGCGCCCGGTCCTCGGGCTTGGCCGAGACGAGGAGGTTGGCAAGGTAATAGGTGTTGACGATCGCTACGTCCCCCAACCCGGCGGCGACGGCCCTGATCTGGTCGGTGTCGCCGCCGCGCGGCGGCCGGGCGAAGTTGGCGACCAGCGCCCTAGCCCACGCCTCGGTCGCGGCCTCTCCGTTGGCGGCCAAGAGGGCGCCGGTCAGCGACTGGTTGTAGACGCTGGTCGAGCTGCGGACCAGCACCCGCCCCTTCCATTTGGGATCGGCCAGGTCCTCGTAGCGCCCAAGCTCCGCCGGGTTCACGCGCGCCGGGTTGTAGACCAGGATGCGGGCCCGTTTGGAGAGGCCGAACCAATGCCCGTCGGGCTCGCGGTACTGGGCCGGGACCGCCGCCTCGAGCGCGGCCGCGCGGACCGGCTGCAGGAGTCCCATCTCTTGCGCCCGCCACAGGCGGCCGGCGTCGACCGCGACCAGGATGTCGGCCGGGCTGTTGAGGCCCTCGGCCCGCATCCGCTCCATGAGCTGGTCGGCATCGGCCTCGATGCGGTTGACCTTGATGCCGGTGCGCTTGGTGAAGTTGGCGTAGATCGCCTCGTCGCTGTCGTAATGGCGCGAGGAATAGAGGTTCACCTCCTGGGCGACGGCCGCCCCGCCGGCCCCGATAAGAACAGCCAACGCCGCAGCCAAATGTTGGGTGCGCTTCATGCTTCTCTCCGTTCAGGTGTGGGCCCAGGCTAATGCATCGCCTTGCCGCCGTCAACATTGATCGTCTGGCCGGTGATGAAGTCGCTGGCCGGCGAGAGCAGGAACATCACGGTGCCGACCAGGTCGTCGGGAAGCTGCGGCCGCTTGAAGGCCCGTTGCCGGTCGATCTCGGAAGCCGCATGGCCCGTCGAGGAGGCGACCTGCGTCTCGCTCGACGTGAACCCCGGGGTGACGGCATTGACCGCGATATCGTACTCGCCGAGTTCGCGGGCGAGCGCCCGGGTGAAGCCGATCACCCCGGCCTTCGAGGTGGTGTAGTGCAGCCGGTTGGGCGTGCCTTCCCAGACCCGGCTCGACGAGATGTTGACGATCTTGCCGCGCCGGCGTTCGCGCATGGCCGGGAACACGGCGCGGCAGGCGAGGAACATGCCGCGCAGATTGACCGCCATCACCCGGTCCCATTCCTCGACCGGGATGTCAAACCAGGGCCGGCGCGCGAGCGCGCTCATGAGGGCCGCGTTGTTGACCAGCCCGTCGATGGTCCCGAAGCGCCCCAGCGCCGTCCGGGCCATGGCTTGGGTCGAGGCTTCCTCCGCCACGTCGGTCGAGACCGCGACCGCTTCCCCACCCGATTCCGCGATCGCCCGCGCCACCGCGCCGGCCGCCTCGCCGTCGAGGTCGGCGACGACGACACGCGCGCCCGCCTCGGCGAAGCGCGTGCAATAGACCTTGCCGATGCCCTTGCCGCCGCCGGTGACGATGACCACCCGCCCGCGAATGTCGAAGGGCGAAGCGCCGGTCTTGATGTTGCTCATATCCGTTCATCCCCATGGGTCACGGACGGTTGCCGCGTATCCTGGCATCGCCCGCTGCCCCCGTCCCGCCATTTCGGATAAGTGCCGTGAAAATACTACCGGGCGCGGACGCCGCCTTGTATCCTTGCGACCGGCCGTGCGGTTGGCCATCCACTTTGCCAAGGGAGGTATTGCGATGAAAACCGTGGCGGTCATTGCAACCACGCTCGTCGCGGCGGCCCTGCTCGCCCATGGAGGGGAAGCGCAGATCATCGGCATGGGGGCGGGCCAACAGGGCTCGCAGAACTATCAGACCAATGCGACGATCGCCAAGCTGCTGACCGAAGAGGCGAAACTCGAGATCCGGGTGCAGTCGCACGGCGGCTCCGGCATCTTTATGCCGCTCATCGACGGCCGCGAGCTCGACATGGCCGCGGTGGTGGTTCCCGAGGTCTACGACGCCATGCAAGGCGAGGGGCCGTTCGCCGGGCGGGCGCACAAGAACCTGCGGGTCGTGGCGACCCTGGTGCCGACACGGGTGGGCTTTTTCGTGCGCGCCGACTCGCCGATCAAGACGATGGCCGACGTGAGGGGCAAGCGGCTGACCCACGGCCTCACCGCCCAGCCGAGCCTGACGGCGCAGATCGCCGGCTTGCTAGCGAACGGCGGATTGACGCTCGAGGACGTGCGGCCGGTTCTGACGGCCAGCGTCGTGCGCGGGGTCGACGATTTCATTGCCGGCAACAGCGACGTCGCCTTTTTCTCGCTGGCCGGCGGCAAGCTCCGCGAGGCCGATTCGGCGGTCGGTGGCGTCCGCTTCCTGTCGCAGGTCGACACCCAAGCGGCGATCGCGGCGATGCAGAAATTCGTCCCCTCCTCATATTTGACCGAAGTCAAGCCGAGCCCGGGCCAGCCGGCCATTCCGGTTCCGACCATGATCATGACCTATGATTACCTGTTGATCGCCGGCACCCACGTCGCCGACGACCTCATCTACAAGGTCGCCCGGACGCTGGCCGAGAATCGCGAAAAAATGGCCGCCGGCTTTGCAATGTTCCGCGAGTTCGACCCGCAAGCGATGGCCAAGGACCTAGGTCCGCTGCAATACCACTCGGGCGCGCTCCGCTATTACCGCGACAAGGGGTTGAGGCCCCGGGCCTGAACCGGCCGCAAACTCCGGGGGGCGGCGAGAGGCGCGCCGATGGAAGACGTCGGCCTCGCGGCGCACGCCCGGCCGCGCCCGCGCGCGCTCAGCCTGCTGACCGACGCGCTGGGCGCCATCCTGACCGTGGTGGCGATCGTCTGGGCCCTCGATGTGCCGCGCGAGCTCGACCTCGCGCTGTTCACCGAACAGTTCCTGGCCTTGCTGCTGGCGCTCGCCTTCGCGCTCACGTTCCTCACCGTGCCGGCGATCAAGGACCGGCCGGGCCCGCCGCCCTGGTACGACGTGCTGGCGGCCATATCCGGGTTCGCGGCCTGCGGTTACATCGCGCTGCGCTACCCCGCCCTCGTGCACGAACTCGTGTACAAGCCGTGGGACGGCATCCTCATCGGCGCGGTCATCATCGTCCTCATCCTCGAAGGCGCGCGGCGAACCACCGGCTGGACGCTGGTGGTCGTGGTCGGCGCGTTCATCGCCTATGCGCTGGTCGGGGATTGGGTTCCCGGTCGCCTGCAAGGCCGGCCGGTCGGCCTCGATCGGCTGAGCGTCTATCTGGCGCTCGACACCAATGCCGTGCTCGGCACCCCGCTCCTGGTGGCGGCCACCGTCGTCATCGCCTTCATCCTGATGGGCCAGGTCCTGGCGCGGTGCGGCGGGGCCGAGTATTTCAACGACATCTCGCTGGCCATGATGGGCCGCTCGCGCGGCGGCTCGGCCAAGATCACCACCATCTCCTCGCTCCTGTTCGGCACCATCTCAGGGAGCGCCGTCGCCAACGTCGTCAGTTCCGGCGTGATGACCATCCCGTTGATGCGGCGGGCGGGCTACCCGCCGGAGGCCGCGGCGGCGATCGAGGCCGTGTCCTCGACCGGCGGCCAGCTGGTCCCGCCGGTGATGGGCGCGGCGGCGTTCCTGATGGCCGAGTTCCTGCAGATCCCCTACAGCGAGGTGGCGATCGCCGCCATCGTCCCCGCGGCTCTCTATTACCTGGCGCTGTATGCGTGGGTGGACCTGCAGGCCGGGCGCGCCGGCTACCTGCCGGTGCCCGCGGAAGAGATCCCGCCGGCCCGCGAGATCCTGCTCGCCGGCTGGCATTTCCCGATCCCGTTCGTGGTCCTGATCGTCGCCCTGTTCTGGTTGAACTACTCGCCGGAGCTGTCCGCCATGCTGGCGACCGCGATCCTCGTCGTGACTGGCATGACGATCGGCTATCGCGGCCGGCGCATGGGCTTGCGCGATCTGGTCTGGGCCGTCACCTCGACCGGGGCGGCGGTCATCGACGTGCTGATGATCTGCGCCGCCGCCGGGCTGGTGATCGGCATCCTCAACCTCACTGGGCTGGCCTTCGGGCTCACCCTCACGCTGGTCCTGCTCGGCGGCCAGAACGTCTTTTATCTCCTCTTCATGACGGCGGCGATCAGCATCGTGCTCGGCATGGGCATGCCGACGGTGGGCGTATACGTGCTGCTCGCCACCCTGGTCGGCCCGGCGCTGGTGCAGGCCGGGTTCGACCCCATCGCTGCCCACATGTTCCTGCTCTATTTCGGCATGTTGTCGATGGTCACCCCGCCGGTGGCGCTCGCCGCCTACGCGGCGGCGAGCATCGCCCAGGCCGATTTCTGGCGCACCGGCCTCGAGTCGATGCGCTGCGGCTGGACGGCCTATCTCGTGCCGTTCATCTTCGTGTTCGAGTCCGGCCTGATCTTGAAAGGCGATCCGTGGCTCGCCGCCTGGGAGGTCGCCGGCGCCTGCGCCGGCGTGATCGCTGTCACGGCGGCGCTGGCGGGATATTTGCGGCGGCCCTTGGATGCGATCGCCCGCGCCGGCTTCGGAATCGCGGGGGCCGCCCTGCTGTTGCCGATGCAAGGCCTCACCGGCAGCCCGGCCCTCGACATCCTCGGCATCGCGCTCGCCTTCGTGATGTTGGTCCGCGAGGCCCGACTGGCGCGCCTGGTGGCTTGAGGCGCGCGACGGCCGGTCGCGGCGCGCTCCCGATTTAGACCTTGAACGCGGAGCGCACCGTCGCGGGGAACAGTTCCTCCACCTCCACCTTGCGGTGGGCGAGGCCCTGCTCGAGGGCGAAGTCCAGGAACGCCTGCAGGGTGGTGCGGTTGGGTTCGATCCCGTAGGGCCAGAAATCGTCGCCCATCAGCGCCCTCGCGCCTTCGGCGTGGGCCTGGACCCAGGGGATCGGAAAGCGCGCCGCCGCGACATCGAGGGCGCGGGCGAGGCTGCGGCGCTTGGCCTCCTCGAACGCCTTGTAGAGGTTCATGGCGATCCACGGAAAGCGCGCCAGCAATTCGGCGCGGATGGCGAGCGTGTGCATGATCGGGAAGATGCCGGTCTCGCGCCAGTACTCCTCCTCGATGGCACGACAGTCCCGGAACAGCCGCACGATGCCGGGATGGCCGCTTGCGAACGCCGCCGGGGGACGGGCGGTCATGATCGCATCGATCTCGCCGGCCAGCAGCATGTCGTTGAGCGTCTGGTCGGCAACCCGGGCAAGCCGCGTGCCCTTGGGCAGCCGCAACTCGACCTTCTCGACCCTTCCTGGCTCGTTGACGCCGGCCTGGACCCAGTCGATGTCCTGGAGGCGGACGCCGTAGCGGTGCATCAAGGCCCCGCGGGCGTAGATCCCCGCCGTCTGCGCCCATTCGGGCACGCCGACCTTCCGCCCGACGAGGTCGCGGGGCTCGCGGAGCGCGCCGTCGGAGCGCACATAGATCGAGGAATGGCGGAAGACACGCGACGGGAACACCGGGATGGCGGCGAGCGAGGCGTCGTTCTGCGAGACGAGCGAGACGTACTTGGCCATCGACAGCTCGGAGACGTCCCATTCGCGGAAGGTGACGAAGCGGAAGAAGATCTCCTCGACCGACAGTTTCAGATGGTTGATGTCGATGCCCTCGGCGCGCACCTCGCCGGAGGTGAAATCGCGGACGTGGTCGTAATCGGTCATCGCCAGCGTCAGCACCAGCCGCGCCGTGCCGGCCGTCCTCGTCATTTCCATGGGGTCTCCTCTTTGCGGACGGCGGCAAGCATACGCGCCCCCGGCCGGAAACCAAACCCAAGAGCCTGACCGAGTATGCTCTGGACGGCGCGGGCGGGGCTGATAGAGTCGCGGCTGGCCTGCCGAGCGCACCCAAGGGAGAAACGGCCATGGGAAAGGAAGGAACCGCCGCGGGCTTGCCCGCCGGCCCGATCTCGCCACCGCCCACCGCGCGGCGGCGCGGGTCGAGGCCGGCTACGTGTGGGTCAACAATTCGAGCCTGCATTTCCTGGGCGCGCCCTTCGGCGGCTACAAGCACTCGGGGCTGGGGCGTGAGGAATGCCTCGACGAGCTCTTGGCCTACACCCAGGTGAAGAACGTCAACGTGACGCTGTAGCCCCGTGACGGCCGCGCTCGCCCTCGAGGTCGACGCCGTCTCCAAGACCTTCGCGACCAGGGACGGCGGCACCGTCCACGCGCTGGCCGCCATCAGCCTCGGCGTCGCCGAGGGCGAGTTCGTGTCGGTGATCGGCCCCTCGGGCTGCGGCAAGACGACGCTGTTCCAGATCATCGGCGGATTGCTCGACCGCGATGCGGGCGAGGTCAAGGTCGACGGCCGCCGCCTCGCCGGGCCGCATCGCGATATCGGGATGGTGTTCCAGGAGGAGTCGACCTTCCCGTGGCGGAGCGTGCTCGACAACGTCGCCTTTCCCCTCGAGCTCGCCGGGATGCCCCGGAGCGAGCGCGAGGGCAAGGCGCGCCGCTTCGTCTCGCTGGTCGGGCTCGACGGGTTCGAGAACCGCTACCCGGCCGAGCTGTCGGGCGGCATGCGCCAGCGCACCGCGCTCGCCCGCGCGCTGGCTTTCGAGCCGCGCATCCTGCTGATGGACGAACCCTTCGCCGCCCTCGACGAGCAGACGCGCCTGCTGCTCGGCGACAAGGTCTTGCAGATCTGGCGCGCCCTCAGGCAGACCACGCTGCTCATCACCCACAACATCACCGAGGCGGTGCAGTTGAGCGACCGCGTGGTGGTGATGTCCTTCCGCCCCGGGCGGGTCAAGCGGATCGTCCGCATCGACCTGCCGCGGCCGCGCGGGTCCGAGATGATCGCCGCCGAACGGTTCGGCCACTATGTCGGGCTGTTGTGGCAGGAGTTGCGCGAGGAGGCGAACCGCGGCTTGATCGAGAGCGAGAAGCTGTAGCGGAACGGCGTCGCCGATGTGGTAGAATCCCCATTCGGGGTCGAGACCAGTTCCACGTGGGAGGCCATGCCATGATCACCTCATTCCTGCGTCTTGGGGCCGCCGCGGTGCTGGCGGCCGCGGCGCTGCCGGCGGCGCTGC
>JBQTIU010000045.1:0-11048 GCA_052387815.1 Pseudomonadota bacterium
GCCAGCCGCTGACGCCCCCCCCCCGCCCACCCGGGCCCGCCCACACACCCCCTAGGCCGCCCCCCCGCGGGGGGCGGGGCGGGGTCCCCCCCAGGCGCCCACGACTCTCGACCGCGTGCACGCGGCCATGCTCCTGCAGGCGGGCGGCCAGGCCAACGCCCTGCGTGCGTTGCTCGCCGACGACCTCAAACGCGGTCCGGACTTCTTGCGCCTCGCCAACGCCCTGTCGGCGCTTTATCCTCGGCGCAGCGAGGAGAAGCGGCTGCTCGATGCTATGCTGCTGGCGATGCCGCGGGGTTGAGGCCATGTTGCGCTCGCTGAAGATCAAAGGGTTCAAGTCGCTGGCCGACGTCGACATCGTCTTGCCGCGCATGGCGGTGCTGTTCGGGCCGAACACGGCCGGCAAGAGCAACCTCCTTGACGCGGTTCAGGCCTTGTCACGGCTCGGCACGTCGAGGACCCTCGCCGATGCCCTCGCCGATCCGATCCGCGGCTATCCGATCGAGACCTTCTCGTTTCCGTCCAAGGGCCTGCCCGGCCTATTGGAGACGGCCGCTGCGAGCTTCTCGATCGAGGCCAAGCTCGCGATCGGCGACGAGCGGTTTCAGTACCGCGTCGAGGTCGCTATCCAGCCATCCACCGGCGGCTTATCGCTGCGCGACGAGTACTTGGCGGCGCTGACGAAATCGGGCGCCGTCCGCGGCAATCCGCAGATCGAGAAGACGGACGGGATCCTGAGACTGCGCCGGAAGAGCAAGCCGGCGCACCCGCGGCACGAGGACGTGGGATTGAACCATACGCTCCTCTCCGATCCGCGGCTGGGCGGCGCCGAATATCGGGCGATCGAGAAGTGCCGCAACGAGCTGACGGCATGGAGGACGTACTATCTCGATCCTCGCGTCGCGATGCGAGCGGCCCGTCCGCCCGCCGATGTCACGGACATCGGCGTCCTGGGCGAGGCCATCGCGCCGTTCCTCTTTCGCCTTCGCGCCGAGAAGCCGAAGCGATTCGACGCGCTGAGACGGACACTACGATTGCTGATCCCGAGCGTCGAAGAACTTTCCGTCGATCTCGACACGCGGCGCGGCACCCTCGACATTCTGGTTCGCCAGGACGGGATCGAGTTCTCGTCGCGAATCGTCTCGGAAGGAACGCTGCGCGTGATGGCTCTGTGCGCGATCGCGGTCAATCCCTGGAGCGGCGCGCTGTTGGCCTTCGAGGAGCCCGAGAACGGAGTCCATCCGCGACGTATCGAGCTGATCGTTCGTCTCCTCGCCTCCCTAGCCGACCAGGACCGTCAGGTCATTGTCACCACGCACTCTCCGCTGTTCTGCAGCGCCGTCTTGGATGAGGCGCGAGCCGGAAAGCACGACATGGCCTTGCTTCGAGTGAGGCAGGGCGAGGGGGGAACCGAGATCGTGCCGTTCGATCCGGCGGGACCGTTGTTCACCGAACAGGAGATCGCGAAGGCGCTAACCTTGGGCGCAGAGGACGGCTTGTTCGAAAGGCTCCTGCTCCGAGGTCTGCTAGATGCCTGAGCGTCGGGTCGTCGATCTCTTCGCCGAAGACCACGCTCACGAGGCTTTCCTTCGACCGTTGATCGGGCGGATCGCGTCCGATTTCGGGACGGCGATCAAGATCAATGTCCGCTCGGCGCGCGGCGGCCATCCACGGGCGCTCGGCGAACTCGACGTGTTTCTAGAAAGTGTCGCCACGGGCGGAATCGGTATGCCGGATATGCTGGTCGTCGCGATCGATACGAATTGCGCTCGACCCGTATCGGCCCGGAACCGCATTATGACCAGAATCGTACCTGCATTGCGGGGCACAACAGTCGCCGCCTGCCCGGACCCACATATCGAGCGCTGGTTTCTTGCCGATCCGGGCTCGTTTGGGGCGGTTGTCGGATGTTTTCCGCGAATCGCGAAGCGGAAGTGCGTGCGCGATTACTATAAGGAGGCCTTGGTGAGGGGTGTCAGGGGCGGCGGGAATCCATCCACCCTCGGTGGTCTTGAGTTTGCCGAGGAACTGGTCCAGCACATGGACCTGCATCGGGCCGGAAGGAACGTCCCGAGCTTGGGTCACTTCATCGACGACTTAAAGGTGAGCCTGCGAACCCTGGGTGGGGCCTGATTTGGACCCCTGGTACAAGACCGCCCTGCCGCGCGCGGAAATCCGCGAGGGCCGGTCCTTCAACCCGGACGAGTTCGCTATCGCGATCGACCAGGTGGTGGCCGGAACGGCGCCCGCAGACGATCGCGATCCCGCCAAGTTCTTCACCCGCACCTAATTTCACCCGTGCGCTATCCGAGCACGCCGGCACGGTGCTGCGGCGTCTCGCCGGCCACACCGCGAACGCCGCGCCGGTCATGTCCTTCATCACCCAGTTCGGCGGCGGCAAGACCCACACGCTGACGGCGCTCTACCGCCTGGCGCGGAGCGGCCCCAAGGCAGCTTCCTTCGCCGGCGTGCCGGAGCTGTTGGTGCGGGCGGGTCTCGCCGTGGCTCCCACAGCCAAGGTGGGCGTGTTCGTCGGCAATGCCTGGGACCCGCGCGAGGGGTGCTTGACGCCGTGGCTCGATCTCGCCCGGCAGGTCGCCGGCGAAGCGGGCGTCGCGGCGCTCGGACCCGCCGCCAAGACCACCCGCGCCCGGCACCGAAAGCCTCGGCCGCATGCTCGCCGCGGCGAACGGGCCGGTCCTGCTGCTGCTCGACGAGGTGCTGAACTTCTTCAACCGGCATCGGGGGAGGGTCGACTCCTTCTATTCCTTCATCCAGAACCTGACCGTCGCCACGACCGGCGCGCAGGGCGCCGCCGCCGTGCTGAGCCTGCCCAAGAGCAAGACCGAAATGACCGAATGGGAGGCCGAATGGCAGACCCGCATCCACAAGGTCGTCAAGCGCGTTGCCAAGGACCTGATCGCCAACGACGAGGCGGAGGTGAGCGAGGTGGTCCGCCGCCGGCTGTTCGAGGCGCTGGGGGACGACAAACCCCGCAAACGGGTCGCGACGGCCTATGCCGACTGGTGCTTCGAGCGCCGGGCGCAGCTACCGCCGCAGTGGACGGCGGTGGATACCGCCGCCACGGAGACCAAGGGGCAGGAAGCGCTGCGGCTGCGGTTCGAGGCCTGCTATCCGTTCCATCCCGCGACCCTGTCGGTCTTCCAGCGCAAGTGGCAGGCACTGGCCCAGTACCAGCAGACCCGCGGCACGCTTGCCATGCTCGCCCAGTGGCTGTCGAAGATTTGCGTCCAGCAGCATCGGCAGGCGTTCCGGGAGCCGCCGATCACCCTGGGGTCGGCGCCGCTCGACCCAGGCATCGCCGCGCATGTTAAGGCTTGAGGTGCGGCAGGTCCTCTCCGATCTCGGCCTCGACAGGGCGCTGCGAGTCGAAGAGGGCGACGAATAGCCGGGACGGCTGATGACGCGGCGCCCGCACTGGACCGGGGGGACCCCCGGTGATAGGTTTTCGAACCCAGCAGCGCGAAGGAGACCCCCGCCGATGAACAAGCTCGCCACCGCGATTTTCGCCGTCGCGGCCGTGGTCGCCGCGACCCTTCCGGCCCAGGCACAGAAGGACACGCTCGTGCTCGGGATGTCGCTCGAGCCGCCCCATCTCGATCCCACCGCCAGCCCCGCCGGGGCGATCCGCGAGGTCGTTTACGCCAATATCCTCGAAGGCTTGACGCGCATCGACCGCTCGGGTGCCGCGCGGCCCGCGCTCGCCGAAAGCTGGACCATCTCCGCCGACGCGCTTACCTATGCCTTCAAGCTGCGCCGCAACGTCGCCTTCCACGACGGGACGGCGTTCGACTCCGCCGACGTCAAGTTCACCTTCGACCGCGCGATGGCGCCCGACAGCACCAATGCCCAGAAGTGGATTTTCGCGCCGATTGCCGCGGTCACTGCCCCCGATCCGCACACGCTGACGATCGCCTTGAAGCACCCGGTCGGCAATTTCCTCTACAACCTCGGTTGGGGCGATGCGGTGATCTTCGCGCCCGAAAGCGTCGCCAACGCCAAGACCCATCCGATCGGCACCGGGCCGTTCAAGTTCGATCGCTGGGTCAAGGGCGACCGGGTCGAGCTGTCGCGCTACGACGGCTATTGGAACCAGGAGCGCAAGACCCTGCGCCGTGTCACCTTCCGCTTCATTCCCGATGCCGCGGCCCAGGTGGCGGCGCTGCGCGCCGGCGATGTCGACGCGTTCCCGAACCTGGGCGCGCCCGAGACCCTCGATCAGTTCAAGGGCGACCGGCGCTTCCGCGTCGCCGTCGGCGCGACCGAGGGCGAGACCATCCTCGCGCTCAACAACACCAAGCCGCCGCTCAACGACGTGCGCGTGCGCCGCGCGCTCGCCCACGCCGTCGATCGCAAGGCGGTGATCGACGGCGCGTGGTCGGGCTACGGCACGCCGATCGGCAGCCATTTCTCGCCGCTCCACCCGGCCTATGCCGATCTGACCGGCCTCTACCCCTACGACCCGGCGCGCGCCAAGGCGCTCTTGGCTGAGGCCGGCCATGCGAGCGGGTTCGCCCTCCAGATGCGCCTGCCGCCGCCCCCCTATGCGCCGCGCGCCGGCGAGATCATCGCCGCCCAGCTCGCCCAGGTGGGCATCCGCACCGAAATCGAGCGCGTCCAGTGGCCACAATGGCTGAGCCAAGTATTCCGCGAGCGCCAGTACGATCTGACGGTCATTGCCCACACCGAGCCGCTCGACCTCAACATCTACGCCCGCGACGACTACTATTTCGGCTACTCGAACCCAGCCTTCAAGGCGCTCATCGACAAGATCGAGCGCACGCTCGATGAGGGCGAACGCAACCGCCTCTACGGCGAGGCGCAGCGCATGATCGCCGCCGATGCGGTCAACGTGTTCCTGTTCCAATTGCCCAAGCTCGGCGTCTGGAACGCCGACCTCGATGGCCTGTGGGAGAACAGCCCGATCCAGGCCAACGACTTGACCGAAGTGCGGTGGCGCCGCTGACCCCGGCGGGTCCCCCGGCCGGGCTTGCGAGTACCTGGAATCGGAAGTTCGTGAGACGTCGAACCACCCTCATCCGGCCGCGGGCGCGGCCGACCTCTCCCGCCAGCGGGAGAAGTAGCTGTGGGCGCGCTTCCGACCCCCTCTCCCGCTGGCGGGAGAGGGCCGGGGTGAGGGTGAGGGCGGACGGATCGCGGATTTCCGATCGCAGCTAGGCGCCCCGAGCCAAGGGCGAAGAACGGTGCTCGGTTTCCTCGCCCGGCGATTCGCGGCCCTCGCCGTCACTTTACTGGTCGCCTCGGCGGTCGTATTCGTCGCGCTCGAGATCCTGCCCGGCGATCCGGCCTTGGTCATGCTCGGGACCGAGGCGCGACCCGATACGCTCGCCGCCCTGCGCGCCGAGCTGGGGACCGACCGGCCGGCGATCGAGCGCTACCTGTCGTGGCTCGGCGGGCTCGCCACCGGCGATCTCGGCAAGAGCTACACCTACAGCGTGCCGGTGGGCGAGCTGATCGCCGAGCGCTTCGAGGTGACGGCCCCCTTGGCGCTGTTGGCGATCATCCTGTCGACGGCGCTCGCACTGCCGGCGGGCGTGTTCGCCGCCCACGCCCACGGCCGGCTGGGGGACTACGGCGTCATGGGCTTTGCCCAGATCGGCCTCGCGGTGCCGAACTTCTGGTTCGCCATCCTCCTGATCCTGTTCTTTTCGGTGAACCTGGGCTGGTTCAAGGCTGGCGGCTTCCCCGGCTGGGAGGAGGGGATCGGGCCGGCCTTGCAGGCGCTGCTGCTGCCCGCCCTCGCGCTCGCCCTGCCGCAGGCCGCGATCCTGGCGCGGGTGGCGCGCTCGGCGGTGCTCGATGCGATGGGCGAGGATTACGCGCGCACCGCGCGCGCCAAGGGCCTGTCGCGCCGCCGCACCCTGTGGCGCCACGTGCTGCGCAACGCGATGATCCCCGTCGTCACCATCATGGGGCTGCAGTTCTCGTTCCTGATCGCCGGCGCGATCATCATCGAGCAGGTCTTCTACCTGCCGGGGCTCGGGCGGCTGGTGTTCCAGGCGATCTCGCAAAAGGACGTGATCGTGGTCAAGAACATCGTCCTCTTGCTGGTCGCGCTCGTCGTCGCCATCAACTTCGTCGTCGATCTCCTCTACGCGGCGCTCGACCCGCGCCTGCGCAAGGGGGGATCGTGAGCCCGGCCCGCCGCCATCCGAGCCTCGCGCTCGGGGTCTTGTTGATCGGCCTGGTGGTGGCGACGGCAATCGTCTCGCTCGCCTGGACGCCGTGGCCGGCGGCCGGCATCGACATAAGCGCGCGCCTCCAGGGGCCGTCGGCGGCGCACCTGCTGGGAACCGACCAGTTCGGCCGCGATGTCCTGTCGATGCTGATGGTCGGCGCGCAGAACTCGCTCGCGGTCGGGCTGGTCGCGGTCGGCATCGGGCTGGTGCTGGGCACCGGCCTCGGCATGGCGGCGGCGGCGCGCGCCGGCGTGCTCGACGAGGCGGTGATGCGGCTCGCCGATTTCACCTTCGCCTTCCCGGCGGTGCTGTCGGCGATCATCATCACCGTGATCATCGGGCCGGGGGCGGTGAACGCCATCATCGCCATCGGCATTTTCAACGTCCCGGTGTTCGCGCGCCTCGCCCGCGGCACGGCCCTTCAGGTGTTGAGCCGCGACTTCATCCTCGCCGCGCGCGCCGCCGGCAAGGGGGCGGCGCGCATCACCGTCGAGCACGTGCTGCCGAACATCGCCGGCATCCTGATCGTGCAGGCGACCATCCAGTTCGCGCTCGCCATCCTCGCCGAGGCGGGCCTCGCCTATCTCGGCCTCGGGACCCAGCCCCCCAACCCGAGCTGGGGGAAGATGCTCAACGAGGCCCAGACCTACCTCCACCGCGCGCCCCTGCTGGCGATCTTCCCCGGCGCCGCGATCGCGCTCGCGGTCCTCGGGTTCAACCTGTTGGGCGACGGGCTGCGCGACCTCGTCGATCCGCGCCTGCGCCGCGCCCGGCCATGAGCCTGCTCGAGATCGAGCGCCTGTCGGTGACGCTGGCCACGCCCGCCGGGCCGGCGCGCGTGGTGCGCGAGCTTTTCTTCGCGCTCGAGCGCGGGGCGAGCCTCGGCATCGTCGGCGAGTCGGGGAGCGGCAAGTCGATGACGGCGCTTGCCCTGATCGGGCTCCTGCCGCCGGGCGCCGAAGTGAGCGGCCGCGCCGCCTTCGACGGCGAGGACCTGCTCACCCTCGGCGAGGCGCGGCTGTGCGCGCTGCGCGGCACTCGCCTCGCCATGGTCTTCCAGGAGCCGATGACCTCGCTCAATCCGGTGCAGCGGATCGGCGACCAGGTCGCTGAAGGGCTGGTCCTGCACCGGGGCCTCGGCCGGCGCGCCGCGCTCGCCGAGGCGCTGCGGCTCTTGGACCGGGTCGGCATCCTCGAGGCGCGCGCGCGCCTGTCCGCCTATCCGCACGAGCTTTCGGGCGGGCAGCGCCAGCGGGTGATGATCGCCATCGCGCTCGCCTGTCGCCCCGACCTCCTGATCGCCGACGAGCCGACGAGCGCGCTCGACGTCACGGTCCAGGCGCAGATCCTCGAGCTCTTGGGCGGCTTGATCGCCGATTTCGGCATGGCGCTGATCCTCATCTCCCACGACCTCGCGGTGGTCGGCCAGATGGCGGAGCGGGTCCTCGTCATGTATGCGGGCCAGGCGGTCGAGGAAGGGCCGGTCGCCTCGCTGTTCGCCCGGCGCGCCCATCCCTATACCCAAGGGTTGTTCGGGGCGCTGCCCGACCGGGGCGCGCGCAAGGGCAAGCGGCTGGCCGCCATCCCGGGCGTCGTGCCGACCCCGTTCGAGCTGCCGCCGGGCTGTTCGTTCCACGGCCGCTGCCCCAGGGGCCGGGAGGTGTGCCGCGCAGCGCCGGCCTGGGTCGAGGTCGCGGGCGGCCATCGTGCCCGCTGCTTTTTCCCCGGCGCCAGCCCATGAACGCGCCCCTGCTGGCAGTCGAGGGCCTGACGCGCCACTACCCCTTGCGCACGGGCCGGTTCGCGGCCCGGGGCTTACTTCGCGCCGTCGACCGGGTGAGCTTCGCGGTCTTGGCGGGGCGCAGCTTCGGCGTGGTCGGCGAGTCGGGGTCGGGCAAGTCGACGCTGGCGCGGCTCGTCATGGCGCTCGAGCGGCCCGACGCCGGGACGACGCGCCTCATGGGCGAGGACCTGTTCCGGCTGCCGCCCGATGCGCTGCGGGCCCGGCGGCGGCACTTCCAGATGGTGTTCCAGGACCCCAACGGTTCGCTCGATCCACGCCGGCGGGTGGGGTGGACCGTCGCCGAGCCCCTGCAAGTCGCCGAGCCCGGCCTCGTGCGCGCGAGGAGGGCTGAGCGCGTCGCCGAGATGCTCAAGGCGGTCGGCCTCGATGCCCGGGCGGCGGCGCGTTTCCCACACGAATTCTCCGGTGGCCAGCGCCAGCGCATCGCGCTCGCCCGCGCGCTGATCACCGCGCCCGCTCTCATCGTCGCCGACGAGCCGGTCTCCGCGCTCGATGTTTCGGTCCAGGCCCAGGTCTTGAACCTGCTCATGGACCTCCAGGAGACGCGCCGCGTCACCTATCTGTTCATCAGCCACAACCTCGCGGTGGTCGAGCA
The DNA here is from genome assembly GCA_052387815.1 of Pseudomonadota bacterium. Lineage (GTDB taxonomy): Bacteria > Pseudomonadota > Alphaproteobacteria > CACIAM-22H2 > CACIAM-22H2 > JBQTIU01. The sequence goes on from JBQTIU010000045.1 coordinate 8,621, forward strand.
CGTCGCCGACGAGGTCGCGGTCATGTATCGCGGCCGCATCGTCGAACGAGGCGCCGCCGCCGACTTGTTCGCGCGCCCCGCCCACCCCTATACCCGTGCCCTCGTCGATGCCGTGCCCGACCTCGGGGCGATCGGCAGGCCGCCGGTCGCGCTCGCCGATGCGGGCCCGCCGGCGCCGGGCGGCTGCCCCTTCGCCCCGCGCTGCCCGCGCGTGGCGGCGCGCTGCCGGGCCGAGGAGCCGCCCTTGCGCGAGGTGGGCGCAGGCCGGCTCGCCGCCTGTCACTTCGCCTGAGACGTTGGCGCGGGCGCGAACATGACGAGCGCCAGCGCCGGCAAGATAAGCGCGATCGCCGCCACCTCGCGCCAGCCGAACGGCTCGCCCAGCCACACGGCGCCGCTGGCCATGCCAACGATCGGCGTCATGAGCGTGCCAAGCGCCGCCACATTGGCGGGGAACAGGCTGATGACCCTGAACCAGGCGAGATAGCCGCCGAGCAGCGCCACCAGCGTCAGATAGGCCGCGGCCGCCCACGCCCGCCCGCTCGCCGCCGGCAGGTGGACTCCCTCGACCAGCACGGCCACGACGGCCATCGGCGCCGCGCCGAGGACGAGCTGCCAGCCCAAGAGCGGCACCAGCGGGACGGTCCAGGCCTGGTGCTTCTGATAGAGAAGCGCGACCGCCGCGCCGAACCCCGCCCCCAGCGACAGGGCGACGCCGGCGGGCGAGTCGCCGATCTCGGCGAACCCCCGCGACAGCAGGACGAGAATGCCGGCCGCGCTCAGCGCGAGCGCGAGGGCGAGGCGCGGCCTCAGGGCCTGGCGCAAGACCGCCGCGCCAAGGAGCGCGGTCCATAACGGCGTGGTGAACGACAGCATGGCGATATGGCCGGAGACCATCCTCATCGTTCCGTAGGCGACCAGGACTTGCCAGCACGTGATATTGAGCACCGCGGCGATGGCGACCTTGGCGCGCTCGGCCGGCGGGACGCGCAAGTCGTGGCCCACGGCCTTGGCATAGGCGATGACGCACGCCCCGCTGATGAGGCTGGTCGCGGCGCGGAAGGTCAACGGCGCGAATTCGCTGAACACGATTTTCATCGCCGTCCAGTTGCTGCCCCAGGCCAAGGCGATGAAGAGCAGAAGCAGGATCCCCAGCCAGGGCGGCTTGGCGCGCGCGGCCATGCGAGGGGATCAGCGCGCGGCGGATGCGGCGGCGATCGGGCGGATGAACTGCGGCTCGGTATCCCAGGGGAACATGATCCAAGTGTCCTGGCTGACCTCGGTCACGTAGGTGTCGACCACGGGCTTGCCGAGGGGCTTAGCATAGACGGTGGCGAAATGCGCGCCGGGCAGGATTTCGCGCACGATCCGTGCCGTGGCGCCGGTATCGACGAGGTCGTCGACGATCAGCCAGCGCCCGGGGCCCTTGGGGGTTGCTCGGACCTCGGCCGCCAGCCCTTTGAGGATGGTCCCTGCTTTCTGCGTCATGTGCTCGTAGCTCGCCACCGAGACCGTATCGACGACGCGCAGGTCGAGCTCGCGCGCGACGATCGCCGCCGGCACCAGGCCGCCGCGGGTCACCGCGACGATGCCGAACCAGGGGGCGCCGGCGACCAGTTTCCAGGCCAGCGCCTTGGCGTCGCGGTGCAGCTCCTGCCACGAGACCGGAAAGGTCTTCTTGTATTCCTCCGCCATCGACGCCACTCCATGAGGGGATCGGCCCCGGTTCGGATTTAAGCCGACGGCGGGCGAGCGCGCAATCGCAGCCTGCTCGGGGCGGCCCATGGCGATGATGTCAAACCTGCCGGCGTCGTCCGGGCAGGAGCACGCAGCCGTTGATCCGCCAGCTCCCGTCTTCCTGGCGCTGCATCTCATAGGCGGCCAGCGCCGGCTCGCCGTCCGGGCCGATGAGATCGACGAATTGGATGAGGGCCTCGCCGACCGGCTCGAGCTCGGCGAAATCGACCGCGCGCGGCCGGTAGACGGGTTGATAGCCGCCCCGGACCATGTCCATGAAGATCTCGGGGGTGCGGAAAATGCCCTGGATGGTCGGCGAGGCATGCGCGAAGGCCGCCGGCCCGTCGTCGCGGCGGAAAGCGGCGATCTGGCTCTCGATGATGCCGCGGATCGCCGCGCGGTCGGCGACCCCGATCCGCGGCGGATCTTGCGCGCCCGCCGGGACGGCAAGCGCCACAACGAGGGCCAGCACTGCGACCAGGCGATCGGGCATGGGCGTTCCTAGAGAATAAGGGCCAGTATGGACGCCGGGGCCGGGCTTGGGGAAGCCCCCGCTTGCCAGTCCTGTCCGTAGCACATCATATGTCCGGCCTACGTAGCACATGAGTTGTCCGGCATGTTCGCACTCTGTTCATGGAGGTGCGAATGCGACGGACAACGGTGTTATGGGAGATCTGGGTCATGAGGTTCG
>JBQTIU010000046.1:0-13545 GCA_052387815.1 Pseudomonadota bacterium
CCTCGACAACCCATTGGACAAACGAGATTTTCGTTGTAAGATTCGCAACAGGCCGGGAACCCTCCTGGGGCCGGAGCGAGGCCGAGGGGGCATCCTAGGCACGGTCTGAACCAAGTCATGACGGGGTGGCCAACATGCGCCTGTTGCCGATCGTCGTCGTTGCAGTGGCGATCCTGCTTTCGGGAGGGGTGTACTTCATCATCGCCCCGCAATTCGCGCCTCCGCCCGCCGTCGAGGCCGAGCGAGTGGTGGAAGTGATCAAGCCGGCCCCAATGGTCAAGATCCTGGTCGCCGGGCGCGTGCTGCCGGCCGGGACCATTCTCAAGGATGCCGACGTCGCCTGGCAGGCTTGGCCGGAGGAAGCCGCGCGCCCCGAATACATCGTCGAGGGAAAATCCAGCAAGCCGTTCGGAGATGTCATCGGCGCCGCGGTCAAGCGCGGCATCGGCGCCGCCGAACCGGTCCTGGCCTCGCAGGTGGTCCCGAAGGGCGAGTCGGGCTTCCTTGCCGCGGTGCTTGCGCCCGGCACGCGGGCCGCTGCCGTCAGGATCGACGCGGTGACCGGCGCCGGCGGGTTCATCATCCCCGGCGACTGGGTCGACGTCGTGCTGACCGAAAGGGGCGAGGTCGACTATGGCGATGGGCGTACCGCTACTCGCCAGGCCGTGAGCACGGTGTTGAGCGACCTGCGCGTGCTGGCCATCGACCAGAGCGTCAAGGACATCAAGGAGTCCAAGGACGGCAAGGAGGTCGAGGAGAAGCCCAAGGTCGGCAGCACCGCGACGCTCGAAGTGACCCCGGAGCAAGGAGAGATTCTGTCGCTCGCGGCGCAACTGGGCAAGCTCGGCCTGGTGCTGCGCAGCTTGGCGCGCGAGGGCGAGGAGCCGAAGCGCCGCCCCTTCATCCGCGACATCGAGGTCAGCCCCTTCCTCGCCGAACTCGAGGCCGCCATCCAGGAGAACGCCAAAAAGAAAACCGCCGCGGAGGCCACCAAGAACGCCGGCGCAAACGGCGTCAAGATTTATCGCGGCACCACGGCCGGGGGCGGAAAAACCTCGCCGTAAGCCTCCACATGGCACGACCGCCCACCCCCTTTGGCCGTTGGGCCACGGCGCTCGCGATCGCCGCCTGCCTGGCGCTCGGCCCCGGGCTGGCCGCGGCGCAAGCCCCGGCTGGCTCCCCGGAGTTGCCGAGCGAGCTCATCGCCCTGCCGGTCGCCAAATCCCAGGTGCTTCGCCTACCCGACGAGGTGCGCGACGTCATGGTCGCCAACCCCGAGATTGCCGACGTGGTCATGCGCAGCCCGGCGATGGCCTTCCTGGTCGGCCGCAAGATCGGCGACACCAACGTCTATTTCTTCAACGCCCGCGGCCAGCAAGTGAGGCACATCGTCGTGCGGGTCGAAATGGACTTGACCGCGCTCAAGGCCGCCCTAAAGCAGTTGATCCCGAACGAGAAGATCGAGGCCACGGCGGCCAACCAGAGCGTCGTGCTCACCGGATCGGTCGGCTCGGCCACGGCCGCCGACAGCGCCCGCCAAGTGGCGCGCCAGTTCGTCCAAAGCGACGAAACCGTGATCAACCTCCTGCAGGTGCGCGGCGACCAGCAGGTCTTGCTGCGCGTGCGGGTGGCGGAAATGTCCCGCCAGGTGGTCAAAGAGCTGGGGCTGTCGACGAACGCGGTCTTTCAGTTCGGATCGCCGCGCTTGCAGCAGTTCGACATCACCTCCGGCATTGCCCGTGCCGATCAGTTCGGCACCATTGCCGCCACCATCCGCTTCAACGCTCTCGAACGTCTGACGTCCACCATCCAGGCGCTCGAGCGCACCGGCCTTGTAAAGATCTTGGCCGAGCCGACTTTGACCGCGGTGTCGGGCGAGACCGCGAACTTCCTGGTCGGCGGCGAGTTCCCGGTGCCGGTCCCCCAGCAGCAAACGGTCACCATCCAGTTCAAGCAGTTCGGGATCCGGCTCAACTTCACGCCCGTGGTCCTTTCCGCCGGCTTCTTGAGCCTGAAAATCGCCACCGAAGTGAGCCAGCTCACCGAACGGGGGCAGGTCGTGCTGGGCGGATTCACGATCCCCGCGCTCACCGTCCGGCGGGCCGAAACTACGGTCGAGATGCCGAGCGGCGGCAGCCTGGTCATCGCCGGGCTGCTGCAGAACGACATCCGCAACACCATGCAAGGCTTCCCCGTCCTCAAGGACATCCCCATCCTCGGCGCGCTGTTCCGCAGCGCCGAGTTCCAGCGCGACGAGACCGAGCTGGTCATCGCCGTCACCCCGCTGCTGGTCCGTTCCGCCGACCCCAACGAGATCGCCTTCCCTACCGACGGCTTTGGCGCCGCCCACGATTTCGATATGTTTGTGCTCGGGCGGCTGCACGCCGTCTACAAGCGCCCCGGGCCGAGCCCCGGAACCCTCCCGGTGCGCGGACCCATCGGTTTCATCCTGGAGTGACCGCCATGAAACACGATCGACTCGCCGCTTTCCTCCCGGCCGCCTTGTCGGGGGCGCTGCTGGCCGCCTGCGCCACGCCCCCGCAGGATTACCGGACGGCCTACCCGATCCATGTCGAAAAACACACCGTGGCGCTACCGCTCGATTTCTCCGCCGGCCGCAACCCGCTGGAAGGGCAGGGCGCCGACCGCTTCGCGGCGCTCGTCGCCGCCTACCTCGACCGCAGCAGCGGCAAGCTGGTGGTGGCCCTGCCCCGCAGCGGGGGCACCGACACCGAGGCATTCAATCGCGCCCGGCTCATCGAGGACCAGGCGACAGCCCTCGGCGTGCCCTTGAGCGCGATCGAGCTGCGCTTGAGCGATGCCGACCCGGCCGGCCGCAACGTGGTGGTGCTGCGCTTCGATCGCTACACCGCCCAGCTGCCGACCTGCGGCGATTGGAGCGCCCCCACCCATAGGGACCCTTACAACATGGTGCATGCCAATTTCGGCTGCGCCACCCAGCGAAATATCGGCCTCATGGTCGCCGATCCCGCCGATCTTATCCGCCAGCGCCAGGCCGGCACGCACGATGTCCTGCGCAGCACCGTTGTCCTTGGCAAGTATCGCGCCGGCGACGAGATGGCCTCCAAGCCCGAACGGGGCCAGACCGAGGTGATCGCCAAGGTCGGGGGAGGGCAATAGCGGGCCGGGCCGGCGCAGGCGCGGGTCCGCGGAGGCGCGGCAATATTGGTGGCCTTGCGCAGGGGCGGGTCTCGAGACCCACCCGCGGGACGGTTTGAAACCGGCCCCTACAATTGCCTTCCCGGGGGTCGCGAGATTAGAATTGCGCTCGTTGAGCCCTGGATTAGCGTCGAGCAAGGAGGCCTCCGATTTTCAAGCAGCCGCTTCATGCCTTCCTGCTGAGCGAGGAGGTGAAGAGCGCCTTGGAGGGGGTGCTCGGCGACCGCCGCCTCATCAAGCTGCAGACCTCGGTGGTCATGGGCGGGGCCGCGGCCGCCGTCAAGCATTACACCGAAAACCCGGGCGCGGCCTTGGTGCTGGTCGAGACGCACGAGGATGCCGAGCCCTTGTTCGCGGCCCTCGACGAGCTCGCCCAGGTGTGCGTGGAAGGCACCCGGGTCGTCATCATCGGCAAGCACAACGACGTCCAGCTTTACCGCGCGCTGGTCCGGCGCGGGGTCAGCGAATATATTCCCATGCCGGTCGCGCCGGACGCCTTCCTCGAGACGCTGGCGGCCCTGATCGCCGATGCCGGCGCCCAGAAGCAGGGCCGGCTCATCGTCTTCTTCGGCGCCGCCGGCGGGGCGGGCAGCAGCACGGTCGCCCATAACGTGGCGTGGAGCCTGGCCCGCCTGTTCAAGGAGGACACCGCCCTCCTCGACCTCGATCTTCCGTTCGGCACCGTGGCCCTGGACTTCAACGTTGAATCGCAGCAGAATGTCGCCCTGGCGTTGAGCCAGTCCCAACGCCTCGACGACACCATCCTCGAGCGTTTCATGGCCAAGCACGGCGACAACCTGCTGCTGTTCACCGCCCCCGCCACGCTCGCCAACTCGAGCGACGTGGACCCGGCGGCGCTCGAGTCGGTGCTGGCCGTGGTGCGGCGCAACGCGCCCTTCGTCGCGCTCGACCTGCCGCGCTATTGGTCGGCCTGGACCCAGAAGGCGCTCGAGCAGGCCGACGAGATCGTGGTCACGGCGCTGCCCACGCTCGCCTGCCTGCGCGATGCCAAGAACTTCAACGATGCGCTGACGCCCAAGCGCACCCACGATGCGCCGATCCGCCTGGTCTTGAACCGCGTCGGCGCCCACGCCAAGACCGAGATGCCGGCCAAGGAATTCGAGACCGCCATGGGCCGCCCGCCGGCCGCCATCATCCCCAACGACGGGGCGGCGTTCGGGGCGGCAGCCAACAACGGCCAGGTGCTCGGCGAAGCGGCCAAGAACCACAAAACCGTGGCGATCTTCGATGCGCTGGCAACCGCGCTCAGCGCCCGCAAGCCGGCGGCCGCCAAGCGCGAGGCGGCAAAGGGGGGCCTCGCCGGTCTGCTCGGCAGGAAGAAGGCCTGACCCATGTTCGGCAAACGCGCCGCAACCTCCCCGCTCCCGAAACCGGCCGCGCCCCCCGCCCCGGCGCCCGGCCCGGCCCTGGCCGCCGCGCCGGCAGCGGCCCCCGCCCCGGCGCCCGCGGCGGCGAAGCTCGAAGTCCCGGCTGCGCCCGCGGTCCGCGCGGCCCCCAGCGAGGCCGAGGAGCGCTTCAACGACATCAAGGTCAACGTGTTCAACGTCCTCCTCGAAACCGTCGACTTGAAGGAGCTGGGCAAGCTCAAGCCCGATGCGCTGCGCGAGGAGCTCTCCGACGTCATCGGCGAGATCATCACCCTCAAGAACTACGTGCTCAACGCCAACGAGCAGAAACGCCTGGTCGGCGACATCTGCAACGACATCCTGGGGTACGGACCGCTCGAGCCGCTGCTCGCCCGCGACGACATCGCCGACCTCATGGTCAACGGCCCCAACACGGTGTACATCGAGGTCGGCGGCAAGATCATCTTGACCGACGTCAAGTTCCGCGACAACGCGCAGCTCATGAACATCTGCCAACGCATGGTCAGCGCGGTGGGCCGGCGGGTGGACGAGGCCTCGCCGATCTGCGACGCGCGTCTGTTGGACGGCTCGCGGGTCAACGTCATCGGGCCGCCGCTCGCCATCGACGGCGCGGCGCTCACCATCCGCAAGTTCAAGAAGGAGAAGCTGACCCTCGACAAGCTGCAGGCATTCAAATCCGTCTCGCCGGCGGGCGCCGATCTCATCAAGCTGATCGGCCACTGCCGGTTGAACGTCGTCGTCTCCGGCGGCACCGGCAGCGGCAAGACCACGCTCTTGAACTGTCTCACGGCCTACATCGACCGGGGCGAGCGCGTCATCACCTGCGAGGACTCCGCCGAGTTGCAGCTCCAGCAGCCGCACGTCGTGCGCCTCGAGACCCGGCCGCCCAACCTCGAAGGGGCGGGCGCGGTCACCATGCGCGACCTGGTCAAGAACTGCCTGCGCATGCGGCCCGAGCGGATCATCGTCGGCGAGGTCCGCGGCCCCGAGGCCTTCGACCTCTTGCAGGCCATGAACACCGGCCACGACGGATCGATGGGCACCATTCACGCCAACAACCCGCGCGAGGCGGTCTCGCGCATCGAGAACATGATCGCCATGGGCGGCTACACGCTGCCCTCCAAAACGGTGCGCGAGCAGATCGCCGGCGCCGTGCATGTCATCGTCCAGGCCCAGCGCCTGCGCGACGGCTCGCGCAAGATCACGCACGTGACCGAGATCGTCGGCATGGAGGGCGAGGTGGTGACGCTCCAGGACCTGATGATCTACGACATCGTGGGCGAGGACGCCAACGGCAAGCTGATCGGCAAGCACAAGGGGACGGGCTTGCGGCCCAAGTTCTACGAGCGGGTGCGCTATTTCGGCAAGGAGCGCGAGCTGATCGCGGCGTTGGAGGCGCTCAATGCCGGCGGTTGATCCCACGGTCCTCGCCGCCGTTCTCGGCCTCCTCCTGTTCGCCACCCTGGCGATCGGCACCGTGGTCGCGGTGCGCTTCGGGCCGCAGGCGCGGTTGCGCAAGCGCATCGCGACCATCACCGGCGCCGGAGCGCGCGGCGGCCAGAGCGCGGCCGGCAAGGAGCTGGCGGCGCGCAAAACCAAGCTCATATCAAGCAAGGCCGCGGACCTGACGTCGGGCGGCAAGAAGGCGCAGCGGCGGGCCGATCTGCGCCTGTTGATCGAGCAGGCCGGCTTGACGATGACGCGCCGCGGCTTCCTCATCTTCAGCGCGATCTGCGCGGCGGCCGGGACCGCGGGCTATCTGATCATGGGCTATCCGCTTTTCGGCGCGGTCCCGACGGCAATCGTCATGGGGTTGTGGTTCCCGCGCATGATGATCAAGCGCAGGGCCAAGAAGCGCCAGCACAAGTTCACCTCCCTGTTCGCCGACGCGATCGACGTCATCGTGCGCGGCATCCGCACCGGCCTGCCGGTGGCCGAGTGCCTCAACATCATCGCCCGCGATTCCCCGCCCCCTGTGTGCGAGGAGTTCAAGCTCCTGATCGAAGGCCAGCGCCTCGGCATGACGCTCAAGGAGGCGCTCGAGAAAAGTACCAAGCGCATGCCGACCGCGGACCTCAAGTTCTTCGGCATCGTGCTCATCCTGCAACAGCAGACCGGCGGCAACCTCGCCGAGACGCTCTCCAACCTGTCCGGGATCCTGCGCGCCCGCAAGAAGATGGCCGACAAGGTCAAGGCCATGTCGTCGGAGGCGCGGATGACGGCGACCATCATCGGCAGCATGCCCTTCATCCTGTCGCTCGTCATCTACGCGATGAACCCGGACTACATCTCGCTCCTGTGGACGGATCAGACGGGCCTCTACATCCTGTACGGGGGCCTGGGGTGGATGTCGGTCGGCATCTTGTGGATGAAAATGATGATCAACTTCGAGATCTGAAGGCCATGAACCCCGAAATCATGATCCCCTTGGCGATGAGCGTGCTCGCATTCGTCACCGTCATGGGTATCGCGCTGCCGTTCCTGCAACGCGACGCGCTCGACGCGCGCCTCAAGGTCATCACCGACCGCCGCCGGGAGTTGGGCAATCAGGCCCGCGAGCGCATGGTCAAGCGCCCATCGTGGCGGCAGCCGCAGACCGGCCGCGTCGGCTTCATGAAGATGGTGCTCGAGCGGCTCAATCTCAAGAAACTCGCCGAGCAGCCGGAGCTCAGAAAAAAGCTCATTCGCGCCGGCCTGCGCGGCCAAGGGCCGCTCATCACCTTCACCTTCATGCGCTTCGCCCTGCCGATAGGGTTCGCCGGCTTCACCGCCTTCATCCTGTTCGTGTCCAAGAACATCGAGATGTCGGCGGCCATGAAGCTCTTGATCGTCGCCGGCGCGGGCGGGTTCGGCTATTTGCTGCCCAACATCATGGTGTCGAACAAGATCGCCAAGCGCCAGAAGGACATTCAACGCGCCTTCCCCGACGCCCTCGATCTGATGGTGATCTGCGTCGAGTCCGGCCTGTCGATGGAGGCCGCCTTCGGCCGGGTGTCCGAGGAAATGGCCGAGGGCGCGCCGACGCTGGCCGAGGAATTCGGCATCACGACGGCGGAGCTCGCCTACTTGAGCGACCGGCAGACGGCGCTCGAAAACCTGTCCGAGCGCACCGGCATGCCGACCATGAAGTCGTTCGTCATGGCGCTCGTCCAGTCGGCCAAGTACGGCACGCCGGTGGGGGTGAGCCTGCGCGTGGTCGCCGACGAAAACCGCGACATGCGCATGTCGGCAGCCGAGGAAAAGGCGGCCGGCCTGCCGGCCAAGCTCACCGTACCGATGGTGCTGTGCTTCCTCCCCGTCTTGTTCATGGTCCTGATCGGTCCGATGGTCATCCAGGCGATCAAGCAATTCAGCGGCGGCTGACGCGCGGGCCGGTCCGAGACCCGCGCGGCAACGGCTCGCGCCTACGGGCCGCGCTGGCCCGCCAAGAGCCGGTAAAAGGCAATATTGTGGTCGGCGACGTCGGGCGGCAGGTCGCCTCGCGCCAGCGTCTCGGCCTGCTTCAAGTTGCCATTGAGCGCGTACAGCAGCGCCAGGTTCTGCCGCATCTGGGGGGTCGAGCGGGCGGCGGCGTTGAGCCTCTCGAGCTCGGATATCGCGCTCTCGATGTCGCCGCCAAGCGCCAGCGAGAGGGCGAGATTATTGACCGCCGCAACGCTGTTGGGGGCGAGCGCGAGGGCCGCGCGATAGGCGCGCTGCGCCGCCTCGTGCCGGCCCCTGCGGTCCTCGACGACGCCGAGCGCGGAGTGCGCCTGCCAGTTGCCGGGGTCGAGCGCCAGCGCGCGCTGCAGCGAATCCGCCGCCGCGTCGATGAGGCCGGCCGCCACCTCGGCCTTGCCGCGCTCGGCCAACAGCGGGGCGGGCTCGCGCGGGCGTTTGTGGAGCGCCTCGTTGGCAATCGCGATCGCCTGGTCGGGCTGGCCAGCGAAGCGCAGGCCGCGCACCAGACCGAGGGCGGCCTCGAAGTCCTTGGGATCGCGTTCGTAGAGATTGCGGTAATACCCTACCGCGGCCGAGAAATCGTTCGATTGCTGGGACAGTTGCGCCGCCTCGCGCAACGACTTGACGATCTGGGCATTGCCGGAGTCGAAATACTGGCACCCGCCCAGGCTCACGAGGGCGATCATCGCCATCCCACCAGCTCGCGGCCAGGCTCGCATCCGACCCCTCCGGACTCCTCCGATGGCAATATCGGTGGGCTTTCCGTAGGGGCGGGTCTTTCGACCCGCCCGGTCCGCTTTGAAACCGGCGAGGCGTTGCCTCGCCCCTACGGCCGCCCGCGTGCGACTCGGGTCTGCCGCGGAAACTTATACCCCGGCGGTCTGCCGCCCGGCAATGTCGGGGCGGCCTGGACATGGGATTGTGGTCACTTTCACGACGGCCGGAAGGCGGGTATTCCGAGGGCGTGCGGCTTGCGTCCACCGCCGGGCGTATATTTCCCGTCACGATTGTGATAGGCTGCGATCGGTCTGGAAGCAATGTTCGTGGGAAGGGGGCCATCATGGCTGACCAAGTTTCCAAGGCCCGGTTCGGCTTGGCGGCGGCGCTGGCCCCGGCGCTGGGCTGGCTCATGGCCGCGGGGCCGGCGCCGGCCCAGCTCCTGGCCGTCCCCGTCGACAAGGCGGAGCTCATCCGCTTGAACGAGGACGCCGCGGTGGTCCTGATCGCCAACCCGGCCATCGCCGACGTGGCGGTCGAGCAAAACCGCTTGGTCATCGTGGTCGGCAAGGCGCCCGGCGAAACCCGCCTGTTGGTCTTCGACGCAAAGGGCCGCCAACTCGCGGTCCGCGATGTCGTCGTGGTGCCCGAAGAGGCGCGCGCCGTCACCGTGGTGCGCGGCGTCGCCGAAAGCAATCTGAGTTGCGCGCCGCGATGCGTGGCGGTCGGCGCCGCCGCCGCCGCGGCCGGCGGGGCGGCGCCGGCCGCCGGCGCCCCGGCCAGCGGCGGTGCGGCACCGGGCGCGCCGGCTGCGCCACTCCCGCCGGCGATCAGCGCGTTGCCGGGAGCGACCGCGACCGCCCCCGCCAAATAGCAGGGATAAGGGGATGCTATCCTTTATCCTCCCTTGTCCCCTTTACCGCGGATAAAGGGTAGCGTGCCCTTTATCCGACATGCCCGCCGGCGGCTTGGCAGACCGCTATCCCGCCGATCGCCACGTGGATCAACGGTTTCGTGTCGCCGAGCGGGAGCATCTCCGCACCGCAGCCGCGGTTGGGCCCCGCGCCGCAGGTGAATCGCTTGAACATTTCAGGCGGCAGCGAGGACGGATGGGAGGATGGCGTTGTCCCCTCCTGCCGCCTTTCGTTTGACGCGCATGGCGTGGCGGGTTTTGGTTTGTTCGAGCAGGTTGAGGGCCAGGGGTTGGATGATGGTGGCGTTGTGCGGCGCAAGGGCCTTGCCATCGACCGCGACCACCCCCTTTGACGTGGCGCGACATGGCCGCCGTCCAGGCGAGGAAGCAATCCTTGAACGCCTCGGAGTCGAGAGCCGAGAACAGGTCGCCGAACGTGTCGTGCGACGGTACGCCAGGCTCGAAAGGCAGGAATCGCCGCAGAAAATCCAGCTTCCGCTTGCCGAACACCGACACCTCGACCCAGAAATCCGCCCCGCAGATCACCGCCCACCGGCTCGACCTGCAAGACCACGTCCAAGGGATAGACCGTCTGGCCCGCCTGGCGCGGGTCGTCCAGCCGCGAAAAGTGCGCCAAAAAGCCAATCTCAGCCGCCTCGTCCTCGGCCATCGGAACCCCCACAAAAGGGGGATTCCTAATACCCCTACCGATTCCAGCCGTTCCAGCGATTGCCCTAACCCTGTGTCGGCCGTCACTTGAACCGCGCGGGCGATCGAGCTACATTGTTTCGATGGATGGGTCGGGGCCTTGTAGCCGGGAGCGGGCCGTGCAGGGACTCCGCGTTGGCTTGAAGATGCTTCGCGAGGACCGCCGGGGCTCGGCGCTGGTGCTATTTGCGCTTGGGATGCCAATCGTTTTCGGCCTGGTCGGCTTGGGTACCGAGGTCGGGACGTGGTATGCTACCGTGCGCGGCTTGCAGACCTTGAGCGACGCCGCTGCCATCGGGGGTGCCTACGCGAAGTCGACCGGCGCGGCGATCGCCGTCATCACCGAGACGGCGCGGCGCGACGCGACGCGCAATAATGGCTTCAACGGCGCCACGGACGTCGTCGCCGTGAATGTGCCGCCGGCGACCGGGCCCAATACCGGCAATGCCAACGCCGTTGAGGCCATTGTTTCGCGGCCTCTCACGCTCCTGTTTTCGCGTGTCTTCTTGACGGAGGGGTTTACGGTGCAGGCGCGAAGCGTCGCCGTGGCTACCCCCCCGGGGCAGGCGTGCGCGCTGGCGCTCGCGCCCGGTTCCGAACAGGGAATCAGGCTCGACAGCAACGCGACGGTCGATCTCGGCGGCTGTGGGATGGCGGCGAACTCCACGGCGGCGGATGCGATTCGTTTCGACTCGAATAGCAGCCTTACCGCAGCATCGTTGAACACGGTCGGCGGCTTTCAGGCCAGGGGCAATTCGACGCAAAATCTGGGGAGCCCGGCGCAGACGGGCCAAAGCCCGATCCTCGATCCTTACGCCGATCTAGGCGTGCCCCAGCCGTTGGGGTCATGCACGAGTAACGGATTGAGGGTGCGAAACAACGCCACGCTTTCGCCTGGCCGCTACTGCGGGGGACTCCGAATCGATAGCAACTCCACCGTCAACTTCCAGCCCGGCGTTTATATCATTGACGGCGGCGTGTTCGACATCAATAGCAACGTGACCGTAAACGGCACCGGCGTCACGTTCATCTTGACCGGGCACAGCGGCCTGGTACGGATGGATAGCAACGTCACCGCCAACTTGACCGCGCCGACGGCGGGCGGCTATCGCGGCGTCCTGTTCTATCAGGATCGCAACGTGGACAGCAGCGGCTCCGCAAACGAGTTCAAAAGCAACGTGAGACTCAATGTCAACGGCGCCTTTTATTTCCCGAGTCGGGAAGTTCGGTTCGACAGCAATAGCAACCTAACCGTCGTAGACGGAGGCTGCTCGCAAATCATCGCGCGCACCATCCGCTTCGATAGCAACGCCACGGTGACCACCCGTTGCCCGGCCGGCAGCCCGCGGGATATCAACTTGCCGCCCAAAATCAGGCTGATCGAATAGGGAGGCTCGCGATGCGGACCCACGCCGTTCGTCCGCGGTCCGGCCCTGGTGAGGGCGCAGGTGTCGGGCCGCGCTGGGTGCGGACGCTCCTGGTTCGCCGACCGTCCGGCCCCCGCCCCGCGTCCGAGCGCAGCCGCGCGGGCGTGGCGGCGATCGAGGTCGCCATCCTTTCGCCCTTGATCGTTCTGCTGCTGGCCGGCCTGCTCGATTTCGGGCTCGCCGCCTATTACAGCATGCAGGTGGCGAGCGCGGCGCGCGCCGGCGCCCAACATGCGATAGCCAACCGGACGGACACGGCCGGGATCACCGACACCGTCCGCCAGGCGGCGCGGCTGGTCAACGCCTCGGTGGGCGTCGCCACGACGCAGTTCTGCGTGTGCTCCGACCTGTCGTCGATCGACTGCACGGGGACCTGCACGGCCAATCCAAAGGCCATTTATATGCGGGTGTCCGTGCAGCAATCGTACAGCACCATTTTCACCTATCCCGGCGTCGACAATCCGATGTCGCTGAGGAGCGAAGTGACGGTGCGCGTCCAATGACCGGGGCAGCGCGCAGGTGGCGGTCGGGTGGCTTCGATGCCGGTGCGGCGGCTGCCGAGTTCGCGCTCGTAAGCCCGCTCCTCATCCTCCTCATCGTCGGCCTCATCGAGTTTGGGCGGCTGTTCTGGTTGCAGAACACCATGCAGTTCGTGGCCGAGGAGGGCGGGCGTTTCGCGGCCGTCCGTACCACCGCGACGATGCAGCAGGTAACCGACTTCGCGCGTTCGCGCATCTTCGGGTTCGACCCCGCCACCGTTACCATTACCGCGACCACGGAGATGAACGGGGCGATCCAGTTCGTGACCGTTACCACCACTTACGACTTCCGGTTCATCGTCACGCTCATCCCGGGCGGGCCGATGGTGCTCACTGGGCGCTCGCGCCTACCGCGCGTGCCGGCTTGAGCCGCGCGGGGCCGCGGGCACCCGCGGCCCCGCCACCTCAGACCAAGCGCAGGCCCGGCAGCCCTACGTCGAGCGGCGCCGCGACCGTGGCGCCGATGGCGCCGAGGCCGGCGATCCCAACCCCCAAGTCCGGCCGCCTCGATGCGCGCGCCGGGCTTGGCGAGGGACCGGTATGGTGC
This sequence comes from Pseudomonadota bacterium, assembly GCA_052387815.1. Classification (GTDB taxonomy): domain Bacteria; phylum Pseudomonadota; class Alphaproteobacteria; order CACIAM-22H2; family CACIAM-22H2; genus JBQTIU01. Next base: position 12,861 of record JBQTIU010000046.1, read on the forward strand.
CCGGAGGAGAAAGCGTTGTACGGGGTCGACATCTATGGGCCGGCCCTCCACCGCTTCGACCGGAGGATCGGCGAAGGCTTATCCCGTTGTCCCAGGTGGATCTACCTGTAGGGCGCGGTGGCCGAGCGGCGGGTTTGGTTTGTTTGCGCAGGTTGGCGGCCGGCCCGCCGGCGTGATCGAACGAGCGGCGCAGGACCTTGCCATCGACCGCGACCACCCCTTTGACGTGGCGCGTCATGGCCGCCGTCCAGGCGAGGAAGCAATCCTAATACCCTTACCGATTCCAGCCGTTCAAGCGATTGCCCTAACCCGCGCCTTGCGGACCCTTACCCGTTTTCAGCGTCCGGGTCGCAGCGTTCCGGGTCGCGGCGAACGTCTCCGGCCACCTGTAGCGTAGCCACAGGCCACCGTCCGCCGTCGAGCTGTCGAGGCTGTCGTTGCGGGTAAGCCCGCTCCTCGATTCAGCCCCTCCACGGCGAGTCGTTCGGATACTGCGGGTTGGCGTTGAGGTTGCCGATCAGTGCCGCATTCTCGGTGTCGATGTTGACCGTGCCGGTCAAGGGGACGACGCCGATCTTCAGCTTGACGTTCGTGTCTTTGCCGGCAAACAGCTTACCGCATGAACGTCGTTTCGACGGTGGCCGTCGCGGCGATGGCGATGCCATTGTCGCTGACGGTCAACTCC
>JBQTIU010000047.1:0-37320 GCA_052387815.1 Pseudomonadota bacterium
TGCGCCGCAGCTTGCGCTTCCCATCCTTGAGGATCTTGCCGACGAAACTCAGGATTTTGTCGGCGACGAAAGCGGCTCCGATCCCAAGACCGAAGTCGCGTACATGCGTTTTTCGGCGTGGCAAATATTGTACATGTGGCGGCAAGGACTGCCGTTCGGACCCGGTCAGGTCCGTTCATCGAAAGAGTCGGGACAGCATCGTAGCTTCGTCGCTAAACGCGGTTAGGACGGGTCGGGACGCCGGGGCTTCGAGCGGGTGAAGCGGCCCGACGTCAATTGATGTCGCGGCGCGAAGGCGGGGCGGCGCTGTTCGAGGCCTTGTTCGCCACCGACCAGCTGGCCGGCAACAGCTATCTCGAGGCGGTGCGCGCGCAGGAAGGCGCTCCCCCGCGCGAGCTGCACGTGCTCAGGCCCGACCGCATGAAGATCGTGTCGGGCTCAACCGGGTTTCCCGAGGCCTACCAGTACGAGGTCGACGGGCGCACCACGCGCTGGCCCACGATGTCAATTGACATCGCCCATCACCGGCGCCTCCGACCTCCTCCACTTGACGTAGGGGCGGGTCTTGAGACCCGCCCGCGCGGGCCGGTTTCAAGCCGGCCCCTACAACGACTGGCGGGGCTGATCACCACGGCCGAGGCGCGCGCGGCGCTCGACGGCGAGCGCAACCATGACCACGGGTTCACGGAGCCGCGCGACGACCTCGGCCGGTGGACCGAGGAGGGCGGCGGGTCACGGACCCGTCGGTCTCACGACCCGCCCGCCGGCTGGAGGGCCACCGCCGCGTTGCGGGCCGCGAGCCATTTGCGCTGGTAGAGGCGGTAGACATGCAGCGCGAAGCGCAGGTTGCCGCGGGCGCGCTCAAGGATCTCGGCCTCGATCCGCGCGCGCTCGGGGTAATGGGCGTAGCCGCCCTGTGCGATCATCGCCCGCCAGGCGCGCACCGACCGGATTTCGGCGCGCACCGCCCGGCGCCGGTCGGCCATCCAGGCCCGTGCGATGGCGAGCGCGTCCGGCCGGGGTCGGTGCAGGGCCTGCCAGCGCGCCATCTCGCGCGCCGAGAAGATCGAGCACGAGCTTTCCATGAGATCCGCCTCGCCGGGGCGGCCGAGCTCGGCGCACGGCTCGGTGTTTTCGGCGGCTTGGTCCGGCATGGGTCCTTCCGAGGTCGAGGGGCAAGCGGGGCTCGACCCAGGGCCCATGTATAGAACATTTTGGTCTTATTGTCAAGACCGTTTCGTAGATAATCTCTTCAACCCCAGTTCGGCGCTGCGCGGCCGCGTGCTCGGGCCCCATTCAAGGCCGGGCCGCCTCGAGCAGCCGCAGCAGATCCTTGATCCCGCCGCTCCACGACTCGAGGATGCAGCCGTTGGAGTCGGTCTGGAGGATGAAGTACGTGGGCGCCGTGCGCTGCACGAAGAACTCGAACCGGTCGCCGGAGAAGGGCCGGAAGCGCCCCTCGACGAGCCGCACGGCCAAGGGCGAGAAAGTCAAGGAAATCAAATTGGCTTCCTGGACCGCGGCAAAGGCGATGTCGGCCTTCTTGACGCAGCCGGCGCCGGCCGGGTCGGGCGTGGCGCCGAGTCCAAGCACGATGGCGAATGCGAACCAGATCTGGCGGCCGCCAGCAGGCTTGCGTTTCATGGCTCCCCCTCGCGGGTGGTCATGTCGACAACGGACGCGGCGGCGCGCCTAATCCTGGCACTGCGACCCCATCGAAATTTCCGGACAGGCTCCTATACCCGCCGGCCGATCCAGACGACGCGCCCGGCGATGTGGAGATCGGCGAGCGGGACGGGCTCGAGGCCGGGGTGCAGCTTGTTGTCCGAGGTGATCTGCACCAGGCGGCGCACGGGGTCGATGGTGAGCCGCTTGACCATCACGTCGCCATCGAGCCGGATCACGTAGATGCCGTCGCGCCGCGGCGTCGTCTGGCTGAGATCGACCAGCATGTGGTCGCCGTCGTTGATGGTCGGCGCCATGCTCTCGCCGTCGGCGGCGATCACCGCCAGCTTGTCTAAGGTCGCGTTCAAGACCTCGCGCAGCCACTGGCGGCGGAACACCACGCGATGGCGGATGTGCTCGCGATCGATCCACTGCCCGGGGCCGGCGGCGGCGCGGATGTCGTAGACCGGCACGCTGGCGAATTCCTCGTCGTCCACGCCGGCTGGCAACGGCGGGGACGAGGCGCCGAACAACTCGTTGGGGCTGGTCTCCAGCACCCGGCAAATGCGCACCAGCTTGGCGTAGTCGGCCTCGCGCTTGTCGTTGACGTAGTGGGAATAGGTGCGGGCCCCGATCCCCGACCGCCGAGCCACCTCGGCGTCGGAGAATCCCAGCTTGCGGGCCCGCTCGCGCAATCTCCGGCCAACCCCCTCCATAAGCCTCCTCCCCTGGCTCGAGGCGCCGATTGTCGGTCGCCAAAGCCGGTCGTGCCAGGAACATTGTGGGCTTGACAATGAGACCGTTTCGTGCATAGTTGCCCCATGAAACCGCGCCACACCCCGTTGGGTCGCCACCAACCTACGACCCCGACCGGCCCCGACCACCTCGAGGACATGCGCCGGGCGGCCTGGCACCGCCAAGGCATCCTCGACGTGGCGGTCGAGGACCCGCGGCTCGACGAGTGGGAGCGGCAATTCGCGGTCAACATCGCCACCCGGCTCTTTGGCAAGAGGCAGGCAGATGGCCAAGCGCGGCCGACCGAAGAACGACCGCCCGGCCCGCGATAGCGGGACCCGGGAACTGCAGCGCCAGCGCGCCCAGTTGGTGGCCGGCGGCGACTCGGTGCTCGCCGGCTACCCCTTGGGCGTGCTGCTCGCGCGCCGGATCATCACCCAGGACCAGCACAACGCCGGCTGCCGCTATGCCTGGCTGTACGGCAAGGCGACCGGGCGCTGGGATAGCGCCGGGCTGGTCTGGGAACGGCTGCTGGGCGCCGGGGGAGCGTCGGCAGATGCCGGCGAGACGGACGATGCGGCGCTCTACGCCAAATGGAAGGACGCCACCGCCGCCCTGCTCGCCGCCGGCCGCCGGGCCAAGGATGGCGTCGACAACCTCGCGGTCTTCAACCGCCTGCCCGCCTGGATCGCCGACGAGCGCGGGACGTCGATCCGCAGCTCGTGGACGCGCGAGCGCGGGGCGACGCTTGCCGGTCTGCAGGCGCTCGCCAAGGCACTGGGGCTTTGCTAGCCGTTGCGGTGGCGGAGCAGGAATCCGAGTACTGCCTCATTGAAGGCGGCCGGCCGTTCGATGTTCGACAGATGGCCGGCGTCGGGGATCATCGTCAAGGCGGCGCCGGGGATCCGGCGCGCGATGTCCTCGGCCATCTCGGGCGGGGTCAGCGAATCGTCGGCGCCGACCACGACATGGGCGGGCACGCGGATCCGCGACAGCGAGGGCGTGCGATCGAAGCCCTGGCTGGCGGCGATCGCTTTCAGGTACGACTCCTTGTGGAGCGCCGACAGGCTGGAGACCAGGCGTTCGAAGATCGCAGGCTGGGCCGTCTTGCCGAGGAGCGTGCGCGCGATGGCGGGGGCGATGTCCTTCGGCTCCTTGCCCGCGAGCAGCGGCTGCTGGCGCAGCCGCAGGAACTTCGCCCGCTCCTCCGGGCTCAGGCGCGCGAACCCCGAATGCGTGTCGCACAGGGTGAGCGTCTTGACGAAGCCCGGGTAGAGGGCGTGGAAATCCATCGCGATTCGCCCGCCCATCGACAGCCCGACGAGGTGCGCCCGGGGCGCTTTGTAATGTTCGATGAGACGCTTCAAGTCATGGCTCATATCGCTGAACGCCAAGGGGCCGTCGTAATCGTCGGACAGGCCGTAGCCGCGCGCGTCCCACGCGGCGGTATGAAAATGGCGCCCGAAGACCGGGAGCTGGTCGTGCCAGTTGGTCCGGTTGCCGCCGATGCCGTGCAGGAAAACGACGAGCTCCCCCGCCCCGCAGCGATCGACGGCAAGGCGCGGCGTGCCCGGCACGAAATCGGTGCGGAAGGGCGTGTCGATGTCATGCATGGGGACCGCTCCTTCCCGAGTCATTTCGAGAACACCCGCGACAGGGGATGGAGGATCAATTTGTCGCCGGCCGTGAAGAGGATGACGATCGCAAAACACGTGGCGAGCACCATCGGCGCATCCGACACCGTCTGTGCCTGGATCATCAGATAGCCGAGGCCCCGATCGGCGCCGAACAGCTCGGAGACGAGCGCGATCTTCCACCCGATCCCGTAGGCCATGCGGGCGGCGGCGGCGACGAAGGGCATCAGCATCGGGATGACGAGTTTCGCGAAGATTTGCGCCGGCGAGCGGGTGAAGCTGCGCCCCATTTCCAGGAGCTCTCGATCCATGTCGCGGATGCCCTCGGCGATATTGATCAGGCAGAACGGGACTAGGATCACGACCTGGACGAACATCACCGAGAAGGTCGAGATATCGAACCAGATCACCGCCAGGATGGCCCAGCCCACGGAGGGGATCGCGTTCAAGACCGGCTTGATGCGGTCGTGGACCACGCGCTCGAGGATCGGCAGGTAGAAGGGCAGCAAGGCGAGTGCGCCGCCGATCGCCACCGCGATGACCGCCGAGCCGATGACGCGGATCGTGGTGGCGGCCGTGTGGGGCACGAGCGCGCCGTCGAAGAAAAGGCGCACCAGCGTCTTGGCGACCGACCACGGGTCGGGCAGCACGAAGGCCGGCAGGTCACGCGCCAGGAGCCACCACCCGAGGAGGGCCGCCGCGACCAGGCTTTCGGCCAGCGAGCGCTCGCCGAGCCGGCCCCAGGCGTCAGGTCGCATAGTGCCTCGCAATCCGCGCCTGGACGGGCGCGAAGAGGGTGCGGTCGGCGCCATAGACGAACAGCACGATGAGCGCGATGACGGCGAAGATCTGGGCAGTGTCGTAGGCCTGGCGGGCGAGGTTGATCACGTAGCCGAAGCCGGCATTGCCGCCGAACAGCTCGGCGGTCAGCGCGACCTTCCACGACACGCCGAAATTGATGCGCAGCGTCGCGAACAGGAAGGGGTAGAGCGAGGGGACGACGACCTTGAAGAACGGGCGCCAGCCGCGGTCGAAGCTCCGCCCCATCTCGATCAGCTCGGCGTTGAGATTGTCAAGGCCGGCGCGCACGTTGATGATCGCGAACGGCACCAGGATCGCGGTGATGGCGAAGATCACCGTCGTGCTGTTGAGGCCGAACCAGATGATGGCGAGCAGTATCCAGCCGATGCCGGAAAAGGAATTGAGGAAGGGGGAGAGCCGGCCATGGACCATCAACCGGCTGGGCCGGACATAGTGGGCGAGGAATGCAAGCCCGCCGCCGATCGCGAACGAGAGCATGAGCGCGACACCGACGTGGAATAACGAGGTCAGCATGTGGGCCAAGAGGCGCGGATCGGTGAAGAACGCGAGCGCGTGCCGGCCGACCTCGAGCGGCCCCGGGAACAGATAGGGCGGCATGCGCGCGGCAGAGATGGCCCACAAGGCAAGGGCGGCGAGCGTGAAAAAATGCGCCGCCGCGCGCGCGCGCGCCGGGGCGCCGCCCGCTTGGGCCGCGCGCCGCACCGGGGCTCGGTCCCCCGCGCTATTCGCGGATGGCGTGGCGCCAGATCACGCCGTTGGCGTCCGGATAGTCCTGGATGAGCCCGAGTTCCTTGGACAGCTCCCAGACCTTGTTGATCGCCGTGATGTCCTGGGCGGTGATCGCCCCGGGGGCATCGGAATAGCGAGTGAACCAGGTTGTGAAGAACCCTGGTTCGATATTGGCCTGCCTGGCGATGGCGGGGAACACCTCGTCCTGGTGCTCGAGCGCGTAGGCGGCCGTTTCCTTGAGCATGCGCGCGAACTCGCGGAAGGCCACCGGGCGCGCCTCCAGCCGCTCGGGATATCCGACCATGACCGCCGAGACCATGCGCAGCCCGAACACCTCCATCATGTCCGCGGCGGTGCGGACGATCGACCGGAACTCGCCCTTCTGGCTCGCCTGGTAGGCTTGGCTGTGGATCAAGGTCGCGGCGTCGATGCGGTCGGTGGCAAGGGCGGCGGGCAGGGACGGGGCCGGGACCTCGACGAAGCGGAAATCGCCGCCGTCGATGGCGACGTTCATGTTGTACTTCTTCCACAAGGCCAGCCGGATGAGCGTGATGCCGGTCGAGTTGATGCCGTAGACGCCAAGCGTCTTGCCCTTGAGGTCGGCGACGGTGCGGATCGGGCTGTCGTTCTTGACCCAGATGTCGGCGCCCTCGCCGGAGGCGTGGTAACGCAGGCCGGTGGCCATGATCGACAGCGGCAATCCCTGGGCGATCGCCCGCGGCACCCCGATCACCGCCGTCATGACGACGTCGAACTGCTTGGCCGAGGTCGCCTGGAGCAAGGCCGGGATGGCGAGCGCGCGGGTCTCGACGACGATCTTGTCCGATTTGACCTTGCCGCTCTTCATCCCGTAGAGGACGGCCTCGTAGGACGGATCGAGGAGGTAGGCGAAGGTCACCTTCTCCTGCGCGCCGGCCGGGCCGGCGATCATGCCCGCGAGGAAGGCTGGTACGAGGAAGCGCGAGAGGCGCAGGCTTGGCTTGGTCATGGCTGGGTTTCCTCCGTGGTAGTGGGCGACCCGAGGCCGCGGAACTGGGCCAGCAGGCGTTCGCGACAATCGCGCAAGCCGGCGTCGGTGGCAAGGTTGCGCGGTCGCGGTTGGTGGAGCGCCACCGTCTCGATCACCCGCGCCGGCTTGTCCGACAGCAGCACGACGCGATCGGCCAGCGTCAGCGCCTCGTCGACGTCGTGGGTCACGAAGACGATGGTCTTGCCGGTCTGGCGCCAGATCGACACGATTTCGTCGCGCAGCCGGCCGCGCGTCGTCGGATCGAGGGCCGAGAACGGCTCGTCCATGAGCACGATGTCGGGCTCGACCGCCAACGCCCGGGCGATCGCCACGCGCTGGCGCTCCCCGCCCGACAGCATCGCCGGGTATTTGTCCCCGTCGCGGCCGAGGCCGACGAGGGCGAGCAGCTCCAGCGCGCGGGCCCGCATCGCCGCCCGCGACATCCCCCGCAGGCGCAGCTCCATCGCCAGCATCACGTTGCCGAGCGCGGTGCGCCACGGGACCAGGCGCGGCGACTGGAAGACATAGGCGATCCGGTTCCAGCTCCGATGGGGAGTGGCGCCGGCCACCGTGATCGCCCCGCCGCTGGCCTGCAAGAGATCGCCGATCAGCCGCAGCGCCGTCGACTTGCCGCAGCCGCTCGGCCCCAGCAGGCACAGGAACTCCCCGCTGGCGACGGAAAAAGAGAGGCCCGCGTAAACGATTTCGGCGCCGAACCGGGTGGCGACGGACTCGAAGCGGATGATCTCGGGCGCTGTCATGGATGCATGACCCACTCTACGATGCCGGCCGGTCGTCGGCATGGCAAGGTGATTTTCCAGGTTCGAGGCCGTAGGCGCACACGGTGGCGAGGAGGCCGCCCAGGCCGAGGGCGGCGAACGCCCATCCCCACACCGCCGGGCTCGCTCCCGCCGGGTTGGTCAGATCGAGCACCGCCCCGAAGGCGAGCGGGGCGAGTGCGCCGGCGCCGAACCCGAGGATCGAGCGCAATCCCAAGGCGGCGCCGAGAAAAGCGGGATGGACCGCCTCGGTGAGCGCGGTCGACAGTACCGGCGAGTCGCCGAGCGCGGCGAAACCGTAGATCGCCCCCACCGCCACGACGATATAGATGGGCCAGGCGACGAGCCAGCCGAAGGCGAACGAGCACAGCGCGGCGAGCGCCGCCAGAGCGAGCAGGACCGCCCGCCGCCCGAGGCGGTCCGAGAGCTGGCCCATGGTCGAGGAGGCGGCGAGGCCGAGGAGGTGGAAAGCGGCCGCGATATAGGCGCCGATCTCGACCGCCCGCAGATCGGCCGCTCCGGAAACGACCAGACTCGCGGCGATGAACGCCGGGGTCCACGCCCACATGCCGAGCAGCTCCCAGTTGTGGGCGAGGTAGCCGGCGATCAGCCGCATGGCGCGCCGATTGCGGAGCACCGCGGTCGCGAACCGGACCCCCTCGCGGCGCCGATGGACGAGGTTGGTGGTCGCTCGCAAGGCGAGCCACGTCAACAGCCCGCCGAGCAGCGCGCCCCCGGCGCTGGCGAGGAAGGCCAGGGGATAACCGCCCCAGGGCAGCGCCAGGCCCGAGACCAAGGCCGAGGCGGCGTAGCCAAGCGAGGTGCTGGCGATCAGCCAGCCCATCGCCGCGCCCCTGCCGGCCGGCGGGTAACGGTCGGCGATCAGCATGATGGCGCCCGCATAGGCGCCGCCGGCCGACAACGCGACCAGCGTGTAGAGCACCAGCGCCGTGGCGTAGGAGCGCGCGAACAGGGCGAAGGCGAGCGAGGTTGCGGCGCTGAGGGCGACGGAGAGGAGAACCGTCCGCTTGGCGCCGATGCGGTCGGCGGCCCACGAAAACACCAGCAGCGACACCCCATAGCCGGCTTGGAAGCCGGTCATGATCGACCCAGCGGCGGTCGCCGACATGTCCCATTCCGACCGCAGGACCGGCAGGCAGGCGGCGTAGGTCATGAACAGGAGATGCAAGAGGGCCCGGGCCAGGCACAGGGAGGCGAGCCACGGGTCGCGGAGGCCGGGCGCGGGGAGGTCCGACCGCTCAGACTTCATCGCACGCCAGGCTGGCCTGCAACGCCAGTGCGCGGGCGATGAGCGAAGCTGCCGCGCGGCTCTGGTGGGAGTCGAACTCCGGCACCGGGGGCCGGCAGCGGTCGGTCGCGAAGATGCCTTCGACGTGCCGCAACCGTTTCCAGAACCGGATGCTCACGTCGATGTGCTGGTTGGCGAAGGCGAGGATCGGCAGCAGGCGCTCGAACAAGGCCTTGGCTGCCGCGCGCCGGCCGCCGCGGTGCCGCTCGTAGACCGCCACATACAGGGGATCGAGGGCGGTGCCCATGAAGGCGTGGACGCCGCGGTCGAGCGCGTCGATCATTTGGCTGACGGCCCAGCCGCCGCTCACGTGCAGGCGCCCGCCGGTGGCGGCCAGCACGCGGCTGTATTTGGGGCCGGCCAGCGCGGTTTCGAGCTTGAGGCATTGGAAGGCCGGCAGCGCCTCGAACAGCCGGGCGATGTCCTCGACCGGCAGGCCGCCGCCCGTCCAGTCGAGGTCCTGGATCATCAGGAACCCGGCCCCGGCCGCCGCCAGCTCGGCGAATTCGCGCTTGAGCGCCGCGCCGGACAGCCCGGCGGGTGCCTGGGCGCAAATACCGGCCGCCCCCACCGCGCCCGCGAGATGCGCCAGCGCGCTCCGCTCGGCCTGGTCGGCGGCGCTGACCGCGACGACGATCGGCAAGCGCCCGGCGTTCTGATCGGCGACCGTGTCGACGATCAGGCGCTTCTCGTTAAGGCCGAGGCGAGCGGATTCGGCGGCGAGGGCGAGCACGAGCATGCCGGATGAGCGGGCGGAAATCGTCGCCTCGACCAGCCGGCGCAGGCTCGGGACATCGATGCGGTCGTCGGCGGTAAAGGGCGTGTTGAGGGACGGCACGATGCCGCGCAAGCCCACCGGACAGGGGTCGGGGCTCACTTCGGACCGTAGCCCAACTGGCCCGCGAGCCAGAGGACGGTCTCGGGCACGGCGATCATGACCGCGAGCAACGGCGCAGGTCGCGCCCACCAAGGCGCCGCGATGGCGCGGCGGCGAGCAGCAACGCCGCGACCGAACTCGCTCGTCTGTCGGTCACATACCTAATTGCTGCAGCAGTCACCGGGGGACACCGCGCCCGAGTCGGCCATATCGGCGGCGACCGGAGCGGCCGCGGCTTGGCCTTCCCTCGCGCCAACCCCCTGACGCCGCTCGCGAATGACATCGGCAAGGATGGAAACGGCAATTTCTTCCGGGGTCGCCGCCCCGATGTCGATCCCCGCCGGGGCCCGGAGAGTCGCCACGCGGTCGGCTGCGAGTCCCGACGCCACCAGCTCTTGCTTGAGCTTGGCCGCCTTCTGCCGGCTCGCCACGAAGGCGACATAGCGGGCGCCGGCGGCCAGTGCCGCCGCCAAGGCCTCGCGGTCCCGCCTGCCCTGCGCGGCAACGACGACGAACGCCGAGCCAATGCGCGGCAGTTCGGCGAGCGCGAACCCGTCGATACGGCGGTCGGCGTTGGGAAACAGGCCGGCGTCGCTCGCCAGGCCGGCGACCGAAACCGCGAAGCCGACCCGTATGGCCAGGTCGCACAGCGCCTGCGCGGTCGGAGAAGCACCGGCGATCACCAGCGCGGGACGCGGCAGCACGGGCTCGATGAACAGCTCCACCGTGCCGCCGCTGGGGCAAACGTTCCGGTACTCCTCGCGACCGTCCGCCGTCGGCTCGGGCGCTCCGGGGCGAATGCGGATCAGCCGGGAACGGCCGTCGACCAGCGCCGCGGCCGCGGCATCCTTCGCCGCGCCGAGGGTGCAACCGCCACCGATCCAGCCGACGACCGAGCCGTCGGCGCGGATTACCGCCTTGGCTCCGGCCTTGGCGCTGGTCGCGTCCTCGGTGTGGACCACCGTGGCGACGGCAAAGGGTTGCAGATCGCCCTTCATCCGCGCCATGCAATCGATGATGTCGCCCGTATCCGTCACCATGCCGATCTCCAACGCTTGCGCGGCGCCACCCTCAGAGGCGGGCCAGATATTCCTCCAGCGCGGCCAAGCTGTCGAGGTTGTGCGCCGGAGCGAACAAGTCGACCAGCGGCAGCGCCGCCTTCATCCCTTCCGCGACCGGCTCGAAACCCGTCCAACCGATCATCGGATTGAGCCAGATCACTCGACGCGCGCGACGTCGGATCGGGCGGAGCTGCTCGGCCAGCAGCGCTGGCGCCCCGGTGTCGTAGCCATCGCTGACGATCATCGCCACCGTTCGCCGGTTCAGCACGCCGGCCGCGTAGTTGCGGTTGAACGTGGCCAGGCATTCGCCGATCTTGGTGCCGCCCGACCAGCCGGCCGACAGCAGCGACAGCTTGTCCAGCGCCCGCTCGACGTTCCGTTCGCGCAGGGCCGGCCCGATATGAACGAGCCGCGTATGAAAGACGAAGGCATCGGCCTGGCGAAAGTCGTCGATGACGCAGCGGATGAAACGGACGAAGAAGGCGCTGTAGAGGCTCATCGAGCCGCTGGCATCGAGGATGACCACGAGGCGCAGCGGCTGCGGCCGGCGCACGCGGAAGGCGAGCCGCATCGGCACGCCGCCGTAACGCAGACTGCGATGGATGGAGTTGCGCAGGTCCAGCCGGCGGCCGCGCGCGCGCGCGCGCGCGCGCCGGGTCAGCCGGTAACGCATGCGCGCCGCGAGCCGTTCGGTGAGGTCGTGGATGCGCGCGAGCTCGGTTGGGTCGTTGATGTGGCGCAGGTCGGTCGCGGCCAACACCTCCGCCGCGCTGGCCGCTTGCGCCCCGCCCTCGCCGCGGCCGCCGGCGCTCGCGTCGTCGCCCTCGACCCGGTCCGGCGTGGCGGACGGACCGGGCGGCGCGCCGCCGGCTAGCAGCCGGCGCACCGCGCTTGGCCCGACCTCGCCGCTCGCCCGGACCGCGCGCTTCCTGCCAACGCCGAGCCAGTAGGCGTCGAACAGCTCGTCGAAGCGCTGCCAATCGTTGCGGCACGAGCACAGCAGCATGCGCAGGCTCCGGCGCAGGTCGCCGGGCGCGACGAGATCGATGCTGCGGGCCACCCGGGCGGCATCCACCGCCTCCGTGATCCCGACCGGAAAGGCGTGGTCGCGCAGCAGCCGCACGAATCCGACCAGTCGGGCGACGATCGAATTGCGCGGCGCGCCGCCGCCCCCGGGATGGGCGACGATCGCGGTCATCGCGCCCTGCCGACCAGCCGCTCGACCACTTCGATCGACAGCGCCTGCCGGTCTTCCTTGGTCTTCAGCAGACAGAGCAGGCTGTCGTGCACCGCGTTGGGGATATCGCCGAGATCATGCACGCCGAAGCCGATCAGCGCGCGCGCCCACTCGAGTGTCTCCGCCACCCCCGGTTTCTTGCGCAAATCGAGCCGGCGCACCGCCTGGATGAAGCCGACGATCTGGCTGGCCAGATGCTGTTCGATCCCGGGAATGCGCGCGGTGACGATGCGCAGTTCCTTGTCCTGCGAGGGATGGTCCACGAAGTGATAGAGGCACCGGCGGCGCAACGCGTCGCTCAACTCCCGCGTCGCGTTCGAGGTCAGCACCACATAGGGTATGGACTTGGCCTTGATCGTCCCGAGTTCGGGGATGCTGACTTGGAAGTCGGAGAGCAGTTCCAGCAGATAGGCCTCGAACTCCTCATCGGCGCGGTCGACCTCGTCGATCAGCAGCACCGGCGGCTCGTCCATGCTGATCGCCTGCAACAGCGGGCGGCGCAGCAGGAACTCCGCTTCGAAAATGTGCCGCTCCTTGTCTTCGGCCGAGACGTTCTCGCTCTCCCAGATCTTGATGGCGAGAAGCTGGCGTTGATAGTTCCACTCGTAGACCGCCGCGTTGGCGTCGAGTCCTTCGTAGCATTGCAGGCGGATCAGCGGGCGAGCGAGTACGCTGGCCATCGCCTTCGCCACCTCGGTCTTGCCGACCCCGGCGTCGCCCTCGAGCAGGAGCGGGCGCTCGAGCGTCTGCATCAGCAGCAGCGCCATCGCCAGCTCGGGATCGGCGATGTAGCCCGCCTCGGCGAACCGCCGTTGCAGATCCTCGCGCGAAGCCAGCCGGTCCTGGCTGCGCTCCGCAGACGCCTGCGTCATCCTATACCAAGATGGTCATGCCCGGTGCGGCCCGCGGCCGCACGCGGGAAAATCCCAAGATATCCGATCGTCGGGCGGCTCAGCGATCGATACCGAGCGCGTTGCACTTGCGCCACACCCGCCACGCGGTATGCGGCATCGGCAGGTGGGTGACGCCGAGATGCGCCAAGGCGTCGATCACCGCGTTGGAGAAGGCCGGCACGCCGCCGACGTTCGGCGATTCGCCCACGCCCTTCGCCCCGATCGGGTGGTGGGGGCTCGGCGTCACCGTCTCGTCCAACTCCCACACCGGGGTCTCGACCGCGGTCGGCAGGAAGTAGTCGAGGAAGGTGACGCCCTGGATATTGCCGGTTTCGTCGAACACCAGTTCCTGTCCCATGGCGATGCCGAACGCCTCGGTCAGGCCACCGTGGATCTGGCCCTCGACGATCATCGGATTGATGCGGGTCCCGCAGTCGTCGACGCCAAAAAAGCGGCGGATCTTCGTCTCGCCGATGAAGGGGTCGATATCGACCACGCAAACATAGGCGCCGAAGGGATAGGTCATGTTGGGCGGATCGTAGTATTCCACCGCCTCCAAGCCCGGCTCCATCCCGGCGGGAGGATTGTGGTAGGCGGCCCAGGCGATCTCCTTCATGGTCGCCGTCTTCTCGGGCAAGCCCTTGACGCGGAAGCGATCGACGTCCCATTCGAGGTCGTTCTCGCTCACTTCCAGCAGGTGCGCGGCCAGGGCGCGCGCCTTGGCCCGGATCTTGCGCCCGGCCTTGGCGGCGGCCGCGGCCCCTACCGGGGTCGTGCGCGAGCCATAGGTGCCAAGGCCATAAGGCGCCGTATTCGTATCGCCCTCCTCCACCATGATCGCCTCGGCCGGGATCCCCGTCTCGGTGGCGAGGATTTGGGCATAGGTCGTTTCGTGCCCCTGACCCTGCGACTTGGTGCCGAAGCGGGCAATGGCCGACCCGGTGGGATGGACGCGGATCTCGCAACTCTCAAACATGCCGACGCCGAGGATGTCGCAGTTCTTCATCGGACCGGCGCCGACGATCTCGGTGAAGGTGGCGATACCGATGCCCATCAACTCGCCGCGCTTGCGCTTGTCCGCCTGCTCGCGCCGCAGCGCCGGGTAGTCGACGGCCGCGAGCGCCTTCTTGAGGGCGGCCGGGTAGTTGCCGCTGTCGTACTCCCAGCCCAACGCGGACTGGTAGGGAAACTGCTCGGGCCGGATGAAATTGCGGAACCGGATTTCCGCTTTGTCGATGCCGGTCTTCTGCGCCAGCACATCGATCATTCGTTCGATCAGGTAGGCCGCTTCGGTGACCCGGAAGGAGCAGCGGTAGGCGACGCCGCCGGGCGCCTTGTTGGTATAGACCCCATCCACCGTGACGTGGGCCGCGGCGATGTCGTAGCTGCCGGTCACGATGTTGAAGAATCCGGCCGGCCACTTGCTCGGCTGCGCGTGCGAGTTGAAGGCGCCGTGGTCGGCCAGCGCCTTGACCCGCAGGGCCCGGATGCGGCCGTCCTTGTCGGCGGCCAGCTCGCCGGTCATGTGGTAGTCGCGCGCGAAGGCGGTGGTGGACAAGTTGTCGAGGCGGCTCTCCACCCACTTGACCGGGCGGCCGAGCACGATGGAAGCGACCGTGGCGCAGACATAACCGGGATAGGCGCCGACCTTGCCGCCGAAGCCACCGCCGATGTCCGGCGAAATCACGCGGATCTTGGCCTCGGGTAAACCGGAGATCAGCGAGACGACCGTGCGCACCACGTGCGGCGCCTGGAACGTGCCATACAAGGTGAGTTCGCCTCGCACCTTGTCGAAGGAAGCGACGCAGCCGCAGGTCTCGAGCGGACAGGGATGGACGCGCGGGTAGGAAATTTGCTCCTCGACGGTAACGGCGGCCGCCTTGAAGGCAAGGTCGGTCGCCTCCTTGTCGCCGATCTCCCAACTGAAGATGTGGTTCGGATGTCGGCGCGGCCCCTGGCCGACCTCGTTCTTGCCGGCCGCGTCCTCGCGCAGGATCGGAGCGCCGGCGGCCATCGCCTTATGCGGGTCGACGATGGCGGGCAGTTGCTCGTACTCGACCTCGACCAGGCCGATGGCGTCCGCCGCGATGTAGCGGTCGTCGGCGACCACGAACACCACTTCCTGATTCTGGAAATGGACCTTCTTGTCGGCGAGCACCGCCTGGACGTCGCCGGCCAGGGTCGGCATCCAGTGCAAGTTGAGCGGCTTGAGGTCGTCGGCCGTGAGCACCGCGCGCACGCCCGGCAGCGCCTTGGCTTTCTCCGCCTTGATCGACTTGATGCGGGCGTGGGCCATCGGGCTGCGCACGAAGTCGCCGAACAGCGTGCCCGGCAGCTTGACGTCGTCGACGTAATTTCCCTTTCCCTGGATGAAGCGCGCGTCCTCGACCCGCTTGCGGCTGTGTCCGACACCGCACAGCTTGCGTTCGCGGTCCAGCTTGTCGGCGACCTCGTTCATACCTTGGCGCTCCCCTGATCCTGCAGCTTCTTGGCGGCGTATTTCACCGCCTTGACGATGTTCTGATAGCCGGTGCACCGGCACAAATTGCCCGAGATGCCCCAGCGAATCTGCTCGTCGGTCGGAGTCGGGTTCTCTTGCAGCAGCCGGTAGGTCCGCATCAGCATGCCCGGCGTGCAGAAGCCGCATTGCAGGCCGTGCTCCTGCGCGAAGCCCTCTTGCAGCGGGTGCAGCGTCCCGTTTTTCGCCAGTCCCTCGACCGTGACCAGCGCACCGCCGTCGGCCTGCACCGCGAACACGGTGCAGGACTTGGCCGACTTGCCGTTGAGGTCGACCGTGCAGGCGCCGCAGTGGCTGGTCTCGCAGCCGATATGCGGCCCGGTGAGATTGAGCTGCTCGCGCAGAAAGTGGATGAGCAGCAGGCGCGGCTCGACCACGGCCTCGACCGGCTGCCCGTTGACCGTGAGCTTGATGTGCGTTTTCGCCATCGCCTCAGCCCCCCTTCACCCGCGCGCGCGCCGCTTCGATCGCGCGGCGCGCCATCACCTTGGCCACGTGCCGGCGAAACTCGGCGGGTCCGCACATATCGGAGGCCGGCTCCGCCAAAGCCGCCGCCAGCTCCGCCGCCTCGCCGATGGCCCCGGCGTCGGCCGAGCTGCCGATCAGCCGCTTGCCCGCCGCTGCGGCATGGATCGGCGTCGGCGCGACGTTGGTGAGCGCGATCGCCGCGTGCGTGCACCGGCCGCGCTCCATGGTCACGATCGCGGCCGCCGCGGCGATGGCGTAGTCGCCGACCTTGCGCTTCATCTTCTGGTAGGCATGGCCGTGCCCAGCCGGCGGCACCGGCACGCGCACCTCGCTCAAGATCTCGTTCGGCTGCATGGCGGTGGTATAGATCCCCTTGTAGAACTCGCGCGCCGGCACGGTGTTCTCGCCGCGCGGGCCGCGCACGACGTAACCCGCGTTCAAGACCATCATCACGGCCGGCATGTCGTTGCCCGGATCGCCGTTGGCGACGTTGCCCCCGATCGTGCCGAAGGACCGCACCTGCGGGTCAGCGATCTGCAGTGCGGCCTCGCACAGGATCGGCAACTTCTCGGCCACCAGCGGCGAGGCAAGGAGCTCCGCCTGGGTGACCATGGCGCCGATCCGGACCGTGTCGCCGCGCTGGCCGATGCCACGCAAGGAGTCGACGCCTTGCAGATCGATGATGTGGGCCGGCTGCGCCAAGCGCAGCTTCATCATGGGGATCAGGCTATGGCCGCCGGCGAGCGCCCTGCCGTCGCCGCCGTACCTGGCAAGCAGGGCCACGGCCTCGTCGAGCGAGTTGGGTCGGTGATACTCGAATGGCGCTGGGATCAACGTCTCCCCCCTTATTTTTGGCCGGCCGGCGATCGGTTTTGTCGGATTGTAAGCGCCGCCACGGAACCGGTCAAGTTCGAAGGCTTGCTGGCTACACACAAGGCGGTCACTTTGGGCCATACCCGAGTTGCCCCGGCAGCCACAGCACCACCCCCGGGACATAGACCATGACGGCGAGCGCGAGCACGAGCAGGACGACGAATGGCCAGATCTCGGCGATCATGTCCTTGAGCGGAATGCCGGTCAGCGCATTGATGACGAACAGCAGCACGCCGTAGGGGGGCGTGATGAGGCCGATCATCATGTTGACGATGATGACGACGCCGAAATACACGAGGTCGATGCCGAGCGCCTTGACCGCCGGCAACAGCAGCGGCACCAGGACCAAGAGCATGGTCGTCGTGTCGAGGAAGCAGCCGAGGAGGAGGAAGACAAGGTTGATCGCCAGCATGAAGGCGAGCGGCGACATCTCGAATCCGGCCAGCCAGGCGGCGAGCGCGCCGGGGAGCTGCTCGGTCGCCACCGCGTAGTTCATCACGAAAGCACCGGCAATGATCAGCGTGACCACGGCGCTCGAGCGCAGCGAGCCCGAGAGGACGGCGAGGAAGTCCGCGAAGGCCACCGCGCGATAGAGCAGGGTGGAAAGCACGAGGGCGTAGAACGCTGCCACCGCCGCCGCCTCGGTGGGGGTGAAGACGCCCGAGTAGATGCCGCCCAGGAGCACGATCGGGATGGTCAGTGGCAGAGAGCCGCGGAAAAAGATGCGCGGCCATTCGCGCCACGGGGCCGTCGCCTCGGCCGGGAAGCCGCGCCGGTGCGCGATGACGACGATCCCGCCCATCAGGAAGGCCGCCATCAGCAATCCCGGCCCCACCCCGCCCAGGAACAGGGCGCCGATCGAGGTGTCGGACACCAGCGCATAGAGGACCATTGGAATCGACGGCGGGATGATCGGGCCGATGGTCGCCGAGGCGGCCGTGATCGCGGCGGCGAAGCCGGGTTTGTAGCGGCGGTTGGCGGTCATCATGCGGATGGTGACTAGGCCCGGGCCGGCGGCATCGGCGATCGCGCTGCCGCTCATGCCGGCGAAGATGACGCTGACCAGCACGTCGACATGGGCGAGGCCGCCGCGAAAGCGGCCCATGATCGCGTGGGCGAAATCGAACAGGCGATCGCTGATGGTGCCGGCGTTCATGACGTTGGCGGCGAAGATGAACAGCGGCACCGCCATCAGGACATAGCTGTTGTAGAGCCCGTTGAGGATCTGCTCGCCCGCCAGCCCGACGTCCTGGCCGCTGGCGAACAGATAGGCGATGCCGCCGGCGAGCATGGCAAGGCCGATGGGGACGCGCAGCACCGCGCCGCCGAAGAACACCGCGAGCATGAGCCAAATGGGAAGGCTCATCCGAGCGTCAGAGATGCTGGCGCCAGTCGCGGCCCAACAGGCGGGCGAGATCGCGGGCGGCGCGAACGGCGACCGCGACGACGAATAGGCCGAAGCAGGCGAACACGAGATCGAAGCGGATGCCGATCACCCATGTCCGCTCGCGCGCCATGAAGCTTATGTAGTCGTAGGTCGACGGGAGCGCGGCGGCGAACAGGCCGCCGACCAGAGCCGCGCCCGCCAGCGCGAACATCCGCTTGTGCCGCTCGCCGAGCGCCTGGTAGACGAGATCGAAGCGGACGTGGTCCTGGTCGCGCACCACGAAGGCGCAGGCCCAGAACACGCTCCACAGATAGGCGATCAGGCTCACCTCCTCGGTCCAGGCGAGCGGCCGGTTGACGAGGTAGCGCATGAAGATCTGCAGGAGGAAGGCGCCGAACATGGTGGCGAAGATCGCTACGCCAATCAGTTCGGCGCCCCGCTGAAGGTGTTTCAAGGCAGCGGGCTTATTTCGTAGCGTTGACGCGCTCGATCATGCCCTTCGGCCAGTCCTTGGAGAACTCGGACTCGAGGTAGGCCTTCTGCACCCGGGCGCGGAACGCCTCGACGTCGGGCACGGTGACGGCGAGCCCCTCGCGTCTGAAGAACTCGACCAGGCCCTGCTCGTCCTTGATGCGGTTCTCGTTGTTAAACTTGGCGCCGGCGAGCGCCGCCTCCTGAAGGAGTTTCTGGTGCGCCGGCGGCGTCGCCATCCACGCCTTCTTGGCGATGGCGAGGAACACGCCGTCGACCATGTGGTTGGTCAGCACGAGCTGTTTGGTGACCTCGTAGAACTTCGCCGAGCGGACGGTGGGCAGCGGGTTGTCCTGGCCGTCGATGGTGCCGGTCTTGAGCGCGAGATAGACCTCGTTGAAGGCCAAGGGCGTGGGATTGGCGCCCAGCGCCTCGCCCAGGAACAGCCATTCCTTGGACCCCGGCATGCGCAGCTTGACGCCCTTGAGGTCGTCCGGCGTCTTGACGGCGCGCAGGTCGCGGAGGTTGACCTGGCGGGTCCCGAGATAGGCGACCTGCAGGACCTGGATGTCCATGACGTCGGACACCTTGCCGTAGATTTCCCGGCCGATCGGGCCGGTGAACACCTTTTGCTGGTGGTCGGGATCGCGGATCAGGTAGCCGGCGGTGAACAGCGAGTATTCGGGCACCTGCTTGGAGATGTCCTGCATCGAGATCAGCGCCATTTCGAGGTTGCCGCGCGCCATCGCCGCGGGCTCGGTCCCCTGCTTGAACAGGGTCCCCGAATGATGGATCTGGATGTCGAACGCCTCGGGCGCGGCCTTGTCGACGTGCTCCTTGAAGACGTACAGCATCTTGGTGTGCCAGTCGTCGGGCACGGCCGGGGTCGAGATGCGCAGCGTCTGTTTGGCGTCGGCCCCGGCGGCAAGCACCAGCGCGACGCCGGCCATGCCGAGGGCGGCAACGAAGCCGCGCCGTCGGGTAGTTGTCATGTCCATTCTCCCTGGTTCGGCGTTGAAGGGTCGCGGCCGGCGGGCCGGCCGCGGCGAGGGCGGAATATTCGCACAGCCGCGCGCCCGACGCTACCCCTCGGCGCCCTCGCGCACCATCGCCTTCGCCATCGTGTCCTCGTATTGCGGCAGCACGACCACGTCGACGACGCAGGCGCGCCCCCTCCGCACCTCGCCGACGGCCTCGCGAAGGCGGGGCCCCAGGTCTTGCGGCCGCTCGACGGGGCCGATGCCGGCCAGGCCCTTGGCGCGCGCTATGCCCGCGAGGTCGATGTCGGGATCGGCGATGCGCTGGCCGATCCAGCGGTTCTCGACCGGCCGGGCGCGCCGGCGGGCGACGCGCTCCTGGTGCAGCTCGTCGTTGAAGAACGACCGGTTGTTGGCGACGATCGCCAGCAGCGGGATGCGGTAACGCGCCGCCGTCCACAACGCCCCGGCCCCCATGAGGTAGTCGCCGTCGCCGATCACCGCCACCGGCATCCGACCCGAATCCTTGAGTGCCAGCGCCGCGCCCACCGCCAACCCCGGCCCCGACCCGACGCCGGCGCCGCCGTCGTAGCCGAGGAAATCCAAAGGGGCGCGGAAATGCCAGCACTCGCCGGGCCAGCCCAGCGGCAGCCGGACGAGGCAGGCTGCCTCGCCGCCGAGCGCCGCCTGCAACGCCGCCGCCAGCGCCGGCAAGGTGATCTTGTCTCCGCCCGGAGCGGGCGGCCGGTCCGGCCTCGCAACCGTCCCGGGTGCCGCTCGCGCCGTGCGTTTGCCGGTCGCGGCCAGCGCCTCGAGGAGCAGCGGAACGGTGGTGTCGGGATCGGCCAAGAGGGCGACATCGACGGGCGGCAATCCCTGGTGATCCATGCTCCAGCCGTTGTGCAGGTAGAGATCGTTGGAGACGTGGACGATCTTGGCCGTGGGCGGCTCCTCGCCCCACGCGCTCTTGAGGGTGCCGGCGAGATCGAGCCATTCGAGGCTCAGGATCGCATCGGCGCCCTTGAGCAGGCCGGCCGCCGCCGGCGGCAGGAAGAACACTGGCGGGGCGGCGTGGAGCGGATGGTCGGTCGGGAACGCGGCGCCGAGCTTCAAGTCGGTGAGCACGCGCGCGCCAAGCATTTCGGCGAGCGCGACCCGCGCCTTCCACGCCGCCGGGTCGCGCGACACGCGACCGGCCAGCAGGAACGGGTTGTTGGCGCGGGTGAGCAGCGCGGCCGCGCGCTCGAGGGCCGCGGCCGCGGGGCGCGGCGGGGCGGCGGGCTGGAACCTGGCCGCGTCGGGCACCGGCGTGTCGGCGTCGATGGGCGCCTCTTGGAGGGCCGCATCGAAGCACACGTAGACGGGGCCGCAAGGCGGCGTGCGGGCCAGCATGGCCGCGCGGTACACCGACTCGAACGCGGCCGGGACCGAGGCCGGCTGGTCATCCCACTTGGTGAAGTGGCGGATCAAGGCCCCCTGGTCGCGGGCGGTGTGGATCCAGTCGATCCACGGGCGCCGGAGCGCGGCATCGACGGGACCGGTCGCGCCGACGAGAACCATCGGCACCCGGTCGCACCAGGCGTTGAAGATGGCCATCGAGGCGTGCATCAGGCCGACATTGCTGTGCAGGGCCACGGCCATCGGCTGCCCGCTGACCTTGGCATAGCCGTGGGCGATCGCCACCGCGTGCTCCTCGTGCAGGCAGAGCAGCATTTGCGGCTGCTCGTTGCCGAGGAAGTTGACGATGCTGTCGTGGAGCCCGCGGTAGCTGGCGCCGGGATTGAGCGCGATATAGGGAAGCTTGACGTTGCGCAGCGCCAGCGCCAGCGCATCGCTGCCCCAGCCCAGCGCCACGTTGCCTGCCCTGACCGGGCGTTCGAGAGCCATCGGCGGACCTCCGACCATGCGTTGGCGACCGTGCGTTGAATCGCGGCGACTATGGGCGGCGGGTGGACGCAGAACAACAACATTTTTCCCGTGACGACATTGTGTTCCCCAAGCCGCCGACCTATCGTCGGCAAAGAGGAGTGACCGCGCCATGACCGCCGGCATGGAGAAGGAACCGCCGCGCTCGGAGGGCGACAGCAACCTGTCGCCGCGCCGGCGGGCCTGGGCGCGCCGGCACGATGCCGCCACGCGCGCGCTGCTCGACGAGGATGCCCGCTATTTCCTGCGCCAGTCGCTGTCCACGCCCTGCCTGTCGGTGGTCGCCAAGGCCGAGGGCATCTGGATCGAGGACACGGCCGGCCGGCGCTACATGGATTTCCACGGCAACAGCGTCCACCACATCGGCTACGGCCACAAGCGGCTGATCGAGGCCGTCAAGCGGCAGATGGACGAGTTGCCCTTCGCGCCCCGGCGGTTCACCGCCGAGCCGGCGATCGCGCTCGCCGCCAAGCTGGCGGCGATTGCGCCGCTCCCGCTCGGCAAGGTGCTGTTCGCGACCGGCGGGTCGGACGCCATCGAGATCGCCCTCAAGCTGGCGCGCGTCGCCACCGGCCGGTTCAAGACGGTCTCGTTCTGGGATTCCTTCCACGGCGCGGGCTTCGGCGCGGCGAGCGTGGGCGGCGAGGCCGTGTTCCGGTCCGGCCCGATCGGGCCGCTGCTCGTCGGCGCCGAGCACGTCGCGCCGTTCGCCTGCTACCGCTGCCCCTACGGCTACCCGGACCGCGAGGGCAAGCCGCAACTCGACCTCTGCCGCATGACCTGTGCCCAATACGTGCGTTACGTGATCGAGAAGGAGGGCGATGTGGCGGCGGTCGTCGCCGAGCCGATCCGCGCCGTGCCCTACCTGCCGCCGCCGGACTACTGGCGCGCCGTGCGCGAGGCCTGCGATGCCCATGGCGCGCTGTTGATCTTCGACGAGATCCCGACCGGCCTCGGCAAGACCGGGCGCATGTTCGCGGCCGAGCATTTCGGCGTGACGCCGGACATCCTGGTCATCGGCAAGGCGCTGGGCGGCGGCCTGCTGCCGATCGCCGCGGTCATCGCAAGGCCGGAGCTCGACGTGGCTGGCAAACTCGCGCTCGGCCACTACACCCACGAGAAGAACCCGGTCATCTGTCGCGCCGCGCTGACGACGATCGAGATCATCGAGGACGAAGGCCTGGTCGACAACGCCCGCCGGGTCGGTGCGCGCGCCCTCGAACGCCTCGCGGACATGAAGCGCCGCCATCCCTCGGTGGGCGACGTGCGCGGCCTCGGCCTCCTCATCGGCGTCGATGTGGTCGTCGATCCCGACACCAAGCAGCCGGACGAGGACCTCGCCGAGGAGGTCATGTACCGGGCCCTCGACAAGGGCCTCAACTTCAAGACCACGATGGGCAACGTGCTGACCCTGTCGCCGCCGCTCGTCATCGCCGAGGCCGAGATGGATCGGGCGCTCGACATCTTGGACGAGTGCCTGGCGGAGAGCGAGCGCGGGCGCGGGCGGCGCTGACATGGCTTGCGTGCCGCCGCCTATTCCCGAAACCGCGGCTTGCTGGTAAAGTGCCCGGTCCCTGGCGCGGGCTGATCCGGGCCGCGCCCGACCGACCATACAAGGAAGGCACCCCATGAGCCGCTTCGCCACATCCGCGGGTCCGCTGGCATTCGCCGCCGCTCTCCTCTTGGGCGCCGGCATCGCCGCGGCCGACCCGGCCACGATGCGCGTGGCCGGAAACTTTTCGTCGAACAACAAGCATGTCGACGGCATCGAAAAGCCATTCTTCGAATCGCTCGCCAAGAATACCGGCATCGGCCTGGCCATGAACTACAACCCGATGGATGTGGTCGGGGTCCAGGCCGCCGACGCCCTGCGCCTGTTGCGCTCGGGCACCTTCGACGTGATGTCGGTCCAGATCGGCATGGCCTCGCGCGACGACCCGTTCTTCGAGGGCCTCGATCTCATCGGCGTGTCCACCGATATGGCGTCGCTACGCAAGGCGGTGGAGGTCTATCGCGAGGCCTTCGACCGGCGGCTCCAGGAGCGCTTCAACGCTAAGGTGATGACGCTGTGGCCGTTCGGCCCCCAGGTCTTCTATTGCAACGCCGAAATCAGGCGCATCGACGACTTCAAGGGACTCAAGATCCGTGTTTTCACGCCGTCGATGGCGGCGCTCGTCCAGTTCCTCGGCGCGACTCCGATCACGCTTCAGTTCAGCGAGGTCTATCCCGCCCTCCAGCGCGGGGTCGCCAATTGCGCCGTCACCTCGCCTACCTCAGGCAACACCGGAAAATGGCCGGAAGTGACCAACCATTTCCTGCCCCTGGCGCTATCGGGGTCGGTGCAGGGCCACTTCATGAACCTGGAATACTGGAAGAAATTCTCCACCGACAGCCAGAACAAGATTCTCGCCTTGTTCCGCAAGATGGAAGACCAGATGTGGGAGCTGGCCGTCTCCGCCAACACCGACGCCGTCAACTGCAATGTCGGCAAGGAGCCGTGCACGGAGGGCGTGCGCTACAAGATGAAGCTGGTCGAGGTCACGCCCGAGGCTAAGGCGAAGGTCAAGGAGGCGGTGTCCGCCGTGGTCCTGCCGGTGTGGAAGAAGACCTGCAATAACGTCGATCCCAAGTGCAGCGAGGTCTGGAACGCGACCGTCGGCAAGGTAGCCGGCTATCGGATCGACTGAGGCGTCAAGCGCGCCGGCGGGGGCCGTTGATCGCTGCCGGCCGAGAATCTTCTTTTCGTGCAGGGGCGGGTTTCAAGATCCGCCCCTCGGCGTCGAGGAATCCGAATGACGGACCCTCCTCCCTTTCAGCGGCTCATCGTGCCGGTGGTGCGCTGGGCCGCCATTCTGTGCGGCTACGGCTTGCTCCTTTTCGCGCTCGCGACCGGCGCCGAGATCATCGGGCGCAAGGTCTTCGCCTTCTCCCTGCTTGGCGTCGACGAGTTCGGCGGCTACATGCTCGCGATCATGAGCGCGGTCGGGTTCTCCTACACGCTCCTGCAGCGCGGCCATACGCGGATCGATATTTTCATGCGGCCGCTGCCGGCGAGGATGCAGGCGGCGCTCAACCTGCTCGCCGCCTTGTCGCTGGCCGGCTACGCCGTGTTCATGGTCTGGCGCGGCTGGTTCGTGCTCGGCGAGAGCATCGAGTTCAAGAGCATCTCCGGCACGCCCCTGCAGACGCCGCTCTGGCAACCCCAGGGCATTTGGGAGATCGGCCTCGTCCTGTTCGCCGCGATCGCCTGCCTGCTGGCCGGCCATGCGGTCGTACTCATGTTCCGCGATTCAAGAAGGCTCAACGCCCTCTATGGCCCGCCAACCATCCGCGAGGAGATCGAGGCGGAGCTGGGGCCGGAGCGTGTGCGTGCCACCAAGGGCGGGAGCGCGCCATGATCGACGTCGGCGCCGCGGCGACCGGATTCGTCATCATGCTGGCCCTGATGTTCATCGGCCTGCATGTCGCCACCGCCATGTTCATCATCGCCATCCTGGGGGCGGCGATCTATCTTGGGCCGCCGGCGGTGATGTCATTCGGCCTCCAGTTCTGGGGCGCCACCAACAATTTCGTCCTGATTGCGGTTCCGCTGTTCGTGCTTTTGGGCGAGATCCTGGTCCGCGGCGGGTTCACCGACCGGATGTATGCGGCGCTCTCGGACTGGCTCAACCCGCTGCCCGGTGGGCTCCTGCACACCAACATCGGCACCTGTGCGATGTTCGCGGCGATTTCCGGGTCCTCGGTCGCCACGGCGGCGACCATCGGCACGGTGGCGCTGCCGGCTTTCAAGAACCGGCGTTACGATCAGCGCATGGTCTTGGGCTCGGTGGCGGCCGGGGCGACGCTCGGCATCCTGATCCCGCCCAGCATCAACATGATCATCTACGGCGCGATGACCAGCACCTCGGTCGGACGCCTGTATGCCGCCGGGCTGTTGCCGGGCCTGCTGCTGACCGCGCTGTTCATGCTGGTGATCGTCATCGCCTGCTGGCTCAATCCGCTGTTCGCCGGCGAGGTCGAGCCGCCCCGGGCGATACGCGAGCGGCTGCGCCGGCTCGTCGACCTGGCGCCGCCGCTGCTCATCTTCGGCCTGGTCATGGGCAGCATCTATTTCGGCTGGGCGACGGCGACCGAAGCGGCGGCGGTCGGCGTGCTGGTGGCCCTCTCGCTCGTCGCCGGCGCGGGTCGGCTCAGCTTCTCGATGCTGCATCAGTGCTTCGCCGCCACGGTCGGCGTCACCGCCATGATCATGCTGATCCTCGCCGCCGCGTTCTACCTCAATTTCGTCCTCGGCATCATGGGCATTCCCCAGACGCTCGCCGCCTTCGTCACGCGGCTCGGCGCCACGCAGCTCGAATTGATCCTGATCCTGACCATCTTCTACCTGATCCTCGGCTGCTTCCTCGAGACGCTGTCGATGGTGGTCGGCACCATCCCGGTGGTCGTTCCGCTGATCGTCGCCGCCGGCATCGACCCGGTTTGGTTCGGCATCTTCCTGGTGGTCATGGCGGAGATGGCCTTGATCACCCCGCCCGTGGGCATGAACCTGTACGTGGTCCAGGGCGTGCGCGGGGAAGGGGTGATCACCGACGTCGTCGTCGGAACCCTGCCGTTCCTCGTCATGATGCTGGTCCTGGTGGCGATCCTGACGTTCTTCCCCGACGTCGCTTTGTGGCTGCCGCGGGTTTCATTCGGTTAGCCGGCCTCGAGCCAGCATGACGACGCTGATCCGCAACGCGCGCGTGCTCGCCCTCGACGACGACGACCGCGAGTGGCCCCGCGCCGACATCCTGATCGAGGGCAACCGCATCGCCGCCATCGGCCCCGACCTCGGCCTGGGCCTCGCCCATCCGCCCGCCAAGGCGATCGAGGCGGCGGGCCTCTTGGCCATGCCGGGCCTCGTCAACGGCCATTTCCACTCGCCAGGCAACATGATGGCGGGGGCCGTGCCCGACCTGCCGCTCGAGCTGTTCATGCTCTACGAGGTGCCGCCGCTCGACGCCCCCGTCGCCTCCGGCCGGCTCGGCTACGTCCAGACTCTCATCGGCGCCGTTGAGATGCTGAAAGGCGGGGTCACTGCCGTGCACGACGACGCCTACCACAATCCCTATCCCACGGAGGCCGGCATCGACGCCATCATGCAGGCCTACGCCGACAGCGGGATCAGGGCCACGGTGTCGATCAACCATCCCAACCTGGTCGAATATGAGAAATACCCCTTCCTTGGCGACCTGTTGCCGGCCGAGCTCAAGCGCGAGATGGAGCGGGCGCGCGCCTTCACGCCGGCCGAGATCGCCTCCCTTTACGAGGGCTTCATCAAGCGCTGGCACGGGCAGGCGGACGACCGGCTGCGGGTCGCGGTCTCCAATTCGGCGCCCCAGCGCGTCGCGCCGGACTATTTCGCCGCGCTTTCCGACTTGAGCCGGCGCTACGACCTGCCCTTCGACATGCATATCCTGGAAACCAAACTCCAGCGCGTGCTCGGCGAGGACAAGTTCGGCAAGTCGCTGGTCCGCTACGTGGACGATCTTGGCTTCCTCGACCACCGCGTGATGGTGATCCACGCCATATGGGTGGACGAGCCGGACATGGCGATCATAGCCCGGGCCGGCTGCACGGTCGCGCACAACCCGGTCTGCAACTTGAAGCTCGGCAGCGGCATCATGCCCTTGCGGCGGCTTTTGGAGCACGGCATCCCGGTCGCGCTGGGCAGCGACGAGCGCAATAGCGACGACACCACCAACATGTGGGGCGTCGCCAAGCTCGCCTCGCTCATCCACCGGGTGGCCGAGCCCGACTACCGGCGCTGGCCGCGGGCCGGAGAAATCCTGCGCTGCCTTACCCGCGGCGGGGCGCGCGGCATGCGCCGCCACCACGAGGTCGGCATGCTCGCCCCGGGCTATCAGGCCGATATCATCCTGGTCGATCTCGACGCCTTGCCGTTCACGCCCTTGAACGATCTCCGCCGCCAGCTCGTCCATTGCGAGAACGGCTCCTCGGTGGTCATGACCATGGTCGCGGGCAAGGTCGTGGTGGACAAGGGCCGGGTGCTGAGCGTGGACGAGGCGGCGCTCAAGGCGGAGGCGCGGGCGCTGTTGCCGGCCTTGCACGCCGGACTCGCGCGCACGCAAGCCGCCGCCGATCGCCTCGCGCCCCATTACAGCGCGATGTATTTCAAGGCGGCCGGGCGCGAGGTCGGCCTCAACCGCTGGGCGGGACCCATGAAGCCGTGACCTCCTCCCCAACCCACCCGCCCCTGCGCCAGAGCGCGAGGGGAGGGAAGGGTGGGGGCAATTCGGGAGAGCCACCAATGAAGATTCTGGTCGTCAACGGCAACACCAGCCAGACCGTAACCGACACGGTGGCGAAGGCGGCGCGCGAGGCCGCCTCGCCGGGGACCGAGATCCTCGCCGTCACCGCCCGGTTCGGCGCGCGCATCATCACCAGCCGCAGCGAGAACGCGATCGCCGCCCATGCGGTGCTCGAGCGGATGGCGCAGCACGCCCGCGACTGCGATGCGGCGCTCATCGCCGTGTCGTTCGACACCGCGCTCGACGCCGCCCGCCAGCTCCTGCCGATCCCCGTGGTCGGCATGACCGAGGCGAGCATGCTGACCGCCTGCATGCTGGGGGGCAAGTTTGGCATGGTCGTATTCGGCCGGCGCTGCGCGCCGATGTACGCCGAGCTCATCGAATGCCACGGCCTCGCGGCGCGGCTGGCGGGCTTGACTGCGATCGAGGCTTCGGCGACCAGCGTCTACAGCGATCCCGGCTCGGTGATGGCCGAGATCGCCGCCACCGCCGATCGGCTGGTCGACCGCGACGGCGCCGAGACCGTGGTCCTGGCGGGCGCCGCCATGGCCGGCATGGCGCCGGCCCTGCAGCCCAAGATCCGCGTCCCCGTCCTCGATGGCATCGCCTGCGGCATTCGCCAGGCGGAAGTCCTGGTGCGCTTGCGCGCGCCCAAGCCGACGGCCGGCAGCTACGCGCACCCTTCGCCCAAGGAATTAGTGGGAGTCGATCCGGCGCTCGCCGCCTTTTTCGCCGAGCGAAGTTAGCCCCGCCCTCACATCGGCGAGCCATAGCTCGAGCGCCCCCTCGCAGACGTCCATCCCGCGATCGGAGTTGGTGAGCACGACCAGGCCGGCCTGCGCCTGCGGCCAGGCGGCCATGAGCGCGCGCCAGCCCCGGTTCATGCCGTGATGGCCGACCAGGCGCACGCCGCCCGGCAAGGATTCGATTTCGCAGCCGAGCCCGTATTCCGACCACAATCCGTCGACGCGCCCGGTCGTGGCGGCCGGCGTCGTGAGGGTGGCGAGGCCCTCGGCCGAGACGATGTGGCGTCCCGCCGGCTCGCCCGCCGGGCCGACCGCGAAGGCGGCAAGGAACCGCGCGAGGTCGCCGGCGGTGGCGTAAAGCCCGGCGGCGGCGGCGGCGCGGAACCGGAAATTCGGCAGCCTCGTGCCATCGGCCGCATAGGCGTGCGCCGTGGCGGGCTCGAGCTCCGGCGCCCACTCGAAGGCGCTTTCCTGCATGCCGAGCTGCGCCAGCACATGAGCGTGCATGTGGCTGGCGAAGTCCTCGCCGCACGCCTCTTCGATGAGGAGATGGAGCAGCGTATAGCCACCGCCCGAATAGGAGAACCGCGAGCCGGGGGGCGCGATCACCCGCACCTCGCCCGCCCCCTCGCTCGCTCCCGATAGGCTTGCCTCGAGACTCGGTAGGGGCTGGTCTGGGAGCGAGCCGGGGACATCGGGCAGCGACAGGCCGGCGGTGTGGCTCAGGATGCGGCGCACCGTCACGGCGCGATGGTCGAAGGGCGAGGGCGGCAGGCGCCAGCGCTTGAGGCGCGTCTCGACCGGCTCATCAAGCCCGATCGCGCCCATCTCGGCCAACCGCATGATCGCCCAGGCGACGAGCGTCTTGCCGAGCGAGGCCGCCTGGAACACGGTGCCGGCCTCCACGGGCCGGCCGTCCTCGACGCGCGCGGTGCCGAACCCCGCGACCCAGTCGACCTGGCCTCGCCGCACGAGCGCGAGCGCGGCGCCGGGGACGCGATGGGCCGCGAGCCAGCACGGCAGCTTGGCCTCGAGTCGCCGCCGGACCTCCGCGCTGGTCATCGCGCCGGCCCCTCGGCAAAGGCCGCGATGTCGCCGGCACGGGCGAGCCAGATGGCATCCGCATGCGCCCTTACATGCCGAAGCGCCGGGCGCAGCCGGCGCAAGCGGAACGGCTGGCCGACGATATAGCTGTGGAGAGCTACCCCAAACACCAGCGGCTGGCCCGCCGATTGGTCGCGCATCTCGTCGAACTGGTCGACGATCATGTCCGCGAACTCGGCGGCCGACGCACGACGGCCGACGATCGCCGTCGAGTCGTTGATCTCCTGCGGGTAGGGCAGGGCCAGCAACGGGCCGGCGCGGGTTGAAAGCCGGATCGGCTGGTCGTCGCAGCACCAGTCGAGGACATACGCGTACCCTGCTTCCTTCAGGAGGTCGGGAGTCCACGTGCTTTCGGCGATCCACGGCCCCAGCCATCCCTTGGGCGCCTGGCCCTCGTGCCACCGGATGGTTGCCGTCGCCTCGGCGATCAGCGCCCGCTCGCCCGCCTCGTCGAGCACGTCTTGCCGCTCGGAGTTGGTCCGCCCGTGGGCGGCAATCTCGTGTCCGCCGGCGCGGAATGCCGCCATCACCTCGGGGCAGTGGGCATAAGCCGCGGAATTGACCAGCAGCGTGACCGGGATCGACAGCTCGTCGAACAGCGCCTTGAGCCGCCACACGCCGACGCGGTTGCCGTAGTCGCGCCAGGCATAGTTGAGCACGTCGGGCTCACCACCGGCCGGCACGAGATCCTCGGTCAGTCCCTCGCCGAACGCATAGTGCTCGATGTTGAGCGCGACATAGACGGCAAGCCGCTTGCCCCCCGGCCAGGCGCGATCGGCCCGCCCGAGGATCGGCGCGTATGGGTATCGGCCATGGCTTTTGAGCATCGCACTGTCCGGCAATCCGCGAATCCGGCTCGACCGCCGGCTCGATGAGCGTATCGCGCTGCGACGATAAAACCTAGTCGGGGCGCGAGGACGGGCTCGCCGGCATCGCCGCCGACCATGTGCTCGAGCGCGTGGGGTCGCCATGCCTGCGATACAAGCTGTGAAGCGGCGGCGAGCCGTGGGGATTGAACCCGCCGTGCGGCGGGCCTATTGTTCGACGATCCGGCGTTCCCGAACCGAACCTTGAGGAGGTTCCCACGGAGCGGTCGTTCAAGAAGGACGTCGAGCTGTTGCGGCTCGGCCGCGGCCAGACGTTCCGCGGCGAGGGTATCCTCGCCGTCACCAAGGCGCTGCTGCAAGCTGGCGTCGCTTATGTCGGCGGCTACCAGGGGGCGCCGGTCTCGCACCTCATGGACGTGCTCGCCGACGCCCGCGACATCCTCGACGATCTCGGCGTGGACTTCGTGCCCGGGGCGAGCGAGGCGGGCGCCGCCGCCATGCTCGGCGCCTCGATCAACTATCCCGTGCGCGGCGCCGTCACCTGGAAATCGGTGGTCGGCACCAATGTCGCCTCGGACGCGCTCTCCAATCTCGCCTCGGCGGGCGTCAAGGGCGGGACGTTGATTGTCATCGGCGAGGATTACGGCGAGGGCGCCAGCATCGTCCAGGAGCGCAGCCACGCCGCCGCCATGAAATCGCAAATCTGGCTCTTGGACCCGCGCCCCAACCTGCCGACCATCGTCGCCATGGTGGAGACGGGGTTCGAGCTGTCGGAGGCGAGCAACACGCCGGTGATGATGCAGCTCCGCGTTCGCGCCTGTCACCTCCATGGCAGCTTCGAATGCAAGGACAACCGACCCCCGCAATTCTCGCGCCGGCATGTACTCGAGAAGCCGGAGTTCGATGATTCCCGGATCTGCCTGCCGCCCGCCACCTATGCCCAGGAAAAGCACAAGGTCGCGGTGCGTTATCCGGCCGCCGTCAAGTTCATCCGCGAGCGCCGGCTGAACGAGGTGTTCCCCGGCCGGCACGCCGATGTGGGCATCATCCTCCAGGGCGGGCTGTACAACGCGGTCGTCCGGGCGCTCCAGCAGCTCGGGCTTGCCGATGCGTTCGGCGACAGCGCGGTGCCGCTTTACGTCCTCAACGTGACCTATCCGTTGATCGCGGCCGAGCTCGCCGAATTTTGCGCCGGCAAGCGTGCGGTCCTGGTCGTCGAGGAGGGCCAGCCCAACTTCATCGAGGAGACGATCAATGCCATCTTGCGCAAGGCCGACCTCAACACGACCGTGGTCGGCAAGGACGTCCTGCCGATGGCCGGCGAATACACCGGCGAGGCGGTGCTGACCGGGCTCGCCCGGTTCATCGAGGGGGCGGTGCCCAGGGACGTCGACCTGGCGCGCGTGGGCGCCGGCTTCGAGCGCTTGACGCGCCCCAAGCGCCGGGCGGCCGAGCTCTTGGGCGAGCCGGTCCCGACGCGGCCGCCGGGGTTCTGCGTCGGCTGTCCCGAGCGGCCGGTGTTCAGCGCCATGAAGATCGTCGAGCGCGAGTTCGACGGCGTTCATGTCAGCTCCGACATCGGCTGTCACACCTTCTCGACCCTGGCGCCGTTCCATATCGGCAACACCGTGCTCGGCTTCGGCCTCGGGCTCGCCGCCGCATCCGGAATCGCGCCCGCCTTCGGCAAGCGGGTGATCACGGTCATGGGCGACGGCGGGTTCTGGCATAACGGGCTCACCTCGGGCGTGGTCAACGCCGTCTCGCGCCAGCAAGACGGCGTGCTTGTGATCATGAAGAACGGCTACACCGCGGCGACCGGGGGGCAGAACATTCCCTCGACGCCGATCGACGGGCCCGAGCGGCCGGTGCAGATGGATATCGCCAAGACGCTGCGTAGCATCGGCGTCACGTGGCTGCGTACGGTCCGCACCTACAGCGTCGGCGTCATGGCCACGACCCTGCGCGAGGCGATGAAGACGGCCGAGAAGGGGCTCAAGGTCGTCATCGCCGACGGCGAATGCCAGCTCGAACGCCAGCGCCGGATCCGGCCGATCGCGGCCAAGCGACTCGCCGCCGGCCAGCGGGTGGTGCGCACCCGGTTCGGGGTCGACGACGATCTGTGCACCGGGGACCATTCCTGCATTCGCCTGTCGGGTTGCCCGTCGCTCACCATCAAGCCCAACCCCGATCCCTTGCGCACCGACCCGGTGGCCCATGTCGACCAAGCTTGCGTCGGCTGCGGGGTGTGCGGCGAGGTGGCGCACGCCGCCGTGCTGTGCCCGTCGTTCTTCCGGGCGGAGATCGTCCACAACCCGACCCGGCTCGATCTCTGGCTCGACCGCATCCGCCGCCGCGTGATCGCGCGCCTGTCGGCCCTCGAGGCGGCGAAGGCCGCCGCATGAGCGCGCCGCCCGAAGGGCCGGTCACCATCCTCATCGCCGCGCTCGGCGGCGAGGGCGGCGGGGTGCTGTCGAGCTGGGTGGTCGAGGCCGCCACCGATGCCGGGTTCCCCGTCCAGAGCACCTCGATCCCGGGGGTCGCCCAGCGCACCGGCGCCACGACCTATTACATCGAGATCTTCCCCACCCCGACCTCCGCGCTCGGCGGCCGGCAGCCGGTCCTCGCGCTCACCCCCAGTCCCGGCAACATCGACATCATGGTCGCCTCGGAAATCGTCGAGGCCGGGCGGGCGATGCAGAACGGCTATGTCAGTCCCGAGCGGACGACGCTGATCGCCTCGACGCACCGCATCTACGCGATCGCCGAAAAGAGCGCCATGGCCGACGGCCGCTACGACACCGGCCGGCTGCACCAGGCGGCGGAAGAACTCGCCCGGCGCGCCGTGCTGTTCGACATGTCGCGGCTGGCGGCGCAGTCCGGCAGCGCCCTCAACGCCGTGCTGTTCGGCGCCATCGCCGGATCGGGGGCCCTGCCGTTATCGCGCGCCGCCTGCGAGGCGGCCATTCGCACGAGCGCCAAGGCGGTCGAGGCCAACTTGCGCGGCTTCGCCGCCGGCTTGGCGCGGGCCGCCGGCCAGGCCGGCGAGGAGACCCCGGCGCCGACGCCGGGGCCCGAGCGGCCGGATGCGCGGGTGCGGCGGACCTTCCCGCCCGAAACCCACCGCATCCTCGAGCACGGCGTGGCGCGCCTCATCGACTACCAGGACGCCGCCTATGCGGCGCTTTACCTCGACCGGCTGGACAAAATCCTCGCCGCGGAGCGCGCCGCCGGGATCGCCGCGGGGTTCAAGCTCACGGCCGAGAGCGGACGCCAGCTTGCGTTGTGGATGAGCTACGAGGATATCATCCGGGTCGCCGATCTGAAGACGAGGGGCAGCCGCTATGCGCGGGTGCGCGCCGAAGTCGGGGCCAAGCCCACCGAGCCCGTGGTCATCGTCGAATTCCTGAAGCCGGGCCCCGAGGAGTTGTGCTCGGTCTTGCCGCGCTGGCTGGCGCGGCCGATCCTCGCCTTCGTGCGCCGCCGCGGCATCGAGCCCCGCCTGCACATCGGCATGCACGTCGCGACGACCTCGGTGACCGGGTTCCTTCTCATGCGCTCGCTGGCTTGGCTCAAGGGGTGGCGGCGGCGGACGTCGCGCTTTGCCGACGAGCAGGATCTCATCGAACGCTGGCTCGGTGCGATCGTACGCCTGGCGGCCATCGATCCGAGGCTGGCGCTCGAGGTCGCCGAATGCGCGCGCCTGATCAAGGGCTACGGCGAGACCCACCGCCGCGGCGTCGGCAATTTCCTTCGCATCTTCGAGGCGCTCATCGAGGGCGCCCCGGCCGGCGAGGCCATGGCGCGGACCGAGACCATCCGCCGGGCGCGCGAGGCGGCGCTGGCCGACCCCGAGGGCCGGGGCCTCGCACGCTCGCTCGCGTCATCGGTTCCCCCGCCATCCTTCATACCAGCGGGCAGCGAACGCCGTGCCGCCCAGGCCGGCGACTGACAACCCCAATCAAGGAGAGAGAGAGATGAGATCGAAACTTGCAATGCTGGTCGGCGGGTTGGCCGCCGCGATGGCTCCGCTCGGCGCCGGGGCGGCCGAGATCACTCTCAAAGGAGTGAGTTCGTTCGCCGAGGGCACCTCGTTCTCCCGCCCCTTCGAGCGCTTCATCGACAAGGTGAACGCCGAGGGCAAGGGGCTCGTCCAGATCAACTATATCGGCGGACCGAGAGCCATACCGCCGTTCGAGGTGGCCAACGCGGCGCGCACC
Organism: Pseudomonadota bacterium; assembly: GCA_052387815.1. Classification (GTDB taxonomy): domain Bacteria; phylum Pseudomonadota; class Alphaproteobacteria; order CACIAM-22H2; family CACIAM-22H2; genus JBQTIU01. The sequence goes on from JBQTIU010000047.1 coordinate 34,576, forward strand.
GGCGTGGTCGACATCGCTAACACCACCGGCGCCTTCTACACCAACATCCTGCCCGAATCCGACGCCCTCAAACTCAGCACCCTCTCGGCGCAGGAGCTGCGCAAGAACGGCGCCTGGGAGTACATCAACAAGCTGTGGAACGAGAGGGTCAACGTCTATTACTTGGCGCGCACCGGCGACAACATCCCGTTCCACCTCTATCTCACCAAGAGAATCGACAAGCCCGATTTCACCGGCCTCAAGATCCGCGTCACGCCGGTCTACCGCGATTTCTTCCAGGCCCTCGGCGCCACCGTGGTGACGACCCCGCCAGGCGAGGTCTATACGGCGCTTGAGCGCGGCGTCGTCGACGGCTACGGCTGGCCGATCCTCGGCATTTTCGACCTCGGCTGGCAGGACAAGACCAAGTTCCGCGTCGATCCCGGCTTCTACAACGTCGAAGTAAGCCTGCTGGTCAACCTCGACACGTGGAAGAAACTCGACGCCCAGCAACAGGCATTCCTCGGCCGGCAGGCGATTTGGCTGGAAAGCCTGAACCCGGAGGCCGAAGCGCTCAATGCCGAAGAGGCCAAGCGCCAGGCCGCGGCCGGCATCCAAACCATCAGCTTCGCGGGCGAGGTCGGGCGGCAATACCTCGCCAGGGCAACCGAGGTCGGCTGGAAGTCGATCATCGACAAGAGCCCGGAGCATGGGCCCAAGCTGAGGGTGCTGCTCACCACCAGGTAACTCGTCCGGCCGGCCGCTTCCTGCCAAGGCCGGTTCCGACATGGCCGGCCTTGCTCGGGCCTATCGCGGGCTGCTGCATAGCTGCGGGGTTGTCGTCGCCGTGTTGCTCGGCGCCGTCGCCCTCCTCGTCACCCTCGATGTGGCGATGCGCAATCTGGGGTTCGGCACGCTGCCCTGGATCGTCGAGGTGTCCGAGTACAGTCTCCTGGTTGCGACCTTCTGCGCCGCTCCTTGGTTGCTCCATCAAGGCGGCCATGTGCGCGTCGACGTCGTGATCGCCTCGGTGCCATCGCGGGTTGCCGCCGTGCTCGAGATCGCCGCCGACGGCATCGGCATCTTGATCTGTTTGGTGTTTTTCTATTACGGCCTGGCGATCGTCCTCGACTCCCGGCGGATCGACGCGCTGATCATCAAGACGCTGGTGTTCCCGGAATGGTGGCTGTTGGCGCCGGTCCCGCTCGCCAGCGGCTTGCTGGCCGCCGAGTTCGCGCGCCGGATCTACGCCGTGCTCGCCCAGCGAAAAGGTTGACCCTTGGACTGGCCCGTCGCCCTGGCGCTGCTGTTGGGCCTGTTGTGCGTGCTGATGGCCGCGGGGCTTCCGGTCGCCTTCGCGTTCCTCGGCGTCAATATCGTCGGCGCGGTCGTGTTCTTGGGCGGCGAGGCGGGCCTGCAACAGTTGGCTCGCAACGGCGTGGTTTCGGTTACCAGCTTCTCGCTGACCCCGATCCCGTTCTTCGTCCTGATGGGCGAGATCCTGTTCCACACCGGGGTGGCGCTCAAGGCGATCGATGCGATCGATCGGATCATTTGGCGCGTCCCTGGAAGGCTCGCCGTGGTCGCCGTCGTGGCCGGCACGGTGTTCTCAGCCATTTCGGGGTCGACGATCGCCACCACCGCCCTGCTCGGCAGCCTGCTCCTGCCCGAGATGTTGCGGCGCGGCTACCACCCGAACATGGCGATGGGACCGATCATGGCGATCGGCGGCGTCGACATGTTGATCCCGCCGTCCGCGCTCACGGTGCTGCTGGGGTCGCTGGCTGGGATCTCGATCTCGAAGCTGCTGATCGCCGGCATCGTGCCCGGGCTCGTGCTGAGCGTCGCGTTCGTCGCTTTCATCGTGCTGCGCGCCAGCTTGCGCCCGGGCCTGGCGCCGAGCTTCGCGCACAGCCCGGTCGCGGGTTGGGCGCGCTGGCGACCGCTGTTCGTGCATGTCCTGCCCCTGTTCCTGATTTTCGCCGTGGTCATCGGTGCGATGTCGGGGGGACTTGCCACGCCCACCGAAGCGGCGGCGCTGGGAGCCACGGCAACGGTCGCCTTCGCGGCCTTCTACGGCGCGCTCCGGTATGACAACCTCATGAGGTCCCTGTTGGGGACCGCCGCCATCTCCGGGACCATCCTGTTCATCATCGTCGGGGCGACGACCTTCGCGCAGATCCTGAGCTTCTCGGGCGCGACCAACGGCCTGGTGTCGCTGGTCGCCGGCCAGGATCTGCCCCGCCTGGCGGTGGTCTTCGCAATGCTGCTCGTCCTGCTGTTCCTCGGCTGCTTCGTCGATCAGGTCAGCATGATGCTGATCACGCTGCCCTTCTTCATGCCACTGGTGGCGAAACTCGGCATCGACCCGATCTGGTTCGGAGTCGTGTTCCTGATCTGCATGCAGCTCGGTCTGCTCACGCCGCCCTTCGGCTTGCTGCTGTTCACCATGAAAAGCGTGGCGCCGCCTTCGATCGTCATGAACCAGGTTTACCGGGCGGCGACGCCCTATGTGGTGTTCGGCTTGATCGTGCTCGTTCTCATTCTGTTATTCCCGGCGATCGCGACCTGGCTGCCGGCCATCCTGGGCTCGTGATGGCACAGCAACAAAAGCTCGACGATTTCCTGCCCTATCTGATGAACCGGCTGGTCGCCCGCATGAACCAGAATTTGGCCGAGCAATTGCGCAAGCGCGGCCACACCTTCCAGGACTGGCGCATTCTTGCCGTGCTCGCCGCGCATGACGGCGTCAACCTGACCGAGCTT
>JBQTIU010000048.1:0-4911 GCA_052387815.1 Pseudomonadota bacterium
CGGTGGAAATGTTGAAAGAGTTGCTGCCCTCGTCGTAGATGATAGCGATCCCCTTCAGCGACTGCACGATGCCCAGGTCGCCCTCCAGGTCGCGCGAATAGGGACCGTAGGTGTAAAAGGCATACCTATAGCCGGCCGGAACACCCCCGATTTCCTGGATCAGATAGACGAGTTTCTGCATCGCTGTCTTGCCGAGATGGCTCTTCGTTCCGAGTTCCTTGGCGAGATAGGCGATGAGCGCGAATTGCCGCCGACCCGGCCGGTCGGATCGTTGCTCGGCCGCCCGACGTTTCGGCTACGTCGCCTTGCGCCCTGTAAACGGATCGAGGACCCCAACCCCGAACCGCTTGAAGTCGCGAACGTTCCGCGTCACCACCGTGAGCTTATGCATGATCGCCGTGGCGGCGATCATCGCGTCCTCGATCAAGACGTCGGGCCGGCCATGCTGGATGATCGCCCATCGCCGAAACGTGCGCCCATCCATCGCCAGCACGTTATAGGACGCCGCAACCTGATCGACCCAGGCCTCGATCGCCCGCGCCTTGGCCGGCTCTCGAGTGCGGAATTTCTCGATTCCGGCCTGGAGTTCTCCGAGGGTCACGGCCGACAGGAAAATCTCGTCGTCCGCCACGGCCGAAATCCATGCCAATACGCCGCCGTGGGGCCGAGGCCGGCGGAGCTCCGAGATCACGTTGGTGTCGATGAGATACATGCCTCACCCGAACGAAACGACCGCGCGGCGCCGCCGCGCGCGTCGTGCCGGAACGAAATCGTCCATCCGCGGCTCCGGCGCCAGCAGCAGCTGCTTCAGGCTCGCTCGCGTCGCGCGTTCGAGCCGGCGCCATCGCGCGATCGGCACGAGAACGGCGGTTTCCACCCCGCGCCGGGTTACGATCTGCGGGCCTTCCGTCAGGCTCGCGTCCAAGAACTCGCTGAAACGCGCCTTCGCGTCCTGAACCTGCCACGAGCGCATGGTTGGCTCTCCACTCGCTTAGCGGTGACCTGACTAGTTATATGATCATCTCCGGGGGCTTTCAAGCCGGTGGCGAGCGGCCTCTCAGGGCCGGAGGTGCGGGGCTATCTGTCGGGCAACGGCCTGCTGTCGGCGGTCGGGCTCGGCCGGCTGGCGAGCCAGGCGGCGGCGCGGCTGGCGCGTGGCGAATTCACGTCGCCCCGGAAAGAGTGTACATGAAGTATCGGCGGCCGGCCGCGGCGCCAAGGGTCCGTGAGCGGATTTTCGATAGGGCGATCCCGAAGTGACCTCGCCGTTCGAGACGTTCTTTTCGCGCATCGCCACGATTCGCGCCACTAGCGCGGGGACCGCGGAAACCTCGTACTACAGCGCACTTCAGGAAGCGCTCAACCTCATCGGCGCCAAGCTCAAGCCCAAGGTTTTCTGCATCGCCCAGCTCGAGGACCAGGGCGCCGGTCATCCCGATTTCGGCCTCTACGCGCAGAACCAGTTGCACAAGGCGTCGGCGAGGAAGGCGCTGCCCGCCGGGCTCCCCGAGCGCGGCGCCATCGAGATGAAGCCAGTCGCCGACGACATCGCGGCGACCCTCCGCTCCAAGCAGGTCAATGATTACTTCACGCGCTACGGGCTCCTGCTGGTCACCAACCTGCGCAGCTTCGTGCTCATCGGCCGCGATCACCTCGGCAACCGCGTCACCCTGGAAAGCTTCGATTTCGGCCTCGAGCCGGAGAAGTTCTTCGCGCTGGCGGCGGCGCGCCGAACGGCGGACGATCGGCTCAAGACCCGCTTCGTCGAATTCCTGCAACGCGTCTTGCTCCATAATGCCGCGCTCGCGCAGCCGCGCGACGTGGCGTGGTTCCTCGGCTCCTACGCCCGCGATGCGCTGGCGCGCATTTCCGGCAGCGATCTCCCGGCACTCGCCGCCCTGCGCAAGGCGCTGGAGGAGGCGCTGGGCCTGAAGTTCGAGGGCGAGAAGGGCGACCATTTCTTCCGCTCGACCCTCATCCAGACCCTGTTCTACGGCGTGTTCTCGGCCTGGGTGATCTGGAGCAAGGAGCAGCCGCCGGGCGCCAACGGCAGGTTCGACTGGCACGCCGCTGAATGGTCGCTGCACGTGCCGATGATCCGCACCTTGTTCGAGCAGGTGGCAACACCCACCAAGCTCAAGCCGCTCGACCTGGTCGAGGTCCTGGACTGGACGGCCGCGACCCTCAACCGCGTCGACCGCGCGGCCTTTTTCGAGAAATTCGAGGAGGGCTTCGCGATCCAGTATTTCTACGAGCCTTTCCTCGAGGCCTTCGACCCGGAGCTGCGGAAACAGCTCGGCGTCTGGTACACGCCGCCCGAGATCGTGACCTACATGGTGGAGCGCGTGGACCGCGTGCTGCGCGCCGAGCTTGGGCTCGCCGACGGCCTCGCGGACGCCAACGTCTACGTCCTCGATCCCTGCTGCGGCACCGGCTCCTACCTCGTCGAGGTCCTCAAGCGCATCGAGCGCACCTTGCGCGAGCGCGGCGAGGACGCGCTCCTGGGGGAGGACCTCAAACGCGCCGCGACGAGCCGCGTGTTCGGGTTCGAGATCATGCCCGCGCCGTTCGTCATCGCGCATTGGCAGATCGGCACGCTGCTGCGCAACGCCGGGACGGTATTCGAGGATGCCAAGAATGAACGCGCGATGGTCTTCCTAACCAACGCGCTCACCGGCTGGGAGCCGCCCACGGAGCCCAAGACGGCTCTGCCGTTTCCGGAATTTCAGGAGGAGCGCGACGCCGCCGAGCACGTCAAGCGCGACGTACCGATTCTCGTCATCCTCGGCAATCCGCCCTACAACGCCTACGCCGGCACCAGCCCGGCGGAGGAGGCCGGCCTGGTCGAGCCCTTCAAGGAAGGCCTGATCAAGACATGGGGCATCAAGAAGTTCAATCTCGACGATCTTTACATCCGCTTCTTCCGAGTCGCCGAGCGCCGCATCGCCGAGAAAACGGGCAAGGGCGTGGTGTGCTTTATTTCAAATCATTCCTGGATCGCCGAGCCGTCGTTTGTCGTGATGCGCGAGCATCTCCTGAACAACTTCGATCGGTTCTGGATCGAGAACATGCACGGGAATCGAAAGATTTCAGAATACGCACCGGACGGCCGGACCAGCGAGACCATTTTCGCCATTGCGGGCTTTTCCCCCGGCATTCAGCAAGGCGTGGCGATCTCCTTGTGGGTCAAATCCGGAACCAAGCCCGAGCGCCCGCGGGTTCTGTTCCGTGACGACTTGCACGAGGCCAAGGCCGCGGACCGCCGCCGGCAGCTTTTCGCCAGCCTCGATGACGAGAATGCATCGGAGCATTACGTGGGTGTCGAGCCAACGGCGGCGAATCGCTTTTCGTTCCGGCCGTCCGAGATTTCGCCGACCTACCAGGTGTGGCCGCGCCTGACCGAGTTGTGCGAAATGGCGCCGATCAACGGATTGATGGAGAAACGCGGCGGGGCGCTCATTGATATCGATCGGGATGCGCTGGAAAGACGCATGAGGGGCTTCTTTGACCCACGGATCAGCTTCGGCGAACTGAAAGCCATCAGCACGCAACTGACATCGAAAGCGGCAGGGTATGATCCGGAAAAGGTTCGCGCGAAAGGCATAGATATCGTGGTCTTCACGCCAGATCGACTCGTCCGATATGCGGTCAGACCGTTGGACACTCGGTGGGCGTACTACAGCCCGGTGAGTTCGCTATGGAATCGGAATAGGCCAACACTTTGGGCGCAAACATGGAAAGCAAGCCGGAGCGAATTTCTGATGGTTCGGCCCGCGCAAGTTGCGTCGGCCGAGGGCGTGCCAATGTGCTACACGCGACTGCTTGGCGATAACGATGCACTGCGGGGACATGCGTACTACCTTCCGTTCCGACTGAAGATTTCGGAAGCCGAGCCCGGCGCGAAGCAGCGGGAAATGTTCACGGCCAAGGCAAATGCCGCCGCCAGGGTAAAGGCCAACCTCTCCCCCGCCGCCCGCGCTTATCTGGCGGCGCTCAACCTGGGCGATCCCGACAAGGATCCCGAGGTGGCCGCGCTCGTCTGGTTCCATGCCCTCGCCATCGGCTATGCCCCCGCCTATCTCGCCGAGCACGCCGACGGCATCCGCCAGGACTGGCCGCGCATCCCGCTGCCCGCTTCGGCCGCGCGCCTGCAGGCCTCGGCGCGGCTGGGCGCGGAGATCGCGAGGCTCATCGACACCGAACTGCCGGTGGCCGGCGTCACCGCCGGGACGGTCCGGCCCGAACTCAAGACCATCGGCGCCATCGCCCGCGTCGGCGGCGGCCGCCTCCGGCCCGCCGATCTCGGGATCACGGCCCGGTGGGGCCACGCCGGCAAGGCCGGGGTGACCATGCCGGGCAAGGGCAAGCTCGTGGTCCGCGACTACGCCCTCGACGAGGCGCCCCCGCCGGCGGCGCGCGGGGCGCTTGGGCCCTTGACCTGCGACGTGTATCTCAACGACGAGGTTTTGTGGCGCAACGTGCCGGCGCGGGTGTGGGACTACACCATCGGCGGCTACCAGGTGATCAAGAAGTGGCTGTCGTACCGCGAGCTATCGCTGCTCGGCCGGCCGCTTACGGTCGAGGAGGCGCGCGAGGTCACGAACATGGCGCGCCGGCTCGCCGCGCTCAGGCTGCTGGAGGCCGACCTCGACGCCAACTACCAGGCCACAGTCGAACGGACCGCCGCGCTTCCAACGCGCGCCTGAACGACCGGTCGGCGGTCGGGCCGCGGAGCGACCGAGGCGAGCCGCCACAGCAGGCGATGTCGTCACGCCGGTTGCGCAAAGCCCAAGTCTCGCAGTTCCTTGATCGCGCTCTGAATCCAATCGCGCCCGTATTTCGGCTTGAGCTCGGCTACCTTTTCGATCAAGAGCTTCTCGTCGTTCAGATTTTTTTCTCGGTCGTTACGCT
>JBQTIU010000049.1:0-67668 GCA_052387815.1 Pseudomonadota bacterium
CTGACTCGGCGAACGGCCTTGCGAACGAGCTTCGACAAATCCTGCAGGAGCTCGGCCTCGCCGAAGCCGTGAAGGTGGAATAGCGGGCACGCCGATCAAACGGCAGGATGGCCGCCGCGCGGAGCGCGATGCACCAGAGGCTGTGGCGCTGTCGGTGGAGTAGGCGAAGTGACAACGTCTAGGCTTGATGCTCTCGCCGTACCTCGTGCCCGGATAACATCAACGAATTCAACGTCAGAGTCCGACCCCAGCCCATCTTGGACGTCCAACAAGAATCTCGAAAGATACGGAGAGTCCGATCTCGAAAAATGAGGCGATTTCCAAGGCTTACAAGTTCCGTACGAAATTCGCGAAGTCAGGAGGTCTGGAGAATACCGGCCGCAGAGAGACGAAAACGGCGCTCCGGCGGGTCGGCGAGGTCAGGAGCTTTTGCCGCGGACGCGCGCGTTTCCTGGGCTGTGTTGGCCTCAGGATCCGCAGCGGAGACGGTTTTCTCGGTAGGAATTGGCGGAGGGGATGGGATTCGAACCCACGATACGGTTTATTAACCGTATAACGGTTTAGCAAACCGCCGCCTTCAGCCACTCGGCCACCCCTCCGCCCGGAGTGGTGTCATCACGGCGTATGCGAGGCCGGTTCTATAGGCCGCTCCCGGTCCTGTCAACGAACGCCGCTCGGCCGGGGCGCGAGATATACGCGGCACGAACGAAGCGCGGGCCACGCTTCGGGGGTCGGCTGAACTGCGACCGTCTGACCCTCCGCCTCCGGCGAGCCTCCGCGACCCTCGACGGGGCGCCCGAAGCGAATATACTCGGGCGCCGAAATGCCCTCATGGCCGTCCCCGGCCGCGAGGAGCGAGGGAACCGGGGGAGGTGAGATGAAGCTCAAGACAACCCTGGCCGCGTCGCTGGCCTTGGCCGCGTTCGTTTCGTGGGGATTTGGCGCGCAGGCCCAAGAGCGCCTTCCCATCTTCGACACTCATGTCCACTACAGCCGGCCGGCCTGGACCCTGTATCCACCCGCTTCCGTCGCCGCCATCCTCGACGCCGCCGGGGTTCGACGCGCACTGGTGTCGAGCAGCCCCGACGATGGCACCCTCATGCTCTATCGCCACGACAGCGATCGGGTTGTCCCGATCCTTAGGCCCTATCGCGAGGGCGTGACCCCAGGCAACTGGGTCGACGACCCGGGGCTTTCGACCTACCTCGAGGAGCGTCTGCGAACCGGGGCGTATCGGGGCATCGGAGAAGTCCATCTTTTCGACGACGGGTCGGCGGCGACACCGCAGGTCAGGCGCGCGGTCGAGCTGGCGGTCGAGCGCGACATCGTCGTTCACGTCCATTCCGGCGCCGGTCCGGTGCGCGCGCTGTTCGCCCTCGAACCGAGGCTGAAAGTGCTGTGGGCTCATGCGGGGATGAGCGAGCCGCCCGAGGTCGTCGGCGCGCTTCTCGATCGCCAGGCCGGGCTGTGGACGGAAGTTTCCTTCCGCGCGGCCGATATTGCCCCGGATGGCCGCATCGCGCCCGGCTGGCGCGACCTTTTCCTGCGCCACCCGGACCGCTTGATGATCGGGACCGATACCTACACCACGTCCCGCTGGGATGCCTATCGCAGCCTTGTCGAGGAGCACCGGCGCTGGCTTGCCCTGCTTCCCAAGGAGGTGGCCGAGGCCATCGCCCATGGCAATGCCGACCGCCTTTTCGGCGCCGGGGTCGGGAAATAAAACCGGAATTGACCGCCCTCGACGCGGCGCCCGAATCGAATAGACTCGGGACCCCTCGAAGGCCCTCATGGCCGTCCCCGGCCGTGAGTCGCGCGGGGCCAAGGGAGCGGCCGTGGGCGGAGGAAGGAAATCGCAAGGCGATGCGCTCTTGCCCGGCCTGGCGGGCAAGGCGCCGGCGCTGCTTAAGACCGGCATCCTGCCCGCCCAAGCCTACCGCGAGTTCATCCGTCGGGGCCGGATCGCCGCCATCGCCGAGATCGGCGAGGAACAGATCCAGCCGGCCAGCCTCGACCTGCGGCTGGGGAAGGTCGCGTTCCGGGTGCGCGCGAGCTTTCTTCCCGGGCCCAAATCGAGCGTCCAGGACAAGCTCGATCTGCTGACCATGCACAAGATCGACCTGGCGGCGGGCGCGGTTCTCGAGCGGGGCTGCGTGTACGTCGTCCCGCTGATGGAACACCTCAAGTTGCCGGCAGAGTTCGGCGGCTCGGCCAATCCCAAGAGCACGACCGGGCGCCTCGACATCTTCACCCGCCTCTTGACCGACCGCGCCGCCGAGTTCGAAAAGATCCGCAAGGGCTACAAGGGTCCGCTCTACGCCGAGGTCAGCCCGCGGACCTTCAGCGTCCTCGTGCGACCGGGCGTGTCCTTGAACCAGATGCGCCTGGCGCGGGGCGAGCCGCCATCCACCGACAAATCCATCGCCGAGCTGGATCGGGACCTCGGCTTGGTCTATTCGGACCTCGAGACCCCCGGCGAAGCGATCATCGACCGCGGCTTGCGCATCTCGATCGACCTCGCGGGCGGCGGGCGCGGCGAACTGATCGGCTACCGGGCGCGCCACCACGCCCCGCTCATCGACCTGTCCAAGATCGATTTCTACGATCCGGCGGAATTCTGGGAGCCGATCCATCCCGACTCGGGCCGGACCCTGGTCCTCAACCCGGGCGATTTCTACATCCTGGCGTCGAAGGAGTTGATCCGCGTGCCGCCCGCCTACGCGGCCGAAATGGTGCCCTACGACGCCGCAGTCGGCGAGTTCCGGATCCATTATGCCGGGTTCTTCGACCCCGGGTTCGGCTACGGCAAGGCCGATATCGCGGGAACGCGCGCCGTGCTCGAAGTCCGCTCGCACGAGGTCCCATTCCTGCTCGAGGACGGGCAGATCGTCGGCCGCCTGATCTACGCGCGCCTCGCCAGCGTCCCCGACAAGATCTACGGCGCCGGGATCGGCTCGTCCTACCAGCGCCAGGGCCTGGCGCTGAGCAGGCAGTTCAAGCGCGGCTGAAGGCCGTCAGGCCGGCACCGCCATGCCGCGTGCCGCCGCCGGGCGCGCGGCGATGGCCTCGAACCAGCGCTTGACGTGCGGGAATTCAGCCAGCGCCACGCCGTGAACCTCGTAGCGCGCCACCCAGGGAAAGGTGGCGATGTCGGCGATGGAATAGGCATCGCCGGCGAGGTAGGGCTGGTCGGTCAGGCGCCGGTCCATGACCCCGTAGAGCCGGGCCGTTTCCTTGCCGTAGCGCTGGATCGCGTAAGGCACTTTTTCCGGCGCGAAACGCATGAAGTGATGGGCCTGGCCGAAGATCGGCCCGACGTTGCCCATCTGGAACATGAGCCATTGCAGGGCGGTGTAGCGACGGCGCGGGTCCGCGGCCAGCAGCTTGCCGGTCTTGTCGGCGAGGTAGATGAGGATCGCCCCCGACTCGAACAGCGCGATCTTCTGCCCGCCCGGGCCCTCGGGATCGACGATCGCCGGAATCTTGCTGTTGGGGCTGATGGCGATGAAATGCGGCGTGAACTGGTCGCCCTTGGAGATGTCGATCTTGTGCACCGCATAGGGAAGCCCGACTTCCTCGAGCATCACCGAGACTTTGCGGCCGTTGGGGGTCGACCAGGTGTAGAGATCGATCATCGCGCAGGCGTCATGCCGCGATGCGATCCGCGGTGGGCATGATCGTGTAGGGATGCGCGGCGCCCGGCAGGGCCAGGATGCGCTCGGCCCAGTCGCGGACATTGGGCCGACGCGCGATGTCGAAACCGCCTTCTTCGGCCGTCGCCACCCAGGGATAGATGGCGATGTCGGCGATGGTCGGCTCGGGCCCGGCGATGAACTTGCTCGACCCCAGGTGCCGGTCGAGCACGTCGAGCGCCGCCTCGCCGCGGGCGCGGGCGAAGGCGACTACCGCCGGATCGGTGTCCTTGAAAAACTGGGTGAAAGCGCGGGTCCAGCCCACCCCGCTCGCCATGCGGTCCTGGTCCCAGGCGAGCCACTCGGCGATCCTGAGCTTCTCGGCCGGCGAGCGGCCGCCGAACTTGCCGAAGGCGTCGGCGAGATGGCCCAAGATCACGTTCGACTGGACGACGAACCGGTCGCCGTGCTGCAGCACTGGCACCTGCCCGTAGCGATTCATCGCCAGGAATTCCGGCGTCTTGTGCTGACGCGCGCCCATGTCGACATGCCGATAATCGAACGGCACGCCCAGCACGGCCAGCATCAGGCCGACCTTGCACGACGGCAGCGAGCGCGACACGCCATAGAGGACGAGCTTCTGCGGTTTCTTGGCCGGCGCCTTCCGGGCCGGCGCGGCCCTGGCCACCCGCGCGCCGCGCGGCGCGCGGGCCGCCGATTTCCTCGCCGCCGCCTTGATGTTTGGGGTTGCCTTGAGCGTCTTTCCGCGCTTCGCCCCAACTCTTTTCTTCGCTTTCGCCATCTTGTCCTCCTCAATGGAAATCGCGCGGGCCTATCCCGCCAGCTTGCGCTTGAGCGCCTCGTTCGCCAGGGCCGGATTGGCCTTGCCGCCGGTGGTCTTCATCACTTGCCCGACGAACCAGCCGAGGAGCGCCGCCTTGCCCGACCGGTACTGCGCCACTTTCTCGGCATTGGCCGCCAGCACCTCGTCGATCGCCCGCTCGATGGCGCCCGCATCGGTGACCTGCCGCAGTCCCTTTTCCTCGACGATGGCCGCCGCCGCCTTGCCGGTTTCGACCATCAGCGCGAACACGTCCTTGGCGATGCGGCCCGAGACGGTTCCGTTCTCGAGCAGGTCGAGGAGCCCGGCCAAGGCCTGGGCCGACACCGGCGAGCGCGCGATGTCGAGCCCCAGCCGGTTGAGGGCGCCGAACAGCTCGCCGATCACCCAATTGGCCGCCAGCTTCGCGTCCTTGCGCCCCTTGGCCACGGCCTCGAAGAAGTCCGCCGATTCCTTCTCGGCCACCAGCACCCCGGCGTCGTAGGGCGACAGCCCGTAGTCGCGCACGAAGCGGTCCTTCTTGGCGTCCGGCAGCTCGGGCAGCCCGGCGCGCAGGCCCTCGACCCACGCCGGGTCGAGCACGAGAGGCAACAGGTCGGGGTCGGGAAAGTAGCGATAGTCGTGGGCGTGCTCCTTGCTGCGCATCGACCGCGTCACGCCGGCGCCGGCATCGAACAGCCGCGTTTCCTGCCGGACCTCGCCCCCGTCCTCGATCAAGGCGACCTGGCGGCGGGCCTCGTGCTCGATCGCCTGCATGACGAAGCGGATCGAGTTCACGTTCTTGATCTCGCAGCGCGTCCCGTAGGGCGCGCCGGGCCGCCGCACCGAGACGTTGGCGTCGCAGCGCAGCGAGCCCTCTTCCATGTTGCCGTCGCAGGTCCCGAGATAGCGCACGATCGCGCGCAGCTTGCGCAAATACGCGCCCGCCTCCTCGCTCGAGCGCAAATCGGGCTCGGAGACGATCTCCATGAGGGCGATGCCCGAGCGGTTGAGATCGACATAGGTCTTCACGGGATGCTGGTCGTGCATCGACTTGCCGGCGTCCTGCTCGAGGTGCAGGCGGGTGATGCCGACCTCGCGCACCGCGCCGGAGGCCAGCTCGATCGACACCTTGCCCGGGCCCACCAGCGGCCGCGAGTACTGCGAAATCTGATAGCCGGCCGGCAGGTCGGGATAGAAATAATTCTTGCGGTCGAAGACCGAGACCAGGTTGATGCTCGCGTCGATGCCGAGCCCGGTCCGTACCGCCTGCTCGACGCAGAACCGATTGATCACCGGCAGCATGCCGGGAAACGCGGCGTCGAGGAAGCTCACCTGGGTGTTGGGATCGGCGCCGAAGGCCGTGGCCGCGCCCGAGAACAGCTTGGCCTTGGAGATCACCTGGGCGTGGACCTCGAGCCCGATGATCGTCTCCCAGGGCCCGGTCTTGCCCTCGATCATGGCGAGCTCCCCTCCCGCGGCGGCCGGCGGCTGAAATTCGCGGCGCTTTCCATGACGCCGGCGACGCGCAACAGGGTGGGCTCGTCGAAGGCGCGGGCGACGAGCTGGAGACCGAGCGGCAGGCCGTCCGCCGACAGGCCCGCCGGCACCGAGATGGCAGGCAACCCGGCGAGGTTGATCGGCACCGTGAACACGTCGTTGAGGTACATGGCGATCGGGTCGTCCATCTGGTCGCCGATCGCGAAGGCGGCCGAGGGCGCGGTCGGCGTCAGCAGGACATCGCAGGTCTCGAAGGCGCGGGCGAAGTCGCGGGCGATCAGCGCGCGGACCTTCTGGGCCTTGAGGTAATAGGCATCGTAATAGCCGGCGGACAGCACATAGGTGCCGATCAGGATGCGCCGGCGGACCTCCGCCCCGAATCCTTGCGCGCGCGTGGTCTCGTACATGTCCTCGAGGCTGTCGCCCGGCACGCGCAGGCCATAGCGCACGCCGTCGTAGCGCGCCAGATTCGACGACGCCTCGGCCGGCGCGATGATGTAATAGGTCGGCAGCGCGTACCTGGTGTGCGGCAGGCTGACCTCGATCGGCTCGGCGCCCGCGTCCTCGAGCCACGCGACGCCTTGCCGCCACAGCTTCTCGATCTCCGCCGGCATGCCGTCCACCCGGTATTCCCGAGGAATCCCGAATTTCAACCCGCGTATGTCCCCGCTCAGCGCCCGCTCGTAGTCGGGCACCGGGGCGGGCACCGAGGTCGAATCGCGCCGGTCGTGGCCCGCCATGGCGCCGAGCATGATCGCCGAGTCGCGCACGCTGCGGCACAGCGGCCCGGCCTGGTCGAGCGAGGAGGCGAAGGCGACGATGCCGAAGCGCGAGCAGCGGCCGTAGGTCGGCTTGAGGCCGACCAGGCCGCAGAACGCGGCCGGCTGGCGAATCGAGCCGCCGGTGTCGGTCCCGGTCGCGGCCATCGCCGCCCGCGCCGCGACCGCGGCGGCCGACCCGCCCGACGAGCCGCCGGGAACCAGCGGCCGGTTGTCGCCGGTCCGCCGCCAGGGATTGCGGACCGGGCCGTAATGGCTCGTCATGTTCGACGAGCCCATCGCGAACTCGTCGAGATTGGCCTTGCCCAGCATCACCGCCCCGGCCCGCCACAGATTGGCGGTCACGGTCGACTCGTAGGGCGGCTTGAAGCCGTCGAGGATGTGGCTGCCCGCGGTCGTCGCCACGCCCTTGGTGCAGAACAGGTCTTTGACGGCGATCGGGATGCCCTCCATGGCGCCGGCCGCGCCGGCCGCCAGCCGCTTGTCCGCCGCCTCGGCCATGGCGAGCGCGCGCTCGGGTGTCTCGGTGATGAAGGCATTGAGCGCCCGCGTCGCCGCCATCGCCTCGATATGCGCGTGCGTGAGTTCGCGCGCCGAGAACGTCTTGGCGCGCAAGCCGTCGCGCGCCGCGGCGAGGGACAGCTCCGTGAGCGGGCTCATTCGAGCACTTTGGGCACGGTGAAGAAACCGCCCTCGCCCGCTTTCACGGGTTCGGGCGCGTTCAAGAGGATGTCGGCGGTGGCGGCGCCGTCGCTGACCACGTCGTCGCGTTGCGGCAGCGTCATGGCCACCGCCGCGGCCATCGGTTCGACGGTCGCGGTGTCGAGCTCGGAAAGCTGCTCGACCCAGTCGAGGATGGCTTGCAGCTCGCCGACCATGCGCCCCAAATCCTCCTCCTTCACCTTGATGCGGGCGAGGGCGGCAATGCGTTGCACGGTGGCCTTGTCGAGCGCCATGCGCTATTCCTTGATCCCCTCGCAACTCTTGGCGGCGCCTCTATTTCCGGCCTGCCGGCCGGAAGCCCGGGCGGCCGTAAAAAGCGCCGGACGGTATCACCCGGACATGCCGATCCGCAACCCTAGCGACATCCGCGACGCGCTCGTCCCGGGCCGGCGCCTGCTCGGCCTCGATGTCGGCGAAAAGACCATTGGGCTGGCGCTCTCCGATACCACGCTCACCATCGCCTCGCCGCTCCAAACCCTGCGCCGGGGCCGGTTTTCCGGCGACGCCGACGCGATCGGCAAGCTCGTCGCCGGGCACGGGATCGGCGGCTTCGTGGTCGGGCTGCCGGTCAACATGAACGGCAGCGAAGGCTCGCGCTGCCAGTCGGTGCGCGCCTTCGCCCGCAACCTCTTGGCCCGCATCGACCTGCCGCTCGCCTTTTGGGACGAGCGCCTGTCCTCGGTCGCGGTCGCGCGCACGATGCTGGCGGCCGATCTGTCGCGCGCCCGTCGCGCCCGGCTCGTCGACAAGCTGGCCGCGGCCTACATCCTCCAGGGCTTCCTCGACCGCCTGAAGGCGGCGGGGCGCGCGTGAGATTTTCCGACGGCCCAGCGGTATTATTGTGTATCCTAGCCGGAGCCGACCGACAACGGAGGGAGAAACGAAATGTCCGGCCAACCGCAGGGATCCGCAAGCCGCATCGTCCGCCTCTTGGCGCTCGCGCTCGGGCTGTCGCTGGCGGCGGTGGGGACGGTGCCGGCGCAGACGGCGCCGAAATTCACCGCCAAGATCGGCCATCTCGAGGCGCCGACCCAGCCGCGCCACCGCGGCCTCGAAAAGGTCGCCGCGCTGGTCAAGGAGCGCACCCATGGCGAGGTCGAGTTCAAGCTGTTCCCCGCCTCGCAGCTCGGCAATGCACGGCAGATCAACGAGGGCGTCCAGTTCGGCTCGGTCGAGGGGACGGCCATGCCGGCGGCCTTCCTCGGCGGCTTCAATCCGACGGTCTCTATCCTCGATATCCCCTACCTCCTGCCCTCCGACCGCGCCCAGGCGCAGCGGCTGCGCGGGGGCGCGTTCGGCCAGGCCATCCTCGACAGCTTCGCCCAGCGCGGCTTCACCGCGCTCGTGCTGTGGCCGAACGGGCGCAAGCAGATCACCTCGAACAAGCCGCTCGCCTCGCTCGACTCGCTCAAGGGCCAGCGCTTCCGGGTGATGGACTCGAAAATCCTCATCGAGCAGTTCGGGGCGGTCGGCGCCTCGGCGATCTCCATCCCGTTCGGCGAGCTCTACACGGCGCTACAGACGGGCGTCGTCGACGGGCAGGAAAACCCGCTCGATACCATCGCCACGATGAAATATTTCGAGGTCCAGAAACACCTGATCGTCACCGAGCATGGGGCGATGGAGGACGTGGTCCTGTTCAATCCCGGCTGGTGGCGCAGCCTGCCGCCGGGTCACCGCGACGCCATCGCCGGCGCCTTTCGCGAGGTTCGGCCGGAGGTCGAGCGCAACAAGGAGGCCGACCAGGAGACCGCGCTCGCCGCCATCAAGGGCGCGGGCGTCAACGTGCGGGTGGTCGACGAAGCGGAGCGCGCCAGGTTCCGCGAGACGATGTATCCGCGCGCCCAGGCCGCCTATATCGAGCGCGCCGGCGCCGAGGGGCAGAGGCTGATCGCCCTTTACGAAAGCGAGCTCCAAAAACTCGGCCTCAAGTGACACCGACGGCGGTCACCCTTCCCGCCCCCGCACCCCCACCCTTCCCTTCCCCGCCCAAGGCGGGGGAGGATTAGGGACGGGGCCGCCGTCCCCTCGCCGATGATCGAGCCGGTCCTCGCCGCCTTGCGCCTTGCCGAACGCGGCTGCCTCGCCGCGCTGATGATCGCCATGTCGGCGCTTTACACCTTCAACGTCGCCGTTCGTTTCCTCGTTCCCTCGCTGTCCTTCGCCTTCGCCTGGATCGACGAGGCGACGCTGTTCGCGCTCGCCTGGTCGGTGTTCCTCGGCCTCGGCCTCGCCCTCGAGCGCGGCCGCCACATCGCGCTCACCCGGCTCCTGGACGGGCTGGCGCGGGGCCCGCGGCGCCGGCTCATAGCGCTCATCAACCTCACCGGCCTCCTCTTCAGTCTCTACATCGCCAAGCTCGGCCTCGACATCACGCTGTTCGTGCTCGCCAGCGGCCAGACCAGCCCGACGCTCAACGTCTCGATGGCCTGGCTCTATGCGGCGGTGCCGATCGGGTTCGCGCTGTTGGGCCTGCGCTATCTCCTCGCGCTCGTCGGCCGCGGCGACCGCTTCGCGCTCGAGCACCGCTGATGCTCGTCGTCCTTTGTTGCCTGTTGGCGGTGGCGATGCTCGCCCTCGGCTTCGAGATGTTCCTGGTGATGAGCGTCCCGAGCCTGGTGGCGAAATTCGCCTATTACCCGTCCCTGCCGGACATCGTGATCGTCCAGAAAATGGTCGGCGGGGTGAACGTATCGACGCTGCTCGCTATCCCGTTCTTCATCTTCGCGGCGGACGTGATGGCCAGCGGCACGATCGCCGGCCGGCTCACCGCCCTCGTCCAGCGGCTGGTGGGCCACTATCCCGGCGGCGTCGGTCACGCCGCGGTCGGTTCGTGCATGGCGTTCGGGTCGGTATGCGGGTCGGCGCCGGCGACGGTCGCGGCGCTCGGTCGGCTGTTGTACCCGGAACTCGTGCGCGCCGGATACCGCGACAGGTTCGGGCTCGGGCTCGTCGCCGCCAGCGCCGAAACCGCGCTCCTCATCCCACCCAGCATCACTTTGCTGATTTACGGCTGGCTCACCGGCACCTCGATCAGGGACCTGTTCGCCGGCGGCCTCGTAGTCGGCACCGTCCTCGGGTTCGCCTTCATGGTCCTCGTCCAGTGGGAGACGTGGCGGAGCGGCGCGCGCCCGGCCCCGGCCCCTGAGCCGGGGCAGCGCCTTGCCGCCCTCGAGGGCGCCGGGCTCGCGCTCGGGCTGCCGCTCATCATCCTCGGCGGGATCTATTCCGGCGTGTTCACCGCCACCGAGGCGGCGGCGGTGAGCGCGCTCTATGCGCTGTGCGTCGAGATGGGGATCTACCGCTCGTTCGGCCCGCGCCGGCTGGTGCGGATCGCCGAGCAGAGCGCGGTCACCGTCACCGTCGTCTTCATGCTGCTGGCGGCGGGATCGCTGGTCGCCTATCTCATCACGCTCGCCGAGGCGCCGAACGCGCTCACCGCGTTCTTGCAGAACCACCAGTTCAACCCCGTCATGTTCCTGTTGGCGGTCAACGTCCTGTTCTTCGTCGCCGGCATGTTCATCGATCCCAACTCGATCCTGCTCGTCCTCGTCCCGACCCTGTTCCCGGCGGCCGTGGCGCTGGGCATCGACCCGATCCATTTCGGCCTGGTGGTGTGCCTCAACATTTGCATCGGCATGATCACGCCGCCCTTCGGGCTCGACCTGTTCGTCGCCTCCTCGACGCTCGATCGGCCGGTCGAGGCGATCGTCGCCGGCATCTGGCCGTTCGCCGGCGTCAATCTCGTCGTCCTGGCCCTGATCACCTACGTCCCGGAGATATCGACGATCCTGCCGCGCCTGCTGCGCGGCTGACGCGAAGACCCGCGGTCGTCAACCGCCCCCGGGAGTTTTTCGAACAGATCGTCTTCCTTGATCTGCAAGTCCAGCTTCGCGGAGTCGGGTGCGAGCCGGTCCTTGCGGAGCAGGTCTCCCGCGGTGTGGAGCTGGTCCTGGACCGCCCTCTTCGCCGCCTTGTCGATCGGCGCGATCTCGGTTTCGCCATCCATGCCGCGCACGGCGATCAGGCTCGCGGCATCGATCGCCGAATGGTCGAGCAAGTCCGGGCTGTGGGTCGCCGCGATCACCTGCTCGTGCCTCGAAGCCTCCAGAAGCGCGTCCATGACAATGCTCGCGGCGCCGGGATGGATTGTGGCCTCTGGCTCCTCGATGGCGACCAACGCGGCAGGCCCGGCCTCCCCGCCCCGCCCCTGGAACAAGGCGGCCAGCACGCCCAGCGATCTCAAGGTGCCATCGGACATGGCGCTGGCGTAAAAGCGCCATGCCTGCCTGGTTTTCTCGACCTTTTGCCGGAACTCGAGCGTTTCCCTGGGCCCCAGGTCCTTGTAGTCGACGGCTTCGATGCCGGGCACGATGCGGCGCAGATAGTCCTTGATGCGCGCGAAGGCGGCCGGCCGCTCGGTCCGCAGTCGCCGCAGCACGGCGGCGACATTGGCGCCATCCGGCCGCAGGCTTTGCCCCGTGTCGTGCGGCTGCGGCTCGCGGATGGCGACCGGATTGATGTTATAAAAACCCATCGTCGACAAGGCATCGAACAAGCGCCGGAACGTGGAATCGCCGGAGGCGGCGGTCAAGAACAGGCGGTTGGCGACCGTCGCCGGCGGCTGTTTCAGATGCTCGCTGGCCGCAACCACCTTGCCGCGCCGCACCTTGTAAAAGGCCGGCTCCAGGCCGCCGTTCGACACCGAGGCCTGTTCCTGCTGAACTTCGAAGCCGCCGTTCGGAAGTGCGCCCACTTGGAAGGCGAACGCGCCGTTGATCCCACTCGCCAAATCGGTGCGCAAGGAAATCGCGAAATGGGTCGGGTGCCCGCCCGAGCGCCGGCGCACTTCTCCGATGCCGCCGCGCTGCCTGAACGCATGGTCCAAGGTCGCGTTCAAGGCGTCGCCCACCAGCCGCAGCGCATCGATGAAATTGCTTTTTCCGGCGCCGTTCGGACCGACCAGGATCGACAGCGGGCCCAAGTCGATCTTGCAGTGCCCGATGCTCTTGTAGTTCCGCAGAACGACACGTCGAAGCAGGATCGGCATCGGGGCCCGCCCGCGCCACCGCTAATCGTTCACCACGAGACGCATCAGGCTCGAGGTGTCCCAGCGCCCGCCGCCCAGCCCCTGCACCTGGGCGTAGAACTGGTCGATGAGCGCGGTCACCGGCAGGCGGGCCTTGTTGCGCCTGGCTTCGGTGAGACACATATCGAGATCCTTGCGCATCCAGTCGACCGCAAAGCCGAAATCGTATTTGCCGGCGACCATCGTCCTGGCGCGGTTATCCATCTGCCAGGACTGCGCCGCCCCCTTGGCGATCACCGCCAGGACCTTGTCCGGGTCGAGCCCCGCCTTGAGCGCGAAATTGAGGCCCTCGGCCAGACCCTGGACGAGGCCGGCGATGCAGATCTGATTGACCATCTTGGTGAGCTGGCCGGCGCCGGCCGGGCCGATGCGGGCCGCCGCCTTGGCATAGACCGCGATGACCGGCTCGGCGCGAGCGAAGGTCGCGGGCTCGCCGCCGACCATGATCGATAGCTGCCCCGTCTGCGCGCCGGCCTGGCCGCCCGATACCGGCGCATCGAGGAACCCGAGACCCCGTTTCCTCGCCTCGGCCTCAAGCTCGCGGGCGACCTTGGCCGAGGCGGTCGTGTGGTCGACGAAGATCGCGCCTTTGTCCATGCCGGCGAACGCGCCCGCCTCGCCGAGCACCACCGCGCGCAGATCCTCGTCATTGCCCACGCAGGCGAACACGAACTCGGCGCCGGCGGCCGCGGCGGCCGGGGACGAGGCATGGCGGCCACCGTGCTTGGTCACCCAATCGGCGGCCTTTTTTGCGGTGCGGTTATAGACCGTGACGTCGTGGCTGGCGGCGGCCAAGTGGCCGGCCATCGGAAACCCCATCACCCCCAGTCCCAAGAACGCGACTTTGGCCATATCTCATGCACTCCCGCCGGTCGTCCGAAGCCGGCGCGATGATAACTTCCGAGCCGGGCGCCAGCAACGAATACGATCGGCTTTCAGCCGACCGCGAACGACCGCCCGCGTCGGCGGAAAAAAAGGGGCGGGTCAGTGACCCGCCCCGTCGGCCGAGATCGCGCCAAGCCGCGCGACCGTTTGGTCGGTTTCGCGTCTCGCGATAGCGTCAGGCGATGACGCCCATGATGTCGGATTCCTTCATGATCAGAAGATCATTGCCGTCGATCTTGACCTCGGTGCCCGACCACTTGCCGTAGAGGATCTTGTCGCCGACCTTGACCCCCATCGGCTGCAGCTTGCCGTCCTCGCCGCGGGCGCCGGGGCCCACCGCGATGATCTTGCCTTCCATCGGCTTTTCCTTGGCGGTGTCGGGAATGATGATCCCGCCCTTGGTCTTTTCCTCGACATCGAGGGCCTCGACGACCACGCGGTCGTGCAATGGACGAATCTTCATCCGTATCTCCCTGGGAACGGCGAGTGCCGTTCGCACTCTCTAGGGTGAAGGCCAGTCGTTTAACGGCCCCTGCCGCGGCTGTCAACAGCAATGCGCGACTTCACACAAGCGATCGGCAATGAGGCGGTCTCGAGATCGCCGCCGGCCAGGGATGGCCCGGTTGCGGCCGCCCCTCAAGGCCGATTTTCCGGCCGCACAGCCGAAGGTCAACCCCCGGCCGGCGCGGAATTCCGGCGATGCTCGAAGCGCGCGCGCTCGGCCGGGTCGAGGCTGATCGTAAGCCGCGTCTGCCCGTCCGCTTCGGCGCGGGCCAGCACCTGGCCATGGGCATAGAGCCAGGCGATTGCCGCCCCGTCGCTGCTGGCGAGCGAAACTTCGACCGTTTCACGCGCCCCCGCAAGCCGGTCGTCCAAGAGCCGCAGAAGCCGCTCGCACCCGTCGCCGTTGAGCGCGGAAACGGGCACCGCGTGCCCGTTGCGGGCCGCCTGGTTGAGGACGACCTCGCGCCGTTCCGGGTCCAACAGGTCGGTCTTGTTGAGGACCTCGACCAGGCCGCGCTCGACCGCCTCGCCGAGATCGAGCTCCTCGAGCACGCGATGGACATCCTCGCGCTGCGCCTCGGTCTCGGGATGGGCGATGTCGCGGACATGGACCACGAGGTCGGCGGCGCGCACCTCTTCGAGCGTGGCGCGGAACGCCGCCACGAGATCGGTCGGCAGGTCGGCGATGAATCCCACCGTGTCGGACAGGATGGCCCTGCGCCCCGAGGGCAGGGCGAGCACGCGCATCGTCGGGTCGAGGGTGGCGAACAGCATGTCCGCGGCCCTCACCCGGGCCCCGACCAAGCGGTTGAACAGCGTCGATTTGCCGGCATTCGTATAGCCCACGAGCGCGACCACGGGATACGGCACGCGTCGGCGCGCCCGGCGGTGGAGTCCGCGTGTGCGCTTGACGCCCCCGAGTTCGACTTTGAGCTTGGCGATGCGATCGCCGATGATGCGGCGGTCCGATTCGAGCTGGGTCTCGCCGGGTCCGGCGAGGAAGCCGAATCCGCCGCGCTGGCGCTCGAGGTGCGTCCAGGTGCGCACGAGCCGGCTGCGCTGGTAGGTGAGTTGGGCGAGCTCGACCTGCAGCCGGCCTTCCGCGGTCCGTGCCCGGGCGCCGAAGATCTCCAGGATCAAGCCGGTGCGGTCGATCACCTTGCATTTCCAGGCGCGCTCGAGGTTGCGCTGCTGAACCGGCGACAACGCGCCGTCGATCACCGCCACCTCGATCCCCAGCCCGGCGACCGCCGCCCCCAGGCGTTCGACCACGCCCTGCCCCAACAGGGTCGCCGGCCGAAACGCCGCACGCCGCACCACCTCGGCATGCACGACCTCGATGTCGATGGCGCGCACCAGCCCGACCGCCTCGGCGAGCTGCGCCGAGGGCGGACGGGCGGTGCCGCGAGCCGACCTCAGCGCCGGATGAACGACGAGTGCGCGCCCGCTGCCGTTGCCGGTCGCGGTGGGCCCCGACCGACGCCCGCTCACCTCACCCTCGCCCTTCGGCGCCTTCCTTGTCGCCTTCGAAGAGCTGGATCGGAGCGGTCGGCATGACCGTCGAGATGGCGTGTTTGTACACGAGCTGCGAGTGGCCATCGCGGCGCAGCAGGATCGAGAAATTGTCGAACCAGGTGATAATCCCCTGGAGCTTGACGCCGTTGACGAGAAAGATGGTCACTGGGCTTTTGTTCTTGCGGATGTAGTTGAGGAAGACGTCCTGCACGTTTTGGGGCTTTTCGTTGGTCATCGGCATGCTTCCCTTTATCGGTATTATTGGAGCCGAATGTTCGGCCCTGGACTGCCCGGTGGCCGGGTCGCTCATCGACAGGCGCCCAGCCGCCAAATCGCACATCGAATAGATAGGTCGTTCGGGGATAGTTTACAGGCCCTGCGGGAAGGCGGCGAGCCCGGTCAGATCCGGGACTCAGGAGCGCAGGGCAACGCATTGAAATTCCTAGATGTCCGTCCCTTCCGCCGGCGCGGGCCCGCGGCCCGAGAGCGGGCGGGTTCGGGCCACCCCGCACGCCATCGATCATGGCGCCCCCCCGGCGCCCGCAGTGGGCGCGCGAGGACCGGCCATGTAATCGAGGTAGAGGTCGCGCAGCCGGCGGGCCAGCGACCCCGCTCGCCCATTGCCGATCGCGTGGTCGTCGATCCGGGTCACCGCCAAAACGCGGGCCGTCGTGCCGGTGAGGAAGGCCTCGCGCGCCGCCTTCGCCTCATCGAGCGAGAACGGCCGCTCGACGACGCCGAGCCCGTGGGCGCGCGCGAGTTCGATCACGCGCATGCGGGTGATGCCGCCGAGGATCGCGGGCCCGAGCGGATGGGTCACCAGCTCGCCGTCCCGGGTCACGATCCAGGCATTGTTCGAGGCCCCTTCGGTCACCGTCCCGTCGGGGCGCACGAACCAGGCCTCGAAGGCGCCGGCCTCCCGCGCCGCCTGCTTCGCCAGCACGTTGGGGAGGAGCGCGACCGATTTGATATCGCAGCGGCCCCAGCGGAGGTCGGGGACGCTCAACACCGTAACGCCGTCCTCGACCAAGCTCGCGGCCTGCCGCCGATCGCGCCGCGCGGTCATGACCACCGATGTCCGGCTCAGCGCGGGAAACGAGTGCTCGCGGGGCGCCACGCCGCGGGTCATCTGCATATAGAGGATGCCATCGACGACGCCATTGCGGCGGACGACCTCGCGCGTGATCTGGGCCAGGGACCGGCGCGACATCGCCGGCGCGATTCTGAGCTCGCGCAAGTTGTGGGCGAGCCGGTCGAGATGCGGCCCCTCGTCGACGAAGCGCCCGTTGGCGAGGGCGATGACCTCATAGACGCCGTCGGCGAACTGGTAGCCGCGGTCCTCGATGTGCGCCGCCGCCTCGCGGTGGAGCACATAGCGGCCGTTGACAAAGGCGATCCGGGACATGGGCCTCGCTGATGGCGGCCGAAACGGCGGGCGGTCTCAGAAATACTCCAACCGGACTGCGAACATTTTCTCGACCGATTTCACGGCCTCGGAGGTGGCGAGCAGGATCACCCGGTCGCCGGCGCGCGCCACCGTATCGCCACGCGGGATGATGACCTTATCGCCCCGCACCAGCGCGCCCAGGATCACGCCATCCGGAAGCCCCGCCTCGCGGAGCGGCTTGTCGACCAGGCTCGAGGTCTCGAGCGCGTCGGCCTCGATGATCTCCCCGAACCCCTCGCGCAGGGTGTGGACGGCGCGGATGCGGCCGCGGCGGACTTGCTGCAGGATGGTCGAGACGGTGATCGAGCGCGGGCTCACCACGACATCGATGCCGAACGAGGCGACGAGGCCCGAATAGGTGATCTTGTTGACCAGCGTCACCGCCCGTTTGCAGCCGGCGCGCTTGGCGAGCAGCGAGGCGAGGATGTTGGTTTCGTCGTCGTTGGTGACCGCGACCACCGTTTCGGTGTCACGGATGTGCGCCTCTTCCAGCGTGTCGGGGTCGAGCGCATCGCCGTTGAGGACCAGGGTGCGAACCAGGCGGTCGGCGACCAACTCGGCCCGGGTCTTGTTGAACTCGATGATCTTGGCCGAGACGCCGGTGCCCTTGGCCTCGAGCGCCTGGGCGAGGAACAAGCCGACATTGCCGCCGCCCAGGATCACCACCCGCCGGTGCGCGGCCTCGTCGTGGCCGAACCCCGACAGCACCCGGCTCACGTGCCCGGTCTCGGCGACGAAATAAACCTCGTCGCCCGCCAACAGCGAATCATCGCTCGTGGGGACGAAGGCGCGCAGGCCCCGCACGATGCCGACCACGACTGTGTGGAGGTCGGGGAACAGGGCGGAGAGCTGGCGGAGCTGCGTGTTGACGATCGGGCAGTCGGGGTCGCAGCGCACGCCGATCAGGCGCACGCGGTCCCCGGCCAGCGGGATCATATCGAAGGCGCCGGGAACCTCGAGGCGCCGGCCGATCGCGCGCGCCACCTCGATCTCCGGCGAAATGATGACGTCGATCGGCAGTTGGTCGCGGTGGAACAGGTTGGCCCAAGCCGGATCGAGATAGCTCTGATTGCGGATGCGCGCGATCTTGGTCGGCACCTCGAACAGCGCATGCGCGACCTGGCAGGCCACCATGTTGACCTCGTCGGCGATGGTGACCGCGATCAGGAGCTCGGCGTTCCCGGCCCCCGCCCGTTCGAGCACATCGGGATACGAGGCGTGGCCGACCACGCCATTGACGTCGATGGCATTGGTGGCCTTCGCGACCAGGTCCTCCTTCTGGTCGATGATCGTGACGTCGTTGCCCTCGGCCGCCAGCGTGCGGGCGATATGATAGCCGACCTGGCCGGCGCCGCAGACGATGACGCGCACGGGTGTGGGATCAGGAATCGAGCATGGACGAGCGTTCGCCGCCATGCACGCCCAAGGATTTGAGCTTGCGGTGCAGCGCCGAGCGTTCCATGCCGACGAAGGCGGCGGTGCGCGAGATATTGCCGCCGAACCGGGTCACCTGGGCGAGCAGGTACTGGCGCTCGAACAGTTCGCGCGCCTCGCGCAAGGGCAGCGCCATGATCTGCGCGCTGTTGTCGCCCTTGAGGGTCGCGGGCATGATCGTCCCCACTTCCGGCGGCAGCATGTCGGCGCGGATCGGGGCCGCGGGGTCGCCGGGCGCCATGATCAACAGCCATTCGACGACGTTGCGCAGCTGGCGCACATTGCCCGGCCAGTCGTAGGCCTGGAGCGCCGCCAGCGCATCGACCCCGATCTCGCGGGCCACGATCCCCGCGGCGGTGGCGGCGCGGTTCATGAAGTGGTTGGCGAGCAACGGGATATCCTCGCGCCGCTCGCGCAAGGGGGGAACCCGGATCGGCACCACGTTCAAGCGGTAGAACAAATCCTCGCGGAACCGGCCGTGGGCGATCTCGTGGGCGAGATCGCGGTTGGTGGAGCCGATCACCCGCACATCGACCGCCACCGGCGAGCGGCCGCCGACGCGCTCGAAGGTCTGCTCCTGGAGGACGCGCACGATCTTGCTCTGGGTCTCGAGCGGCATGTCGGCGACCTCGTCGAGGAACAAGGTGCCGTTATGCGCCTGCTCGAAGGTGCCGACCTTGGGTAGGCTGTCGAGGCCCTCCGCGCCTGCCTCGATGCCGAACAGCTCCATCTCCATCCGATCGGGTCGCATGCTCGCGCAACTGAGCACCACGAAGGCCCCGCCGGCCCGGCGCGAGCGCGCATGAATGAGACGGGCCGCCACCTCCTTGCCGACCCCGGCCGAACCGGCGATCAGGACGCGGCTGCCGGTCGGCGCCACGCGCTCGATGGCGTTGCGCAGCGCCACGACGTTGGGCGCAGCGCCGACCAGCTCGGTCGGCCCGCCGGCGCGCAACCGGAGCTCCTCGTTCTCGCGCTTGAGCCGCATCGCCTCGATCGCCCGTTCGACGACCAGGAGCAGCCGGTCGGCCTTGAACGGCTTTTCGATGAAGTCGTAGGCCCCGCGCTTGATCGCCGCGACCGCGGTCTCGATGTTGCCATGGCCGCTGATCACCACGACCGGCAGGTCGGGATGCTCGTTGCGCACCACGTCCAAAAGCTCGAGCCCGTCGAGTTGGCTGCCCTGGAGCCAGATGTCGAGCACCACGAGGCTCGGGCGGCGGGTGCGGATCTCCGCGAGCGCGGCGGTCGAATTGGCGGCGGCGCGCGTCTGGTGTCCGTCGTCATCGAGGATGCCGCCGATCAGCATCCGGATATCGGCCTCGTCGTCAACGATCAGAATGTCATAAGCCATGGATCGCCGCCTTTGCTGGCGCCGGCTCGCTCGCGCGCGGCGTGGCCTCGCGGCCAGCGCCGAAGACCAGGCTGACACGCGCCCCGCCACCCGGCCGGTCGGCGAGCACCAATTCGCCGCCGTGATCTTCCATGATTTTCTTGACGATTGCCAGCCCGAGCCCGGTCCCCTTCGCGCGGGTGGTGACGTAGGGCTCGGTCAGGCGCTCGCGGTCGCCCCCCGGCAGGCCCTTGCCATTGTCCTCGACCGTGATCGCCACGCGTTCATGCTCGTCGATGAGGCACACGGAAATGCGGCCGGGCGGCGGCTTGCCCTCGCTTGCCGCCAGGCGTCCGTCGATGGCGTCGAGCGCGTTCTGGATGAGGTTGGCGAGCGCCTGGCCGATCTGCCGGGAATCGACCGACCGGCGCACCGGCCGATCGGGTATCTCGGTTTCGAACTCGATCTCGGGTCGGGCCGTGCGCTGGAGGAAGACGGTGTGGCGGATGAGCTCGACCAGGTCCTCCTCGCGCATGGTCGGGGCCGGCATGCGGGCGAAGGACGAGAACTCGTCGACCATGCGACCGATATCGGCCACCTGGCGGACGATGGTTTCGACGCAGACCCGGAAGGTCTCGGGATCGCTCACGATCTCGGTGAGATACTTGCGCTTGAGCCGCTCGGCCGAAAGCTGGATCGGGGTCAGCGGATTCTTGATCTCATGGGCGATGCGGCGGGCGACGTCGGCCCACGCCGCCTTGCGCTGGGCGGCCTCGAGCTCGGTGATATCGTCGAAGGTGACGACGAAGCCGATGGTCCCGCCCTCGAACCGCTCGGCGGCGATGCGCACGACGAGCATCCGCCGTTTGCCGCCGCCCAGCACCGCGGTCTCGCCGTGGACGAAGCGCTCGGGCGCCACCCGCGCGGCATCAAGGAGCGCTGCCATCTCGGGCACGACGGCGCGAAAATCGTGGCCGATCCGGCGGTCGAGATCGACCGCGAGCAGCGTCGAGGCGGAGCGGTTGGGGAGGTTGATGCGGCCCTCGGCGTCGAGCCCGATGACGCCCGCCGAGACGCCGGACAACACCGCCTCGGTGAAGCGACGGCGGTCGTCGAGCTGGCGGTTGGCGCCCACCAGCTCGCGCCGCTGGGCCTCGATCTGGCTGGTCATGCGGTTGAACGCCCGCGACAGGGTGCCGAGCTCGTCATCGGCCGGGTCCTCGTCGACGCGCGCCGCAAGGTCGCCCGCGCGGACCCGTTCGGCGGCGCCGATCAGCGCGCCGATCGGACGGGCCAGCCGGTTGGCGAGTCCGAGACCGACCCACACCGCTGCCATCAGCAGCAGAAGGGCGACCACCATGAACATCATGGCGAAGGTGATCTGCAGCCCCGAGCGCTTGCCCTCCAGACTCTCGTAAGCCGCGACGGCTTCGCGCGTGCGGTCGAAATGCGCCACCACGCGGGCCTCGACGAATCGCCCGACCAACAGGAAGAGGCTGTCGAAGCTTTCGAGAACCATGAGGGCGCGCACGCGGTCGCCGAGCGGCGCCGAGGTATGGTCGGCGTCCGGATTCAACAGCACGAGATTGCCGGCCCGCGCCCGCTCGATCGCCCAGCTCGGCACGACTTCGAATTCGAGCGACAAGGTGAGCCCGGTGCGAGCCAAAACGCGCCCGCGCTCGTCGAAGACCACGACCTCGGGCAGCGAACGGAGCGCCGCCTGGGTGCTCACGAACTGGTTGAAGCGCCGCGGGTTGGCGAGCAGCGCCGGTCCCTCGCGGTTGAGGTCGGTGGCCATCGCCAGGATGTCGGCGCGGATCGTGTTGCGGTGCTCCTCGAGATAGGCCTCGGCCACTGCCAAGGATTCGCTGAGCGCCACGCGCACGCGTTCGCTGAACCAGGCCTCAACGCCCAAATTGAAGAACAACCCCGAGAAGATCGCCACCACGATCGCCGGTGCCGCAGCAAGCGCGCTGAACAGGACCACCAGGCGAACGTGCAGCTTCGAGCCGGCGGACCCGCGCCGGCGCTCGACCCACAACTGCACGATGCGCCGCGCGACCACCGCGCCCAAGAGCAGCAGCAGCACCAGATCGAGGTTGAGAAGGAGAAGGACAGTTCGCGGATTGGGGGCGAGTTCCTCGCCCGTGAGTGCCCCGTAAGTGGCGAAACCCGAGGCGACCGCGGCGGCGGCCAGTCCGAAAGCGAGCTTGCGCGACAGCCCGACTCGGGTCACCCAATTGCGCAACCGCTCGACGCCGCTCGAACCGGCCGCCGGCGCCTCGCTCATCCGCGAAGCCTCCGCCGCCGGTCAAGCGCGACCGGCGCCGCGAAGGTTTGGGCGCCCCGGGGGCCGGCGATCATCGTATGCCCCGCATGACTTGAACGTCCAATGCGCGGATCTTCTTGCGCAAGGTGTTGCGATTGAGGCCCAAGAGCCGCGCCGCCTTGATCTGGTTGCCGCGCGTCGCGGCCAGGCTCAACGATATGAGCGGCCGCTCGATCTCCTGCAGCACGCGCCCATGGAGCCCGGCGGCCGGCAGGCCGTCGCCGTGGGCGGCGAAATAGGCCCTGAGAT
Source organism: Pseudomonadota bacterium (assembly GCA_052387815.1). Classification (GTDB taxonomy): domain Bacteria; phylum Pseudomonadota; class Alphaproteobacteria; order CACIAM-22H2; family CACIAM-22H2; genus JBQTIU01. The sequence continues at coordinate 22,240 of JBQTIU010000049.1, forward strand.
GGCGCTCGACCGCCGCATGCAGCGAATCGTCGATCGGCGGGGCATTGGCCCCGGGCGCTTCCTCGCCGAGATCGACCTCGATCAGATCGACTCCGATCACCTCCTGCGCATAAAGGGCGGCAAGGCGCCGCATCAGATTTTCGAGCTCCCGCACATTGCCCGGCCAGCGATAGGCCTTCAAGCGTTCGAGCGCCGCCGGTTCGATCGACTTGGCGAGCAAATCCGGGCTGCCCTGGGCGAGGAAATGGCGGGCGAGCGCCGGTATGTCATCGGCCCGTTCGCGCAGCGGCGGCAGGCGGATCGGCACGACGTTCAAGCGGTAGAACAGATCGTCGCGGAACAGGCCCTGGCGGACGAACAGCCGGAGGTCGCGGTGGGTGGCGGCGATGATCCGGGCGTCGGCGCGAATGCGCGCGCGTCCGCCGACCGTCGTGTATTCGCCGTCCTGCAGCACGCGCAGAAGCCGGGTCTGGGCCTCGAGCGGCATGTCGCCGATCTCGTCGAGGAACAGCGTCCCGCCCTGGGCCTGCTCGAAGCGGCCGGCCGTGCGCGCGGTGGCGCCGGTGAAGGCGCCCTTCTCGTGGCCGAACAGCTCGCTTTCGATCAGCTCGCGGGGGATGGCCGCCATGTTGATGGCGACGAAGGGGCCGTTGCGCCGCTTGCCGTAGTCGTGCAGCGCGCGGGCGACTAATTCCTTGCCGGTCCCCGATTCGCCGGTGATCATCACCGTGAGGTCGGTGCCCATGAGGCGCGCGAGCACCCGGTAAATCTCCTGCATCGCCGGTGAGCGGCCGATCAGCGGCAATCTTTCCTCCGCCTCCGCGGACGGTTCGGCGGCCGGCGCCGATCGCGGCGCGTTGAGGGCGCGCGCGACGACCCGGACCAGGTCCTTGAGGTCGAAGGGCTTGGCGAGATATTCGAAGGCGCCCCGTTCGGTCGCCTTGACCGCCGTCAGCAGCGTGTTCTGGGCGCTCATGACCACGACCCTTAGATCGGGCCGCAACTTGCGGATGCGCGGCACCAGGTCGAGTCCGTTCTCGTCAGGCATCAGCACATCGGTGATGACGAGGTCGCCCTCGCCGTCCTCGACCCAGCGCCACAACGTGGCGGCATGACCGGTGGTGCGGACCTCGTGGCCCAGCCGGCCCAGCGCCTGGCTCAACACCGTGCGGATCGCGCGGTCGTCGTCGGCGATAAGGATCGTGGCTTGGCCCATGTTCGCCCTATTCCATTTGCATCTCGCCCGCGATGGGCAGCATGACGCGAAACACGGTTCGCCGCGGCTGGCTGTCGAACTCGATGACCCCGCCGTGATCGCCGATCAGCTTGGCGACCAGCGCCAGGCCGAGGCCGGTGCCGCCCGCCTTGGTGGTGACGAAGGGATCGAACAGATGCGGCCGGATGTCCTCGGGAACGCCCTCGCCGTTGTCCTGGACGCTGACCACGAGCGGCAGCAGCAGCCGGCGCTCGCCGCCCGGCACCGCCAATCTCAATCCGTGCTGATAGGCGGTGGCGAGCGCGATCTCGCCGCCGGCTTGCGGCACCGCCTCGGCGGCGTTCTTGACGAGGTTGAGAAACACCTGCACGAGCTGGTCGCGGTTGCCGAGCACCGGCGGCAGCGAGGGGTCGTAACTCTCGGCGAATCGAACTTGGCGTGCGAACCCGGCCTGCGCCACTTTGCGGACGTGCTCGAGCACGCGATGGATGTTGACCGGCCCACGTGCCAGCGGCTGGCCTTCCGAGAATATCTCCATCCGGTCGACGAGCACGCAGATGCGGTCGGCCTCGTCGCAAATCAAGCGGGTGAGCTCGCGATCCCGGGCCGCGGCCGACTGTTCGAGGAGCTGGGCGGCGCCGCGGATGCCGGAGAGCGGGTTCTTGACCTCGTGCGCCAGCATCGCCGCCATCGCCGTGAGCGAACGCGCGGCGCTGCGGTGGACGAGCTGACGGCCGATCTTGCGCGCGATCGATCGCTCATGGATCGACACCACGACGGTCTCGCCGGTCTCGGCCAAGGGCGCCGCCTGGAGCATGACGAAACGCGGGCCGACGCGCGGCGTATCCAGCGTCACGCCGTCCTCGGACACGGTGGTGCCCGATTGGCGGACCTGCCGGAGGACGGCGAAGAGCGGGCTGTCGGGCGGCAGGAACTCGGCCAGCTTCTTGCCGCAGAGATGGGCGGCGCCGGCGTCGAAAAACTGTTCGGCGGCCGGGTTGACCTGCTCGATCACATTCCCCGGGCCGACCACAAGCACCGCGTCGGGCAGCGCGCCGAGGACCGCGGCGGGCTCGATCGGCGCCCGCGGCAGGGCCAGCTTGCCTGCAGCCCGCGCCATCACGCGGCGGCCCGCAGCTCGGCCGGCCGCTCGGCCGCCGCCTGGAAGGCCGCGCACACGGCCTCGCGCACGTCTTCAGGATCGGCCAGGGTCATCACCCGGGCCCGGAATTCGGCTGCGCCGGGGAAGCCCTTGGCGTACCAGCCGAGATGCTTGCGCGCCATCTTGGCGCCGGTATTGGTCCCATAATGGGACAGGATGGCGTCGTAATGCTCGAGCACGATCTCCATCCGGCGCGCCAGCGGCGGATCGGGGAGGGGCTCGCCGGCCTTAAACACGTGCATGGCCTGGGCGATGAACCACGGCCTGCCGCAGGCGCCGCGACCGATCATCACCGCGTCCGCCCCCGACCGCGCGAAGGCCGTGCGCACGCCGTCGGCAGTCACGATGTCGCCGTTGCAGACCACCGGGATCGACACCTCATCCTTGACCTGGCGGATGAACGCCCAGTCGGCCTTGCCGTCATAGAACTGGCAGCGCGTGCGCCCATGGATCGACAGCATCTTGATGCCGCACTCCTCGGCAATCCGGGCCAGCCGCGGCGCGTTGCGCGAGGCGTCGTCCCAGCCGGTACGCATCTTGAGGGTCACCGGCAGCCGGACCGCGTTCACCGTCGCCTCGAGGATCTTCGCGGCCTTGACCTCGTCGCGCATCAACGCCGAGCCGGCATGCCCGCCGACCACTTTCTTGACCGGGCAGCCGAAATTGATGTCGATGATCGCCGCGCCGCGGTCCTCGTTGAGCTTGGCCGCCTCGGCCATCACCTCGGGCTCGCAGCCGGCGAGCTGGACGGCCATCGGGAACTCCTCCGGCGTGTTGGCGGCCATCAGCAGCGATCGCCTGGTCTCGCGGACCATCGCTTGGCTGGCGATCATCTCCGACACCACCAGCCCGGCGCCCCAGCTTTTGACCAGGCGCCGAAACGGCAGGTCGGTAATCCCCGACATCGGCGCCAGGATCACCGGGGCCGACAGCTCGACCGAACCGATTTTGATGCCCATTAAATAGGCGGTCCCGCTTATTGATTAATGATTGGGCATATTACCCCGGACTGCGATCCTCTGGCAACATACAAGCCGGTTCATCCGATCAGCACGTCGGTGACGAATTTTACGCCGGGATAGGCGAGAGTCAGCAGCAGATAGGCGAGCAGGACATAGCGGGCGCCGCGCCGGCCGCCGAGCCCGCTGCGGTAGTGGAACCACAGCAGGGCGGCGATCATCGCGAAGGCCAGCAGCGAGAGCACGGTCTTGTGGTCGAGCCGCAGCAGCGAGCGGTGTTCGAGCCAGCCGATCGACATGCCGGTGGCCAGCGCCGCGGCGAGGACCGCCCAACTCGCCAACAGCAATTTCGCCTGCAAGGCCTCGCCGTCGGCAACCGACGGCAACTGCCGGGTAAAGGCGTTCGGCCGCTTGCTCCTGAGCGCGCGCTCCTGGAGGAATACGCCGGTCCCGGCCACCGCGGCCAGCGTGAGCAGGCCGTAGGCGACGACGGCCACGAGGATGTGGGCCTGCAGCCACGACGCCGGCGCGGCTCCGAGGGGCCGCTCGGGCGCATGGTGCCAAATCGTCGCCAACATGCCGAGCAGGAACAGATAGCCGAGCAACAACGGCGCCAAGCGCCAAGCATGGCGGTCGGTCGCGGCGAGGACGGCGAACAGGATCATGCTGACGGCAATCGACAGCCACAGCGCGGCGGCGAGCCCGGTGCGCCATGCTTCGGCGAGCTGGACGGCCACCCAGGCGCAGGGGCCGGCGGTGGCAACGACGATGAGCGCCCAGAACAGCCCGTCGCGGGCCTCGCTCCCGCCGCGGCGCGCCACCGGGATGAGCGCCGCCGGGATGAGCGCCGCCAACGCCGACAGGCTCAACAACAGCGAATTCGACATGCCGGGAATATAACCTGCCGGTTCGCCGCTGGCCTAGGCCTTCAGGGCCTCCAACACAGCCGCAGGCGCACGCTCGATCGCCATCAGGATCGCGCGCGCCGGCCCCTCGGGCACACGGCGTCCCTGCTCCCAGTTGCGGAGCGTGTGCGGGCTGATGCGGACGGCACGCGCGAAACGCGCCTGGCTCAACTTCGTTTTGGCTCGAATCGCCGCGACGTCGGCGGGCCGAACGATCTTCGCCCGGCCGTCCTTGATGCGTTTGGCCACGTCCTCGAGAATGGGCCCTGCATCGGGATTGCGGGCGAGCTGCCGCGCAATATCGGCATCCGTCATCGCATCGACGCTCGTCCCGTCGACCGCGGCGAGCGCCTTGCGCGCCGCAGCCTCGGTGGGCCTAGCGATCGCTTCGAGGTAGTCATCGGTTTCCTTATGGTTGGCCTTGCGCAGGGAAATGATCCGGCGGCGGTCGCTGCCACATGTATAGGTGCGGTAGAAGACCCTGCCGTTGATCGTTCCCAGCGCGTCGATGCGGGACTCCCCGTGCTCGCGCCGATCGTCGATGGTCTCGACGGTGACGCTCTCGAACATGAACTCGGCCAACGCCAGCGGGATCCCGTGCTTGGCGATGATCCTCTCGTTCTTCGCCGCATCGAATTCGATGTTCATCCCCTATGTACGCCATTGGCTTACCTAGGTCAATGGCGTAGATCGCGGTCTCGGGGCCCGCGCCGAGGCGGGCCTAGCGAGCTTGCCCTACACCCCCTCGATGGCCACTATGTCCATGCGCGCCGCCCCCGCCCGGGCGCGGCGGGCGGCCGTATACTCGACCGAGGTGTAGAAATTCCTTGCCTGGTCGAGGGACGGGAATTCGAAGATCACCAATCGGGCGGGCTTCCAGTCGCCTTCGAGGACCGCCGTCGTCCCGCCGCGCGCCAGATAGCGGCCGCCGTACTTGGCGACCGCCGCCTGGGCGAGGGGTTTGTAGGCCTCGTATTTGGCCGCGTCGGTGACTTCGACCTCGACCACCACATAGGCCGCCATTTTTTGTCCCTCGGTTCCGGTTTGCCTGCTAACGTGCCGAAGATTAGCGGCTGGCCCGGGTAGGTCAATGATGGGATGGGTTGCGCTCGCGGTGGCGGCCGGGCGCGGCGGGCGGGTCGCGCTTGCCGACTTGACGATGGTCTGCGAGCGGCTGCGGAACGGCCCCGACCGCGCGGCGATGGTCGCCCGCCTCGCGGAAATGCTGCGCCTCGAGCCGGAGCGCTGCTCGGTCAAGGCGACGACGACCGGCGGCCTCGGCTTCGCCGGCCGCGCCGCGGGCGTCGCCGCGCCGGCGGTCGCCACGTTGCGCCTTCCCGCATGAGGCTCAAGCTCGTCCCCGGGGCGCTGCCGGCCGGGATATCATTCTGGCATCCGGCGAGCCTGATCGCGACCTGGTTCGGGACCGGCTTCGCGCCGCTTGGCGCGGGCAGTTGGGGCTCGCTCGCGGCGCTGCCCGCCGCCTGGATCGTCGATCGCGCCTTGGGCGCGCCAGGCCTCGCCGCCGCTGCCGGCGTGGCGGCGCTCGCCGGCTGGTGGGCGGCGGAGGTCGTCGACGTCCGCGCGCGCGAGCGCGATCCCGGCCTGATCGTCATCGACGAAGTTGCCGGCATGTTCCTGACGCTGGTCTTCGCGCCGCCCACCTGGTGGGGTTACGCCAGCGCCTTCGTCCTGTTCCGCATCGCCGACATCCTCAAGCCCTTCCCCGCCAACTGGTGCGAGGCCAACGTCGAAGGCGGGCTCGGCGTGATGCTCGACGATCTCGTCGCCGCGCTCTACGCCGGGGCGGGGACGTGGTTCGCTTCTGAATTCATCCTGCGCCAGTATGTCGTCCCCCTCCTTCCGTTCTAAGGCCGAGGCCGTGCTCGACGCCTGCCGGCGCCGCGGCCTCAAGCTCGCCACCGCCGAGTCTTGCACCGGCGGGCTGATCGCCGCCGCGCTGACCGAGATCGCCGGCGCCTCCGACGTTGTCGAGCGCGGCTTCGTCACCTATTCGAACGCCGCCAAGACCGAGATGCTCGGCGTCGGCGCCGATCTCATCGCCCGCTGCGGAGCGGTGAGCGAGGAGGTCGCCCGCGCCATGGCCGAAGGGGCGCTGGCGCGCGCGCCCGCCGACCTCGCGGTCTCGGCCACCGGCATCGCCGGGCCAAGCGGCGCCACCCCCGAGAAGCCGGTCGGCCTCGTCCACCTCGCCTGGGCGCGCCGTGGCAGGCCGCCCGTCCACTGCGCCCGCGTGTTCGCGGGCGACCGGGCGGCGGTGCGCACGGCCTCCGTCGACCTGGCGCTTGACATGGTGAGCGCGCGAGTCGACGATTGAGCCGCGGTTTCGCGCAGGGAGAGCCAACCATGTCGAGACGGAACCGGGCGCTGTGCCTCCTCGCGCTCGCGGCGCTCGCGCTGGGCGCCGGCCCGGCGAATGCGCAAGGCAGCCTCACGCTTTACTGCAGCTCCGAGGAGCAGTGGTGCCGCGCCATGGTCGTCGCCTTCGAGCAGGCGACCGGCGTCAAGGTGGCGATGACCCGCAAGAGCTCGGGCGAGACCTACGCCCAGCTCAAGGCCGAGGCCACGAACCCGCGCGGCGACGTGTGGTGAGGCGGCACCGGCGACCCGCACATGCAGGCGGCGAACGACGGGTTGACCGAAGCCTACAAGTCCCCGCGCCTCGCCGAGCTGCACGATTGGGCGGTCCGCCAGGCCGAGCAGTCCGGCTATCGCACCGTCGGCGTGTACGCGGGCGCGCTCGGGTTCAGCTTCAACAAGGACCTGCTCGCCCGCAAGGGCGCGCCCGAGCCCAGGTGCTGGGCCGACTTGCTTGCGCCCCCCTTGGCGGGCGAGGTGCAGGTTGCCGACCCCAACTCCTCGGGCACCGCCTACACGATGATCGCGACCCTCGTGCAGCTCATGGGCGAGGACCGGGCCTTCGACTACCTGAAGAAGCTCCACCGCAACGTGAACCAATACACCGTTTCCGGCACCGCGCCGGCGCGTGCCGTGGCGCTCGGCGAGACGCTCGTCGGCATCACGTTCATGGACGAGGCGATCACCCAGGCGTCGAAGGGCGCGCCGATGAAGGTCGTGGCGCCCTGCGAGGGCACGGGCTACGCCATCGGCTCGATGAGCATCGTCAAGGGCGCGCGCAGCCTCGACAACGCCAAGCGCTGGCTGGACTGGGCGCTGTCGGCGGAAGCGCAGGCGATCGGCGTGCAGCAGGGACAGTTCCAGGTGCCGTCGAACAAGCAGGTGCCGGCCGCGCCGCTCGCGCCCAGGCTCGAGGAGACGAAGCTCATCGACTACGACTTCGCCAAATACGGCGCGTCGGCGGAACGACGGCGACTGCTCGCCAAGTGGACGACCGAGGTCAAGTCGCTGCCGAAATAGTCGGCGGACCGTTCCTTCCCGAAATCGCTTTCGCCGGCCTCTTCCAGCGCCCCGTGCCCCACCGCGCGCGCCGCCCTCGACCAGGCATCCGCCGAGGCGCCCCGGTTGCGATTTTCGTCCCTTGCCGGGGTGCGGCCCTAGGCTCGTTCGGGCTGGCGCTCGGGCGCCGGGCGCGGGCCGTAGAGCGCGTGCGCGCGGGCCTCGAAAGCGCGCACCATGCGCTTGACCGCTTCGTTGAACAGCACGCCCATCATGGTTTGCATGAGCCTCGAGTGGAACTCGAAATCGACGTAGAAATCGATCAGCGTGCCGCCCGCCGGACACACGGGGGTCGGCGGCTGCCGCTCGAAGATCCAGTGGTTGTTGAGATAGCGGAGCGGCCCGTGGGTGTAGGCGACATCGACGCGGTCGGGCGGGGAGAGCGTGACGCGCGAGGTGAAGCGCTCGCGGATCATCTTGAAGCCGATTACCAGATCGGCAGTGAGTACGTTGCCCTCGTGCGAACGCACGCGCGCCGCGAGGCACCAGGGCAGGAACTCGGGATAGCGCTCGACCCCGGCGACGAGGTCGAAGAGCTCCCGCTGGGTGTAGGGCAGAATTCGCTTCTCGGCGTGGGTGGGCAAGCGCGGGGGGCCTATCCGCCCCGCCCCGCCCGGGCGGCGCGCAGGCGCTGGAAGTCCTCCTCGGCGTGGTACGAGGAGCGGGTGAGCGGGCTCGCCGCCACGACCAGGAATCCCTTGGCCAGCGCCAAGCGCCGGTAGCCGTCGAACTCCTCGGGCGCGACGAAGCGCTCGACGGCGGCATGCTTGGGAGTCGGCTGGAGGTATTGGCCGATGGTCAGGAAATCGACGCCGGCCGAGCGCAGATCGTCCATTGCCTGCATGACCTCGATGCGCTGTTCGCCGAGGCCGACCATGATTCCGGACTTGGTGAACATCGACGGGTCGAGCCCCTTGACGCGATCGAGCAGCCGCAAGCTGTGATAATAGCGCGCCCCCGGCCGGATCGTGGGATAGAGCCGCGGCACGGTCTCGAGGTTGTGGTTGTAGACGTCGGGACGCGCGCGGACTACCATCTCGATCGCCCCCTCCTTGCGCAGGAAATCGGGGGTCAGGACCTCGATCGTGGTCGCGGGTGAACTTAAGCGGATCGCCTCGATCGAGCGCACGAACTGCATCGCCCCGCCGTCGTCGAGGTCGTCGCGATCGACCGAGGTAATGACGATATGTGACATGCCGAGCGCGGCCACCGCCTGGGCCAAGTGGTCGGGCTCGTGCGGATCCAGCCGGTCGGGCCTCCCCGTGGCGACGTTGCAGAACGCGCAGGCCCGGGTGCAGACCGAGCCCAGGATCATCACCGTCGCGTGCTTCTTCTTCCAGCACTCGCCGATGTTCGGGCAGGCCGCCTCCTCGCACACCGTGTTGAGCTCGAGGCGACGCATGAGCGCGCGCGTGGCGTGGTATTCGGGCGAGATCGGCGCCTTGACGCGGATCCATGGCGGCTTGCGAGCGACCGGGTTGTCCGGCCGGTGCGCCTTCTCGGGATGGCGCGGCCTCGGCGCCGGCGCGGTGCTCGGGGGGGAGTCCATGGGGCTCGTTCCTTAGAAATGGATCGCCCGGCCGTAGGCGTCAAGCACCGATTCGTACATCATTTCCGACAGGCTCGGGTGCGGGAAGACCGCGTGCATGAGGTCCGCCTCGGTCGTCTCCAGAGTCTTGGCGATGGTATAGCCGTGGATGAGCTCGGTGACCTCGGCGCCGACCATGTGCGCGCCCAGGAGCTCGCCGGTCTTGGCGTCGAACACCGTCTTGATCATCCCCTCGGGTTCGCCCAGCGCGATCGCCTTGCCGTTGCCGATATAGGGGAAGCGCCCGACCCTCACCTGGCGACCGAGCTCCTTGGCCCGCCGCTCGGTCAGGCCCACGCTCGCCACCTGCGGCATGCAGTAGGTGCAGCCCGGAATGTTGGTCGCATCGAGCGGGCGCACGTCGTTCAAGCCGGCGATCTTTTCGATGCAGATTACGCCTTCATGGCTCGCCTTGTGCGCCAGCCACGGCGGGCCCACAAGGTCGCCGATCGCATAGACGCCCTCCTCGCCGGTCGCGCCCCATCGGTCGACGACCACGCGGCTTTTCTCGACCTTCACCTTGGCGCCCTCGAGACCGAGATTCTCGACGTTGCCGACGATGCCGACGGCCAGGATCACCCGCTCCGCAGTCAGGTCCGAGGTCTTGCCGTCGGCGGCGATGGTCGCGCGCACGCCGTCTTGGCCCTTGGCGAGCGCCTTGACCGCGGCGCCGGTGTGGATCTTCATGCCCTGCTTCTCGAACGACTTGCGGGCCAGGGCGGAGATCTCCTCGTCCTCGACGGGCAGCACGCGGTCCAGGATCTCGACCACCGTCACCTCGGCGCCCAGGTTGCGATAGAAGCTCGCGAACTCGATGCCGATCGCGCCGGACCCGACGACCAAGAGCGATCGCGGCATCGCCGCCGGGACCATCGCCTCCTTGTAGGTCCACACGAGCCTGCCATCGGGCTCGAGGCCCGGGAGCGAGCGCGCCCGCGCTCCCGTCGCCAGCACGATGTGGCGGCCGGCGAGATCGGCGACGGGCTTGCCGTCCTTCTCGACCCTGAGCTTGCTTGGGCCGGCCAGGCGCCCGTGGCCATCGAACATCGTGACCTTGTTCTTCCTGAGCAGGTGCTTGACGCCGCCGGCGAGCTGGCCGGCCACCTTGCGCGAGCGCTCGATCACCTGCTTGAAATCGATGCTGACGTTGTCGGCCTTGAACCCGAACACGTCGAGGTGGCGCAGCAAGTGCGCGATTTCCGCGCTGCGCAGCAACGCCTTGGTGGGAATGCAGCCCCAGTTGAGGCAGATGCCGCCGAGATGCTCGCGCTCGACCAGCGCCACGCTCATCTTGAGCTGCGCGGCGCGGATCGCGGCGACGTAGCCGCCCGGCCCACCCCCCACCACGATGAGATCGAACTTGGCTTCGGCCACGGCGATTCTCCGGTTTGCCTGCAAGGGCGGGCCGATGACCCGCCCCTATAGCAGCATGGTCAGCGGGTCTTCGATGAGCTTCTTGAACGCGGCCAGGAACTCCGCGCCCACCGCGCCGTCGACCGCGCGGTGGTCAACCGAGAGGGTGCAGCTCATCACGGTGGCGATGGCGAGCGCGCCGCCCTTGACCACCGGCCGCGGTTCGCCGGCGCCGACCGCCAGGATGCAACCGTGCGGCGGGTTGATGACCGCGGCGAAGTCCTTGACTCCGTACATGCCGAGATTCGAGACCGAGAACGTGCCACCCTGGAACTCTTCGAGCTTGAGCTTGCCCTCGCGCGCCTTGGCCCCGAGCGCTTTCATCTCGTTCGAGATCGCGGCCAGGCCCTTGGCATCGGCGTGGCGGATGATGGGCGTGATGAGACCGCCGGGGATCGCCACGGCGACTGCGATATCGACCGCCTCATAGAGCAGCATCCCCTCCTCGCTCCACGACGCATTGGCTCCCGGCACTCTCTTCAGTGCCAGCGCGGCGGCCCGGATGACGAGGTCGTTGACCGACAGCTTGTAGGCGCCGTCGCCGGTTTCCGGCGACTTGGCGTTGAGATCGGCACGCAGTTGCAGGAGCGCGTCGATCTCGCAATCGATCGTCAGATAGAAATGGGGGACCTGCTGCTTCGCTTCGGTGAGCCGGCGCGCGATGACCTTGCGCATGCTCGTGTGCGGCACCAGGCGATAGGGCGTCGGCCCGGCGACCGCCGCCGCCGGCAGCAACGCCGGCGCCGGCGGGGCGGTGGGCGCCGGGGCGGTGGCCAATGCGGTCTCGATATCGATCTTGACGACCCGCCCTTGCGGGCCGGAACCCTTAATCGCGGCGAGATCGAGCCCGGCCTGCTGGGCCATGCGGCGGGCGAGCGGGCTGGCGAAAATCCGTCCGCGACCATCGCCGGCCGGGGCCACGAGCGGGGCCGGCGTGGCCGCCGCGGCCGGGGCCACAGGCGGCGCCGGGGCCGCCGGCTTCGGCGCCGGTCCGGCCGGCCCCCCGACGGCGCCCGCGAGCGCCCTGCTGTCCTCGCCCTCGGCAAGGATTAGGGCGATGATTTCGTTGACCTTGACGCCCTCCGTCCCGTCCGGCACCAGGATCTTGCCGAGCATCCCTTCGTCGACCGCCTCGATTTCCATGGTCGCCTTGTCGGTTTCGATCTCGGCCAGGACGTGGCCCGATTTCACCTCGTCGCCTTCCTTCTTCAGCCACTTGGCGAGCTTGCCCTCGGTCATGGTCGGCGACAGGGCCGGCATCAGCACCTTGAACGGCATGGCGACTCCCTTAGTTCCGATACAGCACGGCGCGGGCGGCCGCGGCGATGTCGTAGGGCGACGGCAGGGCCAGTTTTTCGAGGTTGGCGGCATAGGGCATCGGCACGTCGGCGCCGGCGACGCGGCGGACGGGTGCATCGAGCCAGTCGAAGGCATGCTCCATCATCCGGGCTGCCAGTTCCGAGCCGATGCCGGCGAACGGCCAGCCCTCCTCGGCCGCAACCAGCCGGTTGGTCTTGGTGATCGAGGCGACGATGGTGTCGACGTCGAGCGGCCGCAGCGTGCGCAGGTCGATCACCTCCGCCTCGATGCCCTCCTTGGCGAGCGCCTCGGCGGCGGCCAGCGACTTGCCGACCATGATCGAGAAGGCGGCGATGGTGACGTGCTTGCCCGGCCGGACCACCTTGGCCTTGCCGATCGGCACCGTGAAATCGGGATCGTCCGGGACCGGGCCGGACTGGCCGTAGAGGATTTCGTTCTCGAGGAAGATCACCGGGTTGGGATCGCGGATCGCCGACTTGAGCAGGCCCTTGGCGTCGGCCGCTGACCACGGGGCGACGACCTTGAGCCCGGGGCAATGCGCGTACCAGCTCGCGTAGCATTGCGAGTGCTGGGCGGCGACGCGCGTGGCGGCGCCGTTGGGTCCGCGGAAGACGATCGGGCAGCCCATCTGGCCGCCCGACATGTAGAGCGTCTTGGCGGCCGAGTTGATGATCTGGTCGATCGCCTGCATGGCGAAATTGAAGGTCATGAACTCGATGATCGGCCGCAAGCCCATGAACGCCGCGCCGACGCCGAGGCCGGCGAAGCCCTGCTCGGTGATCGGCGAGTCGATCACCCGTCGCGGCCCGAACTCCTGCAGCAAATTCTGGCTCACCTTGTAGGCGCCCTGGTACTCGGCGACTTCCTCGCCCAACAAGAAAACCCGCTCGTCGCGGCGCATCTCCTCCGCCATCGCATCGCGCAGCGCCTCGCGCACCGTCAGCGTGACCGTCTTGGCGTGGGTTTTCTCTGCGGCCGGCGGCGCCGCCCGCGCGACCGGAGCCGGCGCGGCCGGAGCAAGCACCGGCCGCGTCACCGTCGCGGACGCGGGCGTCATGTTCTCGCCCTCGGCCAGGATCAGCGCGATCGGCGTGTTGACCTTGACGCCTTCGGTGCCGCCGGGCACCAGGATCTTGCCGAGCGTCCCTTCGTCGACCGCCTCCATCTCCATGGTCGCCTTGTCGGTCTCGATCTCGGCCAGCACCTGGCCGGATTTGACCGGGTCGCCCTCCTTCTTGAGCCACTTCGCGAGCTTGCCTTCGGTCATGGTCGGCGATAGGGCCGGCATCAGTACTTCGATCGGCATGGATCCCTCGCGATCGAGTCGGTGTTCTTGACCAGGTTCGGGTGCGTCCCTCACGCTTCCAGGAGCACGTCGGTGTAGAGTTCCGAGGGGTCGGGTTCGGGCGAGTTTTGCGCGAACTCGGCGGCCGCGTTCACGGCCTCCTTGACGTCGCGGTCGATCGCTTTCAAGGCCGCTTCGTCGGCATGGTTCGAATCGACCAGAAATTTGACGTACTGCTCGATCGGATCGCGCTCGGTGCGGACCCGCTCGACCTCGTCCTTGGGTCTGTACTTCGCCGGGTCGGACATCGAATGGCCGCGATAGCGATAGGTCTTCATTTCGAGGATCGTCGGGCCATTGCCGGCCCGCGCCGCCGCCACCGCGCGGACGCCCGCCTCGCGCACCGCGAGCACGCTCATGCCGTCGACGGCCTCGCCCGGGATGCCATAGGTCGCGCCGCGATCGGCCAAATCGGTGGACGCCGAGGCGCGCTCGACCGAGGTGCCCATGCCGTAGCGATTGTTCTCGATGACATAGATCGCCGGCAGCTTCCACAGCGCCGCCATGTTGAAGCTCTCGCAGACCTGTCCCTGGTTGATCGCGCCGTCGCCGAGATAGGTGAGGCAAACGTTGTCGGTGCCGCGGTATTTGAGCGCGAAGGCGATGCCGGTGCCGATCGGCACTTGGGCGCCGACGATGCCGTGTCCGCCGTAGAAATTCTTCTCGCGGCTGAACATGTGCATCGAACCGCCCTTGCCCTTGGAATACCCGCCGCGCCGTCCGGTCAGTTCCGCCATCACCCCGTTGGCGTCCATGCCGCTGGCGAGCATGTGGCCATGATCGCGATAGCTGGTCAGCACGGCATCCTCGGGCGCGATCGTCGCCTGCATGCCGACCACCACCGCCTCCTGGCCGATGTATAGATGGCAATAGCCGCCGATCAACCCCATGCCGTACAACTGGCCCGCCCGTTCCTCGAAGCGGCGGATCAGCAACATGTCGCGATAGAACTTGACCAGCTTGGCAGTCGTCGGCGCGGCCTCGCCGGCCTTGTTCTTGCGCTTTGTCGCAGCCATCCCAGAACCTCCTGTGCGGCGCCCTTGCGGTCGGGCCGGGCGGCATGGTCGTCGTCATCGAACATACGTCAAGCGAGCCGGCATGGCAAGCCCGCTCGGTATGTAACACCTTGAAATTGAACTATAAAATGTTAGTTGGCGAAACTCGCGCCCGATCGGCGAAGTTTTATTGCCAGCCCGCGGCAAAACGCGTAAAAATCGTATCGGCTCGCCCCGCGCTGCTGCTGCCCATGACGTCGCGGCTTTCCCGTATCCTGCTGGTCGCGGTGTGCGGCCTCGCCGTGGACGCCGCCGCGGCGCGCGCCGACCCCAAGCGGGTCGACTATTTCCTTAAAGCCTTCGACGAGACCGCGTTGTGGCACGACGGCCGGGTGCCGGTTGCGGTCCGCAAGTGGACCGGGCCGATCCGCGTCCGCATGACCGGCCCGATGTCGAGTTCCTATGCCGACATGGTGCTCGAAACTCTCGACAAGATGGCAGGGCTGGCCGGCATCACGGTGGATCGGCTGCAACCCGACGCCACCGACGAGAACTTCCTGGTCAAGTTCCTCGAGACTTCCGCCTTGTTCGCCGGCGGCCGGCGCGCGGGCTGCGTGACGAATACCCGGTGGGGGAGCAACTCTGCGCTGACCAAGGCCGAGCTCCATATCAATTTAAGCCAAGGGTTTGGCCTCAAGGCCTGTATCGTCCACGAGCTGATGCACGCGATGGGGTTCCCGGGTCATCCGCACGACTTGGACACCGTGCTGAGCTACGTGTACCGGCGCGACCGCCTGACCGAGATCGACGAGATGGCGATCCGGGTCCTCTACGATTCCCGTATCACGCCCGGCATGTATCATCTGCCGGCGCTGGTCGCGGCGCGCAACATCATTGCCGCTCAACTGGATGTCTCGGGCCCCGGGGCCGACGTTTCGATGCTCGGGCGCACTTACCTCGACGGCGCGGTCAAGACTCTGATCCAGTTCGCCGAACAGGGCCATGCCTCGGTCCAGGCTCAGCTCGGCAACGCCTTCTTTTTCGGACACTACGTCGCCAAGGACCTGGGGGCCGGCGTGCGCTGGTGGCGCCTGGCCGCCGACCAGAAGCACAGCGACGCGCAGTTCCGGTTGGGATTGGCGGCGGCGAACGGCCAGGGGATGCCAGTCAGTGTGTTGGAGGCGGCCACTTGGTACCGCTTGGCCGCCGAGCGCGATCCCATCGAGGCCTACAAGTGGTTCGCCTTGGCCGCGGGCCGGAACCACAACCTCGCGCACGCCAACCGCGGCAAGCTGGCGGCGAATTTGACCGCCGAGCAGGTCGAGGAGGGCGAGCGCCGGGCGGCCGCGTGGAAGCCGCAGCAGCAGGGAGAAAAGCCGAACTGAGATTGGGAGCACCGGCACCAGACGGCTGGATGACAGAGGGCGTGGACACGGGAATTCGCGGGTTTCATGCGCTTCTTCCTTGTATTTACCCGCCGCCGGCGACATCATGCCGGCCGGCCGACCACAACCCGGCGAGGGAGAGGCAGATGATGGACCGCAGGACGATGATGGGATTGAGCGCGGCGGCGATGGCGAGCGTCACGTTGCCCAAGGGCGCCGCCTGGGCGCAAGTCCCGGGCCACTGGCCGCGCTCGATGACCATGGGCACCGCCGCGCTCGGCGGCACCTTCGTCATTTACGGCCAGGGCTGGGCGACGCTGATCAGCGAAACCCTCAAGGTCCCGGTCTCGACGCAGGTGACGCAGGGCCCGAACCAGAACCTGGTGCTGGTGCATACCAAGCGCGTCGAGCTGGGCATGACCACCATGGGTCCGGCCTTCGAGGCGTGGACCGGCGTCCTCGAGCTCAACAAGGGCGTCGAGCACCGCGACGTGCGGGCGATGTTCCCGATGTACGAGACGCCGTTCCAGATCGTCACCATGCAGAAGGCGGGCGCGGCCAATATCACGAGCGTGCGCGGCCTCAACGGCAAGGTGGTCGGCGTCGGTCCGGCGGCGGGCACGCCGGGCACCTATTTCCCGCGCTGGTTCAAGGAACTCGGCCTCAACGTGACGATCCGCAACGGCGGGGCCGCGGACATGGCCTCCCAGCTCACCGATGGGCGCCTCGATGCCTTCGCCTTCGCCGCCGGCCTGCCGATCTCCTCCTTCACCGAACTCGAGACGCAAGCAAAGGTGAACATGTTCACGTTTACCCCGGAGGAGTTCGCCCAGCTCCAGCCCAAGAACCCCTTCATCAGCCCGTTCACCATCCAGCCGGGCACTTACAAGACGCTGACCCAGCCGCAGCAGACCGTGGCGATGTGGAACTTCGCCATCGCCCACAAGGACCTTCCCGCCGACCTCGTCTACGCCATCGTCAAGACCGTGCACGACAACCACCGCCGCATGGTCCAGGTCCACGCCGCGGCCGAAGCGACGCTGCCGCAAAATATCGTCCACAACAAATTCATGTTCTTCCATCCCGGCGCGATCCGCCATTACCGCGAGCTTGGCCTCGCCATCCCCAAGGAGCTCGAGCCACCGGAATTCCGCGGCTAAGAAGGCCGCGGTCCATCGGCCGTAGGGGATCTGGGGGAAGCGGGGCGAGGCCGCATGCGTGAGAAGGGCGGGCCTGTCCCGCTGCCGGCGGAGGGTCCGTCCGGGGCCGACATCGCCGCCATCGAGAAGTTCGATTTTGGCGCCAAGCCCCGCGACCTGAGGGCCTGGGAGAAGGCCCCGCTCTATTACTTCTGCGCCGCTTATACCGCCTTCCACCTCGCCGTGCTCAACTTCGTGGCGCTCGACGAGTGGCTGTTCCGGGCGGTCCACGTGTCGGGCGGCGCGACAATCGGCTTCACGATGTATTCGGTGTGGCGCGGCGAGCGGCGCCGCGGCGTGCCGGCCTGGGATTGGGTCCTGATCGCGCTGTCGGTTTATTGCGCCGGGTACATCTACGACAGCCTGCCGGGCCTGATCATGCGCGTCGGTGTGATGCCGACCCAAGGCGACTATATCGTCGGCGCGATCGGCACGGCTCTCGTCCTCGAGTTCGCGCGCCGGACCGCGGGCCCGATCCTGCCGATCCTGGCGACGCTGTTCATCGCCTATTCGTTTCTCGGGTCGTGGATGCCCGGAGTCCTCCACCACCGCGGCTTCGCGCCGGCGGATTTCTTTTCGTTCATTTACAGCATGGAGGGCATCTTCGGGATGACGACGGCGGCGTCCTCGCAGTACATCGTGCTGTTCGTCGCCTTCGCCTCGTTCCTCCAGGTCTCGAAGATCGGCGACTATTTCATACAGCTGTCGATCGCGCTGTGCGGCTGGACACGCGGCGGGCCGGCCAAGGTGGCGGTCATCTCCGGCATCCTGTTCGGCACCATCAGCGGCAGCGCGGTCGCCAATGTGGTGGCGAGCGGCACCTTCACCATCCCGATGATGCGGCGGGTGGGGTACACCAAGACCTCGGCGGCGGCGATCGAAGCGACCTCCTCGACCGGCGGGCAGATCACGCCCCCGGTGATGGGGGCGGGCGCCTTCATCATGGCCGAGATCACCAACATCCCCTATTCCGACATCGCGCTCGCCGCGGTCATTCCGGCGTTGTTGTTCTACGTCGCCAACTACGCCCATGTCGATATCGAGGCGATCAAGCAGAACATCCACGGCCTGCCGCGCGAGGAACTGCCGCAGATCAAGCCGCTCTTGGGCCAGATCTGCCTACTGACGCCGCTCGTCATCCTGGTCATGTTGCTGCTCTCGGGCTATTCGGTGATTGCCGCCGGCACTTGGGGCATCATCACCGCGATCCTGGTCATGCTGCTTCACCAATTGCGGCTGCACTCGGCGTTCCTGCTCGTGCCGCTGGGCCTCTTTAGCGCCCTGTTGTGGTCCGACTACGAGGTCCACCCGGCCGGTGCGATCGCGCTCGGCGCCGCTGCGGGCGTGGCGCTCGCGGTCGGCCTCCTGCGCCACGGCATGGCGACTTGCCTGGCGGCGATCCGCGCCACCATCCAAGAGGCCATCGCCGGGCTCGCGGACGGCGCCAAGCAATCGATCCAGCTGGTGGCGGTGTGCGCGTGCGCCGGCATCATCGTCGGCGTCCTCGGCTTGACCGGGCTCGGCGGCCGCTTTTCGGCGATGATCCTCGCCATCGCCGGCGACAGCCAGTTCCTCGCCCTGTGCTTCGCGGCGTTGATCGCGCTCTTGCTCGGCATGGGCATGCCGACCACGGCCGCCTACGTCATCGCCGCCTCGGTGGTGGCGCCCGGGCTGCAGCGGCTCGGCATCGACCCGCTGGTGGCGCACATGTTCGTCTTCTATTACGCGGTCATCTCGGCAATCACGCCGCCGGTGGCGCTGGCCTCGTTTGCGGCCGCCGCGCTCGCCCAATGCGACCCCTGGAAGGCGTCGTTCGAATCGGTGCGCTACGGCATCGCGGCCTTCGTGGTGCCGTTCATGTTCTTCTACAACCCCGAACTCTTGATGAAAGGCGACGACCTTCAGATCGCGCTCATGTTCGTGACCGCCGTGTTCGGCATCTACTTCCTGGCGCTCGCCAGCGAAGGCTGGATCCGCGGGCCGCTCAACCTCGCGCTGCGCGCCGGGCTGCTGGTCGCCGCCTTCCTGCTGGTCGCCGGCAGCCTGTGGCTGGATATCGCGGGCTTGGCGATCGGCGGTGGCATCTACGCCTGGCGTTACATCCGCTCGCGCCAGGCCCGTGCCGCCGCCTGAGCCTTACCGGGTCGCTCCGCCAGGGACCGGATCGAGGATGACCACTTCGTCGGGTCGGGCGAGATTGAGGATCAGGCGCGCCCGCTCTTCCATGAGGTCCGGATCGAGGTTGTCGGACCTCAGCAGCCCGACGCGGCGTGCCAGGGCCTTGCGCTCCGCCGTCACGTCCTCGAGGTGCGCGCGGGCCTCGGCGATCCGCTCGCTCAAGCGGATATAGGCGCCGAGCCCGCGTTCCCCTTCGACCGAGTGATAGGCGAAATAGCCGACGACGCAGAAGCCGAGCACCGGCCCGATGGCGTCCTTGGCCCGTCGCTTGAGTTCGCCCCAGAGTCCCATGGGCGGCGAGCGAATCACACCGCGAGTCGAGCCGTCAACACAAATGTTTGGAAAAGAGCCCGTCGAAACAGATGATTACCTCCTTGCCCGGCGCCGAACTCAGCGCTTTGGCAAGGCCGAGCGCCCGGCATAGCGCCCTTGGCCGCCGAGCTCCTCCTCGATACGGAGGAGCTGGTTGTACTTGGCCAGGCGGTCGGAGCGCGACAGCGACCCGGTCTTGATCTGGCCGCAGTTGGTGGCCACGGCGAGGTCGGCGATGGTGGCGTCCTCGGTCTCGCCCGAGCGGTGCGACAGCACGGCGGTGTAGCCGGCGCGCTGGGCCATCTCGACCGCCGCCAGCGCCTCGGTGAGCGTGCCGATCTGGTTGACCTTGACCAGGATCGAGTTGGCCACGCCCTTGGCGATCCCTTCGGCGAGGCGCTGGGGGTTGGTGACGAACAGATCGTCGCCGACGAGCTGCACCTTGTGGCCGAGCGCCGTGCTCAACGCCGCCCAACCCTGCCAGTCATCCTCGGCCAGGCCGTCCTCGATCGAGGCGATGGGGTAGCGCTCGCACAGCCGCTCGTAGAACTCGACCATGCCGGCGGCATCGAGCGTCCGGCCTTCGACGCGGTATTTGCCATCCTCGAAGAACTCGGTGGCGGCGGCGTCGAGGGCCAGCACGATGTCGCTACCGGCGCGGCAACCCGCCGCCTCGATCGCCTTGACGATGAAAGCGAGGGCTTCCTCGGCGCCTTTGAGGTTGGGCGCGAAGCCGCCCTCGTCGCCGACGTTGGTAGCATGGCCCGCCTCGGCGAGGCGGGCCTTGAGCGCATGGAAGACTTCGGCGCCGATGCGGACCGCCTCGGCCATGCTCGATGCGCCGACCGGCATGATCATGAATTCCTGGATGTCGATCGGGTTGTCGGCGTGCGCGCCGCCGTTGACGATGTTCATCATCGGCACCGGCAGAATGTGTGCCCGCGCCCCGCCGACATAGCGGTAGAGCGCCAATCCGGTGGCGGCGGCGGCGGCCTTGGCGGCGGCGAGTGAGACGCCGAGGATCGCATTGGCCCCCAGCCGGCCCTTGTTGGGCGTGCCATCGAGCTCGATCATGGCGTGGTCGAGGGCCAACTGGTCCTCGACCTCGCGGCCCGAGAGGGCATCGAAAATCTCGCCGTTGACCGCCTCCACCGCCCTCTTGACGCCCTTGCCGCCGTAGCGGGCCGGGTCGCCGTCGCGCAGCTCGACCGCCTCGTGCGCGCCCGTCGAGGCGCCCGATGGAACCGCCGCCCGGCCGAGGATGCCGGTCGCCAGCCTGACATCGACCTCGACGGTCGGATTGCCGCGGCTGTCGAGGATCTCGCGGGCATGGATGTCGGCGATCGCGGTCATGGCTGCTCCACGGGCTATGCCCCGAGGCGGTCGGCAAGATGGTTGAAATCGCGGGCGACGATATCCCAGTCACCGGCGGGCGCAAGGTCGCTTTGCTGGCCCGGGCCGTATTCGATCGGGCGCGGCACGTACGCCGTCTTGAGACCGAGCGCCTTGGCGGCCGCAAGATCGTAGTTGTGCGCGGCGACCATCATCAGCTCGGAAGGTACGAGGCCGAGCAGTTGCGCCGCCCCGAGATAGACCTCGGGCTGCGGCTTATATTGGCGGAACAGCTCGGCCGACAGAATGCAGTCCCACGGCATGCCGGCGCGCTTGGCCATATTGGCGAGCAAGGCGAGGTTGCCGTTCGACAGCGTGGCAAGGACGAATTTGCGCTTGAGCCGCTTGAGGCCCTTGACCGTATCCGGCCACGGATCGAGCCGGTGCCAGACGCGGTTCAAGTGGTCGATTTCCGGCTCGCCGAGCCCGCGCAGCCCAAAGCGCTCGAGTAGCCCGTCCAAGGTTTCGCGGTGGAGGATGTCGAGGTTGACCCAAGCCCGCGCGCCCGAGCGCACCTTTTCCAGCGACGGCTGGTAATTGGCTCGCCAGGCATCGGCGAAGGCCGCCCAGTCGACCCCGATTCCCTTGCGCCGGGACCACAGCTTGCCCTCGCGGATGATGCTGCCGCGCCAATCGACGCAGGTGCCGAACACGTCGAAGGCGAGCGCCTTGGGGGCGGAGGCGCCGGCGGGCCGAGCGGGAATTCTGCTGCGGCTGCGTGCGGCCTGGCGCGGCGGGTTCACCACCGGCCGATCCTTGGCCAGCCGATCGAACGCCGAAGCTGACAATTCAGCGTGCGCGCTTGGCTCATACACGGCCGCTTTTCGACCTTTCGGCTTCCAATGAGAAATAAAGCCGATGAAGCGAGTTATGGAACCGATACGCGCCCCGACCGCTCTCGGGATCGGCATTGATGACGCCGAGGGTCCTCATCTTTTGCAAGATATTGTCAAGGACCTTCGCCTCGCCAGCGTCCAGTTTCTCCAACAACGTCGAACGTGTAAAATCGATAGTCCGTGCGCCGGCAACTTTGCGAAGTATCGCCCGGTACTTTGGACTGCGTATGGCCTGCAAAACCTGGGGCTCAAGATACTTTCTGCCGACGATTTCGGCCGCCGCAATGACACCGGCGACTGCATCATTAAGATCGATGCGGTCATCGGTGTTTGCCTTGAAAACCGCATCGCCGATTTCGTGCGCTAACACGGGGAGACCGCCCGAATGCCACGCCAACCATTTCAATCTGTGGTTATCGATCTCGATTCCAACCTTTGCAAACGCCGTTTTTAAGAAATCGCGGGTTTCCGACTCGGTCCAAACGCGAATGTCGATGACATCGAAAACCCGAGCGAGCGATGGTTGCGGCTTGATCAGCGATTGCCGCCGCTCCTCCAACCCCACAAGCACCAAACAAAGCGGCAACGGCTGAATGGCGGTTGCGATCTCATCGACCAAGCTTTTCAGCCAGTTCGCAAATGCAGGCGAATCCGCCAGCCCGTTGATGTCGTCTATGACGATGACCAGGGTCTTCTTGTCGTCGCGGAGCCGGTCCATGAGATTGCGGAGCGCCGGGGCGAAATCGTGGGCCAGGCGCCGCAACTCGCCATTGGAGGGCTGGAACTCGACTGTGACCCCGAATAGCCCTACGTTGCGGATGTGATCGCCGAACAAATTCCGGATCTTGCTGTACCATTCCCTGTTCAGGTTGTCGTTCGCCAGTCTATCGAAGATTCGGCGGACCATCTCCTCGACCGAGCTCACGCCGCCCAAAAACGTGTGAATGCTCAGCGCCCCGAAGTCGCGCTCGGCAATGACCCGGGCGAAAGAGGTGAGGGAACTCTTGCCGATGCCCCTTTCTCCGGCGACGAAAGCCACCTGGAGTCGGCGGGGCGCCGCTTGCGCGACCTTGTCCGTGAGCCTTTTGATTTCCTTGTGGCGGCCAACGAAGAACTCGACCGGAACCGGCAGTCCGGGCGTGAACGGGCTGTACTCCCTCGGCAGATGCGCGGCCATCGCGTGAGCCTAGCCCGTTTCAACCTTCGGCCGCCAGTTGCGATTTCGCCAGCCGGTCGAATGCCTGGAGCCGCGCGAGCAGGGCCGGCATGTCCTTGAGCGCGACCATGTTCGGCCCATCGGAGGGCGCGCGGTCGGGGTCCTGGTGGGTCTCCATGAACACCGCCGCGACGCCGACCGCGACCGCGGCGCGGGCGAGGACCGGCACGAACTCTCGCTCGCCGCCGCTCCTCGTCCCCTGGCCGCCCGGCTGCTGGACCGAGTGCGTGGCGTCGAACACCACCGGATAGCCGGTCGCGGCGAGAATCGGCAGCGCGCGCATGTCGGAGACCAGCGTGTTGTAGCCGAACGACACGCCGCGCTCGCATACGAGCACATTCTGGTTGCCGGCGCCGGCGATCTTGGCGATCACGTTGCGCATGTCCCATGGGGCGAGGAACTGGCCCTTCTTGACATTGATCGCCCGGCCGGTCTTGGCCGCCGCCACCAGGAGGTCGGTCTGCCGGCACAGGAAGGCCGGTATCTGCAGGACATCGACCGCTTCGGCCACAGGCGCGCATTGGCCGGGCTCGTGGACATCGGTCAAGACCGGGCAGCCCCACCTCTCGCGCACCTCGGCGAGGATGGGGAGGCTGTGCTCTAGGCCGACGCCGCGCGGGGCGTCGGCCGCGGTCCGGTTCGCCTTGTCGAACGAGGTCTTGTAGACGAGGCCCAGGCCCAGCCGCGCCGTCATCTCGACCAAGGCATGGCTGGTCTCGAGCGCGTGCGCCCGGCTCTCCAGCGCGCACGGGCCGGCGATCAGCGCCATCGCCCGGTCGTTGCCGAGCGTCAGGTTGCCGACATGGACGTGGCGGGGCGCGGTCATGCAACAGCGGCGCCGAGGCGCTCCACGATCCGGTCCGCGAGCGCCTTGAAGTCGCGCGCGGTATCGCGGGCCGCCTTGGCGTGCGAGCCAATCGCGCCATCGGCTGCGGTGAGATGAAACATGGGCTTTCGAGCCTCTTGCGCGAGCGGCAGCAAGCTTGCGTAATGCTTCAAGAGCGCCAGGCAGTAGGGATCGGTTTCGGCGGCCTCCGGCGCCAGCTCGGGTGACTCCAGAACGGACGAGCGATACTGCTTAGGTATCGCGTTGATCCAACGATCGTAGGCTCGCACCGGCCGATCGAGTCGCACGGCGTGCCGCATGACGATATAGCCGATCGGCTCCATTCGGCCAGCCGGAAGCTCCAGCGATGGACCGGAGGCCCTGCGGGTTATCCGATCCTGCCACTGCTGGCGCCAAGTGCGAATGGTCGGGCCGAGGTTCCTTAGGCCCTGTAGCGAGTACAGGTCGGGCGCCAGGGGAAAAGCAATGGCATCCGCCGCGATCAGGGCCGCGCGGTTGATCGCGCCAAGGTTGGGGCCCATGTCGATCAAGACGAACTCGGCACGGCTTTCGTGCGCGGCCGCGGCAATAACGCGCCACAACGCGGATATGACTCGAAAGGCTCTCGCATCGCCATCGGCGCATCGCGGCCATCCGTCGCTCAACTGGTCCTCAAACCTGGACAATGCCAGATTGCCCACGATCAAGCCCAAGTTGTCGCTAATGGCCTCGACGCGGGCGGCGAGGATATCGCCTGTACCTTCCATAAGCGGTCTCACGCACCCGAAAATCGTGCCGTCCTCAGCTTCCTCGCCCCACAGCTCCTCCAGCCTGTCCTCGTCAAGGAAAGACGCGGTCACGTTGGCCTGGGGATCAAGGTCCGCAACCACGATGCGGCGCCCCGATTCAGCCAGCCTCCACGCAAGATGAAAGACCAGCGTCGTCTTTCCGACGCCGCCTTTGTTGTTGAAGAAGGCAATGGTTCTCACGGTCGCCTACTCACAACGACCAGCACGTGCGCCGCCTCGACCTTGAATTCGGCGGGTGGATTGCCGTTTTTTTGGAGTTCGCGTTGCGCCAGCGCGATGCCGATTCCAAACCGCTGCACAAAGCCAAGCACCTTCATCGCCTCCGCGAGGGTTGGATTGCGATAATCGGTGACGCCCGGCTGCCCGAAGTTCTCCAGCGTCACTTGTCCGAACGGTCCCCCCGGATTCTGGATCTCGATGCGATCATCGAACCAGTTGATGCGCACTGGCGCGTTCGTCCCTTCATAGGTGCGATGGAGGATCGCATTGCGCACGAGCTGTTGCAAGGCAACGATGGGATAATCCGCGTAGCGGACTTCAACAGGCCCGGAGGTTACGTGCACGGTGACAGAAGTGTGTGCCGTCAGCACCTCTTCTGTCGCGCCGAGCAGTTCGGGCAAAGGCCCGTCGATCTCTCGCTGGGCCTTTATCTCCGAGGATAGCTCTTGGCCGGCAAACCGAATGAATTGGACATAGGCGCCGGGGATGAACGCGCGCAGGTTGCGACCGATGGTGAGCAGTCCGACGACGGTAGGCGTGCCATCGGGCGTTGAAAACCGGAGTGACGTCAACTGTTGGACAGGACTCCGCTCGTTCTCGCGAAGAACGTCGTCGGCTACCGCGGCCGAGAGATACGTAGTTTGAAAAAGGTCGAAATCGAGGTCGTGGATCCCGGCGCCGCGCACGGGTTGTACGTCGAACGGCAAGTTCGCGGCGCGTCTTTTTTCGACGAGACGACGTTCCTCCTCCGGCGTTGCGATCGCCCGCTGGGGTCCCACGCGAATCCAAGTGCGCCCGCGATGCCGAACGGGAGGATTATCCGCGGGTGCAACGACCACGACGGCGAGTTCGCATCCGCCAACCGTCCGTTTTTCGACCGTCATTGTCGGGAACGGGTAGATGTTGCCATTCGTCCGGAGATCGGCCAATTCCAGAAGGAGCTGGTCCGTGATCGTCAAATTCGCGCAAGATCCGTCGTCCATTGCTCCGACGAAGACGACGGCCTGCGTCCCGCGGTCGGCCAGGTCGTTGGCGAAAGCGCAGATCGCCTCGGCGATTCTGTCCTTGCTCGCAAGCGAAGCCTTGCGTTCGACGACCTCCGACTCGCCTTGAGCCAAGAGGGCCTCCAGATCGGCTTGCGATAGCACGTTCATACCAGCCGGCTCTGTTCGACCGCCGCCTTGATGAACGAGGTGAAGAGCGGGTGCGGATCGAACGGCTTGGAGCGCAATTCGGGGTGGAATTGCACGCCCACGAACCACGGATGGCTCGGGATCTCGACCATCTCGGGGAGCTGGCCGTCCGGCGACATGCCGGAGAACACCAGGCCCGCCCCCTCCAGCCGCTCCTTGTAGTTGATGTTGACCTCGTAGCGGTGGCGGTGCCGCTCGCGGATGCGGGTCGCCCGGTAGATGTCGTGGGCGCGGGTGCCGGGTTCGATCACGCACTCATAGGCCCCGAGCCGCATGGTGCCGCCGAGATTGTCGCCCACTGCCCGCCGCTCGAGAGAGTTGCCGCGCATCCATTCGGTGAGCAGGCCGACCACCGGCTCGGGCGTGGGGCCGAACTCGGTCGTACTCGCCCACTCGAGCCCGGCGAGGCCGCGCGCCGCTTCGATCACCGCCATCTGCATCCCGAAACAGATGCCGAAATACGGCACCTTGCGCTCGCGCGCATAGCGCACGGCGCAGATCTTACCTGCGGCCCCGCGCTCGCCGAAACCGCCGGGAACCAGGATCCCGTGCGCGCCGCCGAGCTGCTGCAACTCGCCGCCGCCGTCCTCGAACCCCTCCGCCTCGAGCCAATTGAGCTTGACGCGGACATTGTTGGCGATGCCACCATGGGTCAGAGCCTCGGTGAGCGACTTGTAGGCATCGAGCAGGTTGGTGTACTTGCCGACCACGGCGATCTGCACCTCGCCCTCGGGGGCGCGAATGCGGCGGACGATCTCGGCCCATCGCGACAAGTCGGGGGCGGTCCGGCCTTCGAGCCCGAAATGGCGCAGGACCTGCGTATCGAAGCCCTGGTCGTGGTATTGCAGGGGTACCTCGTAGATCGACGCCGCGTCGAGGGCCGGGATGACGGTTTCCTCGCGCAGGTTGCAGAACAGGGCGATCTTGCGCCGCGCGCTGGCCGGGATCTCGCGCTCGCACCGGCACAGCAGGACATCGGGCTGAATGCCCACACCGAGCAATTCCTTGACCGAATGCTGGGTGGGCTTGGTCTTGAGCTCGCCCGCCGACGGGATGAAGGGCACGAGCGTCAGGTGAACGTACAGCGCGCCCTCGCGCCCCAGCTCGTTGCCCATCTGGCGGATCGCCTCGAGGAACGGCAGGCTCTCGATGTCGCCGACCGTGCCCCCGACCTCGCACAACACAAAATCAGCCTCCTCGCAATCGGCGCGCACGAACTCCTTGATCGCGTCGGTGACGTGCGGGATCACCTGCACCGTGGCCCCGAGATAGTCGCCACGCCGCTCGCGCTGGATGACGCTCGCGTAGATGCGCCCGGCGGTCACGTTGTCGGTCTGGCGCGAGGCCACGCCCGTGAACCGCTCGTAATGCCCGAGGTCGAGGTCGGTTTCCGCCCCGTCGTCGGTGACGTAGACCTCGCCGTGCTGATAGGGGCTCATGGTCCCCGGATCGACGTTGAGATAAGGGTCGAGCTTGCGCAGGCGGCACTTGAACCCGCGCGCCTGGAGGAGCGCGCCCAGCGCCGCCGAAGCGAGGCCTTTGCCGAGGGAGGAAACCACGCCGCCGGTAATGAAGATGAACCGCGTCATGGACCCCGACCCTACAACAAGCGGGCCCCCCCCCCAAGCCCAATGGGCGGGAAGCCAGAAAAATTTCGATTGACGGGGACTACCCGGGGGGCACCCCGCCCGAGTCGGGTGTTCAGCGCGTCGGGGCCGCCGGCGGGGCCGGGGCCGCCGGCGAGGCCGGGGCCGCCGGCGAGGCCGGGGCGGGCGGTGGCTCGACGATCGACCGCAGCTCGCTGGGGCGCGAGGCCAGAATCGCGAGCAGCAGGCTGGTCATCATGAAGCAGCCGGCGAGGACCGCGGTCACGCGGGTCAAGAGATTGGCCGTTCCCCGCGCCGTCATGAAGCCGCCGATTCCGCCCGTCGATCCGATACCCAGGCCCCCGCCCTCGCTGCGCTGCAGGAGGACGACGACGATGAGCGCCAAGGCGATCATGAGATGGATGACGATGAGGACGGTGGTCATGGGGAGCTTGGCCGGCGATGGGTTCGCAGCGGACGACGTTCGGGGGTCGAAGGGCGCTGGCTTGCGGGGGCCGTTTTAGTCGCTTCCCGGCCGTAAATCCAGGCCCGCCTCGACGATGGCGATAAAGTCGCCGGCCTGGAGGCTCGCCCCGCCGGCCAGCGCCCCATCGACGCCGGGAACCGCCAGCAATTCCCGGGCGTTGTCCGGCTTGACCGAGCCGCCATAGAGGATGCGCATCGCCCCGGCATCGGCACCCCGGCCGGCGAGCAGGCGGCGGATGAGCGCATGCGCCTCGGCGACCTCGGCCGCGCTTGCGTTGCGGCCGGTGCCGATCGCCCATACGGGCTCGTAGGCGATCACCGTGTTGGCGGCCGTCACGCCGGCCGGCAGCGAGCCCGCGAGCTGGGCGGCGATGACCTCGCCGGTCCGGCCGGCCACGCGCTCAGGCCCGGTCTCGCCGATGCAGATGAGCGCCGAGAGGCCCGCTTGGTGCGCCGCCGCGGCCTTGGCGCGGACCCGTTCGCTGGTCTCGAAATGGTCGCCTCGCCGCTCGGAATGGCCGACGATCGCGTAGCGGCAGCCGAGATCGGCCAGCATCGGCGCCGAGATGTCGCCGGTGCGCGCGCCGGCCGGCTCGGCGTGGCAGTCCTGGCCGCCGAGCACGACCGGGCTGCCGGCGATCGCCTCGGCGACCACGGCGATCAGGGTCGCCGGCGGGCACACCAGGATCTCGGGGCTGCCGGAAGGCATCGCCTTGGCGCGGCGCGCGATCTCAGCCGCCAGCGCCACGCCGGCGGCGCTGAGCCCGTTCATCTTCCAGTTGCCCGCGACGAGGACACGCCTCTCTGCCATGCGGTCGCCAACCGTCCCGCGAGTGACGGGTTCATCTAGCATGGGACGCGGCCGTTTTGAAAGGTTGCGGGGGCCCCCTCGCCCCCCTATGATGCGCACCCCAATCGCTAGGGCGTGTCATCGGATGAGTCCATAGAATGCTGCAAAAACTGCGCGATATTGCGGCTGGTACGGTCGCGAAAGTGCTGTTCGCCCTGCTCGTCGGCAGCTTCGCCCTGTGGGGCATCGGCGACTATGCGTTCCTGCGCCCCGGCGACCCGACGGCGCTGCGCGTCGGCGCCGTCAACGTCACGGGGACCCAGCTCGGCATCGAATATCGCCGCGAGCTCGACCGGTTGCGCCGCGCCTTCGGCCAGCTCGATGCCGAGATGGCACGCCAGATCGGCGTCATGGACCAGGTCATCGAGCGACTGATCGACCGCACCGTGCTCGATCAGGCCGCCGACAAGCTTGGCCTCCTGGTCAGCGACGAGGTGGTCCGCAACCGCATCACCGCCGACCCGTCGTTCAAGGGTCCGGGCGGGACCTTCGACCGCTATCGGTTCCAGCAATTGTTGTGGGGAACCGGTTACAACGAGCAGGGCTTTACCGAGCTCCTGCGACGCGAGATCACCCGCGCCAAGATCGTCGACGCGATCGCCGAGGGCATTCGGGTCCCCGACCTCGTGGTCGATCGGCTCTACCGCTACCGCAACGAGCGCAGGGACGGCGAAGCGGTGTTCGTTCCGACCGCCGCGGTGGGCGATGTGGGCCAGCCCGACGACGCGCAGTTGCAAGCGGTCTTCGACGACAACGTCGAACGCTTCACGGCGCCGGAATACCGCGCGCTGTCGGTGGTGCGCGTGGGTGTCGAAGAGATCATGCCGTCGATCCGCGTCGACGAGCAGGCGCTGCGCGAGGAATACGAGGCGCGGCTGTCCGAAATGAAGGTCCCCGAGCACCGCGAGGTCGAACAGATGGTGTTCCAGGACGAGGCCGCGGCCAAGGCGGCGCACGAGCGCCTCGAGGCCGGCGCCGCGTTCTCCGAGGTGGCGCGCGAGGCAGCCGACCAGGCGCCGGAGCAGTTGCGCCTCGGCCTCTTGAAGCGCGACGATCTGGTTCCCGAACTTGCGGAACCGGTGTTCGCGCTCGCCGTGGGCGCCAACACCCCGCCGGTCAAGAGCCCCTTCGGCTGGCACCTGTTCCGGGTCGCCAAGATCGAACCTGCCCGCGAGCCGGCGCTCGCGGACGTGCGCGACAGGCTCATGACCGACGTCCGGCGCCGGCTCGCCGCGGACTCCGCGTATGAGACGGCGACCAAGCTCGAGGATGCGATCGCCGGCGGGGCCGCGCTTGAAGCGGCGGCGGAGAAGGTCGGGTTGAGCCTGATCAAGATCGAGGCGCTCGACCCGCGCGGCGGCGCCCCCGACGGCACACCGGTGCCGGCGCTCGCCGACGCGCGCGAGGCGCTGGCTGCCGCCTTCTCCACCGAACAGGGACGCGAAAGCCAGCTCATCGAGACGCGCGACGGCGTTTGGTTCCTGTTGCGCGTCGACCGGGTCACGTCCTCGCGCGTCAAGCCGCTCGCCGAGGTGCGCGCGCAGGCGATCGAGCTCTGGGAAGAGCAGAAACGCCACGAAGCCGCGCGCACCCGCGCCGAGACGATCTTGGATCGCGTGCGCAAGGGCGAGATCATGAACGCAGCGAGCTCCGAGTTCGGCCTCAGGCCCGAGCCGACCCCCGCTCTCGTGCGCCCCAGCGCCTCGGATCGTTCGGACGCCGCCGCTCCCGAAGTGACGGCGCGACTGTTCCAGCTCAAACCCCTGGAAGCCGGATTGGCGCCGGCGCGCAACGGCTATTACGTCGTCCGCCTGGTCGGGATCTTGCCCGCCGATCCCGGCACCGACCGCGCCGGAGTATCACGGCTGCGCGATCAGCTCCGCAGTCAAATCGGCAACGATCTGGTGAGCGAATACAGCGCCGCGCTGCGCCAGCGTTTCGGCGTCGAAATCAACCGCGAGACCGTCGATCGGCTCTATTAGCGGCGCGTGCCGGGAGGCGCGGGTGGCCTGATCAGCCGGTGTGGGCCGGCGCGTCGCGACGAAGGCGATGGCGGACGACGGCGCTCAGCGGAACGACCGCGAGACCCCGGGCAGCGGCGGCGCGCAACCACGGTTCCAGGGCATCGAGCGTGCCATCGTGCGGATGGCCAATGGCGAGCGCATAACCGCGCCGGCGGGCCAACGCCTCGACTTCGGCGAGCCGCGCGGCGACCGCCTCCGGGCTGGGCTGGTTGTCGAGGAACACGTCGCGTTCGGCAACCCCTAGTCCGGCGCGACGCGCGAGCTCGGCCCCGACGCTCGAGGACGTGGTCCGCGAATCCAGGAACAAGAGGCCGCGGGCCTGCAGCTCCTCGATCACCGGCCGCATCGCCCCCACTTCGCGCGTGAACTTGCTGCCCATGTGGTTGTTGATCCCGACCGCCCCCGGGATCAGCGCCAGGTCGGCAGCGAGGCGCCGCCGTATCTCGGCCGGACCAAGCGCGACGATGAGCGCCCCCGGCCCGGGGTTCTCCGTGCCTTGCGGCTCCATGGGGACATGAAGCAGCAACTCGTGGCCGGTCGCCCGCGCCGCTGCCGTCTGGCGATCGAGGTCGTGTGCATAAGGGAGGAACGCGAGCGTGAGCGGTGCCGGGAGCGCCATGGCTCGCGTCGAGCGCTTGCGGTCCATGCCCATGTCGTCGATGACGATCGCGACCAGCGGCCTGCCGTCGGCGGCCGGGGTGGCGGCGGCGTAACGCTCCCAAGCCGGCATCGTGGTCCCGGCCGCGAGCGGCGCGCCGTGCGGGTCCGGCTTGGGCTCGGCGACGACGAGTTGCGCCTGGGCGGACGGATCGGCGGGCAGGGCGAGACTTGGCCCCGGCGAGTGCCGGCCCGCAGGCTCGGCGAGCGCGCCGATCGACAGGCCGATCAGCACACCGGAGAACAGCGCGACGCAGACCAGCCCAAGACCGCGCGCCACCGCCTCGAGGCAAGTCTTTTTCGGGTGCGGCGCGAGCGTGCCGTTGGTCATGACGCGACCCTAACCCGATTCGGGTCGCCGCCCCCAGCGCCAAGACATTTGACTTGCGGCGGCCGATCGCAACAATCCTCGCCGACCCCAACCCGATCGAGCGACTCGCCGTGATCCTTCGCCTGCCGACCGCCAGCCTCGCGCTCGCCCTCGCCGCCGCGGCGTGCGCACCGGCGCTGCCGCCGGGCGCGATCGCGGCCTTCGATGGCGTTTGGGAGGGTCGGGCCAGCCTCTTTACGGTGTCGGAAAATTGCGTCCGGAGCACGCCCTACGTCATGACTGTCCGCAACGGCGTCGTGTCCGGCGAGATCCGTTCTCCCCGCGATCCCGAGGCGATATCGGCGCGGTTCGAGGCGGCGATCCAAAGCGACGGGACGATTTACAGCCTGGCGCGACCCGGGGGCCAAGATGTCGCTATCCGCGGCCGCTTCAGCGGCGATCGTTTCGAGGGCATGACCCGACTCAAGGACTGTCAGAGCCTGCTGTCGCTGAAGCGCCGGTGACCGCCGCCGCTGCGCCTAGTCGTGGGCCGCCGGACCTGCTATAAAAGTTGCGTGACGATGCTGAATAAAACTCTCAACCTCAGCGCGTAACGAATTGAAAGCTAACGAGGACTTCGAGCGATCATGATGGCCGATATGCCCGACCTCAAGGGCCTCCTGAGGATCGTTTCCGAAGGCCGGGCGCTGTCCGAGGACGAAGCGCGCCTGGGCTTCGAGATCATGATGTCGGGCAACGCCACGCCGGCGCAGATGGGCGCTTTCTTGATGGCGCTGAGGGTGCGCGGCGAGACGGTGGCCGAAATCACCGGCGCGGCTCGCACCATGCGCGCCAAGGCGCACAAGATCCAGGCCCCGGACGATGCGGTGGAAACGGTGGGAACCGGCGGCGACGGGGTCGGCACGCACAATATCTCCACCGCCGCCGCGCTGGCGGTCGCCGGCGCCGGGGTCCCGGTGGCCAAGCACGGCAATCGCGCGTTCTCGTCGAAATCCGGTGCGGCCGATGTCCTGGCCGCCCTTGGCGTCAACCTCGACTGCGACTTCCGGCTGATCGAGCAGGCGATCGTCGAGGCCGGGATCGGGTTCATGATGGCGCCGCGCCACCACAGCGCCACGCGCCACGTCGCCGGCGCGCGGGTCGAGATCGGCACGCGCACGATCTTCAACTTGCTCGGGCCGCTGTCGAACCCGGCCGGCGTCCGGCGCCAATTGGTCGGCGTGTTCGAGCGCAAATGGATCGAACCGATGGCGCGCACGCTCGGCAATCTCGGATCGATCCGCGCTTGGGTGGTGCATGGCTCGGACGGGCTCGATGAGCTGACCACGACCGGCCCGAGCTTCGTGGCGGACCTCAAGGACGGCCAAGTCCGGACCTTCGAGATCGCGCCGGAGGATGCGGGGCTCAAGCGCGCGACCCTCGCCGACTTGAAGGGCGGCACGGCGGCCGATAATGCGACGGCCATGCGCTCGATGCTCGGCGGCCAGCCGGGGGCCTTTCGCGACATCGTGTTGCTCAACGCCGGCGCGGCGTTGATGATCGCCGGCAAAGCCGGCGACCTCAAGGCCGGCGCGGAGCTCGCGGCCCGCTCGATCGACAGCGGCCGCGCCATGACGGCCCTCGATCGGCTGATCGAGATCACCAATCGCCCGGCGCCGGCCGCGTTCGCTCACCCGGGCTGAGCCTCCTCGCCATGGCCAAAGACGTGCTCGCCAGGATCTGCGCCGAGAAGCGGACCGAGATCGATCGGCGCAAGGGTCGCCTGCCGCTCGGTGCGCTCGCCGACCAAGCCCGGCGCGCCCCCGGCGTGCGCGGCTTTGGCGCGCGCCTGCGCGCCGTCGCCGCGAGCGGGCGAACGGCGCTGATCGCCGAGATCAAGAAAGCCTCGCCCTCGCGGGGGCTGATCCGCGCCGATTTCGACCCGCCTGCCCTCGCCCGCGCCTATGTTGCGGGCGGCGCGGCCTGCCTGTCGGTGCTGACCGACACGCCATTCTTCGACGGCCGCGACGACGACCTCCTGGCGGCGCGCGCCGCTTCGGGCTTGCCGGTCCTGCGCAAGGATTTCACCCTCGATCCCTACCAGGTAGTCGAGGCGCGGGCGATCGGCGCCGATTGCGTGCTGTTGATCCTGGCCGCCCTCGACGGCGCCGAGGCCCGCGAGCTTTGCGCCGCCGCACGCGGGCTTGGCATGGACGTGCTCGCCGAGGTCCATGACGAGTCCGAGCTCGAGCGCGCGCTGGCGCTCGACGGAGCGATGGTCGGCATCAACAACCGCGATCTCAAGACGCTCAAGGTCGATCTTGGCACCTTCGAGCGCCTGGCCCCGCTGGCGCCGTCCGACCGGCTGCTGGTCGCCGAAAGCGGGCTCAAATCGCCGGCCGATCTCGCCCGCCTGGCGCGGGCCGGGGCCGCGGCGTTCCTGATCGGCGAGTCGCTGATGGCCGAGCGCGATGTCGCGGCGGCGACGCGCGCGCTGCTGACGCCGCTGCCGATCGCGGCCGCCGCCGCGCGGGCATCGACATGAAGGCCTTGACCCATTTCGATGCGCGCGGCAACGCCCGCATGGTCGACGTGTCGGGCAAGGAGATGACCGCGCGCATCGCCATCGCCAAGGGCGCCGTCCTGATGCGGCCCGACACCCTCAAGACCATCATCGCGGGCGGCGTCAAGAAGGGCGATGTCGTCGGGGTCGCGCGCCTGGCCGGCATCATGGCCGCCAAGCGCACGTCCGAGCTCATCCCGCTGTGCCACCCCTTGCCCCTGTCCTCGCTCACGGTCGATCTCGCCCCCGATCCCAAGCGCCCGGCCATCGAAATCACCGCCACGGTCAAGCTCGTCGGCCGCACCGGGGTCGAAATGGAGGCCTTGACCGCGGTCAGCATCGCCGCGCTCACGGTATACGACATGTGCAAATCCCTGGACCGCTCGATGACCATGACGGAAATTCGCCTCATCCATAAGAGCGGAGGGAAATCAGGTACTTACAAGAGAAAATGATGTTTTCGGTTGAAGCGGCAAGACAGCGGATTCTCGACGCCTTCTCCCCGCTTCCCGCCGAGACCGTGGGTCTCGGGGAGGGGCTCGGCCGCGTCCTTGCCGAAGACGTCGTCGCTCGGCTGAGTCAGCCGCCGGCGGCGGTGTCGGCGATGGACGGCTATGCCGTGCGCGCCGCTGATGTCGCGACGGCGCCGGTCACCCTGCACCAGATCGGCCAGGCGCCGGCCGGCAGCGCGTTCCCAGGAAGGGTCGGCGCCGGCGAGTGTGTGCGGATCTTCACCGGCGGGCCGCTGCCCGAGGGCGCCGATACCATCGTCATCCAGGAAAACGCCACCGCCGATGGCGCGCGGATCATGGTCCACGAATCCGCGCCGCCCGGCCGCTATGTGCGCCCGGCCGGGCTCGATTTTCGCGCCGGCGAGATCGGACTTGCGGCGGGCCGCGTGTTGGGCGTGCGCGACATCGGTCTGGCCGCGGCGATGAATCGGCCGTGGCTCAAGGTTCGCCGCCGGCCGCGCGTGGCGATCATGGCGACCGGCGACGAGGTGGTGATGCCCGGCGACCCGCTGGGATCATATCAGATCGTGTCCTCGAACGGCCTCGCGCTCGGCGCCTTCGTCACCACCTGCGGCGGCCAGCCGATCAACCTCGGGATTGCGCCCGACTCCGTCGCGGCGCTGCAAGCCATGGTCGCGGGCGCGCGGGGCGCCGATCTCCTGGTGACCTCCGGCGGCGCGTCGGTGGGCGAACACGACCTGGTGCGCAGCGCTCTTGAGCCAGCCGGCCTCACGGTCGATTTTTGGCAAATCGCCATGCGACCGGGCAAGCCGCTGATGTTCGGGCGAATCGGCGACACCCCGGTTCTCGGCCTGCCGGGCAACCCGGTGTCGTCGCTGGTTTGCGCCATCGTCTTCCTGCGCCCGGCCTTGGCGAAAATGCTGGCGATCGCAGCAACGGCCGCGCGCCGTCAGACGGCTCGGCTTGGCTGCGACTTGGCGGCCAACGACCGGCGCCAGGATTATTTGCGCGCCAGCCTGGCGACCGTCGGCGACGGTCGGCTGGTCGCCACACCGTTTGCCAAACAGGACAGCTCGATGTTGTCGGCCCTTGCCAAGGCGGATTGCCTGGTGCTGCGTCCGCCCCTTGCGC
Organism: Pseudomonadota bacterium; assembly: GCA_052387815.1. Taxonomy (GTDB): domain Bacteria; phylum Pseudomonadota; class Alphaproteobacteria; order CACIAM-22H2; family CACIAM-22H2; genus JBQTIU01. The sequence continues at coordinate 58,226 of JBQTIU010000049.1, forward strand.
CGCCGGCCAAGGCCGGGGAAATCGTCGAGATCCTGCCGTTCGAAGGCGGTCTGGTGGGGGTATAGGCGGACGCGCGGGTCAATTTGGCTCTTGACGAACGCTTGGAACCAAACTAGAACGTGCGACTCCGTTGCAGATTTGTTCCAAGTCTTGTGTCGTCGATCCACCGAGGGCCTGCCATGCTGACGCGAAAGCAATACGAGCTGCTGTTGTTCATCCACCGCCGTCTCACCGAGCAAGGCGTCTCGCCGTCCTTCGATGAGATGAAGGATGCGCTCGGCCTGCGCTCGAAATCGGGGATCCATCGTCTGATCATCGGGCTCGAGGAACGGGGCTTCATCCACAGGCTGCCGCACCGGGCGCGGGCGCTCGAAATCCTGCGCCTGCCCGAAAACCAGGCCGCATCGGCGGCGGCCAAGACGGCCCAGGCGACGCCACAACCAGCCGCGGTCGGCGGCGGCTTTCGGCCCAATGTCATCCGCGGGGATTTTCGCGCCGGGCTGCCTGGAGTTCCATCGCCGGGCACGGCCGAGATCGTCCAGCTTCCGCTCTACGGGCGGATCGCCGCCGGCCTGCCGATCGAGGCGGTGCGCGACGCCGCGAGCGTCATCGACGTGCCGGCCTCAATGCTGGGCAGGGGCGAGCATTTCGCCCTCGAAGTGGTCGGCGATTCGATGATCGACGCCGGGATTTACGACGGCGACACGGTGCTCGTGCAGCGCGGCCACACGGCCGACAGCGGCGCCGTCGTGGTGGCGCTGCTGCTCGACGACGGCGAGGTGACATTGAAGCGCCTGCGCCGGCGCGGCGCCTCGATTGCGCTCGAGCCGGCCAACAAGGCGTACGAGACCCGGATCTTCGGCCCCGACCGCGTCCACGTCCAGGGTCGGGTCATCGGCCTGTGGCGTAAATACTGACCGCCCGACCGGCGTCGGGGGAAGCGGGACCCAGGGCCGCGCGCCGCGACCCTCGCGCACGCTCGCCACCCTGATCCGGCCATCGAGTTCGAGCCAGATGGCGTGCCCGCCGTCCCGCCACAGCTTGAAGCGGTCGACCACGGCGAGCGGCCCGCCGCAGCCGCGCCTCACCGGAACCGTTGCCACCACCACGCTGGCGAGGCGGCAGTCCTCGGCGAGGGCGGCCGCGTCGCGGACGAGGGCCACCACGTGCCCGCGGTTCCGGTAGATGCAGCCCAAGGGATCGCAGTTGAGTCGGCCGTCGATGCTGGCGCCCTCGCTTGGCCACAGAATGACTTCGTCCTGACCGGCGCGGCGCAGCCAAGTGTCGCGGGTCAGCGCCGCGGCGCGCGGCACGGAGATTTGCAACAGGCCGTCGGCGCCGCGCACCGCGATCAGCTTGGCGTCGCCCGAGACGAGCACGTCCGGCCCGCGATAGAACAGCAGGGAGAGGAGGCCGAGGCCGATCGCCGGTGCGCCCCAAAGCCGCCAGCGCGTCCGCCACAGGCACAGCCACAGCCCGCCGAGCGTCGCCACCGTGAGGCCCCAAGCGGGCATCGCCGGCATCAACGCCGCGGCGCCCTCCCAGCTCGCGACCTCGCGCGCGATCCAAAGGATGCCCTCCACGCCCCAGCCCATGGGCGCCAGCGCCAGCCCCTCGAATCCCGATGGCCAGAGCAGGAAGACCGCCACCGCCCACGGCATCACCCACAGGCTGGTGAGCGGCACCGCGATCAGGTTGGCGGCCAGACCGTAGGCGGTGAAGCGGTTGAAATGATAGATCGCGTAGGGCGCGGTGGCGAACCCGGCGACGAGCGTGGTCGCGCTGGCGCCGGCCAGCACGATCGCCGCGCGAGCCAGGACGCCCGCCTCGGCCCGCCACCGGGCCAGCGGCGCGCGTAAGACTTCCCACGCGGCGATCAGCGCCACCACCGCGGCGAACGACATCTGGAAGCTCGGGCCCATCGAGCTTTCGGGCGCGAACAGCAGCACGGCGAAAGCGGCCCAGGCGACCAACCGCATGGTGATCGCCGTGCGGTCGATGAGGATGGCGAACAGGACGATACCGGACATCAGCCAGGCCCGTTGGGTGGGCACGCCAGGCGCGGCGAACAGCATATAGAACGTGATCGCGGCGAAGGCGACGAGCGCGGCCCATTTCTTGATCGGCCGGTTGAGCGCGATGCGCGGCACGAGCGCCAGCAACGCGCGCACCGCCACGAAGACGATGCCGGCGACCAGACCGATATGCAGGCCCGAAATCGACAACAGGTGAGCGAGCCCGGAATCGCGCATCCATCCCATCACCTCCGGCGGCACCGCGCCCTGCTCGCCGGTCAGCAGGGCCGCGGCCACGGCCCCCGCCGCACCCGGGATCGCCGCCATGACCCGCTCGACCACCGCCTGGCGGGCGCCGTTGAGCCACAGCTGCCAATCGCTCTCGGCCGGCCCCGCCGACGGCAGCCGGCGCACTTCGCCCAGCGCATAGCCAACCGCCCCGAGGCGCTCGAACCAGGCGCGGAACTGAAAATCGTAGGCGCCGGGCGCCGGCGGCGCCGGCGGCGGAAACAAGACCGCGCGCACGGCCACGCGATCCCCCGGCGCCAAGTCGGCGACCGGCCGCAGCTTCGCCGCCCTCGCCGTGAGCCTCACTTGCGCCGGCGTGCGTTCGGCCGCCACGCCCGGCAAGGACAACCGGTCGAGAACGAGGCGCCGGCCCTCGGGCCTCACTTCGACCGCGACCACGCGGCCCGTCACCTCGGCCGGGCCGAACCGTCGCTCGAGGGTCGGGGCGGCGACCGAGTTGGTCCGCCACTGCGCGACGGCCAAGCCGAGCGCCGCGCTGGCCAGCCCAAGCGCAAGGCACAAAAGACCGGCATGGCGGCGGCCGAGCAACCCAATCGCAAGGGCGCCCAGGATCGAGAGCGGCGCTGTCCAGACCGGCGGCTCGATGGCAAGGGTGAAATAGAGTCCGACCCCACCGGCGAACGCCACGGGAAGCCAAAGCACCCAGCGTTCGCGCTCGGCCGCGAGGATGCCTTCGAGTTGGCCGAAGAGGCGGGCCAGCCGGTCGCGACTTGCCTCGATAGCGGGCCGGGCGCCGGCCATCCATGCCGTCATGACGGGGTCCTTGAACCGGATCGCCGCTGTGCTACATACGCGCTCGCGGCCGAATTTTAGCCTAGCAGCGCGGTTCCGACCAACCATGTCCGTCGTCTGTCGCTTCGCCCCCTCGCCGACCGGCTTCCTCCATATCGGCGGCGCCCGCACCGCGTTGTTCAATTGGCTGTTCGCCAAGCATCACGGCGGACAATTCCGGTTGCGGATCGAGGACACCGATCGCGCGCGCTCGACGCCTGAGGCGGTGAAGGCGATCCTCGACGGGCTCGACTGGCTGGAGCTCGATTGGGATGGCGAGGTGGTCTACCAGTCGGCCCGCGCCGCCCGCCACGCCGAGGTGGCGCAAGCCCTGCTCGAGGCGGGCAAGGCCTATCGCTGCTATTGCACCCCGGCCGAGCTCGAGGCCATGCGCGCCGCCGCCAAGGCCGCAGGCCGGCCGGTGCGCTACGACGGCAGGTGGCGCGACCGCGACCCCGCTGAGGCGCCGCCGGGCGTCCGGCCGGCGATCCGGCTCAAGGCGCGCCAGAGCGGCGAGACCGTCATCCGCGACCGGGTGCAGGGCGACGTCGTCATTCGCAACGACCAGCTCGACGACATGGTGCTGCTGCGCGCCGACGGCACGCCCACCTATATGCTGTCGGTCGTGGTCGACGATAACGACATGGGTGTGAGCCATGTGATCCGCGGCGACGACCACCTCAACAACGCCGCCCGTCAGTTGCAGCTCAGCGAGGCGCTGGGCTGGCCGGTGCCCGTTTACGCCCATCTGCCGCTGATCCATGGATCCGACGGCGCCAAGCTGTCCAAGCGGCACGGCGCGCTCGGCGTCGATGCCTACCGCGACCTGGGATACCTGCCCGAATCGTTGCGGAACTACCTGCTGCGGCTCGGCTGGAGCCACGGCGACGCCGAGATCATTTCCACGCCACAGGCGATCGCGTGGTTCGACCTCGATGCCGTCGGGCGCTCGGCCGCGCGCTTCGACTTCGTCAAGCTCGCCAACTTGAACGGCCATTACCTGCGCGAAGCCGACGACCGCCGCCTCATGGATCTCGTCGTCCCGGTCATCGAACGGCGCCTCGGCATGGCCGTTGACGAGCCGGCGCGGGCGCGCCTCGGGCGCGGGATGAACGGCCTCAAGCAGCGGGCCAAGACGCTGGTCGAACTCGCGGATAACGCGGCGCTCTACGTGCGCCGACGGCCAATCGCCCCCAACCCGCAGGCGACCAAGCTGCTCGACTCGGAAGCGCGAGCCCGCCTCCAGGCCCTCGCCCCGGTCCTCGAGGCGATCATCGACTGGCGCGCGGGCCCGATCGAGGCCGCGGTGCGTGAGGTCGCCAGCGCGGCCGGGGTCAAGCTCGGCGAGGTCGCCCAGCCGCTGCGCGCGGTCCTGTCCGGCACGCTCGCTTCGCCGCCGATCTTCGAGGTCATGGAGGCGTTGGGAAAGACGGAGACCCTGGCGCGGGTCGGCGACGCGGCGGGGGCGTGAAGACGCCCGGCTCTAAGACTTGGCCGCCGCGATTTCCGCGATCGGCTCGCCCGGATGGGCTTGATACCAAAGTGCGTCGGCGTCGAAATCGACCTCGTCCGGCCCGGAGAGGCATCCCCCGTTCTCGCCGATCCGCATTTGCGACACGAAGTAGGTCGGGTCCTGCATATCCGTGCATACGCCGCCCCAGGCGACGGTGTCCGCGAATGCGACGATCGACCGTTCCCCGGTCTCCCAGACGATCTCTACCGTATGATCCGGTCGGGCGGTTGCCGCTTCGATCTTGTGTCGCATCGCTCAGTCCTCGATCTTCCGCACTCGTTCAAGCCGCCGGCAGCGAAACCGATTTCCTACCACAGACCGTCGGCGAGTCGACAATTCGCTCGAAAGGACGACTCAGATTACGACCAGCGCCGCTTTCTATGCCAGCGGCGTATTCCGTTCCAATTCAATCGTTTGGCGGGAGCACGGCGCCCGGGAGCGTGCCGACTTTCGTCTTGCCCCGGCGTTGTGGTCTTGTGACCCGATTTGTAATAGTATTGCTGCACCGCAACGGATCGGCGACAAGGACCCGAAACCCATGACCCAGCAGCCCGCCAGCGTCGCCTCCCTCAAGCCCGCGGCTACCGTCACGCTCATCGACAACGCCAGCGGGCGCCGCTTCGAGCTGCCGGCGATCGCCGGCTCGGCCGGGCCGAAGGTCTTCGACGTCCGCAAGCTCTACAACGAGACCGGGCTATTCACCTACGACCCAGGCTTCACCTCGACCGCGAGCTGCGAGTCCAAGATCACCTACATCGATGGCGATGCGGGCGTGCTTATGCACCGCGGCTATGCGATCGAGGACCTCGCCGAGCGCAGCGACTTCATGGAGGTCTGCTACCTGCTGCTCAACGGCGAGCTGCCGACGCCCGCGCAGAAACGGAAGTTCGAGCGCGACATCACGCTCCACACCATGCTGCACGAGCAGATCCACCGATTCTACACCGGCTTCCGGCGCGATGCGCACCCGATGGCGGTGATGTGCGGCGTGGTCGGCGCGCTGTCGGCCTTCTACCATGACTCGCTCGACATCACAGACCCGCACCAGCGCATGGTGGCCTCCTTCCGCCTGATCGGCAAGATGCCGACCATCGCGGCGATGGCCTACAAGTATTCGATCGGCCAGCCGTTCATGTACCCGCGCAACGAGCTGTCCTACGCGGCCAATTTCCTGCACATGACCTTCGGCGTGCCCACCGAGCCCTACCTCGTCAGCCCGGTGGTCGCCAGGGCCATGGAGCGCATCTTCATCCTCCATGCCGACCATGAGCAGAACGCCTCCACCTCGACCGTCCGCCTGGCCGGGTCCTCGGGCGCCAATCCGTTCGCCTGCATCGCCGCCGGCATCGCTTCGTTGTGGGGTCCGGCGCATGGCGGGGCCAACGAAGCGGTGTTGCGGATGCTGCGCGAGATCGGCACCAAGGAGCGCATCCCCGAATTCATCAAGCGCGCAAAGGACAAGAACGACAGCTTCCGGCTCATGGGTTTCGGGCACCGGGTGTACAAGAACTACGATCCGCGCGCCGCCGTGCTGCGCAAGTCCTGCCACGAGGTGCTGAACGAGCTCGGCCTCAAGGACGAGCCGATGCTCGATCTGGCGATGGAACTCGAGCGCATCGCGTTGAGCGACGATTACTTTGTCAACCGCAAGCTGTTCCCCAACGTCGATTTCTATTCCGGCATCATCCTCCAGGCGATAGGCTTCCCGACCGCGATGTTCACCGCGCTGTTCGCGGTGGCGCGGACGGTCGGCTGGGTCGCGCAGTGGAACGAAATGATCGAGGACCCCTCGCAGAAGATCGGCCGCCCGCGCCAGCTCTATACCGGCTACGCCAAGCGGCCCTTCGTGCCGCTCGACAAGCGTGGCTGAGCGGCGCCAAATCACGAGCGGGCGCGGCGGACAGCCGTCCGCGGCCGGGGAACTTGCCTCGCGCCGCTTCTTCGTTCCCCCGCCCACCAACGACAACCGGGTGCCGCCGGTTGTGCGCGTGATATGGAACCTGCTGGCCGCCCTGCTCTTGGGCGCGCTCGCCGCACTCGCCGGCGAGTTGTTCGGCTGGAGCCGGTAAAGACGCCGACCATCGTCTGCCGCGGCCAGGAACCGGGATCAGGGTGGCGGGGCCAGCGCGAACCCGCGAACGCGGCGTCTAGGCACACAATCCTAAAAGTGCCTAAGTTGATCGAAGTCAATGTGTCCCCGCAAACCTGCGTTCTAAACTTCCGCCAAATTCACCCGCTCCGCTGGTCGGGGCGGCATGCCGGGCGAGCCATACAAGAGGTCCGAACATGAAACGGCCGCTTCTAATCTACTTCTCCTTGGCCATTTTCGTCGGCGCACTGGCCATATCCTGGCTCACCCACGGAACCGGGGTGGTCAAGAACGACCTTGCGCGGAATATCTACATCCCCAAGGACCTGACAATGCCGCTCGAGGTCAAGGCGGCCTACAACGGCCGCGACATGTTCTTCCGCTTCCGCTGGCCCACCAAGGCCCCGCACATCTACCACGACATGGTCAAGCGAGAGGGCGGGAACTGGGTCCGCATCGGCGCCAGCGTCGCCGGGCCGCAGCCGCAAGGGATGTACGAGGATCGACTGACGATGCTGGTCGACGACGGCAGTGTGCCCGAGTTCGCCAAGTACGGCGGCTACATCACGGTCGGCGATCGCAGCCGGTTCTTCACCAACGAGGCGACGAAGCAGGAAGTGGAGGCTCACCCCTACCTGGGCAAGAAGATGCGGCAGGAGGAGGTGGGCAAGCACCTGCCCGCCACTCGCAAGGATATCAACGACTGGGCCTCGGTCGTATCCGAAGACGAGCTCGCGAGGTTGCGCGCCGCGGGCTACTTCCTCGATCTGTGGCATTGGCGCGCTCACCGGTCCAACCCGGTCGGCAAGTCCGACGACCAGTTCGTCGCCGAGGCGCGTTACGGCGACGCCGGCGAAGGTCCCTTCTTCAGCAACTGGGACGGCGAAAAAAAGCAGCCGAGGCTGATGTTCGATCCGGCGAAGGTCGGCCGCACGGCCTTGAACTGGGACGACCTGGCCAAAAGCAAGCTCGGCTTCGGCGACATCTACTATCTGCGGGAGGACCAGGCTGTCCGCTTCGACGCCAGCGAGGCATGGAAGGATGGCGATACCCTCCCGCTTCGCGTGCTCCGGGTCGGCAAGGGATCGCGCGCCGACATCTCCGTCTTGGGCCAGGCCCGGTGGGAGAACGGCTTCTGGGACCTGACGCTCGTCCGCAAGATGGACACGGGCCAGCCCGGCGATGACAAGATCATGGTCGACAAGCGCGTCTACACCGTCGCGTTCGCCGTCCATCGCGATGCCTCTGGCAGCCGCTGGCACAATGTCTCCCAGCCCTTCACGCTTGGGCTCGGCCGCGATGGCGATCTGACGGCAGTGCGCTTCGATGGCGAAGCGCCGAAATGGGAGCAGCCGTGGTGGCGGGTCACCTTGTTCTATCCGGGACAGGTGAGCTGGCCGCTGCTCAACAGCGCCCAGCACGCCGGCGCCGAGCGGATCAAGGCCGGGGTGCCCGTGCGGTACCGCCACAGCGAGATCCAGCTCGCCCACTACGGAATCGAGAGGGAGTTCTTCGATCAGATTCGGTGGCAGTGGTGGCTGACCGTAATCGCCGGTGTGCTCCTGATCGCCGGGTTCGGGATCGCCGTCAATCTTCCGCTTCGCCGCAAAGGAGCATGATCATGGCCCCCTATCACGCCGTACTGGCCCACTTTCCGATCGCGCTCCTAACGACCGCGACGCTCGTTATTCTCTTGCGGACGCTTTCCGACGGTCCGCTCGCTCGGGCGACGGATAGAGCCTTGGTGCCGTTGCTGCTTCTCGGGGTGCTGTCCAGCGCCGCCGCCTTTGGCGTCGGCCTGCTGGTGTGGCCGTTGGATACCCTGACGGCAACGCCGTTGGGCCGCAACCACATGCTGGCGGCGACCTGGACTTTGGCATACTGGACGCTGATCCTGGTCACGCGCTGGGTTCAGGGCGAGGCTGTCTGGGCCGGAGCGACCCGTTGGGCGACGTTGGGGATGGCCGCGCTCGGCAGCCTGCTGCTGACCATTACCGGGACCTTGGGCGGCCACTTGATCGGAAGCGCGACGGCGGTCTCCCAGATCCTTCGATGGCTCGGCTGGGAGGTGTATACGACGTTTTACGTGCCCGACCTGACGCTCGGGCTGCTCGGAGCAGCCGCCGTGGGATTGGTCCTTATCGGGCTGTGGGGGATGCGGTCGGGGCGTAGCGGATCTGCGACATTCGGCGGTTGACGGAGCGGCCCAGGAGGAACTCGGAAAAGCTCCCCGTGATCGTCGCCGACCTCGCGCGCCAGCACCCGCAATCCAGCGCTATCGAATCTGGTTTCAGGACGAGATGCGGGTCGGCCAGAAGGGCACGCTGACGCGCCCGTGGGTTGAGCGCGGCAGCTGCCCCGCGCCCCCGCCTCTGCCTCAGCTCCGTTCGTTGAACTCGATCTTGTAGCCGTCCGGATCCTCGATGAAGGCGATCACGCTTGTCCCGTGCTTCATCGGCCCGGGCGGGCGCGTGATCTTGACGCCGGCCGCCGCGAGGCGCTCGCAGGTCGCGTAGATGTCCTTGACCGCGAGCGCGATGTGGCCGAAGCCGGTGCCGACCTCGTAAGGCTCGCTGCGCCCCCAATTGTGGGTGAGCTCGATGACCGCATGGCTGTCCTCGGGCCCGTAGCCGACGAAGGCAAGCGTGAACTTGCCCTCGGGGTAGTCCTTGCGGCGCAGCAGCCGCATGCCGAGCCGGCCCACGTAGAAGGCCAGCGATTTCTCGAGGTCGATCACCCGCAGCAT
>JBQTIU010000050.1:0-4184 GCA_052387815.1 Pseudomonadota bacterium
CGACGTCGAAGTCCAGGCAGACGGCTTCCCAACTGCCCGCTCGGCCCTCGGCATAGCAGATGACGGTGCCGGGCACGCCCTTGTCTCCCCGCCGCCCTTCGTAGGATCGCACGGCGCAACCAATAGCCCCGCCGGCAGCTTTCGGCAAGCGGTAAGCTGTGCATCCGACGGAAAGGTGAAAAATAGGGTCATTGTTTTAGCTTGGCGTCCCCTAGGGGATTCGAACCCCTGTTACCGCCGTGAGAGGGCGGTGTCCTGGGCCACTAGACGAAGGGGACCCCGATCCTGTGCCGGTGCGGCCGCCCGTTGACAGCCAATCCATGGGGCGGCGATCAAGGCATTCGACGGCGGGCGGCGCGCGGGCGGGCCGCACCGGCGTGGACCGCCGCCCGATCCACGAATGCCGCGACGTGGGCGGGGTCGGTGTCGAAGGCCGTCACCAGGCGCACCAGGTGCGGGTCGGGCCCGGGCCAGCGATAGAACTTGAACCCGTCAGCCTCGAGGCCGGAGATCGCCGCCTCTGGCAGGCGGACGAAAATCTCGTTGGCCTCCGCCTCGTGGGCGAGGACCGCGCCGGGAACGGCGGCTAGCCCGCGCGCCAGCTCGCCCGCCATGCGGTTGGCGTGGCGGGCGTTGTCGAGCCACAGCTCGCCCTCGAGATAGGCGTCGAACTGGGCCGCGAGAAAGCGCATCTTCGACCACAGCTGCCCGGCGCGCTTGCGCCTGAAGCCGAGGCTCGCGGCCTTGGCGCGGTCGAAGAACACCACCGCCTCGGCGGCAAAGGCGCCGTTCTTGGTGGCGCCGAAGGACAGCGCGTCGACCCCGGCCCGCCAGCTGAGGGCGGCCGGCGAGCCGCCGAGGGCGGCAAGCGCATTGGCGAAGCGCGCCCCGTCCACATGCAAGCCGAGCTGGTGGCGGCGCGCCACCTCGCCAAGCGCGCCCAACTCGGCGGCGGTGTACACGGTCCCGGCCTCGCTCGCCTCGCTCACGCTCACCGCCGCCGGCTGGGCGTGGTGGACCACCCCCGCCCCGGCCGCGTTCACCGCCGTCTCGAGGTCGGCGGCCGCGATCTTGCCGCCCGCGCCGGCCACGCCGATGAGCTTGGCGCCCCCGGTGTAGAACTCCGGCGCGCCGCATTCGTCGCAGTTGATGTGCGAGTCCGGGTGGCAGAAGATCGCCCCATGGGGCGGGGCGAGCACGGAGAGCGCGAGCGCGTTGGCGGCCGTCCCCGTGGTCACCAGGAAGACGGCGCAGTCGTGCTCGAACAGCGCGGCGAACCTGTTCTCGACCCGGCGCGTCGTCTCGTCCTCGCCATAGGGCATCGCCGGGCCGGCGTTGGCGCGGGCCAGCGCCTCGAGGATCTTCGGATGCGCGGTGGCGGTGTTGTCGCTGCAGAAATTCATGGGCTCTTCTCGCCGAGTTGGCGCACCGGATAGGGCGTCCAGTCGGTGGTGCGCAAGGGTATCTCGCGGAACTGCCGCCCGCCATGGTCGAGGAGATGCGCGCTCGCCTGCACCGCCTGCCCGCGCCCCCGGCCGTCGCCGGCCACGCTGACGATCAGCCACACCAGCTCCTCGCCCCAGGCGGCCTCGAGATCGACCGCCGAAGGCTGGGCCGGCGCATCGGGATGCGAATGATAGAGCCCGACGACGCGGGCGGGCCCGCCCTTGAGCGCGCGGCTGAGCTCGACCCACAGCCGCGGGTCGATCTCGAACCGGTCGCGGCCCTTGCCGACATTCGGGCTCGCCACGACCTTGGTCACTTCGAGCTCGCCGGTCGGACGAGCGATGCCGACCAGCAGCCCGCAGCACTCGGAGGGATACGCCGCCTCGGCCGCGTCGACGATGTCGCGCAAGCGGTCGCCGCCGATGAAAATCATTCGACCACCGGTCTATTGAGCAAGCGCACCACTCTCTGCCAATCTCGGGATGGCGATCGAGGGCGGATCGATGGCGGGCGGACGGACCTACAGCGTCACGATCGATGCGGGAAGCGGCGGGCGACTCGACCGCGCGCTCGCCACGGCGCTCGCCGCCGCCTCGCCCGCGCTGTCGCGTAGCCGCGTCAAGGCGCTCATCGAGGCCGGGCACGTGAGCGCGGGCGGGGCAACGATAACCGACCCCTCGCGGACGGTCAAACCGGGCCAAAATTTCGCCATCTTGATCCCCGACCCTGCCCCCGCCACGTTCGAGGCCCAGGCCATCCCCCTCGACATCGTTTACGAGGACCGGCACTTGATCGTCCTCGACAAGCCCGCCGGGCTGGTCGTCCACCCCGCGCCCGGCAATCTGGATCGCACGCTGGTCAACGCGCTGATCGCGCATTGCGGGCCCTCGTTGTCGGGGATCGGCGGGGTCGAGCGGCCGGGGATCGTCCACCGGCTGGACAAGGGCACGAGCGGCCTCATGGTCGCGGTCAAGACCGACGAGGCGCATCGCGGCCTGTCCGTGCAATTCGCCCGGCACGCCATCGAGCGCATTTACGCGGCGCTGGTGTGGGGCGTCCCCCGCCCGCGCCAGGGCGAGATCGCCGGGGCCATCGGCCGCTCGCGCCGCGACCGTAGGAAAATGGCGGTGGTGGCCGGCGGCAAGCCGGCCCTCACCCGCTACCGCGTCATCAAGGAGCTGGCGGGCGGGGCCGCGAGCCTGCTCGAATGCCGGCTGGCCAGCGGACGGACCCATCAGATCCGGGTCCACCTGGCCGCGATCGGCCATCCGCTGCTGGGCGACCCGGCCTACGGCCGGGGGCGCGGCCGGGCGAGCGGGCTGCCGGCCCGGGCGGCGGCGGCGCTGGCCGCTTTCGGCCGCCCGGCGCTCGATGCCATTGTCCTCGGCTTCAGCCATCCGGCGAGCCACGAATACCTCCGCTTCACGAAATCTTATGAAAGAGATTTCAATGAGTTGATGAATATCCTAGAGGCGGTGTAATCTCGGGTTGGTTTTTCGCCGGAGAGCGCGTAAAATGGACCATCAACACCACGGCGAGAGGGCGATTCGGCGAGGGCGGCGCCCGGGATTACCGGCCAGCGCCCGTTTGGGTGTCGGGGTTAGCCCAGGCCCACAACCTTAGGGGCCAAAGGAGGCCCCTGATCGCCCTGGCAAGAGTCAGCGAGAAGGGTCGGCAACTCGATGGCAGCGATGATTCCAGCCTTGAGCGCGGAGGGCAACCTCGCCCGGTATCTCCGGGAGATCCGCAAATTCCCCATGCTCGATGCCGACGAGGAGTACATGCTCGCCAAGCGCTGGCGCGAGCATGGCGACACCGAGGCCGCGCACCGGCTGGTGACCAGCCACCTCCGGCTGGTGGCCAAGATCGCCATGGGCTATCGCGGCTACGGGCTGCCGCTGTCCGAACTCATCTCCGAGGGCAATGTCGGCATCATGCAGGCGGTCAAGCGGTTCGACCCCGAGCGCGGCTTCCGCCTGGCCACCTACGCCATGTGGTGGATCCGCGCCTCGATCCAGGAATACGTCCTCCACTCCTGGTCGCTGGTCAAGATCGGGACCACGGCGGCCCAGAAGAAGCTGTTCTTCAATCTGCGCAAGATCAAGGGACAGATGCAGGCGATCGAGGACGGCGACTTGAGCCCCGAGCGGGTGAAGCGCATCGCCCGCGACCTCAGCGTGCCCGAGTCCGACGTCATCAACATGAACCGGCGCCTGTCCCGCCCCGACCAGTCGCTGAACGCCCCGTTGCGGAGCGAGGGCGAGGGCGAGTGGCAGGACTGGCTGGTCGACGAGACCGACGACCAGGAGGTCAAGCTCGCCGAGTCGCAGGAATTCGGCCGCCGGCAGAGGCTGCTCGACCGCGCGCTGCGCTCGCTCAACGAGCGCGAGCGGCGCATCTTGACCGAGCGGCGCCTGCGCGACGAGCCGATGACGCTCGAGGAGCTGTCGCGGCGCTACGGCATCAGCCGCGAGCGCGTCCGCCAGATCGAGGTGCGCGCCTTCGAGAAACTGCAGAAGACGATGAAGGCCCTGGCGAGCGAAGAGGCGGTGCGGCGCACGCCCGCCTGATACCAGAGTCACAATGTGTCGAGCCCGCGCCCGTGGGCCCTGCATCGTGTCGGGGGGGGGGGGGGGGGGGGGGCCGGGGGGGGCAGCCCCCCCCCCCCCCCGCGCGGAGGTGAGTGTTGGGGGGGGGGGGGGAACGCCCCCCCGGGGGGGGGGGGGAGGCAGCCCCCC
>JBQTIU010000051.1:0-26742 GCA_052387815.1 Pseudomonadota bacterium
CGCGCCCGGCCTGTGGATTTGTGGACGACGCCAAGCCGTCGCCCACCACCCCACAGGCCCAGCAACAACAGCAGAAGCGGACAAATGATGTGCTACAAAACCCGGACATCTTCACGCGCTACCGACAGCAGACACAAGTGACTGCAAAAACACGATGAATCCGTCATGACCATCACTTGGCCTACCACGCTGCCGCTGCCGACGGTAGAGGGTTACGGAATCCGCCCGGGCGAGGCGATCCTGCGCACCGAGATGGAGGCCGGGCCGGCGCGGCAGCGCAAGCGCTTTACCCAGGTGCCGACCCGCATCGCCGTGCGCTGGCTGATGCGGCGCGAGCAGTTCGCCCTGTTCGAGGCCTGGTATCGCTGGCACGCCAAGGAAGGCGGCGAGTGGTTCCTGATCGACCTCCTCGGCGGCATCGGATTAGGGGCGCACGAGGCCCGCTTCACCCGCCAGTTCGAGGCGCGGCTCAAGGGCGGCCTCCTGTGGTAGATCGCCTCGGAACTGGAAATCCGCGAGCGGCCGGTGCTCTCCGAGGATGCCCTCGCCCTCGCCCTCGACAGCGACCTTGCGGCGCTGTTCCGCGATGTGAAGTAGCATAACGGAAGCGGCGTAGAGGAAGGCGCGCATGGAGTCGATGGTCGCCTCGAAATCCTTGGCCAGGCGCCGATTGCGATCGATCCAGGCGAAGAAGGGCTCGACGACCCAGCGGCGCGGCTGACCCGCGAAGCCGACCTGATCCGGGTTCTTCCTGACGATCTCGACCCCGACCGAGGTCGCCTTTGCGACCTTTTCGCCCGCGTAGCCGCTGTTGGCGAAGATCCGTTTGATGAACGGGAAGGACGCGCGCGAGGCGCGCAGCATGGGTCCCCCGCCGGCGCGGTCCTGAATGCTCGCTGCGTGGGGCTCGATGACCATGCAGCGGTTGTCGGTGTCGACCAGGGCGTGGCGCTTGCGTCCGTTGATCTTCTTGCCCGCATCCTAGCCGCGCGGTCCGCCGGCCTCCGTCGTCTTGACGCTTTGGCTGTCGATGCTCGCGCCCGTCGGGCCGGCTTCGCGTCCCATCCGCTTGCGATCCGCCATGACAAGGGCGCGGTTGATCGCCTCGCAGCGCCCCTCGTCGCGGAACGTCGCGAACCAGCGATAGATCGTGCCCCAGGGTGGAAAGTCGGCCGGCAACAGCCGCCAGGCACAGCAGGGCCGCGCGATCCACGTAGAAGTAGAAGATGCCGTTGACGATCTCGCCCATCGCCCAAGATCGGGGCCGGCCGGTCGCGCTCGGTTCAGGTAGATGCGGTTCAATCACCCGCCACTCCTCGTCCGTCAGATCGCTTTGGTAACGCCGTGCCTTCCGGTTATGCTGCTCTCGAGTGGTTGGGGTCCACATGGCGAATCCAGGGTTGCTTTCTGCAACCCCCTCGAATCGCATCGACCTCGGCCACTCAACCCCTTTCGCAACGGCCTCCCTAGCGCCCCTTGAAGACCGGCTCGCGCTTTTCCAGGAAGGCGTGGACGGCTTCCCGGTAGTCCTCGCTGGCGAGTGCCGCTTCGACCGCCGCGCGAACCGACGGTTCGTCGATCGGCCCCCCCGTCAGGCCATGGAGGATGGCCTTCGCCCCGGCGATCGACAGCGGCGCGTTGCGCACCAGGGCGCGGGCGAAATCGCGGGCGGCGTCGAGCGCCGAGCCCGCGGCCAGCCGGTCGATGAGACCCATGCGCGCCGCCTCCGCGGCCGCGAACCGGTCGCCCGAGAACAGGATGCGCTTGGCGTTGGCGAGCCCGACCACGGCGAGCACGTTGCGGGTCTCGCGGAGGCCGTAGACGATCCCCAGACGCGCGGCGGGGATGGCGAACACCGCGTCCGCGCCGGCGATCCGGAAGTCGCAGGCGAGCGCCAGACCGCAGCCGCCGCCGATGCAATAGCCGCCGACGGCGGCGATGGTCGGCTTGGGCAAGCCCAGGATGGCGTCGCCGCACTCGTCGACCGCTTGGCTGTAGATCCTGCCTTCGGCGACGCTCATCCGCACCGCGCCGAATTCGGAGATATCCGCGCCGGCGCAGAAATGCGGGCCGGCGCCGGTCAGCACCACGGCCCGCACCTCCGCGTCGGCCTTGAGCCCGTGGAACAGTTGCCCGAGCTCGCGCCACATCGCCAGGGTCAGCGCGTTGCGGCGCTCCGGGCGGTTCAGCGTGACGACCGCAAGCCCCGCCTCGGTCTCGACCTCGATATCGCTCATGGATGCCGTTCGGGTTTGGGGTTAGATGGACCGCCTCGGCCGGACATCGGCCCGCAACGGCGCCGGCCGCAGCTCGAAGACCTGGGCGAGGAGCTCATAGGACCGCCTCCGGGCCGCGACGTCGTGGCAGATCGACCCAACCACGAATTCGTCGACCCCCTTATGCCGCGCCGAGCGCCATGAGCTGCGCCTTGACCTGCTCGGGCGTCCCGACCGCCTGCCGGCGCCGGTTATAGGCCACGCGCGCCAGCTCGGGCTCGCTGTAGGGGTAGGCGAGCGCCTCCTCGGGGCTGGGAACGGGCCCGAGAATCCCCTGGTCGAGGCGCAGCCGCCAAAGGTCACGGCTCGCCGCCAGCCGCTTCGCCTCGGCTTCGCGATCGGCGTACAGCACGAAGACGCCGATGCTGCAAGCCGGGCCCGCCAGTCGCGCGATGGCCGGAAGAATTCGCGATAGGCCCGCATCGCCTCGGGCCCGCCCTGGTCGGTGATGAAATGGGCGAAGGAAAAGGCGCAGCCGAAATGGGCGGCATAGGCGGCGCTGTGGTCGCTCGACCCCAACCGCCACACCTTGGGCACATCGGGGCCGGTCGGCATGGCGCGCACGCCGGCGTGCGAATGGCCGGGTTCCACCACGCCGGCAAGAAATTCCAGGAGGTCGTCGATCGGGTTCGGGAAATACTCGATCCCCAGCGTGCCTGGCCCAGGCTGGAGGGCGGCGGCGGTCGGCTGGTCGCTGCCCGGGGCCCGCCCGATGGCGAGATCGATGCGGCCGGGGAACAGGGCTTCGAGCACCCGGAACGTTTCGGCGACCTTGAGCGGCGCGGAGTGGGCGAGCATCACGCCGCCCGAGCCGACCCGGATCGCCGCGGTGGCGGCGGCGATCGCGGGCGACCAGGATTTCCGGGGCGGTGCCGGCGAGGCCCTCGGAGCCGTGGTGCTCGGCGAGCCAATAGCGGCGGTAGCCCAAGCGCTCGGCGAGGTCGGCAAGCTCGATCGTCTCGGCGAGCGCCTGGGCAGGCGTCGAGCCGGCGCGCACCGGCGACTGGTCGAGGACGCTCAAGATCGTCATGCGCGGCCAAGGTAGCGGCAAACCGGTTGCGGCCGCAAACCGGCTTGGCCGTCGATCGGACGGACGCGCCCCCGGCCCCCGCAATCCGAAATCCCTTGCGTAAATTGGACCGCGACGGGAAGCCGCGGATGTGGTTTAATAGCGGCGATTTGCCGTTTCCTTATCGAGGGAGGACGACGTGAGAAAACAGTTCAAAGCCAGCCTGATTGCCCTGGTCGCCGCCGCCGGCTTGGCCGCCTCGGGCGCGGCCGGGGCCGAAACGCTTAGGTTCATGACCGGCCCGCAGGGCGGCGTGTGGGTGCCGCTGGGCGGCACGCTCAAGAACCTGTTCGAGAAGGCGATGCCGGGGCTGGCCGTGCAGACCCTGCCGGGGGCCGGGATCTCCAATGTCCGCGGCCTCGAGGAAGGCAAGGCCGAGATCGGCTTCGGCAACAGCATCTCGACGGTCGATGCGATCGACGGCAAGCCGCCGTTCAACGCCCCGCACAAGAACGTCTGCCAGTTGGCGACCCTCTACCCGCAGTATTTCCAGGTCGTCGTGCCGGTCAATGCCGGCATCAATTCGGTCAAGGACCTCAAAGGGCGTTCGATCACCACCCAGACGCGCGGCAACACCGGCGAGGCGATCACCCTGCACATCCTGGAGGCGCACGGGCTCAGCTACAACGACGTCAAGGTGAGCTTCGGTTCCTACACCGACTCGGTGGCGCAGATGAAGGACGGGCACGCCGTCGCCTTCACGCTGGGGACCACCGTGCCTTCGGGCGCGGTGATGGACCTGGCGGCGGCGCGCGACATCAAGCTGCTCGACCTCACCGACGCCTTGCCGGCGATGAAGAAGCTCAATCCCGGCTATACCGGGGTGACCGTCAAGAGCGGCACCTATCCCAAGCAGGAGCGCGATGTCGGCGTCATCGGCTATGCCACCCATCTCGTGGTGTCGTGCAAGCTGCCGGACGACCGGGTCTATGGCATGCTGCGCGCGATGGTCGCCAACATCGCCGACATGGCGGCGATCAACAAGGCGATCGAAGGCCTGACGCCCAAGGCCATGGCCGAGGATATCGGCGTGCCGTTCCATCCCGGCGCCCGGCGGTTCTATCGCGAGGCGGGCGCCCTCATGTAGCCCTGGGAGCCGGCGCCCGCAGCCGAGCGGCGCCGGCTCCACTCATTGCAAAGCTTGTTGCGGGCATTGCGCGTGACCGGCCGCCCGTCGTGGCGGGACAGCGTTCGCCGCCTGATCGGCCCGCTCGGCGTCGCCATGTCGATTTACCACATGTGGGCGATCGCCGCAGGGCCGCCCGAGGTGCTGATCTTCCGCGGCACGCATCTCATCTTCGCCATCACGCTGGTGTTCCTGATCCACCCCCTGCGCGACCCGGACAAGGGCGGGCGGCTGTCCCTCGCCGATCTGGGGTTGGTCGCCCTGTCGGCGGTGTTCGTCTTCTACCTGTTCGTCAACTACGACTACATCGTCAATCGCATCCCCTATATCGACGACCCGACGGTTCTCGACATGGCGCTCGCCGTGCTCGCGGTCGCCCTCGTGCTCGAGGCGACGCGCCGGGTGATCGGCTGGGCGCTGCCGCTCACCGCCCTTGCCTTCCTCGCCTATGCCCTGCTGTTCACCGAGATCGCGGTGCCGGTGCTGCTCGATCAGCTCTACCTGACGACCGAGGGGATCTTCGGCCCGACGCTCGGCGTCTCGGCGTCGTTCGTGCTCATCTTCGTGCTGTTCGGCAGCTTCATGGAGCGGACCGGCACCGGACAGTTGTTCATGGATTTCGCGCTGGCGCTGACCGGGCACACCGCCGGGGGCCCGGGCAAGGTCGCGGTAGTGAGCTCCAGCCTGTTCGGAACGATCTCGGGCAGCGCCGTCGCCAACGTCATGGTCGACGGCCCGATTTCCATTCCGCTGATGAAGCGCGCCGGCTTCCAGCCGCATTTCGCGGCCGGGGTCGAGGCCGTGGCCTCGACGGGGGGCCAGATCATGCCGCCGATCATGGGGGCGGCGGCCTTCGTCATGGCCGAGTTCCTGGCCGTGAGCTACCTGCAGGTGACGATCTGGGCCGCCATTCCCTCGATCCTGTACTACGTCTCCTGTTTCTATGCGGTGCATTTCTATGCCAAGCGCCGCGGGCTCCTAGGCCTGCCGCGCGCCGAATGCCCGCGGCTCGGCGCCGTGATGAGCGAACGCGGCCATCTGTTCCTGCCGGTCGCGATCATCCTCGCCGGCATGTTCGCGGGCTACAGCGCGCCCTTGGCGGCGCTGGCCGGCACCCTCGCCTGCTTCCCGGTCGCGCTGCTGCGCCGGCGCACGCGCCAGGGGCTGACCTGGTGGCACGTCTGGGAGGCGCTGGCGGAGGGGGCCAAGAACACGCTGTCGGTGGCGCTCGCCTGCGCCTGCGCCGGGATCGTGATCGGCATCATCGCGTTGACCGGCATCGGGATCACCTTCACCCAGCTCGTGCTGGTCCTCGCCCAGAACAGCCTGGTGCTGGCGCTCGTCGTCACCGCGCTCGCCGGCATCGTGCTCGGCATGGGCATGCCGACCACGCCTGCCTACATCCTCATGGTGGCGCTCCTGGTGCCGGCGCTGGTCAAGCTCGGCGTCGCCATACCGGCCGCGCACATGTTCGCCTTCTACTTCGCGATCCTGTCGGCCATCACCCCGCCGGTCGCGCTCGCCGTGTTCGCGGCCGCAGGCCTCGCCAAGTCGCCGCTGTGGGCGACCGGCTGGGCGGCGGTCAAGATCGGGGCGGCCGGATTCATCGTGCCGTTCATGTTCGTCTACGAGCCGGCCCTGCTGATGATCGGCGATTGGACGCGGGTGGTCCTCGCCGCGGCGACCGCCGCCGTCGGCTGCATGGCGATCGCCGCCGGCTTGCACGGGTATTTCCTTTCGCCGGCCGCGGCCTGGGAGCGCGCGGCCCTGATCGCGGCCGCGTTCGCGCTCATCGTTCCGCATTGGGCGAGCGACGTCGTGGGCTTCGGGCTGGCGGGGGCGGTGGCGGTCGCGCAGTACGCGAGGCGGCCGCAGCCGGCCTGAGGGCGCGCTCTCGCGCCGGCGGGCCAGCGCGTCTGGCCGGGCTGACGGCGGGACCCGCCGCCGATGCGGTGGGCGTGCCGGCGAAAACGCTGTAGCGCTGGGAGAAGCAGCCCGCGGCCCGCGGTCGCGCGCCCCGCACCGGGGCCGGCGGCGATGGGGGCCATCCGATCTCATCCGGGCGCTCGAGCGGCTGCGCCAGGACTTCCCGATGTGGGGCAAGGCCAAGCTCGGGCCGCTGCTGCGCGCCCACGGCTTCGCCGTCTCGGACCGCACGGTGGGCCGGATGCTGCGCCATTCGGTCGCCTACGGCGCCATCCAGCCGGTGCCGCTGACGCGCCGGCAATCTCGCCAAGGCCGCCGGCCAGCCCGCCGCCACGCCATCCGCCTGCCTACGGGCCTCAAGGCAACCGCGCCCGGTGCCCTGGTCCAGCTCGACACCCTCACCGTCAACCCGACCGGCGAGCGCACCATCCAGCAGTTCACCGCCTACGATCCCGTCGCCCGGTTCACCGTGGCCCGCGCCTTCCGCCGCGCCACCAGTCAGGCCGCCGCTCAGTTCCTCGACCCGCTCCTGGTCGAACCACCCTTCCCGGTCACCGGCCTGCAGGTCGATGGCGGCTCCGAATTCATGGCCGACTTCGAGGCCGCCTGCCAGGCCAAGCCCATCCCCCTCTACGTCCTGCCGCCCAACTCACCCAAACTCAACGGCGGCGTCGAGCGCGCCAATGGATCGTGGCGCCACGAGTTCTACGCCGGCTACGACTTGCCCCATCAACTCGACGAGTTGAACCACCTGATCAACAGCTTCGCTCACCTCTACAACACCTATCGACCGCGACGCGCGCCTTGCAGGGAATGACCCCCGCAGCCTATCTTCACTCCCTCACCGCCGCGCAACCCCAACTCTCTCATTTCACATTCAGCTTATAGATCCGCACCGCGTTGTCGCGGCCAATCTTCGGGGCGACATCGGGCGGCAGCAGCGAGAGGAATTGTACGGTCGCCTGCAGTGTCGGTATTCTTTTTTCGGCGAACGTCAGGCCCGGTCCCCCGCCTTTGATCGCCGGAGAAGGGACGAAGGAATCGGTGCCGATCACGAAACGGTCCGGATGGCGATTGAGTAATGCAGCCCAGGCCGCATCAAGCGTCCCCCTTCCGACCAGCGCCTTGTTCTGCATCGGTGCCTGCGCCGGACCGACACGGATACTCACATAGAGATTGGGGTGAGTGTCCATCATCCGCCCGATGGCACCCGGCGTCATCCCCCCGATCGGGTCGGAACCGCCGTGGGCCCAGACGATCTTCGCCTTGGGATTATGGGCGAGGAGCCTTTCCAATGCGCCCATGGTGGCCGGCAGCCGCGGGGGATTGGCTTGCTGCTCGGCGAACCGCCGTGGCGTCGGCATCTCACTTCCCACCGCATCCATGTGCAGATCGATGGGCACGTCGCGCTTCGCCGCCACGTCGGCCAGGACCAGGAGCAACGGGTGGTCGGCCGGCACGAACTCGTATGGATGCCCCTCCGTCGCCGAGATATGCAGCGAGGCCATTTCGCCGAAGCCGACGGCACCGTCGTCGATCATCTTTTCCGCGAGCGCGGCGAACTCCTGCTTCACCTTCGCGGTGACCTTCGTCAGATCGGCATGACGATGGAGCGTTGCATTCAGCGTGCCGCCGCCGGCGAGGTAGGCGAAGCGCTGCGGATGGCGGCGCAGCGCCCCGGCATAGCTCGAATAGTCGTAGGAGGATCGTTGGCCATCCACCTGCGGCGGCGGCAGGATCAGCGCCATCGCCATCCCAAACTGGTCCATCTCGCGCAGCGCGGCCTCGACGGCGCCGGGGAAATCGTCGACCCCACCCCGTCCGCCGCCGATCAGATGCATGTGCACGTCGATCCAGGCGACGGGCGGCTTGATCGGCGTCGCGGGCTGTTGCGGCGCCTGCCGCTGCTGCATTTGCGGCGGCATCTGACGCTGCGGCTGGGCCGCGGCCGCTCCCGAGACCAGGCAGGCGAAGCCAAGGAAAAGGGTTCCGATGAGACCACGGATCATTGCTCGCTCGGGGCGCATGACCCGACATTCTCCAAATGGCCGCCCAAGCCGGCATTCCTTTGGGTAGAATAACCACGCGCGCGGCCACCGGCAATGCCCGGGTCGAGATTGTAGCGTGGAATCCGGCGTTGCCGGACGAAAACTGTCGCCCGCAGCGGCAATCCGGCCCTCCGAGCCAGAATTTGGGCGCACCTCTCCCGTGAAGATCGAGGAATGAGACTGACGGCGGTGTTCAACATCGGATCGCCGGGCGAGGTCGGAGTTCGTCGATCAAGTAAAAGCATGCGGCGGAACAGGTCGCGCGGCACCGCGACCTCGGCCATCTGGAAGATGATGGAACGGCCGTGCCGCACGACCTTGGCGCTGATCTTCACCAGCTTCTCGCGCGAGCCGGGTCAGCGACCAGCGCTCGATCTCG
Source organism: Pseudomonadota bacterium (assembly GCA_052387815.1). GTDB lineage: Bacteria > Pseudomonadota > Alphaproteobacteria > CACIAM-22H2 > CACIAM-22H2 > JBQTIU01. The sequence goes on from JBQTIU010000051.1 coordinate 8,825, forward strand.
TCCGGCAGGGCGAGGGTGCGGGAGGCAAGTTGGCGAGATTGTAAGCCAGGGCGTGAAGCTGGAGGCGCACGGTATGGGCCTGCATGGAATGGCAGGACAGCCGGGTCCACTTCAGTCGACGTCGCCGGGGCGAGAGCGCACACCGTTCCAGGTCGCCGAACCGGTTGAACACGAACAGCGGGCGATAGCAGGTGCAGGCGAAATGGCCATTGTAGGCGGTGCCCTCCTGCTCGTCGTAGATCGGGCTGCGCGTAGGGGCCGGTTTCAAACCGGCCCGCGGGCGGGTTGGAAACCCGCCCCTACGACCGGACGGCGGGCATGGACACGGTCGATCCAGCGACCGGACAGCTCGGCCAGCGCCTCGAGGTTCTTCGCCTCGGTCATCGCTGCGGTCTCGAAGCGGCCCATCTGGCTGGTGGAGGCGGCCTGCCCCGTCACGGCTCTGCCGCCAACCACTCGAGCCGCATCGCCGGATCTTGACCCAGCCGGTCGGCATCGTTGACATCCTCGTACCCGGCGAGGCGGCCATACACGGACTGGCGGAACTGCGCGACCGGAGTGTGGCGGCCGTTCCGGCCCGTCCGCTTGTCGGTGAAGACGTCGCCGGCCATCTCGGTCAGCCCGAGGGCATCGTCGAGTTCCCGGAAGGCAAGCAGGCCGGCATCCGACGTGACGTTGGAACCGTGGAACTCCAGCTTCGGTCGGCGGTCGAAAGTGACCCGCAGTCCGGTCGCCGCCGATTCACCCTCCGAAGCGTCCATTCGATGCCCCTCGATCAGGATTCAACGTATTGATAATGCTAACAGAATCGGCACGCAAAATCATCGAAAACGATGCCCATCTGGGAAATCCGGGTTCACGTACCCGTCATGCGGCGACCGCCGCCGTCGGCTGCATGGCGATCGCCGCCGGCTTGCACGGGTATTTCCTTTCGCCGGCCGCGGCCTGGGAGCGCGAGGGCCCTGATCGCGGCGGCGTTCGCGCTCATCGTTCCGCATTGGGCGAGCGACGTCATGGGCTTCAGGCTGGCGGGGGCGGTGGCGGCCGCGCAGTACTCGAGGCGGCCGCAGCCGGCCTAGTCTGCTCCTTCCGCTCAGCGTTCCTCCAGGGCGGCCTTGCGCTTGTGGGCCACGAGCGCCATCAGGCGGCGGTCGCGCCAGGTCTGGCGCCGGGCCAGCCGATCGGCCGGCAGCGCCCGGCGGCGCGCGCCCTCGAGCTCGGCGACCAACGCCTCGCGCCATTGCCGCGGATCGGCCTGGGACTTCGCCATATCGTAGTACATCGCGCCGTAGCGTTCGACGTAGTCCCGGAGGCCGCCGGGCGCGTTCAAGTCGATAGTCTCGAACGGCCCCATGAACGACCAGCGCAGGCCGAGGCCTTCGCAAACGGTCTTGTCGAGGTCCTCGGGGCTGACGTAGCCGTCCTCGACCAGGCGGAAGGCCTCGGCGAGGAGCGCGCCTTGCAGGCGGTTGAGGATGAAGCCCGCAACCTCGCGCTTGACCACGATCGGCGCCTGGCCCACGGCCTCGTAGAAGGCGCGCGCCCGCTCGACGACCGCCGGGTCGGTGAACGGCGCCGGGACCAACTCGACCAGGGGGACGAGGTGGGGCGGGTTGACCGGGTGCGCGACCAGGCAGCGCCGCCGTCCCGGGAGGTCGGCGGCGAATGCCGAGGCCGGGATGGAGGAGGTCGAACTGGCGAGGATCGCGTCCGCGCCCGCGAGCCTGTCGAGCTCGGCGAAGATCGTCCGTTTGGCCGCCAGGCTCTCGGCCGTGTTCTCCTGCACGAATTCGGCGCCCGCCAGCGCCTCTTCGAGCCGCGGGGCGAGAGCGATGCGGGCCCACACCGCCGCCGCCGCTTCGGGCAGCAGGCCGTGAACGCCGAGCTCGGCGAGGCTCGCCTCGATGGCCGCCCCCGCGCGCCGCGCCGCCGCCCCATCGACATCGTAAAGCGCGACCCGACAGCCGCCGCGCGCGAACACGATGGCCCAGGCCCGCCCGATCAGGCCCGCCCCGACGACCGCGACCTTGTCCATGATGGTTAGCGGCCCCCGCCGACATCGAGGAGGGCGCCGGTGACGTAGGCGGCCTGATCGGAGGCGCGCCACAGGATGGTCTCGGCAACCTCCTCGGCGGTCCCCACCCGCCCCAGCGCCACGCTGGGTAGGAGCCTTTGCAGGCGCCCGCTGGCGCCCGCGACGTCCTGGATCTCCGTCGCGATCAGGCCGGGCCGAACCGCGTTGACCCGGATGCCCTCGGGCCCCAGCTCGCGCGCCAGGCCGACGGTGAAGGTGTCGATCGCCCCCTTGGAGGCGGCGCAGGCCACCCATTCGCCGGCTCCGCCGATCGCCGCGGCGCGCGAGGAGAGGTTGACGATCGCCCCGCCGGCACCGCCCCGGCTCCGCGACATGCGGCGGATCGCCGCGCGCGCGCACAGAAAACAGCCGACCACGTTGGTCCTGAGAACCTCCTGCAGCGCGACGAGATCGAGCTCGGCGACGCGGCTCACGCGCCCGGCGATGCCGGCGTTTGTTGACGAGGGCGGCGAGGGCGCGCGCCGCGATCTCGAACAGGGGCTCGACGTCGGCCTCGATCGACACGTCCGCCTGAACGGCGATCGCTCCGTTGCCGGCGCGCGCGATCTCGCCGACCACCGCCTCGGCCTCGGCGCGGCCAGCGCCAGATAGTTGACGCCGATCCCGCGCCCACCCCCGGTCACGATCCTGGACCCCGCCATCGCGCCCCTCCCTGGGCCATACTGCCCGACGCGCACGCCCAAGGACAAGCGGAGGAGCGGCGCGCCGCCGTCCGCTCCCCGACATCGGCGGCCGGGTTTGCCCCGCGGCGCCGACCGGCTACAGTGCCGCCGCCATGGACGATATTGCGTTCTACTGCGCGCTGGCGTTGCTCGCCGGCGGCGCGGTCAAGGGCGTGGTCGGCGTCGGGCTGCCGCTTGTCGCCATGCCGCTGCTCACCTTCGCAATCGACATCAAGTCGGCGATCGCGCTCCTCGTCGTGCCGATGATCGTCTCCAACCTCGTCCAGAGCTTCGAGGGCGGCATGATCGTCGCCCTGCTGCGCCGCCATTGGCCCCTCGTCGTGGTCCTCGCGGTGACGCTCGTCCTCAGCGTCAAGGCGCTGGCGGTATTCTCGGAGCGCACCCTGCTCGCGATCATCGGTACGACCGTGATCGCGTTCACGCTGGTCGGCCATTTCCAGCCCACGTTCCGCATCGCCCGCCCCCGGGAGCGCTGGGCCGCGCCGCTCGCCGGCGCCATCGCCGGATTCCTCGGCGGCACCACGACCTTCTTCGGGCCGCCGCTCCTCATCTATGTGGGGGCGCTCCGGCTGCCCAAGGACGAGTTCGTGCCCGCGATCTCGCTCGCCTTCTCCACGGGGTCGATCGCCCTGGCGGTCGGCCTCGCCTCGTACGGCGTCGCCGGCCCCGCCGAGCTCGGGCTGTCGGTGGTCGCGCTGGTCCCCGTGTTTGCGGGCTTGTGGGCGGGCCAGCGCGTGCGCTTCCGGCTCGACGAGCTGTGGTTCGACCGGCTGCGGCTGGTCGTCTATCTCGCCTCGGGCTCGACGTTCCTCTTGAGGGCCGCGGGCGGAGCGGCATGACAGGCCGGAACCCGGGTCACACCACGTTGCGTTCCGGGATCGCCTCGCCGGCGATGACCCGCCGGTAGGAGAAACGCGAAAGATCGAGACTCCGGTAAGCTCCATAGGCGACCAGTTCGGCGATGCACCGTCCCGCCGCCGGCGCTTGCTGCAAGCCGTGGCCGCTGAACCCGTTGGCGAAAAAGAAGTTCGCGATCTCGGGATGGGGGCCCAAGATCGCGTTCTGGTCGAGCGTATTGTAGTCGTAATGCCCGGCCCAGGCGCGCACGAGCTGGATCGCCGCGAAGGCCGGCACCAGGCGCGCCAAGCTCGGCCATACGACCTCCTCGAACGGCCGGGTGTCGATCTCGAAATCGCGGCAGTCTTGGTCGCGGTCCGCGTGCGGCGAGACGCCGGCGATGAAATGGGCGCCCTCGGGCCGGAAATAGACGCCGTCGGGGAAGGTGACCAGCGGCGCGCCCGCCACCGGCGTGCGGCAGTCGAAGACATAGACGAAGCGCTTGCGCGGACGGACGGGCAACGGCAGCCCCGCCATCGCCGCGATGTCGGCCGCGGCCGGCCCGGCGGCGTTGACGACCACGGCGCAGGGAACCTCGCCGCCCTTGGCGAGCCGCACGCCGGTCATCCGGCTGCCGGCGCGCGTCAGGCCGATCGCCTCATCGGCCGCATAGGCGACGCCGAGCGATCGCGCCTTGCGCTTGAACGCCTGCAAGAGGGCGTAGGGATCGAACCAGCCCTCGTTCTTGAGGCCGAGCGCGCCGCCGGCCAGCGCGCGCGCCGCGAGCCAGGGAAAGCGCTCGTGCAATTCGCCCGGGGTCAGCAGCGCGATGTCGGCGCCGTTGGCGACCTGCACCTCATGGTTGCGTTTGAGGACCGCCAGGCCCGCCGCATCGGCCAGGAACAGGTAGCCGCCTTCGACGAACGAGATTTCGGGCGCCTCGCCGTCGACGGCCAGGTGCTCGCCGATCGACTTGAGGAAGCGGGCGCCGAACAACGACATGCGAATGTTCTCGGGCGTCGAGAACTGCTGGCGGATGCCGCCCGCCGACCGCCCCGTCGCGGCCTCGGCATAGCTGGGGTCCTTCTCGACCACCAGCACGCGCCCGCGAAAATCGGTCTCACCGGCAAGGAAATAGGCGATCGCGCTGCCGATCGCCCCGCCGCCGACGATCACGACATCGTAGGCTTTGCCCATCCGCCCACGCCCGCCTGGCGCCGGTTCACGCGCCGGCGTCGAACACGATGCCCTGGGCGAGCGGCAGCCGGTCCGAATAGTTGACGGTGTTGGTGGCGCGGCGCATGTAGCTCTTCCACGCATCCGACCCGGATTCGCGGCCGCCGCCGGTGTCCTTCTCGCCGCCGAAGGCGCCGCCGATCTCGGCGCCGCTTGGGCCGATGTTGACGTTGACGATGCCGCAGTCGCTGCCGGCGGCGGACATGAACGCCTCCGCCTCGCGCAGATCGGCGGTGAAAATGCACGACGACAATCCCTGGGGGACGTCGTTGTGCATCGCGACCGCGTCGGCGAACTCGCGGTATCTCATGGCGTAGAGGATCGGCGCGAAGGTTTCCTCGCGCACGAGCTCGCTCTGGCGCCCGATGTCGACGATCGCCGGCCGCACGTAGTATGCCCCCGGATAGACGTTGTCGAGCACCCGCTGGCCGCCGAACACGGCGGCGCCGTCGCGGTGCGAGCGGTCGAGCGCATCCTGCATGCGCTGGAAGGCCGCCTCGTCGATCAGCGGCCCGACCAGGGTCGAGGGCTCGCGCGGGTCGCCGATCTTGACGCTGTCATAGGCGCGCTTGAGCCTTTCCAGCAGGCGGTCGTGGACGGAGTCGTGGACGATGAGGCGGCGGAGCGTCGTGCAGCGCTGGCCGGCCGTGCCAACCGCGCTGAACACGATCGCCCGGACCGCCAGCTCGAGATCGGCCGAGGGGGCGACGATCATGCCGTTGTTGCCGCCGAGCTCGAGGAGCGCGCGGCCGAACCGGGCCGCCACCTTGGGCGCCACCTCCCGGCCCATGCGCGTGCTGCCGGTGGCGCTCAACAGCGCGACGCGGCGGTCCTCGGCAAGACACCGCCCCGCCTCGGCGCGGCCGAGGATGAGTTGCGAGAGATCGGCGGGGCCCGCGCCCAAGCGCGCGCGCGCGCGCGCGAAGATCGCCTGGCAGGCGAGCGCCGACAGCGGGGTCTTCTCCGACGGCTTCCAGACCACCGCATCGCCGCACACGATCGCCAGCGCGAAATTCCACGACCACACCGCGACCGGGAAGTTGAAGGCGCTGATGACGCCGACCACGCCCAAGGGATGCCAGGTTTCCATCATCCGGTGGCCGGGCCGCTCCGAGGCGATGGTGAGGCCGTAGATCTGCCGCGACAGGCCGAGCGCGAAGTCGCAGATGTCGATCATCTCCTGGACTTCGCCCTTGCCCTCTTCGAGAATCTTGCCGGTCTCGAGCGTCACCAGCCAGCCGAGTTCAGCCTTGACGGCGCGCAGCTCGTCGGCGAACAGCCGAACGAGCTCGCCGCGCCGGGGTGCGGGCACCGTCCGCCAGTCGCGGAAGGCGGCCTGTGCGCGGGCGATCTTGGCCTCGATCTCGGCCGCCCCATCGGTGCGCACGCGGCCGATCTCGGCGCCGTCGATCGGCGAGCGGACGACCAGCTCGCCCGCCGATGCCAGCCGGGGATCGACACCGAGGGAGGCAAGAAGCTCGGTCGGGGTCATGGGTCTCGCGTCTTCAATGACGTTGCTCAAGGAACCCCATCAGACTCGCGTGGCCCGCCCCGGCCGTCAATGGCCTTGCGGCCCGGGCGGGGACGCAGCGAGACCGTAAAAGGCGGCGGCGTTTTCGCCCAAGACCCGGCGCCGGTCGGCGTCGCCGAGGCCGTCGAGCAAGTCGAGCGTCGCCTCCCACCAGCGCTCGTATCCGCCCGCCAGCTCGACGACCGGCCAGTCGCTGCCCCACATCAGCCGCTGGGGCCCGAAGCAGTCGATGAGATGGTCGCCGTAGCGGCGCAAATCGACGACCCGCCAGTCCGCGGCGGCTTCGGTGACCAGGCCCGACAGCTTGCACCAGGCCTTGGTGCCGCGCGCCAGCGCTGCGATGTTGCTCGCCCACGGCTCGAACGCGCCGGCGGCGATGTGCGGCTTGGCGCCGTGGTCGATGACCGCCTCGAGGTCCGGGTAGCGGGCCAACAGCCGCGCCAGGTTGGGAAGATGCGGCGGCCGGACCTGGGCATCGAAGGTGAGGCCGAGGGCGATCAACGCCCGCCAGGCGCGGTCGAGACGCGCATCGAGCATCCAGTCCAATTCCGCAATATCCTGAATCATCGGCCGAATGCCGCGCAGCAGCTTGTCCGCCGCCAGCCGCTCAAGCCGCCGGTCGGCATCCGGCGCCTCCATATCGACCCAACCGACCACGCCTTTGACGAGGCCCTTGCTGTGGGCGGCGAGCGCCAGCAGATAGCGCGTTTCGGCCTCGCTCGGCGCGGCCTGAACCAGAACCGTGCCGCCAATCCCGGCGCGGCGAAGATGGGGGCGCAAATCCTCGGGCCCGAAATCGCGGTAGATCGGCCCTTGCGCCGGCGTCAGCCAGCCGTAGTCGCCGCGCGCCAGGCGCCAGAAATGCTGGTGGGCGTCGATCGGAAGGGACGGCTCGGCACGGGTCATGGCGCGGCCACCCCGGCCGGCACCGGCGCTTCCTCGGGAAGCAACCCGGCCGATTTCAGGGCGGGCCAGAATTCGGGCGGAATCGCGGTCGCCAGGAGCGCGACATTGGCCTCGACTTCGGCGGCGCTGCGGGCGCCCGGGATCACCGACACCACCGCTTGATGGGCGAGCGGAAACCGCAGCGCCGCGGCCCGCAAGGGGACCCCGAACCGCCGGCATACCGCCTCGATGGCGGCGACGCGCGCCAGGATCTCGGGCGCCGCCGGCCGGTAGAAGTAGCGCGCGCCGGCGACGGCGCCGGTGGCAAGAATCCCCGAATTGTACGGCCCGCCGATCACGATGCCGACCCCGCGCGCCGCCGCTGCCGGCAACAATTCGCGCAACGCCGACTGATCGAGGAGCGTGTATCGCCCGGCCAGCAGGAAGCCGTCGAAGTCGCCGTGCGCAAGCGCGTCGCGGCACACCTCCCATTCGTTGACGCCGAGCCCGATGGCCCGGATCGCGCCCGCGCGGCGCAGCCGCTCGAGCGCCCGGTAGGCGCCCGCCATGGCGGCCGCGAACTGGCGCGGGTATGCCTCGGCGCCGTGGGTGTAGCGATCGACATCGTGGATATAGACGATGTCGATCCGCCCGAGCCCCAGGCGCTGCAAGCTGTCCTCGATCGAGCGCAGGGCGCCATCGTAGGAGTAGTCGAAATGCTGCCGGAAGGGCAGCGTTCCGACAAAGCCGTGGCTCTCGCGAGCAACCCCCTGGTCCGGCGCGAGCAGCCGCCCGACCTTGGTCGATAGCGTGAAGCCGTCGCGCGGCAGGTTGCGCAGCACGTGGCCCAGGCGATGCTCGCTCAAGCCGTGGCCGTAATGGGGCGCGGTGTCGAAATAGCGCAGGCCGAGCGCGTGGGCGCGCGCCACCGCCGCCAGCGCCTCGGCCTCGGGGATGGGCGCATAGAGGTTGCCGAGCGGCGCCCCGCCGAAGCCGAGCGCGCCGACCGTCGCTGCCCCGAGGCGGCGCTCGACCTGGGGCGCGTTCATCTTCCCCCGCCGGGCGCGATCGCGCCGTTGACGACCAGGATATTCCCGTAGAACCGCTGCTCGCCGGTGGCGACCACGGCGAAAGCGGCGCGCACGCGCTCGTAGAACGCGAAGCGTTCGAGCGCCGCCAATCGCACCTTGCGGCCGGCCGCCCGATCGACGATCGGCTCGAAGTCGCCGACCGGTCCCGGCACCCGTGCGGGGTCGCCGACCACGGCCATGACCGCGGCCGGCGTGTCCGTGAAGTCGTCGAGCGGCAGGACCGACAGCACGGCCGCCAAGGCGCGCGGCGCATCGGCGCCGTCGAGGCGGACCAGGCGGCGGGCGAGGCTGGCCGCCGGGAAGTTGGCATCGACGATGGCGACCTCGTCGCCGTGGCCCATGGCGGCGAGCGCGTGCAGAAGCTCGGGACTCAACAGCGGATCGATCCCCTTGAGCATCGGCCTCCCCGTTGCGGGCGGGTTGCAAACCGGCGAGGCGCGAGGCGCTGCCTCGCGGCCTCGCCCCTGGACGGGGCGTCGCGCGTCAGCGTTGTAGGGGCGGTTCTTCAGATCCGCCCGTTTCAACCCCGCCCCGACCTTGCCACGGGACAGCGCCGATCGCAACCGGAGTTCACATTCCCGTGTCGGCAGCACTCCTTCGTCCGGGTTATGTAGCACATGAGTTGTCCGGCAAGTTCGCCCTCCGTTCGAGGAGCTGCGAAGGCGACGGACGACGGTGCTATGGACGGCAATGCGTACGCGTTGCCGGGGCGATGAGGTTCGAGGATGCGTTGTCGCGGTATCGCCGGCGTCGCCGGCGATGAAACCACCGGCGAGTCTCTACCGCTCGCCATAAGAGCGGCCGGACCGCAGACGCGCCGATCACCACCTCGCGAACTACACCACCTTGACGGACGTGACCCGGCTGCGGACAATGCTGCCGCGTTGCCCACAACCCCACAGGTCGATCAGCAGCGGATATTTTAATCTGCTACTGAATGTGCTACAAAACCCGGACGTTGCAACTTGCTACCGACACAAGCGGGCTATCCGCATTGCTGCCGGTCGGGCCGGCCGATGGCAGGACGCACAACCGAGGCCCGCTCGGCCACATCGAGGGAGGGATCGTATCATGGTGCGAAGGCTGACTCGTCTGATCGCTTCGGTGGGCGCGCTGGGGCTGGGGCTGGCGCCGTCGCCCTCGCCGGCGCAAGACTACGAGAAGGAGCTCACCATCTACGCCTCCCATCCCTCGGAGATGGTCGACTTCTTTGCCAAGGATTTCGGCGACCGCTACGGGGTCAAGATCACGACCATCAAGGCCGGCACGGGCGAGCTTTTGAACCGCATTCGCGCCGAGCAGGCCCGGCCCACCGCCGACGTCATGTGGGGCGGCTTCGCCGATACCGGCGCCTCCGCGCCCGACCTGTTCGACCAGTATCGCTCCTCGGCCCTGGCCCGCGTCGATGCGAAGATGATCGATCCCGCCGGCTACAACACGCCGTTCGGCGCCAGCACCATGGTCATCATGTACAACAAGAAGCTGGTGAGGACTGAGGAGGCGCCCAAGACCTGGGCCGACCTCCGCGATCCCAAATGGGCCGGCAAGGTCGTGCATGCCGATCCTTCCAAGTCGAGCTCCGCCTTTGCGGCGCTGGCGACCTGGCTCACCATCTACGGCAAGGACGACAAGGGTTGGCAGTTCATCGAGGAGATGACGCGCAACCAGACGATCGTGATCCGCTCGAGCCTGGTGTTCCAGCAGATCGGCCGCGGCGAGTATCCGGTCGGGGTGACCTACGAGGAGGGCGCCTTCAAGTACGTGCTGGCCGGGGAGGCCGGCATCGTCTATCCCGCCGACGGTTCGCTACTCGAGCCGGAGGGCATGTTCATCGTCAAGGGCGCGCCGCATCCCAAGGCGGCGCGCCTGTTCGCCGACTATCTGCTCACGGAGGACGCGCAAACCAAGCTCGCCACCCAGTTCCCGGGCCGGCGCCCGACGCTCCAGGGAATCAAGACGCATCCGGCGATGCTGCCCGCCGAGCAGCTCAAGATCGTCGACTTCGATTCCAGATGGGCGGCCGAAAAGCGCAAGGACATCCTCGATCAGATGCAGAAGGTCATGGTCAAGACCCAGCGCTGACCTGGCATCGGCGCCGAGTGCGCCCCAACTCCTGCGCTAGGCGTTGATGGAGCGATGGCCTCAACGCCGGTCCGCATAGACGGCTTGGTCAAGCGTTTTGGCGAGGTCCGGGCGGTCGACGAGGTCAGCCTGTCGATCGGCGCGGGCGAGTTCTTCACCCTGCTGGGCGCCAGCGGCTGCGGCAAGACCACGCTGCTGCGCGCCGTTGCCGGTTTCATCCGGCAGGACGCCGGTCGGATCCAGTTCGGCGCGCGATGCATCGACGACGTGCCGCCACACCGGCGGAACACCGGCATGGTGTTCCAAAATTTCGCGATCTTTCCGCACCTGACTGTGTTCGACAACATCGCCTACGGGTTGCGGGCGCGCGGCGTACCGGGGGCGGAGATCGCGCGCCGGACCGAGCGAATGCTCGCGATGACCCAGCTCGACGGGCTGGCCGGGCGGCGGCCGCGCGAGCTGTCGGGCGGGCAACAGCAGCGGGTGGTGCTCGCCCGCGCGCTCGTCATCGAGCCGGATGTCCTGCTCATGGACGAGCCGCTGTCGAACCTGGACGCGACGATGCGCGTCCGCTTGCGCGGCGAGATCCGCAAGCTGCAGCGCGAGATCGGCGTCACCACGATCTTCGTGACCCACGACCAGGACGAGGCGCTGACGCTGTCCGACCGCGTCGCCGTGATGCGGAGCGGCCGGGTCGAGCAGGTCGGCACGCCGCACGAGGTCTACCACGCGCCCTCCAGCCTGTTTGTGGCGCGCTTCGTCGGCGAAGGCAACTTCCTCAGCGCGCACCGCCGCGGGGACGCATCGGCCGGGCTCGTGGCCTACGACGTGGGGGCCGGCGCCCCGCTCCTCGTTCGGGCCGAGCGGGCAGGTGGGCTCGACTCCGGCACGCTGGGCGTTCGCCCGCATGTCGTGGCATTGCTGCCGGCCGCGGGCGCCTCGGCGGCGGCGCTGGTCGGCACCGTCCGCGACGTGGTCTTCAAGGGCGCGCTCCTCCACTACGCGATCGAGCTCGGCGGCGGCATCGCCCTCTCGGCTGAGGCCCACAGCGGGCCGAGCGCGGCGTTCCGCCCCGGCGACCGCGTCGCCGTGACGGTTCCGCCCGAGGCAATCCTGGTCTTCGCCGAGTCCGTGTCATGACCGCCGCCGCTGGCAGCGCGGCTTCGGTGCCGCTTCGCGCGCGGGTGCAGGGCCTCTTCGGCTTCTGGCCGCTGGCGACGGTGCTGTGCGCGGCGCTGGTCGCCGGGCTGCTCGTCCTGCCGACCCTCAACATCGCCCGCCTCAGCTTCGCCGGGGGCGTCTCCGGCGGCGAGATCTGGGCCAACTACGTCCGCTTCCTCACCGAGCCCTACTACTATCGCACCCTGATCAACAGCTTCCTGGTGAGCGGCCTGGCCATGCTCTTCGCCGTGCTGGTCGGCGTGCCCGCCGCCTACATCGTCATCCGCACCGACATCTGGGGCAAGGCCATTGTCCGCGCCGCCGTCGTTCTCACCTTCGTATCGCCGCCCTTCATCGGGTCATACTCCTGGGTGCTGCTGTTGGGGCGCAGCGGTGTGATCTCCGGTTGGCTGGCCCAGCATGGCATCGTCCTGCCGTCGATCTACGGCGCGCCCGGGATCGTGCTCGTCTTCACGCTGCAATACTTCCCGTTCGTCTTCCTCATGGTCTGCGCCGGCCTGCGGGCGATCGACCAGAGCGTCGAGGACGCGGCGCGGAACCTCGGCTCCAACGGCCTGCGCAGCTTCTGGACCGTGCTCGTGCCCCTGCTCATGCCGTCGATCACGACGGGAGCGCTGCTCGTCTTCGTCGCCGCCTTCTCCGACTTCGGCACGCCGATCATCATCGGCGAGAAGTTCCGCGTGCTGGCGGTGCTGGTCTACAGCGAGTTCGTCAACGAATTCGGCGGCGCGCCCGCGCTGGCGAGCACGCTCGCCGTGTTTCTGCTGCTGACCACTACCGGCGCGCTCTTTTTCCAGCGCTGGCTGTCGCACCGATTCTCCTTTGGTGCCCAGACCGTCCGCCCGCTCGAGATACGGCCGCTCGGCCCGCTGGCTAAGCTGCTCGCCGCGGCCTATGTATACCTGCTGCTGGCGGCCGCGCTGCTGCCGATCGGCAATATCGTCGTCTCCTCGTTCCTGCGCGCCAAGGGGCCGGTGTTCCAGGCGGAGTTCACGCTCGAGAACTACGTCAAGATCGCGAGCGTGCTGGCGGTGCCGCTCACCAACACGCTCGTTTACACCTCGATCGCGACGGCGCTCTGCGCCCTCGTCGGCACGCTGATCGCCTATGTCGTCGTGCGTCGGCGCAGCCGGATCACGGCGCTGCTCGATCAGGCCGTCATGCTGTCCTACGCCGTGCCCGGCGTCGTGCTGGCGATCGGCCTCATCATCACCTTCCACGAGCCGCCTCTGATGCTGACCGGCACGGCCGCCATCCTTGTGCTCGCCTATTTCATCCGGCGCCTGCCGTTCTCGGTCCGCTCGGCCGCCGGCATGCTGCAGCAGCTCTCCCGGGACGTGGAGGAGGCCTCGGTCAATCTCGGCGCCGCGCCGGCCCGAACCTTCGCCCGAATCACGGTGCCGTTGGTGGCACCCGCCATCCTGGCGGGCGCGCTGCTCACCTGGGCCACCACGATCCGCGAGCTCAGTGCCACGATCATCCTGCAGTCCGGCTCGACTGTCACCATGAGCGTCGAAATCTTCAATGAGGTGGTAAACGCCAATTTCGGCTTCGCCTCGGCGCTGGGTACGATCCTGATCGGGCTCACCTTGGTGCCGCTCGTGATCCTCTTCTACGCGCTCGGGCGGCGCGACGAGATCATCATCTGAGGAGCAAGGAAGAGGGGAATGTCAAAGTGCCGTCACCTGACCGATCGATGGGACCCGGCGCGCGCGGTGCCTGGTCGCTGGCGAGCCGTCTGAGACGACCGGCGCCACGGCCTATTCGGCGCGCTCTACACCGATCGCGGCTCGCCCTACTTCCCTACGCCCACGGCGCGGCAAGGTGGACAAGACCAAGCCGACCGAGGTCGGCCGCGGCAACCCGTGCTGGCGCCCGCAAAGGCCGCTTCGCGCCGCCTCCGGCGGTGGCCCGCGGCCAGCCTTGACGGCCGCTGGCGCGCAGCGCGCTCGGGTCGGGACGGAGGAATGGTCCCGCTCGCGGTCGAACAAGGGAATGAACCGCCCCCTGACCGCACCGCACGGCACCTACGCCAACCAGTTCCGGCTCATCCTGCACACCGCCGCTTGATGGCTCCTGCACGCCCTGCGCGAGGCCGCCTCGTGCCGCTCGACTTGGCGGGTCATGCAAGTTCGACACGGCTCGCGCCTGCGCCTTGCGCCTCCTCAAGCTCGCCGCCCGCGTCGTCGAGATGGCGACCCGAATCAAGATCGCGCTGCCGAGCGCCTGCCCCGACAAGCGCATGCTCGTCCTCCTCGCCGGCCGCTTCGCCGCCCAGGCGCTTTGACCGGCGAGGAGGACGTGCCCCGCCGAACCCTTCCCCTTCAACCCCTGACCGGCAAAACCCGAACCCACCGCGATGCGTCGCCGACGCTACGATCGCTCAATTTCGCATGCTGAAAAATGCCCCGCGGTCCGAACTTTGCGTTAAGTTCATGAATAGTTCGCTCTAGCATAACGGCCTTGAAATCCGGAACGGATCCGATGCGACTTCGCCAAGCGGCTTACGAATGAACGCGTCCCTGGGCCCGCGCGGCGTGTGGGCGGCCGCGCTGACGCCGCTGGCGCCCGACGGCGCGTGCGCCGAACACCGCCTGGTCGTTCACTGTCGGCACCTCCTCGAGAGCGGCTGCGACGGCATCGTGCTGTTCGGAACCACGGGCGAAGGCCCCTCGTTCGCGGTGGCGGAGCGCAGGGCGGCGCTCGAGGCGGCCATCGGCGCCGGCCTGCCCCCGGACCGGATCATGGTCGCCACCGGCTGCGCCGCCCTTCCCGACGTCGTCGATCTGACGGCTCACGCCGTGGCGAGCGGCGCGGCCGGCGTCGTCATGCTGCCGCCGTTCTTTTTCAAGGAGGTCGGCGAGGACGGCGTGTTCGACGCCTATGCCTACGTCATCGACCGGGTCGCCGATCCCGGCCTGCGCCTCTATGCCTACAATATCCCGGACGTCACGGCAGTCGCGGTCGCGCCGCGCGTGATAAGGCGCCTGCGCGACCGCTTCGGCGCCGTCCTCGCCGGGGTCAAGGACAGCTCGGGCGACTGGTCCTCGACCTGGGCGCTGATCGGCGCGTGTCCCGATGTGGCGGTGTTCGTCGGCGCCGAACCCGATCTGCCGCGCGCGCTTGCCGCCGGCGCCGCGGGCACGATCAGCGGCCTCGCCAACCTTGTTCCGGGGCTGATCCGCCGCCTGCACGACACCGGCGATCCGCAGCTCGGCGCCGATATCGAGGCGCTGGTCGGCATCTTCGCCGGCCGCCAGTTCGTCCCGGCCCTCAAGGCGCTCGTGGCGCACGCCACGAACGACCCCAGGTGGCGAGGCGTCCGGCCACCGCTCGTGGCGCTCGCCGGCGGCGAGCTCCCGAGCCTCCTTGCCGCGCTCGCCAGCGCCGGTGTCCGCCTGGCGGCCGACGCGGCGGCCGAGAACCGTCCGCCATGACCGTTCGGCTCACCCCGCGCCTCGAGGGCCGGCTCGTCCCGGCCGAGCTGATCGGCGAGCTCAAGGACAGCAGCGATGTCCTCTCTCATCGGCCGGCGCTCCGCCGCCGCCTCGCCGAGGACGGTTATCTCCTGCTGCGCGGCGGGCTCGACCGGGACGAGGTGTTGGCGGCGCGGCGCGAGGTGTTCGCCCGCCTGGCCGAAGTCGGCGAAGTGCGCGAACCCGCGGCCGAGGGCATCGCCACGGGATCGAGCCGCCGGGCCGAGATCGGGGGCGAGCTCGGCGCGTTCTGGCGGTCGGTCTGCGAAGGGCCGGCGCTGCGCCGCCTCACCCACGCCGGCCGGCTGCGCCGGATCGCCGCCCGCGTTTTCGGCTGCCCGGTCCGCCCGTTCGATTTTCTTTGGCTGCGCGCGATGGCCGCCGAGCGCGCCAGTCCGCTGCACTTCGACCACGTGTACATGAACCGCGGGACCGATCGGGTGCTGAGCGCGTGGGTTCCGCTCGGCGACGTGCCCGCCGGCGAGGGGCCGCTCCTGGTGGTCGAGGGGTCGCACCGCTTCGACGATCTCATCGCCGCTTACCGGGGGCACGACGTCGACCGCGATCCCTCGCGCCCTGGCCATCTCGGCCGGGACGCGGTGGGGCTTGCCCGGCAACGGGGCGGCCGGCTGTTGACCGCCGACTTCCAGGCCAGCGACGTCGTGCTGTTCGGGATGTTCACCCTCCATGGCTCGTTCGACAACGCCTCGCAAGCGGGCCGCGTGCGGCTGTCCTGCGACGTGCGCTACCAGCCGCGCGATGCGAGGAGGGACGATCGCTGGTTCGGGTCGCCGCCGCCGGGCCATGGCGGCAAGAGCTACGGCGGCCTGAGCGGCGCCCGCCCGTTGACCGCCGAAATGCTGCTGCGCTAGGCCGGCTCGCGGCCGGGAAAGATTTTCGCTCATGCACGATCGCCTGACGCCCGCCTCATCTCTGCCCGCCGACGGGGTGGCCGGCGCGCTGGTGGGCCGGGCCTGGATTCCCGGGGCGCCGCCGGGACCGGCGGTGGTCGCGATCCGGGCGGACGGAGTCTTCGACCTAAGCCGCCTCGCGCCGACGATGAGCGACCTCTTGAACCGGCCGGACCCGGCCGCCGAGGTTCGCGATGCCACCCCCGCGCCGCGCCTGGGGAGCCTGGCTTCGATTCTCGCCAACAGCGCGGCCGCTGCGCGCGATCCGTTGCTGCCGTGGTTGCTCGCCCCGTGCGACCTGCAGGCGATCAAGGCGAGCGGCGTCACCTTCGTCTCGAGCCTGTTGGAGCGGGTCATCGAGGAGCAGGCGCGCGGCGATGCCGGGCGCGCCGATGCTATCCGCGAGCGCATCGACCGCATCGGCGGCGGCAGTCTGGCGTCGATTCGCCCGGGGTCCGACGAAGCGCAACGCCTCAAAGAGGTCCTGATCGCCGAAGGCGCCTGGTCGCAATACCTCGAAGTCGGGATCGGTCCCGACGCAGAGATCTTCACCAAGGCGCAGCCCCTGTCGGCGATCGGGACCGGCGGCGAAATCGGCCTCCATCCGGCCTCGACCTGGAACAATCCGGAGCCGGAGATCGTGCTGGCGGTCGATGGCCGAGGCCGCACGCGGGGGGCCAGTCTCGGCAACGACGTCAATCTCCGCGATTTCGAGGGCCGCAGCGCGCTCCTGCTCGGCAAGTCCAAGGACAACAACGGCTCGTGCGCGATCGGCCCGTTCCTCCGGCTGTTCGACGACACCTTCGGCATCGACGACGTGCGCGGCGCCGAGATCGCGCTGGCCGTCGACGGGCCGGACGGGTTCCGCCTGTCGGGGCGCAGCTCGATGCGCAGGATCAGCCGCGATCCCTTGGATCTGGTCGGCCAGGCCATCGGCCCCCATCACCAGTACCCCGACGGACTGATGCTGTTCCTTGGCACCATGTTCGCCCCCGTCGAGGATCGCGACGCGCCCGGCCAGGGCTTCACGCACAAGATCGGGGACATCGTGACGATCTCGACGCCGGGGCTGGGCGGGCTGGTGAACCGGGTCGATACGAGCGACCGCATCGAGCCGTGGACCTTCGGCGCCGCGGCGCTGATGAGGAACCTGGCCGCGCGCGGCCTGCTGTAGCCGGACGCTCGCGCGCGGCACTCCGCGCTGAAGCGTAGCGGCATCGGCCGCCGGCTCGTCGCGGCGGCAAGGGAGGCGCTCGCCTTCGCGCGCGGCGAAATCGAGCTTCCGACCTACACGGTGGTGGTCCCGAAGAAAATCGACGTGGCGGCGGTGCGCAAGCGCCTAGGATTGAGTCAACGCCGGTTCGCCCGGAGCTTCGGTCTCGACGTGAGCGCGATACATGCCTGGGAGCAGGGCCGCCGTCGCCCGGATCGGGCCGCCCGCGTGCTGCTGCACGTCATCGCGCGCGAGCCGGAGGCCGTAAGGCGAGCGCTCGCGCGTTGAGCAGACAAGATTTGTCGGCGCGGCGAGATTCGGTCGCCGATAACGCCGGATGGTGCGGCGCGCTCGCCGACCATCGCGCCGGGCGGTTCCCAGGCGGCGAAGCGGCCCTACCGGAACAGCTTTTTCGCAAAGCCCGATTGGCGGATCATCGACGCCAAGTCTTGGGCAGAATGTCGTCGCCCTCGGAGTGGCAGGAAGCCGTCACGAGGAACACCCGGCCACCGATCGCGGCCTTGTACTGCCGATGGCTGCCGCGCTGCCGGTCGAGGCTGAAACCGTGATCGAGAAGGATGCGGATGAAGTCCCGGTACTTCACGCCGGACAGGGCATGGTGAATTCATGCCGCTGCTTGTCCTGCGGCCGCCCGCTGCCGAACAGCGAGGCACGGAGGAAGTGCCAGAAGAAACC
>JBQTIU010000052.1:0-8480 GCA_052387815.1 Pseudomonadota bacterium
TCGCCCCCGAGGGGACGGGCCGCGCCTGGGCGTAAGTCACCGGCCCGCCGGCCCTGGCCAGCGCAGCCGCCAGATCGGCCGCGATGGTCGCGCCCTCGCCGTTGACGAGGTCGGGCGGATCGGCGAGATCGAAGAAATCGCGGACGAGGACTGTGCTGCCGTCCTTGCCGGTCAGCAAGAGATCGGAGCCCCGGCGCTCGTACTGCGCCTCGATGAGGAAGCGCCCCGGCACCGGCACGGCTTCGCCCGGCCGCGCCACCAGCACGGTTGCGCCCGCCGGCGCTGTCCCCTGCCCGCCCACTGCCTCGACCGCTGCCCGTCCTAGCGCCATTCTCTAGCCCCTGAATCCGACAAGACCGTGCGGCCAATATCTAAACATCATAGGTTACCGCCCGGTTGAACCAAATGCCAAAACGCGACCTGACCTATACACCGGGATGTGCGTTAACGATGATTCTTGGACAAATAGTTAGAAAGAAAAGATATTTCAATGCCTTAAAGCCTAACAATGCGGCGGTCCGATCACCTCCTGCCCGCCCACAGTTACCCCCTTCACCCAACGCCAGACAGCGGGCCGCGGCCGCCGGATGCAACCCTAACAGGCCGGTGGGGGCCCGCAGTGACGCAGGTCACAGCCCCGGCGGAGTTCCGCGACCGGCCATGCGTCCCGCACGCGGCTCGCGGCGCGGGCGTGCGTTGTGCAGCGAGCTCGGAACCGCGAGCGGCGAGCCAAGATGCGCGACAACGCCCGCCATACCTCGGAGGCCCCGGGACTCGCAGCGCGCTCGCTGGAGGCGGCCGCGACGGGGTCACAGCCGCGTCGGGCGGCCGGGCGGTTATCCCCGTGTTTCCGTCGGTCGGCCAATTTTTTTTGAGAAAAACATCGAGTTAGGGTCCGTCCGGAATCAGTCGCTCGACCTTAGGATGAATTTGGGGCGATGGTGTAGTTCCATTCGCCGTGGAATTCGTGATGAGAGATGTTGAGGGCGGCCATCTCCGCGTCGGAGACGGCGATGCCCTTGGGGTAGAGGTTGTGGTCGATCTCGCAGCGCACCGTGAGGCCGGTCTTGGTGGTGGTCGCAGAGATCAGGTCGACGATGACGCGATAGCTGACGAGCGGCCGGGCGCGCCAGTTCTGGCTGATGAACGAAAAGAGGCGGTGCTCGATCTTGTTCCACTTGCTGGTCCCCGGGGGCAAGTGGTGGACGGCGATGTCGATGTCGATCTCGTTGGCAAGCTTCTGCAGCTCGCGTTTCCACAGGCGCACGCGCGATCCATTGCTGCCGCCGCCATCGGCGGTGATCAGCAGTCGCGTCGCGTCGGGATAGCGGGCTCGGCCGATCTCCTGCCACCAGCGCCGAATGCTATGGACGGCGAAGGCCGCCGTGTCGTGGTCGACCCCGAGATTGACCCAACCGGCATTGGCGGCGAGGTCGTAGACGCCATAGGGCACGGCGCGGCCGAGTTCCTTGATCAGGAAGTCATGCACCCGGACCTTCTCGGGATCACCCGCCGGGCGATACTCGCGCCCGCCGTTCTTGAAATCGCCGACCAGCTCCTTCTTTTTCGTGTCGACCGAGATCACCGGCTCATGCTCGGCCAGCGCCGCGTTCACCGCCGCAGTGATGTGCTGGAACTGCGCGTCCCGATCCGGATGGCTGTCGCCTTCGCGCGTCTTGCGATTGCCTTGCAGGCTGTAGCCCATGTCGTCGAGCAGCTCGCCGACCAGCGTGCGGCCCGCGCGATGGCCTCGGGCCTGAAGCTCCCCCGCCAGCCGGCGCACGCTCTTGCACGTCCACCGCAGCGGCGATTGCGGGTCGCCGCGCGAACTCGGCTCGACCAGCGCGACGAGATCGCTCAACAGCGTCGCATCCTTCGCCACATTCGTCTTGCGGCCACCGCCGGGGCGCCGAACCCGATCCAGTTCCCGTGGCTCAGGCAACTCCCGCAAGCCGCGCCCGATCGTGCTCGCGGCAATCCCCGTCGCCGCCGATACCGCCGCGATCCCACCGTACCCCGCCGCCGGCGTCGCCCGGGGGCTCAGCTTGCGGATGGATCATGGGACCCAGTACCACTCCGAGTACTTCACCAAGCAGATCGCCTACTGGGGCGTTCGGCCGTCCTACGCCTTCGTCGAGCAGCCCCAGACCAACGGGGTCGCCGAGAGGTTCAACCGCACGCTGAAGGAACAGATCATCCATGGGCGCAACTACCGAAACATCGAGGAGCTGCGGGATGCCGTCCGCGAGTTCGTCGAGAGATACAATGCCCAATGGCTGGTCGAGAAGAACGGTTACCTGAGCCCCGCCCACGCCCGTCAGGCGTGGGACGCGGCCATCTCACTCAGGGCCGCCGCATGACGCAAACTTGTGTCCAGGGAACCGGGTGCGGTACAGATATAGTCTTGCGGGCCGAATCGGCGCCCAATCGGGGGAAAAGTCGGCCAGTCATGGCTGCACAACGGGCTTCGATGATCACAGTTGCTGTGGTCGGCTTGCTTGTTGGCGGGCCGGTCTGGGCCCAAAGCCTCGAAGAGGAACTCGCCTACCTCCTGGAGACCAACCCGCGCCTGGCCGGGACCCAGAAAACCCTGCTGGCAGCCCAGGAGGGCGAGCGCAAGGCGTTCGGCGCCTTCCTGCCCACGATTACCCTCGACGGCGATACCGGCTACGAGCGCATCGACAGCCCGAGCCGGCGCCAGGTCCAGGGCGAGCCGTCGAGCCTGGTGCGCGACAAGGTGACGCTGACCGTCACCCAGAACCTGTTCGACGGCCGCCGGCGAATCTCGAACTACGATGGGTCGAAGGTCAACACCAATATCCAGGAAATCGCCGTCGAAGGGTCGGGCCAGCAGCTCATGTTCGAGGGCATCGCCGCCTATATCGATGTCCTCCGCACCAGCCAGCTCGTGCGCCTCGCCCGCAGCAACGAAGAGACGGTGCAGCGCCAGCTCCAGCTCGAGACCGAGCGCGTCGAGCGCGGGGTCGCCATCACGGTCGACGAGCTGCAGGCCAAGGCGCGCCTCCAGCTCGCCAAGGAGCGCCGGGTCGCCTTCGAAGGCCAGCTTCTCGACTCGCTGGCGAAATACCTCCAGGTGTTCGGCCGGGCGCCGAACCCCGACACCATGGCCGATCCGCTGGCGCCGATCCACTTGGTGCCCGCGAGCCTCGAGGAGGCGGCCAAGATGGCCCAGGACGGCAACCCCCAGATCAAGAGCAGCGCCCGCCAGATTGACTTGGCCGACACCCGCCGGGGCGTGGCGGAGTCCGAGTTCTATCCGCGCATCGACCTGGTGGGCAAGGCGAACACCGAGCGCGACGTCGATGCGACGCGGGGCCAGCGACGCGACTTCTCGGTGCTGATGAAGGCGACCTGGGAGCTGTTCTCGGGCTTCTCCACCCGTGCCGCCGTGGCCGAGGCCGCTTACCAGGTGGAGGCGGCGAAGGACAACCTCGCCTTCGCCAACCGCAAGGTGGTCGAGGAAACCCGCCTGGCGTGGAACGAGATGACCATCGCGCGCGAGCGCGTGGTGCTGCTCGAGAACGCGGTCAGCATCGCCACCGCGGTATTCGAGGCGCGCGAGCGCCTGCGCGCCGCCGGGCGCGAGACCGCGCTCAACGTCCTCGACGCGGAAAACGAGCTCTATAACGCGCGCATCAACTTCACCCTGGCGGCCTTCGACGGGCGCCGGGCGGTGTACCGCCTGGTCTTCGCCATGGGCCAGCTCTCGCTCGATGCCCTCCGCGCCCAGCCGGCCCCGCCCCCCGTCGTGGAGCCCGAAACGGCGCCGCCACCGGCCGAGGAACCCAGGCCCCCAGACCGGTAGGGGCGGGTCGAACGGGCGGGTCGAAAGACCCGCCCGTTTGAAATGCCATTGCCGTTTCCCTATGCAGGGGCCGGTTTAAACCCGGCCCGCGCGGGCGGGTTGCAGAGGGGCGGGTCACAGACCCGCCCCTACGCAATGTACCGCGAATACCGCCGCCCGTCACGTAGGCGCGGGGCAATGCCCCGCGGGTTTCAAACCGGCCCGCGCGGGCGGGTTATAAACCCGCCCCTACGAAATGCCATTGCCGTTTCCCTATGTAGGGGCCGGTTTCAAACCGGCCCGCGCCGGCCCGGGCTTCATTTCGTCTTGGCGACGTAGACGCCGTCCCAGTCGGGCGGCGGCGGGTCGGCCTCGAGCTCGTCGATGCGGTGCTCGAACTTGTCGTAAAGCTCCCCCACCTCTAACCCCTGTGCGGCCGCGCGGGCTGCCCCGCATCCCGCGCGTGCTTGCGCCCACCGCCGGTTGCGGTAATCCTCGAGCATCGCCTGGTGGCGGGCGGCAAGCGCGGCGAACTCGGGCGCCTTCGCCGCCTCCTCCGGGCCGACGATGGTGTAGATGCGCACCGGCTTGAATTTGCCCTTGACCCGGATCAAGTCGAGCTCGAGCGCCGCGACGGCCCCGGCCTTCTCATACGTGGCCTCGCTGATCACGTTGTCGACCCCGTATTGCTTCGACTGGCCTTCCAGCCGCGAGGCCAGATTCACCGGGTCGCCGAGGGCCGAGTACTCGAAGCGCTGCTCACCGCCGATGTTGCCGACCGAGCACTGGCCGGAGTTGAGGCCGATGCCGATCGCCATCGGGTCGAAGTTCCCTCCCGCCGCGTGCGCCTCGGCGATCAGCTTGGCGTTGAGTTTCTTGAGCTCGGTGCGCATGTCGAGAAGGGCGAGGCAGGCATGGCGCGCGTGCTCGCCGTCGTCGAGGGGCGCGTTCCAGATCGCCATGATGGCGTCGCCGATGTACTTGTCGATCGAGCCGCTGTGGTGCTGGATGGCGGCGGTCATCGGCGTGAAGTAGCGGTTCATCAGCGTGATCAGGCGCTCGGCGTCGAGCTTCTCGGAAATCGTGGTGAAGCCGCGGACGTCCGAGAACAGGATGGTGAGGTCGCGCAGCTCGCCGCCCAGGCGCACGCCGGCCGGATTCTTCGCCAGGCGCTTGACCAGCTCGGGCGTCATGTAGCGGCTGAAGGCGGTGCGCACCGCCCGCCGCCGCGCCTCCTCGCGGGCGAGGCGCCGATAGCCGAGGAAGCCGAACATCACCACGAAGACGGTGGCCGGCGTGGCGGCGTCCAAGAGCATCGCTTCGTAGACGAACACATACCCCGAGCCGCCCCACAGGACGACCATGATGATGGCGAACAGGCGCAACATCTGCTTGGCCCCGTAGGTCGGGACCTGGACGATGGCCAGCAGGCCGAGCGCCAGCACGACCAGGATTTCCGCGGTGTCGGCCCACGACGGCCGGCTCAGGAGCGCGCCCGAGAGGATGCCGTCGATCAGCATGGCGTGGAGCTCGACGCCCGGGATCACGCGGTCGACCGGCGTCGTCTTGACGTCGAACAGGCCGGTCGCGGAGGTGCCGATCAGCACCAGCTTGCCGGCCAATTGGGCGGGATCGACCCGGCCCGCCAAGAGGTCGTGGGCGGAGAGGTAGCGCCCCGGGTCGTGGCGGGCGAAATACGGCCAGATCCGGCCCTGGCGGTCGGTCGGGACGGCGACCCCGGCGACGATCAGGCTGTTGACGCCGGCCTCGTCGGTCTTGACCGCGAACGTGGTTTGTCCCGTGGCCACGCGCAACATCTCGATCGCCAACGACGGATAGACCGTCTCGGCGACCTTGATCACGCCGGGCACGCGGCGGACGATGCCGTCGGGTTCGGGGACGACCGTCAACGTGCCGCGGCCGGCCGCCGCCTGTTCGAGCACCGCGATATTGCGCACCATGCCCGGGAAGGCGAACAGGTAGGGCTTGGGCGAGCCGCCGATCTCGGCGATCGCCGGGCGAATCAGCGCCCGGCCTTCCTGCGGGCTGTCCTGGTAGATGCCGGAATGTCCCAGGACCACGCGGCCCCTGCGGATCGTCTCGGCGAGGATGGTGTCGGTATCGGGGAGGCCGCGCATGGACTGGGCGACGCCCGGGTCGATCGACCCGAAGACCTCGGCGAGGCTCGCCGGCGACACGCGGTCCGGCTCGGCGAAGATGATGTCGAAGCCGACCACGACGGCGCCGCTTTGGAACAGCCGCTCGACCATGCGGGCGATGATGTTGCGCGGCCACGGCCATTGGCCGACGGCGCCGAGGCTCGGCTCGTCGACGTCGACGATCTTCACCACCTGCTGGGCGTAGGTGGCCGGCCGCAGCCACTGATAGAAGTCGAAGACCCGGAGCTGGAGGGTCTCCAGGGGGGCGGGGTTCCAGATCCGCACCAGCACCATCACGGTGAGCAGCAGCGACGCCTGCGAGCGGCCGGCGATCATCAGCTTCAAGATTCGGCGCGCCAGCGGCACCTGCTCCGTGGCGGCGGCCGCGGCTGGCGGCACGGCGGGCTTGGTTTCGGTGATCGTGGTCGCCATCTCTTCCTCCCCCGGCGTGGTCGTCGCCGGTTCCCTCCTTAAGCTTAAGCGCGCGGCCCGGTCCTCGTCGAGGCGGAACTCGCAAGCGGCCCGCGCCTACGGCCGGTCATCCTCCCCCGGGCTCCTCGCGAGCGATTCGTGGCGCAGGAAGTCGAAATCGCAGCCGTGCTCGGCTTGCAAGACGTGGTCGACATGGAGCGTGCCGTAGCCGCGGGCCCGCTCGATGGACGTCGTGGGATGCCAGGCGGCGCGGCGCCGGCCGAGTTCGGCCCCATCGACCAGGAGATCGAGCCGGCGTTCGTTGACGCTCAAGCGGATGCGGTCGCCCGTGCGGGCGAGCCCGAGCGCTCCCCCCGCCGCCGCCTCGGGGCTCACATGCACGACCACGGTGCCGAACGCGGTGCCGCTCATCCGCGCATCCGAGATGCGCATCATGTCCTTGACACCGGCTCGGGCGAGCTTGGCCGGGATCGGCAGGTAGCCGGCCTCCGGCATGCCGATGCTCCGCGGCCCGGCGTTCTGGAGGACGAGGATGTCGCCCGCCCCCACATCGAGGTCGGGCGCGTCGATCCGGCGGGCGAGATCGTCGAGCGAGGAGAAGACGACCGCGCGCCCCTCGGTCTCGAACAGAAGCGGGTCGGCGGCCGAGCGCTTGAGGATGGCGCCGGCAGGGGCGAGCGTCCCGAACAGCGCCACCAGGCCGCCGCCGTCGTGGAGCGGTTGCGAGCGCTCGCGTATGATCGAACGATCGACCCACATGGCGTCGTGCTCCAGGCGCCGGCCGAGCGTCTCGCCGGTGATCGTCAGGCAGTCGAGGTTGAGCAGCGGTTCGAGCTCCCGCAAGACCGCCCCCAAGCCGCCGGCGGCGTGGAAATCCTCCATGTAGTGCTGGCCGGTCGGCTTCAAGTCGACCAGCACCGGGGTGCTCGCGCCGAGCTCGTTGAGCCAGCGCAAGGGGAGTTCGATCCCCGCCCGCCCGGCGATGGCGGTCAAATGGATGATCGCATTGGTCGACCCGCCGATCGCCAGCAGCACCCGCAGCGCGTTCTCGACCGCCTTGCGGGTGACGATCCGCCGGGGCGAAAGCCGCGAGCCCGCGAGCCCGACCGCGCGCGCGCCGGTGGCTTCGGCGGCGCGCAGCCGGTCGGCATGGACCGCCGGTATGGCGGCCGTCCCGGGCAGCGACATGCCGAGCGCCTCGGCGAGGCAGGCCATGGTGCTGGCGGTGCCCATCACGGCGCAGGTCCCGGCGGTGGTGGCCAGCCGGTCCTCGACCTCGTCGATGTCGGCCGGCGCGATCTGGCCGGCCCGATACTGGGCCCAGAAGCGGCGGCAATCGGTGCAGGCGCCGAGCCGCTGGCCGCGATAGCGGGCGGTCATCATCGGCCCGGCGACGAGCTGGATCGCCGGCCGATCGGCGGAAATCGCACCCATGAGCTGGGCCGGCACCGTCTTGTCGCAGCCGCCCATGAGGACGACCGCGTCCATGGGCTGGGCGCGGATCATCTCCTCGACGTCGATCGACATCAGGTTGCGGAACATCAGGCTGGTGGGGGCAAGGAACACCTCGGCCAAGGAGATGGTCGGGAAGTCGAGCGGCAGGCCGCCGGCCGCGATCACGCCCCTTTTCACCGCCTCGATCAGCTCCGGAAAGTGGCGGTGGCAGTTGTTGAAGCCGCTTGCCGAGTTGGCGATACCGACCACCGGGCGCGCCAGCATGGCCGGCGAATAGCCCATCGAGCGGGCGAACGAGCGGCGCAAATAAAGGGAAAAATCGCGGTCGCCGTAATCGGTGAGGCCGCCCGCCAGCCCCGGCGGGTCGCCGCGTTCGGTCATGCTCTGCCTCCCGCAACCCTGGCGCGGCCCGAATGCCGCTGCGGCATCCGGGGGGATATGGAATCAATCGCATTCTCCGCCTTTTGGCCATCGAAAAATCGCCAGGCGGACGTTGCCCGGGCGGGTTGTAACCCCGCCCCTACCACGGCAAAGGCGGTGGCAATTCTTACAGGCGGGTTGTAAACCCGCCCCAACCACGGCACCGGCGATGGCATATCGAAGGGGCGGGGCTTTCGACACGCCCGGGC
>JBQTIU010000053.1:0-37637 GCA_052387815.1 Pseudomonadota bacterium
GGCGATCTAAAATCTCGTTGCGCCAGCCGACCACCCGGGGGAGCGCGGCCGGTGGCAGCCCCGCCCGCGCCAGCGCCAGGTGCGCGTGTTCGGGTACGCGCTGTAACTTGAGCCGTCGCGGGTCGACGCCCGCGTGCGAACGCCGCTTGAGCTCGCGTTCGACCCGGCCGGCGAGGCGCCCGGGGAGGGCGCGCGCCAGGCGCGCCGCAAGCCCAGTCGGGGTGTAAAAGAACCCGGTCTCGAACGCGCAAGGGTAGCCGCCGTGCTGCAAGGCCGCGACCAGCTCGTAGGCGAGGTGGTTGGACCCCGGGTGGTGGACAACGACCCGGCGCCCGGTCGCTGGCCCGCTCATCGGCGCGCCGGCCACGATGCAAGCCGGACCGCGGCGGCGATAACCAGGCGCCAGTCGTCGGGCGTCGGGCGCAACAGCACGGCCAGGCGCAAGTCGAGCCGGCGGCTGAGCGAGACGGACATATGCAAGGTGGCGGCGGTCTGGGCGATGACCAGGCTCCACGCCGCGCCCCACAGGCCGAAGCGGGGCAGCAAGGCCGCCAGCGAGACGACGGCGGCGACCAGCCCGCTCACCTCGGCCCGGCCGATGGCGAGCGGCTGGTTCCAGGCCTTGAGCGCCGCCATGAACATGAGCTTGCCCGCCAACGGGACCGCGCCGAGGATGAGGATGCCGACGATCGCGGCCGCCGGCGCGAAGGGCCGGCCGAACAGCAGCGGCACCAGCCAGTCGGCGAGCGCAAACAGCGCCAGCGAGGCGGTGGCCGCAAGGGCCAGCGCGAAGCGCAGATAGCGGCCAAAGACTTCGGCCTTGCCGGCCGCCGAGTCCTGCTGGCTCACTTTCGGGAAGGCGACGTTGGCAATGGTCTGGCCGAGCAGCGAGGGCGCGTTCGCCACGGTGAGCGCCACCACGTAGAGGCCAAGATCGGCGGCGGGCAGCCACAGCGCAACCACGGCCTGGTCGAGGCGCTGGCGAACCGAGTTCAACATCTCGCCGAGATGGACCTTGGCGCCGTAGACCACGAGCTCCTTCATGACCTCGAGGCGCGGCCGCAACGCCACCCAGCCCTCGCGCCAGGCCAGCGCGAGGCCGGCGGCAAGAGCCGCCAGATTGGCGAGAATGGCGGCCAGCGCGAAGCCGCCGACCGTGGCCGCGCCCACGGCCAGCAGGACGAGGATGAAACCCAGATAACCGAGCCCCACCACACAGCGCAGCCCGTTCCAGATCACCAGCTCGAGCTGGCCTTGGAACAGCGTGGCGAGGAACAAGGCGCCGAAATAGGTCGGCAGGAAGGCGCCGAGATAGAGCACGGCGAGGCGTTGCAGCTCGGGCGGATAGGCCGCCAAGACGAGCGGGAGGATGACCAGCCCGGCGGCGATGAGGACGACCGACAAGCCGGCCGCCAGGCTGGCCATGGCGGCGAACAGCGCGCGCGGAGAGGCCCGCCGCGTGGCGGCATGGTAGAGGACCGAGTCGGACAGGCCGAGGATGCCGAGCTCGGCGATCAGCCCCGGCCACAGCATGATCGCGGCAAGCTCGCCGCGGCCCTCGGGCAGGAGCAGGCGCGCCGCCAACAGGCCGGTCGCGATGTTGGCGGCCTGGATGAGCGCCGTCGCCAGGAACGAGACCGAGATGTCCTTCATGCCGGAGGTCCGGCGAACCGGCCCGGACAAACGGCCTCGAGCGCCCGGCGCAGGCCGGCGACGTCCTCCTCGAAGCTCCAGCGCGAAATCGTCGCCAGCGATCGGCCTCCCATGGCGGCGAGGCGGGCGGGATCGGACAGCACCTCGCCGATCGCGCGCGCCAGATCGGCGACGTCGCCCGAGCGGAAGATGGCGCCGTTCTCGCTCGCACGGACGAGGTCGGGGGCGGCCCCCACCATGTCGCTGGCGATGATCGCACGCGCGGCGCACATCACCTCGTTGACCACCAGGCCCCAGGCTTCGCGGCCCGAGGGCAGCACGAGGGCATCGCACAGGTCGTAGCAGCGCGGCAGGTCGCCCTGGCTCTGGAACCCGAGGAACCGGACCGCGCCCGGCGCCCGCGCCAGCGCTTGTTGCTCGAGGGCGGCGCGCAAGGGGCCGTCGCCGGCCAGCAACAGGTAGGGCCGGCGCAAGGCCGGATCGGCTGAGGCCCGGGCGAACGCCTCGATCAGCAGCGCCGGCCGCTTGCGCTCGATCAGCTTGCCGGCGAACAACAGGACGGGGCGCCCCGGCTCGAGGCCGAGCGCGGTGCGGAAGGCTTCGCGCCCGCGCGCCGCCGCGCTGGCGCCCGAGCGGAAATGCGCGTTGTCGACCGCGTAGGGCATGTCGAAGACGCGCCGCTCGGCGATGCCGTGGTCGAGGTAGTAGCGGCGGTTGAGCGTGCCGATGGCAAGGAAGGCGTCGACCGCCCGCCCGAGCCCGGCGAAGAACACGCGCTTGGCGGCGCGCTTGAGGGGCCCGCGCGGGTTGGAGATCGCCGTCGCCTCGTCGCGCATCAAGACCTTGATCCCGCGGGCCCGCGCCGCGGCGATCGCCGTCCAGTGCAGCCACCGCGCGTAGCCGTGGATCCACAGCGCATCGAAGCGGCCCGCCGCGAGCCGGCGGGCGAGGCCGTAGTTGAGCGGCCGGAAGAAGTCGAGGCGCTCGAGCCCGCCGGCCTTTCCGATCAGCCGCGGCAGCACCTCGTAGGCATAGCCGTCGAGCAGCGGCACGTCCCACTCGATCACCTGGTTGAACTCGCCGGCCGCGAATGCGCCCGCCGAGAAGTCGGAGGCGAAGAAGGCCTTGAGCTCGATATCGGGCTCGGCAGCGATGCGGCGCAGCAGCGGCGCCTGGTACTGGATCGGATGGGTGACGAGATAGGCGAGGCGAACGGGCATCGTGGTCGCGAGGCGAGCGCTCACGCGGCGCCGGTCTGCGCCTCGTAGACGCGGCGCGCCCAGCCGCGCAAGCCGCGCTCCGCGCCCGCGCCCGCGCGGTCGTCCTCGCCCGCCAGCCATTCGCGCACCGGGACGACGAACCCGGTCTTCGCCCGGTTGCGGACGCTGGCGGGCAGCGCCTCGTCGAGCGTGTCGGCCATCTCGCCCTTGTCCGGCGGTTCGGCCGCGCCGAGCAGCGGAGCGAGCCGGGACAGCAGTTCGACGTCGACGAACGGGACCCGGATCTCGAGCGAATGGGCCATGCCTGCCCAATCGGCATCGCGCAACAGCTGGTGGCGCATATACCAGGACAGTTCGAGCGCGCTCACCTTGAGCCGCGCTGGCTCGAGCCCCTCGACAGCGGCCTCGAGCCGGGACAAGGGATCGAGCTCGCGCCAGCCCTCGACCGCCATCGCGGGCGGCAGCAAGCGGTCGAGTTCCCAGGGCATGAACAGGCTGCGGCGCAACAGGTAGGCCCCGGCCCACTCCGACCCGTACTCGAGGAGGCCGGCGTATTTGGGCGATGTGAAGCGGCCGAGCCAGCCGGATGTGAGCCGCCGGAACAGCCGGCCCGCCGGCCGCAGGCTTGCCAAGGGCGCCAGCCCCGCAACCAGCCTCGGGATCTGCCGGAAGCTCGGATAGCCGCCGAACAGCTCGTCTCCTCCGAGGCCCGATAGCGCCACCTTGAGGCCGGTCTCGCGCGTCGCCTTGGCGACGAAATAGACGTTGACGCCGTCGATCGACGGCTGGTCCATCGCCGCCATCAGGTTGCTGCGCTCGGCGGCGAAGTCGCGCCCGAGCACCCAGCAGGTGCGATGGCCCGTCGCACGCTGCCTGGCGACCGCTTCGGCGAGCACCGTCTCGTCGTTGGCGCCGCCCTTGAATTCGCGGAAGCCCAGCGTCACGGTATTGAGAGCAGCGGCGCCGCCCTCGTGCGCGAGCGCGGCGATGGTCGTGGAATCGAGCCCCGCCGACAGGAACACGCCGACCGGCACGTCGGCGATCAGGTGATGGCGGATGCTGTCCCAAAGCGCCTCGCGCAGGGCCGCGCGCCGCGCGCGCCGATCGGCGGGTGCGGCCCCGCCGGCCTTGAGCGCCGCGGCGAGGTCGAAGAATCGGGCGGGCTGGCGGGGCGCATTCGCATCGACCCATAGGCTCGTCCCCGCGGGCAGCGCGCGCACGCCGCGGTACAGCGTATGGGGATCGGGGACATTGCCCCACAGGAAGAACCCGACATGGCCGGCGGCATCGGGGCGCGTATCGATGCGGCCGCCGGACAACAGCGCCTTCACCTGTGAGGCGGCGCGAAAGGTCCGCCCGTCATCGGCATAGTAGAGGGGCTTGATGCCGAACGGGTCGCGAGCCAGGAACAGGCCGCGGCGCGCGTCGTCCCAGATCGTGAACGCGTACATGCCGCGCAAGTGCCGGAGCATGTCGGGGCCGTCGCGCTCCCACAAATGCAAGAGCACCTCGGTGTCGGAGTCGGTGGCGAAAACGTGGCCCTGGCCGGCCAGGCGCTCGCGCAGCGCCCGGTAGTTGTAGATCTCGCCGTTGTAGACGATGCGCACGCCGCCGTTGCCGTGCACCATGGGCTGGTCGGCGATCGCCCGCAAGTCGATGATCGACAAGCGGCGGTGGCCGAGGGCCACCCGGCCGTCGGCCGAGAACCATTCGCCCGCCCCGTCGGGGCCGCGGTGAGCCATGGCCTCGCGGATCGTCCTCAGCTCGCCCGGATCGACCGGCGGCGCCTCGGCCCCGTAGGCGAAGAAGGCGACGATGCCGCACATCACTTCACCGCCACGGCGAGCAGGTTCTGGGTCAGCACGCCGTGCTGGGCCGAGCCGGTCTCGACGACCAGATAGAACCTGAGGAGCTGGCGGATCAGCCGCCACACGAGCGCGCGCACGAAGCTCTTGACGCCGTGGGCGACCGGCGCGTCCTCGAAGAATTCGACCGACCGGAAGCCGGAGGCGAGGACGAGCTGGGCCAGCGATTCGGGCGTGAAGGCGAGCTCGTGGGTGAGATCGCCGTAGCGCACGGCGCCGCCGAACGGCGAAGCGCCGTTCGGCGCATGGACGATCCACCGCCCGCCGGGTTTCAGCACGCGCCAGACCTCGTCCGCGAGGTCGACGAGCTCGTCCTTGGCGAGATGCTCGATGACGTCGAAGGCGACCACCGCGTCGCGGCTGGCGTCGAGGAGCTCGCGCAGGGCCGCGAACAAGTCGCCCTGGCGCACGCCCTCGATCCCCAACCCCGCGGCCGCCGCCACCTGCTCCGGGCTGGCATCGATCCCGGAGAGATCGGTATAGCCGGCCTCGGCGGCGAAGTGGAGGAGCGCGCCGTGGCCGCAGCCGAGGTCGAGAATCGATGCCGCGCGGTCGGCCGGGAAATGATCGGCGACCAGTTTCGCAAGCAGGGGGCGGCGCGGCGCCAAGCCGGCGAGATCGCCGGGCGCCGGCGGCGACAGCGCCGCCTTGAGGTATCGCGAATAGACCCGCTCTCGATACTTGGACAAGGGCGCCGGCGGTCAGACGCGATGGTCGGGGGTCGGGCGCGTGGCCGGCGCCGGCACCGCGCCGCCGGGGCGGGCCGGCGCGTGCTCGGTCGCCGGCCCGAGGAAGCGCGACAGCAGCTCGCCTTGGCGCTCGACGAATTTCCGATACTGGAACACCTCGTCGACGAACCGTGTGCCGTTGCCGCCCAGCTCGGCCACCGCCGCCGCATCGTCGGCGAGCGCGCGCAGGCGCCGGGCGAGCTCCTCGGGCCGATCGGGGTCGACGGCGAGGCCGTTGGGATGGGCAGGGTCGATAGCCTCGATGGCGCCGTCCTGGTCGCCGCAGATCACCGGCACGCCGCACGATGCGGCCTCGATGAGGGCGAAGGGCACCGCTTCGCCGAGGCCCGGGCCGCCGCGGCTCACCAGGACCGCCACGTCGGCGGCGCTGTAGAGGAAGGGCAGCGCGCTTTGCTCGACGAAGCCGAGGAATTTCACTTGGCTCGAGACCCCGTTGCGCGCCGCATGGTCCGCGATCGCCAGGCGGTCGGGGCCCTCGCCGACCACGAGGTAGAGAAAACGCGGATCATCGAGCAGGCGGAGCGCCTCGATCATCTGCCGGTGGCCCTTGTTGGGCGGCTCCGCCAGGTGGGCGACCGTCGCCGCCACGAAGCGGCCGTCGAGGTCCTCGAGGTCGAAGCGCCGCTCGATCTCGCGGCGCGCATCGAGCTTGGCGATCGGACGGAAGAACGCCGTGTCGACCGGGTCGTAAAGCAAGCCGACGGGCGGCATCCGGCGATGGAAGCGCGGCATCCGCTCGATCGTGTACTGGCAGTCGGCGATCGCCAGGTCGGCGTGCGCGAAGGCGTATTCGCGGGGCGCCGAAAGCCGTTTCAGGATGTCGATGTTATAGACATTCACCACATAGGGCGAGCCGGTCAGCAGCCGCGCCGCGAGCCCGAAGCCCGCCAGGTAGACGTGGTTGACGACCACGAGATCGAAGCGGCCGCGACGGGCGAGGAGGAAGCGCAGCACGGCCGGAACCGCGCGGTACTTGTTGAGGAACGCGACGTTGCGGTCGGCGTAACCGTGCTCCATCTTGAGCGACTGCTTGTCGATCGACAGCACGTGGACGCGGTGCCCGAGATCGCGCAGGGCGCGGATCTGATGGCGGCTGTAGGTGGCGATCCCGCCCACCCCCTCGACGTCGAAACCGATGTAGAGGATGTTCATGGAAACTCGATGCGGAAATGCCGACCTTCGCCCCCGGCCGACAACGACCTCCTCGGCCCCGCTATTCCTCCGCAGGCCGCGGGAACATAGCGAGTTGCGGTTCCCCCTGCAACGCCTCTTCGTGCTGCGCCGACACCTGCTCTATTTGACCGCGACGGCAAGGAAACACTGGCTGAAGATCGTTTCCCGCCCGCCCTCGCCGGTCTCGCGGGCGAGCGCGAAGGCGCAAGCCGCGCCCCTGAGCGCCTTCCATAGCACCCAACGTGACCGCGCTCTTGAGGCCGTGCACGACCGGCCGCTCCTCATGACAGGCGACCGCGCGAAAGCCCGAGGCGAGCAGGATCTGGGCGAGCGAGACGCGGGTGGAGGCGCCGGCCGCGAGGTAGTCCCAATAGTGCATGCGGGCGCCGAAGAGCGCCCAGCCGTTCGGCAGGTGCAGAATCCACCGGCCGCCGGGCCGCAAGACCCGGCGTATTTCGTCGATGATTTCGGATTGTTCCTCGCGCGAGAAATAATGCAAGAGGTCGAACATGGTCACAACATCTTGTGTCGCATCGGCGAGGCCAGCGAGCGCTTCGCAGATTTCGGCTTGACGGACGGCGGCGATCGCCAACCGCGCCGCGACCGCGACCTGCTCGGGGCTGGCGTCGACGACGACGGCTGGTGTAGCCGTGCTGCCGGGCGGCCCACAGCATCGCCCCGTGACCGCAGCCGAGATCTAGGATCGCCGCCCCGCGGTCGGAGGGGAAATGATCCCGGATCAGCCTCGCAAGATAGGCCCGCCTGCGCTCGAGGCCGGCCGCGGCCGCCCTCGTCGGCGACGCTGGCATGGGTCGAGACATAACGTGCGATGAGGCGGGCGCGAAAGTCGGGCGGGGCATGGGGAACAGTGCATAGTCCCAGCAGCGAAGCCGGCGCAAGCGACGGGCACTCAGTGCCGGGCGTCGTGCGTGCGCAAGCCGCCTCGCCAGGCTAGGACGCGACCGTCGGCCGTCAGCAGTGTCGCCTGGAGCGACAGGGCCGTGGCGACTATGATCCGGTCCGCCGGGTCGCCACGGAAGTCGGGAAGGCCCGCGGCCGCGATAGCGAGCGCGCCGTCCACCAGGATCTCCCGGATGCCCTGGGCGAGCGCCGTGCGGCGGACGGCGTGCGGTGGGTCGCTGGTCTTCACCCGCTCCTTGGCCACCAGCATCGTCAATTCCCAGAATGAAAAGGCCGATACCGCGAGCCGGTTGCCATGGAGCGCCGCGTCGGCGAGCCTGACCGCCCGCGCGCCGAGCCTGGGGCTGTCTTCCGCGAACCAGATCAGCGCATGCGTGTCGAGCAGGATCACGGCTTGAGCGCGTCCCATTCGACGTCGATCGGCGAGATGATGTCGCCGTGCGTCTCGATTCTGCCCTTAAGGAAGCCGCGCAAGGTTTTCGGCTTGACAGCGATGGGCGCGAGCTGGGCCACCGGCTTGCCGCGCTTGGTGATCACGATCGGCTCGCCGGTCTTGGCCACCTCGTCCATCAACGCCAGGCAGCGGGCTTTGAATTGGCCGGCTTTGATCGTGCGGGGCATGGCGGTTTCACAAGATTATGGGCATGACCATGGTAATAGATCCCCGCCCCGGTGTCCACCTGCAAGCGCCCGCGGGGCGGCTCTCGGTTGACGCGGACGGGAATTCCGGAGCATTAACCGCCGTCGGGCGAGGCCGGCGTGACCACATACCCCGGGGACTAGGCATCCGCATCCTGCACGTCATCGCCTCGCTGGCGCTCAAGACCGGCGGCCCGGCCGTCGCGGCGCGCGGCATGGCGGGCGCGCTGGCGCGCCTCGGGCATGAGGTCGCGATCCATACGACCGACCGCGAGATGGGCGCGGTCGAAGCCGCCTCGCTCGCCGCCGAGATGCGCGAGGCGGGCGTCGAGCTCAAGGTCTATCGCCAACATTTTCCGGCCGTCTTCGCGACCTCGCTGCCGCTCGCCCGTGGGCTTGGAGAGGCGATCCCGCGCGTCGATCTCGTGCATTTGCACTCGCTCTATCTGTTCCACGACTGGGCGGCGGCGCGGGCGTGTCGCCGGCATGGCGTACCCTATCTCCTGCGCCCGCATGGCAGCCTCGATCCCTATCTCTGGCGCCGGCACCGCCTCCGCAAACGGGCGATCGAGCTGGCCTTCCAGAACCGGGTGATCCGCGCGGCGGCGGCGCTCCACTTCACCGCCGCCGAGGAGATGCGGCTCGCCCAACCCTATTGCCAAGGGACGGCCGGCGTGGTGATCCCCAACGGTCTCGCGCTGGCCGACTACGCCGACTTGCCGCCGCCCGGCGGCTTGCGCCGCGCCTTCCCCGAGATCGGCGCGCGGCGCATCGTCCTGTTCCTCGGCCGGCTCAATTTCAAGAAGGGTCTCGACCTCTTGATCCCGGCCTTTGCCCGGGCGGTGCTTTCGGCGCCGGACCTGCATCTGGTCATCGCCGGGCCCGATGACGGCATGAAGCGCCGGACCGTGGGCTGGATCGCCGAGGCGGGGATCGCGGCGCGCGTCACCTTCACCGGCCTCATCGAGGGGCGGGCGAAACTGGCCGCGTTCCGCGACGCCGCTTGCTTTGTGCTGCCCTCGTATTCGGAGAATTTCGGGCTTGCGGTGGTCGAGGCGATGGCCTGCTCTGTGCCGGTGGCGATCACGGAGGGCGTCAATATCTGGCGCGAGGTGGCGGGCGCGGGCGCCGGCCTGGTGGGGCCGCCCAGCGTGGACGCGGTGGCGGCCCAAATCGCCGAGCTGGTCCACGACCCGGCGCGGGCGGCGGCGATGGGCGAGCGCGGCAAGGCGCTGGTCGCGGCGAACTTCGCCTGGGAGCGGATTGCGCGCGATCTCGAGTCCGTGTATCGCTCGCTCGCCGCGCGGCGAGAGCCTCGGCCCTCCGCGCGCGGCTAGTACCTGCTGGGTCCGCTCGAGGCGCCATGTTGCCGATCTCGGTCGTCGTGCTCAGCTTCGATTCCGAGGCCACGATCGCCGCCACGCTCGCCAACGCCGCGCGCGTCAGCGACGACGTGCACGTCCTCGACTCGTTTTCGAGCGACCGCACGCTCGACCTGGTGCGCGCGGCGGGCGCCCGCCTCGTCCAGCGGCCGTTCGAGACTTACGGGGCGCAGCGCAACTGGGCGATCGCCAACCTGCCGCTCAAGCACGACTGGGAGCTCCATCTCGACGCCGACGAGCAGGTGACGCCCGAGCTGGCGGCCGAGCTCGCGGCCTTGATGGGCGCGGGGCCGCCGGCCGGGATCGGCGGCTATTACATCCCGCGCCTCGTCCATTTCCACGGCCGGCCCCTGCGCCACGGCGGCATGTACCCCATTTACCATTTGCGCCTGTTCCGCCGCGGCCAGGGCAAGTGCGAGACGCGCAAATACGACCAGCATTTCCATGTCGAGGGCAAGACCGCCAAGCTCGCCTCGCCGATGATCGACGACATCCGGCTGTCGTTGAGCGAATGGACGCGCCGCCACAACCGCTGGGCCGATGCCGAAGTCGACGAGTTGCTCGCCTCCGGCGGCACGGGCGCCATCGGCCGGGCCGGGCCGGAGGACCCGGTGGCCGAGCAACGCGCCAAGCGCGACTTCTACTACCGCCAGCCGCCGTTCCTGCGCGCCTTTCTCTTGTTCCTCTATCGCTATGTCTGGAAGCGAGGATTCCTCGACGGCCGCGAAGGGCTGATCTTCTACGTGCTGCAGACGTTCTGGTTCCGCTTCCTCATCGACGCCAAGCTCCACGAACGGCGTCAGGCGATGGCGAGGCAGCGGCGGTGAGCCCCGGCGCTTGCGTGTTGTGCGGGGGCGCCATTTCGGTGGTCCTCGACGGCGTCGGCGACCACCGGTTCGGCATCGCCGGCCAGTGGCGGATCGCCAGCTGCCAGCGTTGCGGCCTCGAGCAGATCGACCCGTTGCCCACCCCCGACCAGCTCAAGGTGCTCTACGCGAGGCACTACAATTACCGCGGCGAGGCAGGGGGCGCGTGGCCGGCGTGGCGCGACCGCCTGCTCGCCTCGCCGCTCTACCGGGCGCTTCTGCTCATCGACGGGGACATCTCCTTTCACGGCGAGACCGGGAAGGGGCGGCTCCTCGACATCGGCTGCAACGAGGGCCGGGGCCTGGTCATCTACCGCCGCAACGGGTTCTCGCCCGAGGGTCTCGAGCTCAACGCCCCCGCCGCCGCGACGGCGCGCGCGCACGGCTTTCCGGTGCATGAGATCGCCATCGAGGAGTTCCGGCCGGCCGCGGGCTTCGACGTCGCGGTGCTGTCGAACGTGCTCGAGCACGCGCTCGATCCCAAGGCCATGCTCGCCGCGGTCCATCGCCTGCTCGCGCCCGGCGGCGAGGTGTGGATCAGCCTGCCCAATGCAAGGAGCTGGCTGCGGCGCCTGTTCGGGCGCGCCTGGATCAACTGGCACGTTCCTTTCCACATCACCCATTTCACGCTAGCGCGGCTTGGGCGCCTGCTCGCCGACCACGGCTTCGCCGTGACCTCGGAAAAACAGGTGACGCCGGCCTTATGGGTGGCGCAGTCGGCGATCGCCTGGGCCGCGCACGGGCCGCCCACAGCGCCCCGGCGGCTGCGCTCGGCCGTCCTCGTCGCGGTGGCGATGGCGCTGGCGCGCGGGCTCTTGTTCCCGCTCCTGTGGCTCGGCAATGCGCTCGGCCGCGGCGACTGCCTGGTCGTCAAGGCCCGGCGCCACTGACCGCTCCGTGAAGATCCTCGTCCACGACTATTCGGGCCATGCGTTCACGGTGCAGCTCTCCCGCCGCCTGGCGGCAAGTGGGCACGACGTGCTGCACCTCTATTCGGCGTCGTTCCAAGCCCCGCGCGGGCCGTTGACGCCGATGCCGGACGACCCGCCGGGCTTTGCCATTCGCGGCCTCGATCTCGGCCAGTCCTTCGCCAAATACAGTTTCGTCAAGCGGGCCGTCCAGGAGCGCGCCTACGGCAAGCTGCTCGCCGGCGCCATCGCCGAATACGCGCCGGCGGTCGCCCTGTCCGTCAACACCCCCTTGGACCCCCAGGCCGCGGCGCTCGCGGCGTGCCGGCGGCACGGCATCGGCTTCGTGTTCTGGGTGCAGGATCTCTACGGACACGCCATCGACCGCATCCTGCGCCGCAAGATGCCGATCATCGGCGCCGCCATCGGCGCACGCTACATGGCCCTCGAACGAAGATTGTGGCGCTCGAGCGACGCGGTAGTGGCGATCACCGGGGATTTCGTCCCCATCCTCGAGTCCGCCGGCGTCGAGCCCGCCCGGCTGTCGGTGGTCGAGAACTGGGCGCCGCGCGAGGACCTGGCTCGCGTGCCGCGCGACAACCCGTGGGCGGCCGAGCACGGGCTGGTGGGCGCGCTCGTGTTCCTCTACGCCGGCACGCTCGGCCTCAAGCACAACCCCGAGCTGTTGCTCAAGCTCGCGGAGCGCTATCGGTCCCGGCCCGAGGTCAAGGTCGTGGTCGTCTCCGAGGGGCTGGGCGCGGACTGGCTCGCCCACCGCAGCCGCGGTCTTGCGAATTTCAAGCTGCTGCCCTTCCAGCCGTTCGCGCGCCTCTCCGAGGTGATCGCCGCCGGCGACGTTCTGGTGGCGGTGCTCGAAGCGGAGGCCGGGATTTATTCGGTGCCGTCCAAGGTGCTGACCTATCTCTGCGCCGGCCGGCCGCTGCTCGCGGCCATTCCGCCCGACAACCGTGCCGCCCGGATCATCGCCGGCAACCGGGCCGGGCTGGTGGCCGCGAGCGGCGACGAGGCGGGGTTTCTTGCCGCCGCCGACCGTCTGGCCCAAGACCCGGCGTTGCGGGCCGAGCTCGGCAACAACGCGCTGGACTACGCGGCCAAGACCTTTGATATTGACGCGGTCGTCGCCGGGTTCCTGGCGATCATCGAGCGTGCGGCGGCCGCTTAGGCGGGGAGCCTGACCTCGGGCCGGCGGTCGAACGAGGACGGGATTCGAAGGCGATGGGCGATTGCGTTGTGGCGATGGACGGCGGCGCGGCCGAGAACCTGGCGCTCGATCTCGGCGATCTCGGGGCCAGCCGCCAGGCCGCGCGCGCCGCCGCGGGCCGCGCGGATCCCTGGCCGAAGGCCCGCCGCCGACCGC
Source organism: Pseudomonadota bacterium (assembly GCA_052387815.1). Lineage (GTDB taxonomy): Bacteria > Pseudomonadota > Alphaproteobacteria > CACIAM-22H2 > CACIAM-22H2 > JBQTIU01. Next base: position 12,755 of record JBQTIU010000053.1, read on the forward strand.
GATGACCGCCAACGCCGACCTCGCCGACCTCGTCGAACGCCTGCAGGGCGTGCGCGTCCTGTGCGTGGGCGACGTCATGCTCGACCGTTACGTTTACGGCCAGGTCGACCGCATTTCGCCCGAGGCGCCCATTCCGGTGCTCGGGATCGAGCGCCAAGTGGCGATGCTGGGCGGCGCGGGGAACGTCGTGCGCAACCTCGTCGGCCTCGGCGCCGAAGTGGAATTCGTCTCGGTGGTGGGCAAGGATGCGGCCGGCCGCGAGATCACGGGCCTCATGGGCCGGCTCGACGGCGTGGCGCCGCACCTGCTGGTCGAGAGCCGGCGCCAGACCACGATCAAGACCCGGTTCGTCGCCGGCAGCCAGCAGTTGCTGCGCGCCGACCTGGAGACCGTCGCCGAGGTCGGCGATGCCACCGGCGGCGACATCGTCCGACTGGCCGAAGCGGCGATCGCCGATTGCGCGGTGATGGTGCTGTCCGACTACGCCAAGGGCGTGCTGACCGCTGCCGTCATCAAGGCGATGATCGCCGCCGCGCGGGCGGCCAAGAAGAAGGTGATCGTCGACCCCAAGGGCAGCGACTTCTCGCGCTACAAGGGCGCCTCGCTCTTGACCCCCAACCGGCGCGAGCTCGCCGCGGCGACCCGCGCCCCGACCGCAACCTCCGCCGAGGTCCACCGGGCGGCGCGCAAGCTCATCCGGTCGGCCGGCATCGGGGCGGTGTTGTGCACGCGCGGGGCCGAAGGCATGACCCTGGCGACCAAGGGCGAGGTCCACCACTTGCCGGCCGCGGCGCGCGAGGTGTTCGACGTCTCGGGCGCCGGCGACACGGTGGTGGCGACGGTGGCCGCCGCGCTGGCCGCCGGCCTCTCGCCGCTCGAGGCGGCGCGCCTGGCCAACGTCGCCGCCGGGATCGTCGTTGGCAAGGTCGGCACCGCCGTGGCCTATGCCGCCGACCTGGCGCGGGCGCTCGTGCACGAGGACCTGGCGACCGGCGAGCGCAAGGTCAGAGCGCTCGCGCTCAGCCTCGACGAGGTGGCGCGCTGGCGCCGGCAGGGGTTCAAGATCGGCTTCACCAACGGCTGTTTCGACCTCCTCCATCCGGGGCATGTCTCGCTGCTGGCGCAGGCCAAGGCGGCCTGCGACCGCCTGGTGGTGGGGCTCAACAGCGATGCCTCGGTCCGCCGCCTCAAGGGCGAGGGACGGCCGATCCAGGCAGAGGCGGCGCGCGCCGCCGTGCTCGCCTCGCTCGCCAGCGTCGATGTGGTCGTGATCTTCGCCGATGACACGCCGCTCGCGCTCATCCAGGCGCTGCGGCCGGACGTCCTCGTCAAGGGCGCCGACTACGCAATCGGGGCGGTGGTGGGCGCCGATCTCGTGCGCGGCTGGGGCGGGCGGGTGCTGCTCGCCGACCTCGCCCCCGGCCACAGCAGCTCGGCGACCATCCGTCGCTTCGCGCGCTGAGATCCGAGGGCATCCGTGCTCGGCGCTCATCTCGTCTATTTCCTCGCCTGGCTGAGCTTCGCCCTCGGCCATTCGGCGTTGGCCGCCGACCCGGTCAAGGCGCGCCTTCGGCCCGCGCTCGGCGCCGCCTACCGCCTCGCCTACAACGGGTTCGCGCTTGCCCATTTCGCTGGCGTCGTTGCCGTGGGACGGATCGCGCTCGCCGATGCGCCAGGCTTGGCGCGCCCCGATGGGCTCGAGATCGCCCAGCCGGCCATGCTGGTGGCGGGCCTCGCCGTGTTGGCGTGGGCGCTGACGGGTTACGATCTCGGCCGGCTGGGCGGCCTCGCGCAGATCCGCGCCGCCCGCCGCGGGCGAGGCAACGCCTCGCCCCCCTTCGCCGAGGACGAGCCCTTGCGCTTGGCTGGCCTGCATCGCTATGTGCGCCACCCGCTTTACAGCGGCTTATTCCTGGTCCTGTGGGGGCTCGCCGACTCCGAGCTCGGTCTTGCCACCGCGATTTGGGGGTCGCTGTATCTCGCGGTCGGCACGCGGTTCGAGGAACGCAAGCTGATGCGCCATTACGGGGAGGCATACGCGCGCTACCGCGACCGCGTCCCGGCCTTCCTGCCGTGGCGCGGCCGGGCCGCCTAGGGGCGAGTCTTAAGACCCGCCCCTATGAACATTTCGCCGCCGGGATCGCCGAGGGGAACGTCGAGGTCGCAAGAGGAATGGACTGCGGCGCGGGACGCGGCTCGCGCATCAACCTCTGCGTTCTCTCACGTAGCCTCCGCGCCCTCTGCGGTTCATCTCCGCGGTGAGTCCGCTCCTGGCGGTTCATAGCCCCGCGGGTTTCGAAGACGCAACGGGCGGGTTTCAATCCCGCCCTTACGAGCCGGCGAACAGGAGCTGCTCGCGCTCGTAGAGCCGGATCGCGACATAGAGGAGGCCCATGGTGGCGATCACGGTGGCGATCGCCGACACGCCGACCAGCGCCAGGCTCACGTCATCGCCGCGGATGAGCTGGCCCAAGAGGACCGTCTGCCCGAAGGTGGGGATGGCGGCGAGCACTGCGTGTGCCTGGACCGGCGCGAAGATCAGGATCATGCCCGGCAGCGAGGGGACGAGCGGGAGGAGGCCGAGATAGGTTTGCGCCTCCTTGAGGCTGCGGGTGCCCGCCGCCACCACGACCTGGGTGACGACCGCGAACAGCGTCAGGGGCACGCAGATCCCGACCAACAGGATCATGCGGGCGAGCGAGGGCATCTCGGCGAGGCCGGCGCCCTCCGCCGATATGCTCTTCATCATCGCCGCGAAGGCCGCGACCTGGACGATCACCGCCACCAGGGTGAAGACGCACGCCGCGCCGAGCTTGCCGGCCAGCACCTCCCAGCGCCGCACGGGATTGATCATCAACGGCTCGAGCGAGCCGCGCTCGCGCTCGCCGCTCGTCGTGTCGAGGGCGAGATATACGCCGCCCAAGAAGATCGTGAACATGAGGAAGGGCGGCATCACGTTGAGCAGGATGGCGGCGAGGTTGCGCGTTCGCCCGACATGAAATTCTCTGACGACTACGGATTCGACGAGCTGCGGCGGGAGGCCGGCCTCGGTGAGCCGTTCGGCGGCGATCCCGACGCTGTATTCGCGCAACAGATCGACGGTCCGGCTCATCGGCATGACGGTGGCGAGGCGGCCAAGATCGACCACCATCTGGACCTCGAGCGGGGTGTTCGGGAGCGGCGGGGCGTCGGGGATGACGAGGACGAAGGGCACGGCGCCGTCCCGGACGGCGGCCGCGGCATCGGCCGGGGCGAGGTACAGCTGCGCCCCCTTGCGCCTCAGGAAGTCGACGAGGTCGGGGGCGCCGCCGCCGTTGTGGATCGCGATGTCGAGCCGCCGCTCGGGACTGCCGCGGATCGTGCCGCCGACGAAGGCGATCAACAGGCCGAGCAGGATCGGTCCGATCAGCGGATAGACCATCGACATGCCGATGCTGCGCCGGTCGCGCAGGTTGTCGACCACCTCCTTGGCGAAAACGACGAAGGCCGGCGCCATCTGCTTACTGCGCCGCCGCGTCGAGGACCGCGTCCGGCGGGCGCGCGGTCGCGGCCATGAAGATCTCCTCGAGGTCGGACAGGCCGGTCCGCCGGCGCAGCTCGTCGGGCGTGCCTTCGAGGACGACCCGCCCTAGGGCGACGATGACGATGCGGTCCGACAGCGCCATCACCTCCTGCATGATATGGCTCGAGAACAGGACGCAGCGCCCCTGGCCGCGGATCTCGCGCACCAGCCGCCTCACCGCCCGGCTGGTGCCCACGTCGAGGCCGTTGGTCGGCTCGTCGAACATGAGGTTGTGCGGCTCGTGCACGAGCGCGCGGGCGAGCGCCACCTTCATCTGCTGGCCGCGCGAAAAGGCGCTGGCCCGGCGGTCGGCGATCTCCTCCATGTCGAGGAGCGCGAGGAGCGCGTCGATGCGCCGCTCGAGCTCCTTGCCGCCGAGCCCGTGCAGCCGGCCGAAATAGCGGACATGCTCGCGGGCGGTGAGGCGCGGATATAGCCCGCGGTTGTCGGGCAGCACGCCGATCCGGCGCTGGACCTGACGGGGCGCGGTGGCGGCGTCGAGGCCGTCGACCAGCGTCCGGCCGCGGTCGGGCCGCAGCACCGTATAGAGCATGCGCAGGATGGTCGTCTTGCCGGCGCCGTTGGGGCCGATGATGCCGGTGACCTCGCCGTCGCGGGCCTCGAAACTGGCGCCGCGGACGGCGTGGATCCGCGCGAAGGACTTATGAACCGCCTGGACCTGTAGCATCGGGGGCGATCATACCGGGACCGGGCGGGCGCCGAAAGCCGGCCCCGGCGCGCCGCCCGCCTGGCGATAGACGCCGAGCGCGGCGTCGACGCCGGCCCCGGATGCGGCCCGCAACCCGTGGGCGCGCAAGCTTGCCTCGAGCGCGGCGAGGCACACGAGGACGTTCTGCTTGCGGCAGTTGTAGCCCATGGCGCCGATCCGCCAGATGCGGCCGCGCAACGGGCCGAACGAGGTGCCGATCTCGATGCCGAAATCCTCCAGCATCGAGCGCCGCACCGCCTCGCCGTCGATCCCCTCGGGGATCACGATCCCGGTGACATTCGGCATCTTGTGGCGCTGGTCCCCGAACAGCTCGAGCCCCATCGCCTCGAGCCCGGCCGCGAGCGCCTGGCTCGCCTGACGGTGCCGCTCGAAGCAACTCTCGAGGCCCTCGGCGAGCACGATGCGCGCGCATTCGCGCGCGGCATAGAGCATCGAGGTCGCTTCGGTGTGATGGTTGAGCCGGGCCTCGCTCCAGTAATCCATCAGCATCGCGAGGTCGAAATAGTTCGACTGGATGGGCGGCCCGTTGCCGGGCACGAACCCCTCGGGGCGGATGCCTTCCTCGATGTGCTTGCGCGCCAGAACCCGCTCCTCGACCCGCGCATTGAAGGCGATCGGCGCCGAGCCCGGGGGCCCGGACAAGCATTTCTGCAGGCCGGCCGAAATCGCGTCGATCCGCCACTCGTCGACCTTCACGTCCATGCCGCCCAGCGTCGCCGTCGCGTCGACGTACAAGAGCGCCTCGTGGCGGCGGCAGATGGCGCCGATCTCGGCCAAGGGCTGGGCCATGGTGGTCGAGGTGTCGCCGTGGACGAGCGCGACGAGGGCCGGGCGGTGGCGGCGGATCGCTTCCTCGATCTCCCCGGGGTCGAAGACGGTGCCCCATCGGGTCTCGATCGAATGCACCGCGGCGCCGGCGCGCCGCCCGATCTCGGCGAGCAAATGCCCGAAGCGGCCGAAAATCGGGACCAGGACGCGATCGCCCGGCGCGATCAGCGAGACGAGAATCGCCTCGATGCCGGCCCGTGCCGTCCCGTCGACCACGAAGGCCCAGCGGTTGCGGGTCTGGAAGAGCCGGCGCAACAGCGCCATGGTGTCGTTCATGTAGCCGGTGAAGGCCGGGTCGAACTGGCCCAAGAGCGGCATCGACATGGCGCGCAGGACCCGGGGATCGGCATTGATCGGTCCGGGACCCATCATCAGCCGCGGCGGCGGGTTGAGCTCTTCGAACGGCGCCTCGAAATGTGCCATCGGCCGACCTCCTCGAAAGGCCATAGATACCCGGTTTGTCGCGGCCCTGCCAAGCCGCAGCCGAGCGAGCCTGTCGACGTGGGGAGATCGACGGCGACGTCGCACAGGGGCAAGGCACGCGAGGTCTTGGCCGGCCACGGCGTCTATTGAACCATTGCCCGCCGCGGGTGTAGAAGCGCCCGACCGATGGTCGAGATCATCATCGAACGCTGGATCGATGCCAACCGCAGCGTGACGTTCCGGTGGTCGGTCTGGCGCGAGGGGCGCCGCATCGGCATGGGCGGCCCGCACCCGAAGGCCGAGCCGAGCGAGGCGGAAGCCGAGCGATTTTGCACGCTGGAGTTGGGGCGCAAGCCCGACCGGGTGACGCGACTTTGAATTGCCGTATGTAGGGGCGGGTTTGAAACCCGCCCGTGCGGGCGGGTCTTAAGACCCGCCCCTACAGCGCCCCGATCACTCGGCGGCGAGGGGCGAATCCGCGCCGCGAAGCTCGCCGACGGCCTGGCGAACGACCTGCGCGGCTGATACGAGCGCGAGCCCCGCCATCGCCGCCCCGACCGCGAGGTCCGGCCAACCCGTGCCGGTCGCGAAAACGCCGCTCGCCGCGACCAGCACGGCGAGGTTGCCGATGGCATCGTTGCGGCTGCACAGCCAGACCGAGCGCATATTGCTGTCGCCGGACCGGAACGCATAAAGCATGAACGCGACGGTCACGTTCGCCGCCATCGCCAGCAAGCCGACGGCGCCCATGATCGCGGGCGCGGGTACGGCCGCGACGATCGCGTTGTAGGCCGTGCTGGCGACCACCCACAGACCGAACAGCCCCATCGACGCGCCCTTGGCCAGGGCCGCCCCCGACCGCCAGCGAACCGACAGTCCGAGCACCATAAGGGAAATGGCGTAGTTGGCCGCATCGCCCAGGAAGTCGAGGGCGTCGGCCTGGAGCGCGACCGACCACGCCACGTAACCGGCGGCGACCTCGATCAGGAACATCGTCGCGTTGATCGCCAGCGCCGCCCACAAGGCGCGCCGAAAGCGCCGGTCCATGGCGGGCTCGCACGCCGAGCAGTCCGCCACGTCAGTCTTCCTCGTGCGCCTCTCCGACGTGCGCCACCATGTCGGTAATCACGCGCCGGATATGGTCGTCCGCCGCCGAATAGAACACGTGTTGGCCCTGCCGCGAGGCCCGCAGGATGCGGGCCGCACGAAGCAGCCGGAGGTGGTGGCTCACCAGAGAGGGGGACAGGTCCAGTTGGTCCGCGATCCGGCCGACGCTCTGCGGCGCATCGAGACAAGCAAGAACGATCCGCAGGCGGCTCGCCTCGCCGACCAGCCGGAACAACTCGGCCAGTTGCGCGGCCTCGTCGTCGCTGAGAAGGCGACGGCGGGCGACCCGAAGGGATGCAACCTTTTTGAACACCTGAATACCTATTCACATATTGTAGGGTCAGGTGGCGATGCCGGCAAGCGCAAAACGATAACGTCGCCGATCGGGCCCCCACCGGCCTGAACGAAACTCGCGCGGGGAGCCACTACCCAAGCGGGAGGTCACGACGATGTTGCAGGCATTAGGCTATTTTGCCGCCGCCGCGGCGGCGGAGATTTCGGGATGTTTCGCGTTCTGGGCCTGGCTTCGGCTGGGAAAGACCGCCTTGTGGATCGCCCCCGGGACGGCCGCCCTCGTCGCCTTCGCGATTGTCTTGACCCGCATCGATGCGCCGTTTGCCGGCCGCGCTTATGCCGCCTATGGCGGGTTCTACATCGGCGCCTCGCTGGCTTGGCTGTGGCTGATCGAGGGCAGCCGCCCCGATCGCTGGGATGTGATCGGCGCGCTGGTCAGCCTGGTCGGCGCGATGATCGTGCTCGATGGCCGCCGGGCGGGTTTTTGATCGCCGTCTCAACCCGCGCAGCACGACAGCTTGGTCACGTCCTTGGTGAAGGCGAGCGCGGCGAGCTTCAGCCCCTCGACGGTGGTCAGGTACGGGAAGACGGTGTCCGCCAAATCGGTGACGGTGAGCCCATGCTTGATGGCGAGCACGGCGGTCTGGATGGCATCGCCGGCCTCCGGCGCCAGCAGGTGCGCGCCCACCAGCCGTCCGCTGCGCTCGGCGACCAGCTTGATCAGCCCCCGGGTGTCGCGGGCGGCGAGCGCGCGGGGCACCTGGTCGAGGGTCAGAATGGAAGTCCCGGCGTCGATGCCCTTGGCGCGCGCCTCGGCTTCGGTCAAGCCCACGCTCGCCGCCTGGGGGTCGGTGAACGTCACTTCGGGCATGGCGGCGGCATCGTAGCGCCGCCCATCGCCGTTGAGCGCGTTCTCGGCCGCGATCTTCGCCCCGTAGGCGGCCATGTAGACGAACATATCCCGCCCGGTGACGTCGCCGGCGGCATAGGTGCCGCCCCGCGTGGTGCGCATGCGGTCATCGACCTTGATGCCGCCGCCGGGGCCAAGCGCGATGCCGACCTCCTCGAGACCCAGGCCCGCGGTGTTGGGCCGGCGCCCGGTCGCCGCCAAGACCCGCTCGGCCGCGATCGTCCGCGCTCGTCCGTCGGCGTCGATGAACGCGAGCGCCGCCCCCGGCGGCGCGCGCCGGATCGATCGATAGGCGACGCCGCACTCGATCTCGATCCCCTCCTCGCGCAGGTAGCGGGCCAGGCCGAGGCCGATCTCGGGCTCGGCGTTGGGCAGCAGCCGGGAGCGGCAGACCATCGTCACCTTGACCCCGGCGCGGGCGAACATCTGCGCGAGTTCGCAGCCGACCGGGCCGCCGCCGATCACCATGAGCGAGGCGGGCAACGATGGCAGCGCAAGCGCGCTCGTGCTGGTCAACCACGGGATATCCTGGAACCCCGGGATGGGCGGGGCGGCCGGCGAGGCCCCGGTAGCGACGACGATCTTGGCGGGCGTGTAATGCTCGCCATCGACGGCCACGCCCTCGCGGGTGAGCCGCGCGGGTCCTTCGAGATAGGCGATGTTGTTGTAGGCCGGCAGCAGATCGACGTATTTCGCCTGGCGCAAGCCGGCCACCAGTTCGTCCTTGTGGGCGATGACGGCGCCCCAGTCGCTGACGCGGGCTTGGCCCGCGATGCCCTCGAAGCGCGACGCCGCGCGCGCCTGGTGCAGGGTCTCGGCGGCGCGGATCAGGGTCTTCGAGGGAATGCAGCCGATGTTGACGCACGTCCCGCCGATGGTGCCGCGGCCGATGAGGGCCACCTGCGCCCCGAGCTCGGAAGCCCGGATGGCGGCGGCGAAGCCGGCGGACCCGGCGCCGATGACGGCGAGGTCCGGTCGCCGGCCGCGCTCCGCGCCAATGCAACCATCGTGCGTGGTCATCGCTCGTCCACGGGCCTACTTCGCCACCTGCGAGCGATAGCCGGCGTTGGTCGTCGCCTTGATCAACGCCTCGATATTGGTCCGCGCATCGTCGAACGTCACGGTGGCGAGCGTGGTCTCGTAGGACACCGTTGCATTTCTAACCCCGTCCACGCGCGTCAGGCTTTTCTTGACAATCGCCGGACACAGGTCGCAAAACATGCCGTCGACCTTGAGGGTCACGGTCTGCTCGCCCGCGACGGCCGAGGCCGCGGACAACATCGCCACAGCCGCGAGCGCCGACACGATTTTTCGCATGATCCCCTCTCTCACATCTCAAGAAACAGAGGGGCGACATAACTGAAGGCGAGGTCCACGGCGACCAGCCCAGTCGCGGTCCACAAGCCGATCTTGGCGTAGCGGTCGGACGCCGGCCGGGCGCAATAGGAGCCCTCGGCGCAAACGGCCTTGGGCTTGCGGTAGACGAGCACGAAGCCGGCCGCGAGAAAGCCCAGGGTGAGGGCGACGAAAATGGGCTGATAGGGCGCGAGCGCGGTCAGATTGCTCAGCCACGCCCCGCCGACCCCGAGGCTGACCAAGACGAACGGGATGACGCAGCAGGCGCCCGCGCCAAGGGCGGCGAGGATGCTTCCCCCCGACAGCAACGCCTTGCCGGCGGCGTGCTCGACAGGCTCGCGAATCGCCAAGGCGTCGGGCGCTAAGGCTTGGATTTGCTGTTCGTGGGTGGTCATTGCCCGCTCTCCGCTGTTCGGTTAGGGTGCGTCTATGGAGCCTGTAGCAACTACAGACTCAAGGCTTTTTTCGATCACGACCGCGTGAGAGGTGCCGATGAAAGGGCAAGAGCCGCGCTTCGCCATCGGGGCGATGTCGCGGCGAACCGGCTGCAACATCGAGACCATCCGCTATTACGAGCGGATCGGCCTGCTGCCGGCGCCGGCCCGGAGCGCGGGCGGCTATCGAATGTATGGCCTCGACGACCTGAAGCGGCTGGCGTTCATCCGCCGCGCGCGCGAGGTCGGCTTCACCCTCGAGGCGGTGCGGGCCCTCTTGCGGCTCGCCGACCGGCGGGTCGGCTCGTGCGCGGAGGTCCGCGACCTCGCCGCCGCCCATCTCGGCGACGTGCGCGACAAGATCGCCGACCTCGAGAAGATGGACAAGGTGTTGACGCGCATGGTGGCGGCTTGCGCCGACGGCACCCTTCCGGACTGTCCAGTGATCGAAGCGCTTTACAAGGAGCCGGCCTAAGTCGAAGGCGGCTCTTGCCTCACCCGACCGGCGAGACGAAAAACCCGAAATAGATCGACCACGCGCCGAGGCCTGCGAACAGGAGCCCGATCCACACCGGCAGGCGGGCCGAGGCCGCCGACAGCCGGTCGAGGACCCGGCTGGTTGGCGGCCACACGACGGCCAGCGCCAGCGGGGCCGACAGCGCGAGCCCGAACAGCCCCAACGAGGCGGCGCCTTTGCCGATGGCGGCGATGCCGGCGGTGCCGCCGACGACCGCCGTCCCGAGAATGGCGACCAGCAGGGGCGCGGCACAGGCCGGGATGTTGAGGCCGAACAGGATGCCGAGCCCGACCGTCCCGCGCGCCCCGGAGAGGCGCGCCAGGCTCGGGCCCAGGCTTCGCATCAGTAAGCCCGCGCGCCCGGTCGCATAGGCGACCCCGATCGCCAAATAGAGGAGGCCGAGCGCGACCCAACCGGATTTTTGGAAGCCGATGAAGGCCGTTCCGGCGAGCGCGGCGGCGGCGCCGAGCGCGCCGATGAAGACGGCGCGGGTCAGGGTGAAGATCGCCACCTGCACCAGTTTTATCGCGGCCGCCTTGCCTTCGAGGTATTTGATGAACAGCAGGCTCGAGCCGATCGAGCAGGGCTCGACGAAACCGAGCAGCCCCAAGCCGATCGGCAGGAGAAAAAACTGCACAAGCTCGCTTGCGGTCACTGCAACCTCCGCCGGTCCGGCCGATCGCCGCCATGACCGGCGGTTTGCAGTTTGCGCCCACAAGATGGCGCGTGCAACCAGCGACGATTTGTCACGAGTATTTGATACCTTGGCATTTGACGATGTCAATGCGGCGTGCTAAGAGTTCATTATGCGGCAGTGGCGCACAACTTGTTTGCGAGCGCTCCTACTGATCCTGGCGTTGGGGCTCGGACTGTCGTTCCCCGGCGTTCAGGCTGCCGGCAAGAGCTGCCCGATGGCGGTGGCCGCCGCACCTGACATGCCAAGCGACTGCGGTGGCGCCGCGGCTGCCACCGGCAATGCCGGCTGTGCGGCCTTATCTTCCTGCCCGGCCGGAATTCTGCCGACCGAACTGACCGTCGGCTCGCTTGGCGCGCTGCGATTGGCCGAATTCGCCCCTGCCTTGGGTCAGGGACAATCCGGCCCTCCCGATCCTTTTCCGCCAAAATCTCGCCTGATCTGAGGCGCGATCGTCCGCCGATGGCGGGCGACACGCCGATCCCCGCGCGCGCTCAAGACCGCGCGGGTGGTGGGCTCCCGCATCTCGGCGGCAGCGACAAAGATGGAGACGGAACATGATCGATTCCAAGGACCGCGGGTTTTCGCGCCGGACGTTCCTCGTTGCCGGCGGCGGGTTTGCGCTGACGGCGCAAGTCCCAGCTTGGTCGGCCGGCGTGGGCTCCGGGGTCGTCGAGTATCGGATCGCCGCCCAATTGGCTCGCGTGCCGCTGGTTGGGGGGTCTTACCGGGACACGGAGGTGTGGGCTTACGACGGTCGGGTCCCGGGGCCCGAATTCCGGGTGCGACAGGGCGAGCGGCTGCGCGTCATCCTCGAAAACCGTCTCAAGGAAGACACGACCATCCACTGGCACGGGGTGCGGGTGCCGAACGCGATGGATGGCGTCCCGCACCTGACCCAGAAGCCGATCGCTCCCGGCGAGACCTTCACTTACGAGTTCGATGTCCCGGACGCCGGCACCTTCTGGTACCACCCGCATGTGCGCAGCTTCGAGCAGGTCGGCCGCGGGCTCTATGCCGCCCTGATCGTCGAGGAGCGCGAACCGCTCCCGGTCGACCGCGATCTCACTTGGGTCCTCGACGACTGGCGTTTGACCGGCAATGCTGAGATCGCGGGCGATTTCGGCAATATGATGGACGTGAGCATGGCGGGACGGATCGGCAACACGGTGACGATCAACGGGCGCATCCCCAGGACCTTCGGGGTGCGCGCGGGCGAACGCCTCCGCCTGCGGCTGATCAATGCCGCGAATGCCCGAATTTTCGGTGTTCAGTTCCAGGGCCACCAACCGAAGGTGGTCGCCCTCGACGGGCAGCCGGTCGAGCCCCATCCCCCGGCCAACGAGCAAGTCGTCCTCGGCCCCGGGCAGCGCGCCGACCTCGTGATCGACATGACCGGCGCGCCCGGCGAAATCTTCACCGTGCTCGACACGTTCTTTTGGCAGTCGAGATACAAGTTGGTCGACCTCGTCTACGGCCCCGAGCCGCTCCGAGGCAGGCCTCCGGACGACCCGATCCGTCTCCCCGACAACCCGCTGGCCGACCCGGATCTCTCCCGCGCGGAGCGCCACGACATCGTCTTCGGCGGCGGCATGATGGGCGGCGGCACGATGGGCGGCGGCACGATGGGCGGGATGATGGGCGGCATGACGATGGGCAACATCTGGACCATCAACGGCGAATCGGCGGCCGGCGACATCCACGAGCCCCTGCTCACCCTGAAGCGGGACCGCTCTTACGTCTTCGCCATGCACAACAACACGGCGTTCCATCACACGATCCACCTGCACGGCCAGTCCTTCCGCGTCCTGTCGAGGAACGGACGCGCCACGCGCCACAAGGAGTGGCTGGACACGGTGCTCACGGCGCCGAACGAACGCATGGAAATCGCGTTCGTCGCCGACAATCCGGGCGATTGGATGTTCCATTGCCACATCCTCGAACACGCGGCCGGCGGCATGATGGGCATGGTGCGGATCTAGGCCGAGGAGGGCGAGCATCATGATGTCCGGCATGGGCGATATGATGGGCGCCGCCTGGGCCGCCGGCGGCCTGTTCGTGGCGGGGCTGGGAGGGCTGGTCCTCGTGGTCCTCGTCCTCGCGGCCGTCGCCCTGACCAAATACATCTTCACCAAACGACCCCCGGAGCAACGACCCCCGGAGCAACGCCATGGCTGAACGGACTCCCGCTCCTCCCGCGGCGCCGAAGCGATGGCGCTGGTTGGCGCCGCTCGTCGTGGTCGCGGCCATTGCCGGCGGCGCCATGGCGCAGGCGCAAGCGCCGATGACGCTCCACGACAAACCGCGGCCGCTGCCGGAGATCGGATTCACCGGCGCCGGCGGCCGCGCTCTCGGCCTTGCCGATTTCCGCGGCATGGTCGTGCTCCTCAATCTGTGGGCGACATGGTGTCTGCCCTGCCGGCGCGAGATGCCGATGCTCGACCGCCTCCAGGCCAAGCTCGGCGGCGCCGAGTTCGAGGTCGTGGCGCTGTCGATCGACCGCAGCGACATCATGATCGTCGAGGCCTTCTATGACGAGCTCGATCTCAAACACATGAAGATCTACCACGACCCGTCCGGCAAGGCGGCGCGGGCGCTCGGCCTCATCGGCCTGCCGACCACCTTGCTGGTCGATCGCCAGGGTCGCGAGCTCGGGCGGCTGGTGGGGCCGGCCGAGTGGGACAGCCCCGAAACGGTGGCGCTGATCCGCCGCTATCTCGACGCCAAGGACGACACCCCCAAGAGGTCTTCGATACCCTCGCCAGCGCCGGAACACGCCGCGCGGGCCGCCCGTGTCGATCCCCAAAAACCGTTCGCGGACTGAAACAGGATCAGGAGACTTGACGATGGCAACGACAAAGTCACCGACAAAAGCCGCTGCCCCCGCGGTCCCGCCGCTGGCGCAGGAGTTGCTGTACGCCCTGCGCTACTGGCTGCGCCAACCGCGGGTCTTCATCCCGGCCGCGGCCGTTGTCGCCGGCGCCGGCCTCTACTCCGGCTGGGGCTGGCTGGCCGCGGCAGGGCTGCTTCCGATCGTGTTGATGGCACTGCCTTGCGCCGCCATGTGCGCGGTCGGCCTGTGCGCGATGGGAAAGGGCGATAAATCAGGCACGAAGCAAGCATCGGCCGAAGATGCGACGACGACGCAGCCACTCTCGAGAGCAAACGTCGAGGACTGGTATCCCAGGGATCCCCGGGATCCCCGCGGTCCGAAAAGCAACGCTTGATCCGCTTGGGGATCATCGACGGGCATCGCGCGAAAGACCGCTATGATTGCGGGTCGCCCTGCCGCGATGACTTTGGCCCTGGCGCTGCTGATGGCTGCCGCCGCGCCGGAGGCGGGGCACTCGCTGAAGAACCTCGAAGCGCTATTGCTCAAGCGCGAGGCTTTCGTCGAGGTGGTGAACCGACCGGCGCCGGAATTCACGCTTCGGGACGCCGACGGCCGCTCGGTCAGGCTGGCGGATTTCCGGGGCAAGGTGGTCGTCCTGTGGTTCATCTATGCCTCTTGTCCCGACGAGTGCCCCTTGCAGAGCGAGGCCCTGGCGGCGATTCAGGAGCTAGTCAACAAGACCCCGATGCGCGAGCTCGTCCAGTTCATCGCCGTCACGACGGATCCCGAACGGGACCTGCCTGAGATCCTCAAGGCTTACGGGCCGGCGCACGGGCTCGACCCGGTCAACTGGGTGTTCCTGACCAGCGGTGCGGACAAGCCCATGGCGACGCGCGAATTGGCCGAGCGCGGGTATGGCCTCAAGTTCACGCCGACGGACGATGGCTTACTCATGCACGGGGTGGTCACCCATCTCATCGACAAGAGCGGCAATTTGCGGGCCCGCTACCACGGCCTCAAATTCGACCCCACCAATTTCATCCTCCACGTCAATGCGTTCACCCACGACTAGCATTGAGCCCGCGGCCGAGACCGTGATTCCAATGGAGGTCATGCCATGAGGTCGCGCGCGATATTCGCCGTGGTTGCCCTCGCCGCTGCGGCACTGGCGGGCCTTGGGCTGTTTTTCGTTAGCAGTGGCGCGGAGACGATCGCGGTCTCGAAGCTTCCTCAAATCACGCACATCCACGGCATCGCGGTCGATGCGAGGGATCCCTCGCGACGCTTCATCGCGACCCATCACGGCTTTTACGTGGCGACCCCCGACGGAACCGCAAGGCTCGTCTCTGATGCGCGCCATGACCATATGGGGTTCACTCCCCATCCCAGCGACCCGTCGATCCTTTACTCGAGCGGTCATCCCGCCGGCGGCGGCAATCTGGGGTTCATGATGTCTTCCGACGGCGGCAAGAGCTGGCGCCAGATCTCCAAAGGAGCGAACGGGCCGGTCGACTTCCACCAGATGGACGTGAGCAAAACCGACCCCAACGTCGTTTACGGCGCCTATGGCGGCACTCAGGTGAGCCGCGACGGCGGCCGCAGTTGGAACATGGTCGGCCCGGCGCCCGAGGGCCTGATCGACCTCGCCGTATCGTCCCGGGACGCCAACACCCTCTATGCCGCGACCCAGCGCGGCCTGCTCGTGAGCAAGGACGGCGGACGGACCTGGCAGGACGCCTACCTCCTGAAACGCCCGGCCAGCATGGTGGAAACCGCCCGCGACGGCTCGCTCTATGCGTTCCTCCTCGGCGTCGGCCTGATCAAGACCACGGAGCCGTCGCTGGCCTGGAGCACGCTCAGCAAGGACTTCGGAGATCGCGTCCTGCTGCACTTCGCGATAGACCCCAGCGACGCGAGCAAACTCTACGCGACCACGCAGCACAGCGAGATCCTGGCCAGCGCCGATGGCGGACGGAGCTGGAAGGTTTTGGGGTCCGGCGAAGCGGTCCAGTCACTGGGGAGCCCGAGTCGGTGATCGGATGAGGTGCTCTGAAATGACCCCAGCTCGACGGCGGCCGACCGCGCCTGAACGTGCCGGGTCTAACACGTCAATGCGCTCACCAACGACTACCATTGAGCCTGCGATGACGGCCGGGACGGGGCGTGGCAGGGCCGCAGCGGTGCAGCCCCGAACCCCTAGTCTTGCGGAGGTCATGCCATGAGGTCGCGCGCGATATTCGCCTTGGTCGGCCTCGCCGCTGCGGCGATGGCGGGCCTTGGACCGACTTCGCCTAGCCATGGCGCGGAGACCATCGCCGTCTCGAAGCTTAACGAAATCCCGCACATCCACGGTCTCGCGGTCGATGCCAGGGATCCCTCGCGACTCCTCGTCGCCACCCATCACGGACTGTACGCGGCGACCTCCGACGGAACCGCAAGGCTCGTCTCCGCTGCGCGCCATGAATTCATCGGGTTCACTCCCCATCCCAGCGACCCGCTCACCCTTTACGCGAGCGGTCAGTCGACCCGCCATGCCAACTTTGGATTCATGATTTCCTCGGATGGCGGCAAGAGCTGGCGCCAGTTGTCCAAAGGAGTGAACGAGCCGGTCTCCTTCCTCCAGATGGATGTAAGCAAAACCGACCCCAACGTCGTTTACGGCGTCTATCGCGGCCTTCAGGTGAGCCGCGACGGCGGCCGCACCTGGAACATGGTCGGCCCGGGGCCCGAGGGCCCGATCGACCTCGCCATCTCGTCCCGGGACGCGAACACGCTCTATGCGGCGACGCGGCGTGGCCTGCTGAGGAGCGAAGACGGTGGACGGACCTGGCAAGATGCCCACCCCGTGAAACGCACGGCCACCATGGTTGAGGTCGCTCGCGACGGCTCGATCTATGCGTTCCTCCGCGGCCTCGGCCTGATCAAGGCCATGGAGCCGTCGCTTGCCTGGAGCACGCTCAGCAGCGACTTCGGAGATCGCCTCCTGCTGCACTTCGCGATCGACCCGAGCGACGACAAGAAACTTTATGCGGTCACGCAAGCCAACGAGATTGTGGCCAGCGCCGACGGTGGATGGAGCTGGAAGGTTTTTGGGTCCGGCGAAGCGGTCCAGTGATCGAGAGAGGTGACGACCATGACCGAGGTCGCTCAGGTTGCCGGGGCCGACAGCCAAACGCGGCGCGACTTCCTCTATTTGTCGACAGGCGCGTTCGGTGCCGTCGGTGCGGCGGCGGCGCTGTGGCCGTTCATCGCCAGCATGAACCCGGCGGCGGACGTCCGGGCGGTGTCGTCGATCGAGGTCAACTTGGCGCCCATCCAGTTGGGTCAAAGGATTACCGTGCAATGGCGCGGCCAGCCGGTTTTCATAGATCATCGACCGCCGGAGCGAATCGCGTCCGCCCAGGCCGACGACAAGGCCGATCTGCCGGATCCTGAGCCGGACAGCAGACGCGTGCAGCGCGAGGAATGGCTGATCGTCGTCGGGATTTGCACCCACTTGGGTTGCGTCCCGCTGGGACAGCCGGCGACCAGCCCGCGAGGCGAATGGGGCGGCTGGTTTTGCCCCTGCCACGGCTCCCACTACGACACCGCGGGAAGAATCCGCAAAGGTCCGGCGCCGCGCAACCTGAAGGTGCCGCCATACCGCTTTTTCGACGAGACGATGGTGCGCATCGGCTAACCAACAGGAACCAACTCGGGTCGAGGCCGCGCGCGGTGCCGAACCGCCTTGGAAGGGCTTGAGGGTGCTGGAACTATCCGGAATCGGGCTGGCGACCGCCTTCGCCGCGGGGCTGATCTCGTTCCTGTCGCCGTGCGTCCTGCCGCTGGTGCCGGGATATCTCTCCTATGTCACGGGACGGTCGCTCGACGATCTCCGGCGCCCCGGAGAATGGCGCTCGCATCTCGCGGCCGTGTGGCTCAGCCTGTTCTTCGTGTTCGGTTTCTCGACGGTGTTCGTCGCGCTTGGCGCCAGCGCCACCGCAGTTAGCCAATGGCTGCTCAAGTACCGCTACGAGGCGAACCTGGTCGGCGGCGGCATCGTGATCCTGTTCGGCCTCTTGCTCGCCGGAGTCCTGCGCGTGCCCGGGCTCGAACGGGAGTTCCGGTTCGCCGGCCCCATCAAGGGTGGAAACCTTATCGGCGCGTTCGTCCTCGGCCTCGCCTTCGCCTTCGCCTGGACGCCCTGCATCGGCCCGGTCCTGGGCGCGATCCTCACGGTGAGCGCCTCGTCCGTCCAGGTGGCGAACGGCGTTTATCTGCTCGCGGTCTATTCCCTCGGTCTCGGCCTGCCGTTTTTGATCGCGGCGGCGTTCACCGGCGCCTTTCTCGATCGGGTCCGGAGCTTCCGGCGGTGGGGGCGGCCGCTCCAGATGGCTGCCGGAGGCGTCATGGCGATCATGGGCATCGCCATGATCACGGGCGACCTTTCGTCCTTTTCCTACTGGCTGCTGAAGACGTTTCCGGCCCTCGGGCTGATCGGATGATCGAGGCAACCGGAATGGCCGCTATTCGAGGTGGATTCGAGCGCATCTTGCGTGGCACGCGGGGAGCCATCGGCCTGGCCGTCGGAGGCATTCTCGTCGTTGCGGTCGGGGCCGGCGTCATGCTCGACCGCGCCGGCCTATTCGGCGCCGGCAAGGCGGGCGCCGATCCGACAAACGCGACTCAGGTTGCCCTGGGCGCGAAGGTCTATGAGGCAAGCTGCGCCAACTGCCACGGCGCCAAGCTGGAAGGCCAGCCGGCCTGGCAGCGGCGGCTGCCGACCGGCCGGTTGCCGGCACCGCCGCACGACGAGACCGGCCACACCTGGCACCATCCCGACCGACATTTGTTCGAGATCACCAAGAGCGGCATCCAGGCGTTCGCCCCGCCCGGCTACGAGACCGACATGCCGGCCTTCGCTTCGACCCTGAGCGATAAGGAAATCTGGGCGGTCATCGCTTTCCTCAAGAGCACGTGGCTGCCCGAAATCCGGCGGCGGCAGGACGAAATCAGCCGGCAGACGCGAATCGGACCATGAAACTCGCCAGGAGGACCCAATGCGAACGATGATGGTGAGCGTGGTGGCGGTTGCGATTGCGGCCGCGCCTGCATGGGCGCAACAGCGCGAGCAACCGCGGTTGGCCGACTCGCCGCCCGACCAGCAAGTGGCG
The DNA here is from genome assembly GCA_052387815.1 of Pseudomonadota bacterium. Classification (GTDB taxonomy): domain Bacteria; phylum Pseudomonadota; class Alphaproteobacteria; order CACIAM-22H2; family CACIAM-22H2; genus JBQTIU01. Next base: position 31,596 of record JBQTIU010000053.1, read on the forward strand.
TCGATCCGATACTGCGAGGGCACCTATGTCGTGGCCACGAAGGATGGGGCGAAAATCCCGTTCCCGGAGTTCAACCTGCGCTTCAAGACCGACTCCGGCGCTTACGGCCCGCGCGCTGGGGTGCCGGCGCTGCTGCCGGCCGCGATGATGGGGGACCGAGCCTTCATCGTCTTTTCGAAACCGGAGGAAATTTCCGGTTTCATCAAGACCCAGTGTTGAATCGGGCCTTCGGTGTCGCGAAGGCGCCTTGAAGCAAGATGGCGCGCCCGGCGAGACTCGAACTCACGACCTCTAGCTCCGGAGGCTAGCGCTCTATCCAACTGAGCTACGGGCGCGACCGCGCGACAGTATCCGAATCCGGGCCGCCAATCAAATTCGCCGTCGGCCCGGCGGCGCGGGCGAGCACCCAGCGCGCCACGTCGGCATGCACGCGCGCGCGCCCAAGGTCGCGCAGCAGCATGTGGTAGCCGCGCTCGTAGACGACCACCTGGCGGCGCCCGGCCGGGACCACGGGCAGCCGCTCCAGCATCAATCGGTTGGGGCGGTCGGGGATCAGCTGGTCGTTGGCGCCGAGGAGGATCAGGGCCTCGCGCTCGAAACGCGGCGCCGCCGCCAAGGCCTCGTCCATCAGAGAAACGAGCCCCCAGACGGCGTCGATGCGGGTCTCCTTGATGACCAGCGGATCCTTGGCCAAGGCGCGCAGCATGGCGAGGTTGTCCGAGGCGCGGATGCCGACATTGACGGGCTGCCCGGCCAGCCCCGGGACGGTGTGGGCGCCGAGCCACAACAAGGCGCGGCCCAGCGGGTTGAGGGCCTCGCGCCCGCGCACCGCCGGCGCGACCAGGATGGCGCCCGCTTCCCCTCCGGCCCCGGCGGCGAGGATCACCGCGGCGCCCATGCTCTCGCCCAGCAGGAACAGCTTGACGCCCGGATGGCGCCGGCCGACCAGCAGGGCGGCAAGCTCGAGGTCGGCGACCAGGGTCTCGGTCCCGGGCCACAGGCCGCGGTTGGGCGCCGCCCCGAAGCCGCGCTGGTCATAGGCATAGGTGGCGATGCCGGCCTCGGCCCAGGCCTCGGCGGGCAGGGCGAAGGCGTTCGAATAGTCGTTGAAGCCATGGAGCGCCAAGATGACCGCGCGCGGCCGGCCCTCGGGCAGCCAGCGCTTGAGCGGCAGCTCCGCCCCGTCGGCGGCGAGGATGCGGTCGGCCTCGAGGCGCGGGGGGCCGACCGGCGGGCCCATCGGCGCCACCACCGGACTGGCGCAGCCGGCCAGCGCCGCCGCCGCCAAAAGGGCCCAGCGCCTCATCGGACCGCGCCTCCGTCGGCGGCGCGCGTGAGCTCGAGGAACACCTGCTCGAGGTCGCTTTCCTCGGTCGACAGGTCGACGATGCCGAGGCCCGCCTCGTGGGTGGCGGCCAACAGCTCGCCGACGCGCGTGCGGCTCGGCCGATAGCGGAACACCAGCAGGCGCGCGCCGGCGAGCGCGAGATCGTAGCCCGCCAGCCGTTCCGGCACGCCCGCCAAGTCGCGATCGAGGGTCAGCCGCAGCTCCTTGCGGTCGAGCCGGGCGATCAACGCCTGCGTGCCATCGCAGGCGATCACCTTGCCGCGGCTGATGATGGCGATGCGGTCGCAAAGCTGTTCGGCCTCGGGCAAGTAGTGGGTGGTCAGCAGCACCGTCGTGCCGCCGGCATTGAGTTCGCGGACATGGGCCCAAAGCTGCTGGCGCAGCTCGACATCGACCCCGGCGGTGGGCTCGTCGAGGACGAGGACGGGCGGGGCGTGGACCAGCGCCTTGGCGACCAGCAGCCGGCGGCGCATGCCGCCCGACAGCGTGCGGGCATAGGCATTCGCCTGATCGGCAAGCCCGAGGGCCTCGAGGATGTCGTCGGTGCGGCGCTGGCGGGCCGGCACGCCGTAGAGCCCCGCCTGCACGTCGAGGAGCTCGCGCGGGGTGAAGAACGCGTCGATGTTGAGTTCCTGCGGCACCACGCCGATCGCCCCGCGCGCGGTGCGCGGGTCGCGGTCGATGTCGATGCCCCAGATGCGCACCGTTCCGGCGCTCTTGTTGACGAGCCCGGCCATGATGTTGATCAGAGTCGACTTGCCGGCCCCGTTGGGCCCCAACAGACCGAACAGCTCGCCGCGGCGCACCGTGAGGTCGACGCGATCGAGCGCCGGCCGGCCCGGCGCCGCTGCATAGATCTTGGTGAGATTCTCGATCTCGACGGCGTGATCAGGCACGGGTTCGGCGGACAGCACGGCGGCCATGGCGCTGGGGCAGAGTTGTTGCATCGCTCGGCCCGCAATCGGTATCATCGCCAGCGCGCGAGGGTCAACGCGCGACTGCCCTTTTTCACCGGGACCGTTGATGGCCGACCAGCCGCCCGAAACCATCGAAGTCGAGACCGCGACCGTCGAGTGCGACGGCGGCGGCGCGCTCGGCCATCCGCTCGTCTACCTCAATCTCGGCCGCGAAGGGCGGGTCGAATGCCCTTATTGCGACCGCCTGTTCGTCCTCAAGCCGGGCGCCGGGCGGGGCGGCGGCCATTAGGCCCTGGTTGGCAGCGTGGTAGGATTGGCGACCCCCCTGGTCCCGCGAGGTGCGAGCTCATGCGGCAGACCCGGCAGCTGACGGCGATCATCGAGCGCGACGGCGACATCTATGTCGCGCTGTGCCCGGAGCTCGATGTCGCCAGCCAAGGCAAGAGCGTCGAGGAGGCGAAGGCCAGTCCGGTCGAGGCCGTCGAGCTGTTCCTTGAAACCGCCGACCGGTCGCAGGTCGAGCAGCGACTCCACAGCGAGGTCTTCGTCCCCCGGCTCGAGGTGGCGATTGGGTAGGCTCCGCGTGCCGTGGCGACGCGAGCTCCGCGGCTGGTTCAAGACCCGTCGCATCCGCGAGCCGAGGTTCGGCCCTTGAGCAAGCAACCCCGGCGCCTCACCCTCGTCGACGGCTCGGGCTATATCTTCCGCGCCTTCCACGCCCTGCCGCCCTTGACCCGGCCGGACGGCACGCCGATCGGGGCCGTGCTGGGCTTCGTCAACATGCTGTTGAAGCTCCTCGACGGCCACGCGGGCGACCACCTGGCGGTGATCTTCGATGCCGGCCGCCGCAGCTTCCGCAACGACATCTATCCCGACTACAAGGCCCATCGCCCCGATCCGCCGCCCGAGCTGGTGCCGCAGTTCGCGCTCGTGCGCGAGGCGACGCGCGCCTTCAACGTGCCGGCGATCGAACTTGCGGGCTTCGAGGCCGACGACCTGATCGCCACCTACACGCGGCTGGCCCGCGAGCACGGGATGGAGGTCATCATCGTCTCCTCCGACAAGGACCTGATGCAGCTCGTCCGCGCCGGCGTTACGATGCTCGACCCCATCCGCCAGCGCCCGATCGGCGAGGCCGAGGTCCGCGACAAGTTCGGAGTCGGCCCGGAGCGGGTGGTCGACGTGCAGGCGCTGGCCGGCGATGCGAGCGACAACGTGCCCGGCGTTCCCGGCATCGGCGTCAAGACCGCGGCCGAGCTCATCAACGCCTACGGCGATCTCGACACGGTCCTGGCGCGGTCCCACGAGATCAAGCAGCCCAAGCGTCGCGAAACCCTGCTCGCCAACCGCGACATGGCGCGCTTGAGCCGCGAGCTGGTCCGGCTCAAGGACGACGTCGCGGTGCCGGAGCGACTTTCCGCCTTCGCGCCGCGCAAGCCCGATCCCGAAACCCGGATGGCATTTCTCCGCGCCCAGGACTTGCGCTCGGTGATCGCCCGGCTCGAGGCGGGCGGGGCGGCATTGGCGCCCGCGCCGGCGCGCGCCCCGCCGGGCGCGCCGGCCTTGCCGCCCTCGCCGGCGCCGGCGCGCTATACGCTAGTCCAAGACCTCGCCACCCTCGACACTTGGATTGGCCGCGCCAGCCTCGCCGGGGTCGTGGCCGTCGATACCGAGACCACCTCGCTCGACCCCATCGCCGCCGAGCTGGTCGGGGTGTCGCTGGCGATCGTGCCGGGCGAGGCCTGCTACATCCCGGTCGGCCATGTGGCGCCGGGCGCGGTCGGCGAGCCCGGCGGCGGTCTCGACCTGGCGGGCGAGGGGTCCGCGCCGCCCGCCCAGCTCGACCGTCGAGCGGTCCTCGATCGCCTGCAGGGGCTGCTTGACGATCCCGCGGTCCTCAAGGTCGGGCACAACATCAAGTTCGACGCGCAAGTCTTGGCCCGCTACGGCCTCGACGTGGCGCCGATCGACGACACCATGCTGATCTCCTATGTGCTGGCGGGCGGGGCGCATGGCCACGGCATGGACGAGCTCGCGGGCCTCCATCTCGGTCACAAGACCATCACCTACGACGACGTCACCGGCACCGGCAAGGCGCGGATCGACTTCGCGCAAGTGCCCCTCGCGCGCGCGCGCGACTACGCGGCCGAGGACGCCGACGTGACCTTGTGCCTCCATCTCGCCCTCAAGCCGCGACTGGTCGGCGAGCATCTGGTCGGCGTCTACGAGACCATCGAGCGGCCGCTCATCCCCGTGGTGCGCGCCATGGAAGCGGCGGGGATCGCGGTCGACCGCGACGAGCTAGCGCGCCTGTCGGCCGATTTCGCCGGAAGGCTCGCGGACCTCGAGGTCCGCATCCACAAGGCGGCCGGCCACCGGTTCAACGTCGGCTCGCCCGCCCAGCTCGGCCAAATCCTGTTCGACGAGATGGGCTTGCAGCTTGCCGACGGAGCCAAGCCCAAGAAGACCAAGACCGGCGCCTACGCGACCGGCGCCGAGGTGCTGGACGAGCTCGCGGGCGCCGGCCACGCGCTGCCGGCCCTGGTGCTCGACTGGCGCCAGCTCGCCAAGCTCAAATCGACCTATGCCGACGCCCTCGTCGGCGAGATCAACCCGCGCACGGGCCGCGTGCACACCTCCTTCGCGCTCGCCGCGACCTCGACCGGCCGGCTCGCGTCGAGCAATCCCAACCTCCAGAACATCCCGGTGCGCACCGAAGAGGGCCGCAAGATCCGCCGCGCCTTCGTCGCCGGCCAGGGCATGACGCTGGTCTCCCTCGACTATTCGCAGATCGAGCTCCGGCTGTTGGCCCATGTCGCGCGCATCGAGGCGCTGGCCGAGGCCTTCCGCAACGGCATCGACATTCATGCGCTGACCGCCTCGCAGGTCTTCGGCGTGCCGGTCAAAGGCATGGACCCGCTGGTCCGGCGCCAGGCCAAGGCGATCAATTTCGGGATCATCTACGGCATCTCGCCGTTCGGACTCGCCCGCCAGCTCGGCATTCCGCAGGGCGAGGCCAGGGCGTATATCGAGGCCTATTTCGCCCGCTACCCGGGCATCCGCGACTACATGGAGCGGACCAAGGAGGAGGCGCGCGCGCGGGGCTACGTGACGACGCTGTTCGGCCGGCGCTGCCACATTCCCGACATCAACGCCAAGCCGGCCGCCCAGCGCAGCTTCGCCGAGCGCGCGGCGATCAACGCCCCGATCCAGGGCGCCGCCGCCGACATCATCAAGCGCGCCATGGTCCGCGTGCCCGCGGCGCTGGCGGGAAAGAAGCTTCGCGCGCGCATGCTGCTCCAGGTCCACGACGAGCTGCTGTTCGAGGTGCCGCCGGCCGAGCGCGAGGCGACCGCGGAGGTCGTCAAGGCGGTCATGGAGGGCGCGGCCGCCCCGGCGGTCTCACTCGCGGTGCCGCTGGTGGTCGAGGTCGGCCACGGCCGCTCGTGGGCCGAGGCGCATTAGCGTCTCGCCCAAACGGTCCGGTCTTTTTGTGCTTGAGGGCTATCGCCCGCCTGCCAGGATCGCAAGGCCGCCTGGGCCGACGTCATCGCCGAGCTCGACGCCCTCGACGAGACCGAGATCGCCCCGGACGCCATGCGCTTCCTCGTGCGCGCCCAGCCCAAGCGCGCCGCCCTCGTCGGAAATTCCAGGGGAATCGCATTTGAAAAAATACGCTTGCGCGGATGGGGCGATAGGGATTCTACGGGGTGGCACCGTTGTGTGGAGGGATCGGTGCCAGGGAAGATTTTTCGGCGGTTTTCGGAAGCCTCGAGG
>JBQTIU010000054.1:0-45512 GCA_052387815.1 Pseudomonadota bacterium
CAGGCGTCTCGGCGAGCGCCACGGCGAGGCCGTGGTTGTCGGGCGAAAGCCGGTCGATGAGCTCGGCCACCAGCGCCTCGTAGTCGCGGATCAGCCGGCGCTCCGTGCGGCGGTCCTCGCTGTAGCCGAAGATGTCGAGCGCGGTGCCGCGCAGGAACTTGAGCTTGGCGAGGACGGCGAACGCGCTGGCCATCCACGGGCCGAAGCGCATCTTCATGGACTGCCCGGTGTCGGGGTCGCGGGGCGCGATCAGCGGCGGGGCGAGGTTGAACTCGAGCCTGAAATCGCCCTCGAACTGGTCGTTGAGCGCGGCCATGAAGCTCGGGTCGGTATAGAGCCGCGCCACCTCGTACTCGTCCTTGTAGGCCATCAGCTTGAAGGCATAGCGCGCGACCGCGTGCGTAAGGCCGGAGAGGCCCTTGGCCTTGGCCTTCTCGGCGGCCTCGACTTGGCGCACGAGGGCGAGGTAGCGCTCGCCGTACGCCCGGTCCTGGTAGGCGGCGAGGGCCTCGACACGCCGGGCGATCGCGTCTGCGAGGCTCGCCGACAGCAGGCGGGCGGGGGCGAGCGAAGCGGGCTTGGCCGCGGCCGCGACCGCGTTGGCATCCTCGGCGGCGAGCCGGCCCCAGTTGAACGAGCGCTGGTTCGCCTCGACGGCGACGGCGTTGAGCTCGATCGCCTTCAAGATCGCCGCCAGCGAGACCGGCACCAAGCCGCGCTGCCAGGCGAAGCCGAGCATGAACAGATTGGTGGCGATCGAGTCGCCCATGAGCGCCGTCGCCAGTCCCGTCCCGTCGACGAACTCGACCGCGCCGTGTCCCGCCGCCTCGGCGATGGCGGCGCGCAGCGCGGCGCCCGGGAAGGCGAGGTCGGGCTTGCGGGTGAAGTCGGCGACCGTCGTCTCGTGGCTGTTGATGACCGCCTTGGTGTGGCCGGCCTGGACGCGCTCGAGCGCCTCCGCGCCGGCTGCCACCACGAGGTCGCAGCCGAGCACGAGCTTCGCCTCGCCGGCGGCGATGCGGACCGCGTGGATGTCCTCGGGCCGCGCCGAGATGCGGATATGCGAGAGCACCGCGCCGCCCTTCTGGGCCAGCCCGGTCAAATCGAGGACCGAGCAGCCCTTGCCCTCGAGATGCGCCGCCATGCCGACCAGCGCGCCGATCGTCACCACGCCCGTGCCGCCCACCCCGGTCACCAGGATGCCGTAAGGCTCTTCGACCGGCGGCAGGGGCGGCTCACGCAAGCGCGCGAAATCCTCGGCGCCGGCCGCGGCCGATTTGCGCTTGCGCACCCGGCCGCCGAGCACGGTGACGAAGGACGGGCAGAAGCCGTTTACGCAACTATAGTCCTTGTTGCACGACGACTGGTCGATGGCCCGCTTGCGGCCGAACTCGGTCTCGACGGGGACGATCGACAGGCAGTTCGACTGCACGCCGCAGTCGCCGCAGCCCTCGCACACCGCCTCGTTGATGAAGATGCGCTTCTGGGGGTCGGGGAAAGTGCCGCGCTTGCGCCGCCGGCGCTTTTCGGCGGCGCAGGTCTGGTCGTAGATGAGCGCCGAGACGCCCTTCCTCTCGCGCAGCTCCCGCTGCACCGTGTCGAGCCGGTCGCGATGCGCGACGGTGACGCCCGGCGCGAACCCGGAATCCGCCGGGTACTTCTCCGGCTCGTCGCTCACCACCGCGATGCGCTCGACGCCCTCGGCCGCCAATTGCCGGGTGATCTGCGGGACGGTCAGCGGACCGTCCACGGGCTGGCCGCCGGTCATGGCGACCGCGTCGTTGTAGAGAATCTTGTACGTGATGTTGACCCCGGCCGCGACCGCGGCGCGGATGGCGAGGGTGCCGGAATGGTAATAGGTGCCGTCGCCGATGTTCTGGAACACGTGCTCGGTGTCGGTGAACGGCACCTGGCCGATCCAGGTCGCGCCCTCGCCGCCCATGTGGGTGAAGGTGTCGGTCGCGCGGTCCATCCACTGCGCCATGAAGTGGCAGCCGATGCCGGCCAGCGCCCGGCTGCCCTCGGGCACGCGGGTCGAGGTGTTGTGCGGGCAGCCCGAGCAGAAATACGGGATGCGCTGGAACGCCAGCTCCCGCCTCGCGGTCGCACGCTCCTTCGCCTCGAGGAAGGCGAGGCGCTCGCGGATGCGCTCCGAGGTGTAGAAACGGGCCAGCCGGCGGGCGATCACCTTGGCGATCTCGGCCGGCGTCAGCTCGCCGGCCGAGGGCAGGATCCACTCGCCGTGTTCGTCGAACTTGCCGACCACCCGCGGGCGCACGTCCTCGCGCCAATTGTAGAGCTGCTCCTTGAACTGGTTCTCGATGATCGCCCGCTTCTCCTCGACCACCAGGACTTCCTCGAGCCCCTCGGCGAAATGGCGCGCGCCCTCGCGTTCGAGCGGCCACGACATCGCCACCTTGTAGAGCCGGATGCCGATCTCGGCGGCATGGCGCTCGTCGATGCCGAGGTCGTCGAGCGCCTGGCGCACGTCGAGATAGGATTTCCCGGTGGTCACGATCCCGAAGCGCGGACGCGGGCTGTCGATGACAATGCGGTCGAGCCGATTGGCGCGCGCATAGGCGAGCGCCGCGTAGACCTTGTAGCGCTGCAGCCGGTGTTCCTGCGGGGTCCAATGGTCCGGCCAGCGGATGTTGAGGCCGCCTGGCGGCATCTCGAAATCGGTGGGCCGCACGCTCTCGATGCGGTGCGGATCGACCGCGACCGAGGCCGAGGATTCGACGGTCTCGCCGGTGCATTTGAAGGCGATCCAGCAGCCCGAGTAGCGGCTCATCGCCCAGCCGTGGATTCCGAGATCGAGGAATTCCTGCACCCCCGCCGGGTTGAGGACCGGGATCATGGCCGAAATGAACTCGTGGTCCGATTGGTGGGGGAGCGTCGAGGACCTGGCGGCATGGTCGTCGCCCGCCAGCAGCAGGACGCCGCCATGGGGCGCCGTGCCGGCGGCGTTGCCGTGCTTGAAGACGTCGCCGCAGCGGTCGACGCCCGGTCCCTTGCCGTACCACATGGCGAAGACGCCGTCATAGCGCGCGCCGGCGAACAGGTTCACCTGCTGGCTGCCCCAAATCATGGTCGCGGCCAGGTCCTCGTTGACGCCCGGCTGGAAGTGGATGTGGTGCTTGTTCAAGAACGGCTTGGCCCGCCACAATGCCTGGTCGAGCCCGCCCAGGGGCGAGCCGCGATAGCCGGTGACCAGGCAGGCGGTATTGAGCCCCGCCGCCTCATCGCGCCGGCGCTGCATCATCGGCAGGCGCACCAGGGCCTGTATGCCGGTCAAGAACACGCGGCCGGATTCGAGCGCGTACTTGTCGTCGAGGGTTACGGCGGCGAGCACCATGGCGGGCTCCCCTTAAGAAAAGGTCCCTGACCGGCGAAGCTTAACGCAGCCGGAGGGCCGGCACAATCGGAGCCGGCGTAAGCGCACAGGCTCGACTTCGCTACAACGCTATCCTGGCCGTACCCTCGCGGCCATCGTAGACGAGGATCATCCGGCGCAGAAGCGAATGGCGCCAACGCCCGTTATCCGTGGGCGGTCGATCGGCAGCAGCTTGAGGTCGTCCGCCAGCGCGGCATCGATGCAGCTTTGGGCGGCACCACAGAGGCGCTAAGGTCTGGCTTATTGACAAACCCGCCCTCAGCGATGGGCATCGGGGATGTGGGCCGGGCGGAACATCAGCGAAGGCGGCAGCGTCACCGGCGGGGCGCCGACCTTCCGAATGAGATATGGACCCCGGCCAAACCTGCGGGTCGCTTCGCGCGCTGCGTTGTCGAACGTATCGAAGGTTCCAACCAACTCATCTCCTAGGATGACGACCCACTTTCCGAGATGGTGAGCCTCCAAATCGGTCTTGAGGCGCTCCAACGTGGCCAGCTCCGCAGCGAGTTCACGTCCTTCTGCCTGGTCGGCTGCCATCACACGGTACCTTTCCTGCGCATCTCGGTCCCCAAGCGGTCTAGCACTCATGGTAGTACGTTACATTCCAGGCTCTTAGCGGCTTGTTGTTGTGCACCGCGGTAGCGGCGCGGTCAACCGCGCAAGGCTACCGTCAGAGCCAATGGCGCACATTGTCAGGCCTCGCGATCGCGCGTGATTTTCGGCCGCGCGCGCGGTACAAGGCGCCACGTATTCGCCCTCCCCATGAAGGCCGCTTCGCGCATGACCGTTCTCGTCACCGGCGCCGCCGGGTTCATCGGCTACCATGTCGCGGCGGCCTTGCTGGACCGCGGCGAGGCGGTGATCGGCCTCGACAACCTCAGCCCCTACTACGATGTCGCGCTCAAGCAAGCGCGGCTCAAGCGCCTATCCGCCTCCAGCCGCTTCGGGTTCGTCAAGCGCGACCTCGCGGCACCGGGCGCCGTCGCCGATCTGATGGCGGGGGAACCCGCCATCGACCGGGTGGTCCACCTGGCGGCGCAGGCGGGCGTGCGCTATTCGCTCGCCCACCCCGAGGCCTATGTCGAGACCAACCTCATCGGTCATTTCGCGGTGCTCGAGGCCTGCCGCCGGCGACCCGGCCTCAAGCATCTGGTCTACGCCTCGTCGTCGTCGGTCTACGGCGTCAACGCCAGGCTGCCGTTCTCGATCGAGGACAAGGTCGACGCGCCGGTCTCGCTCTATGCCGCGACCAAGGCGGCGGACGAGCTGATGAGCCATTGCTACAGCCATCTCTATCGCCTGCCGGCGACGGCCTTGCGCTTCTTCACGGTCTACGGCCCCTGGGGACGCCCGGACATGTCGGCCTACATCTTCACCAAGGCGATCCTCGAGGACCGGCCGATCCCGGTGTTCAACCACGGCGACATGAAGCGCGACTTCACCTATATCGACGACACGATCGCCGGGGTGCTCGCCTGCCTCGACCGGCCGCCGGCCGACCGGCCGGGCACGCCGCACCGGCGCTACAACCTCGGCAACCACCGCCCCGAGCCGCTGCTGCGCTTCATCGCGGTCATCGAGCGCGCGACCGACCGCAAGGCGCGGCTCGAATTCGCGCCCATGCAGCCGGGCGACGTCAAGGAGACCTATGCCGACATCGAGGCGGCCCGGCGCGACCTCGGATTCGAGCCCCAGACCTCGATCGATGCGGGCATTCCCAAGTTCGTCGCCTGGTTCAGGGACTACCACGGGATCTGACGCGCGACCGCCGGCGAGTCTTCGCCCGCCCGGGCGGGTTGCAAACCCGCTCCTACCACGGCAATGGCGGTGGCATTTCGTAGGGGCGGGTCTGTGACCCGCCCGGGCGGGTTGTAAACCCGCTCCTACCACGGCAATGGCGGTGGCGGTGGCATTTCGTAGGGGCGGGTCTGTGACCCGCCCGGGCGGGTTGCAAACCCGCCCCTACAGCCGATAGAGGGCCTCCAGGGCCTCCCCGTAGACCTCGCGGATTTTATGGCGGCGGACCTTGAGGGTCGGGGTCATCTGCTGGTTGGCGACGGTGAACGGCTCGCTGGCGAGGATGAAACGGCGGACGCGCTCGGGGACGGGTAAGCGGGCGTTGACCCGCTCGAGCGCCGCCTCGACGGTGGCGTGGAACCCCTTGTCCCGGGCGAGGGCGGCGAGCTCGGCCGGCTTGCCGTTGGCCTTGGCGAAGGCCTCGATGCACTCGGGGTGGGGCACGATCACGGCGACGAGGTGCGGATGGCGGTCGCCATAGACCATCGCCTGTGCGATCTCGGGCTCGAGGACGAGCAGACCCTCGACGCGGGTGGGCGCGATCATGTCGCCGCCCGAGTTCTTGATGAAGTCCTTCTTGCGATCGGTGATCTTGATGTAGCCGTCGGCGTCGATCTCGCCGATATCGCCGGTATGGAGCCAGCCGTCGCGGATGGTCGCCGCCGTCGTCGCCGGGTCGTTCCAGTACCCGGCCATGACCAGCTCGCCGCGCACCAGGATTTCTCCGTCGTCCCCGATCCTGACCTCCACCCCGACGAGCGGCGGCCCGACCGTATCAAGCTTCACCCGGCGCGGCGGGTTGCAGGCGATCACCGGCGCCGCTTCGGTCTGCCCGTAGCCCTGCAGAAGCTTGAGGCCGAGGGCGGTGAAGAACAGGCCGATCTCGTAATTGAGCGCCGCCCCGCCGGAGACCAATGCCTTGAGCCGGCCCCCGAACCGGGCGCGGAGCTTGTCGCGCACCAGCCGTTCGACCACCGCGTCGGCGACGCGCTCGGCCCAGGTCAGCCCCTCGGGCTGATCGTAGCGCTTGCGGCCCAAGGCGAGGGCCGCCTCGAACAGGCGCGCCTTGAGCCCGCCCGCCCGCTTCATACCTGCCACGATGCGCCGGTGCATGGTCTCGTAAAGGCGCGGCACGGCGGTCATGATGGTCGGCCGCACCTCGACCATGTTGGCGGCGAGCGCCTCGACGCTCTCGGCGAAATAGATTTGCGCGCCGATCGAGATCGGGAAATGGAGGCCGGCGGTATGCTCGTAGGAATGGGACATCGGCAGGAACGACAGGAAGACCTCGTCGCCGAGGCCGAGCTCGAGCAAGACCTCGCAGGCGCCTAGGCAGTTGCACAGGATATTGCCGTGGGTGAGCGCCACCCCCTTGGGCAGGCCGCCGGTGCCCGAGGTGTAGATGAGACAGGCAATGTCGGAGCGCGCGGCCGCGGCGAGGCGGGCCGGAACGACGTCCGGCTGCCGCTCGCCCCGGGCCAGCGCCTCGGCCCAGGAGAGGACGGCAACGCCCTGCGGCGTGCCGGCCGGCGGCTCGATCGCGATCACGAAGCCGCAGCCTTCGACCTGGCGCGCCGCGGGCAGGACCTTGCCCATGAGCGCGGCCGTCGACACGATCGCCCCCTTGGCGCCGCTGTTCGACAGGATGTGGCGATGATCCTCGACCGTACTGGTCGTGTAGCCGGGCACGGTGATCGCGCCCGCCGCCATGATGGCGAGATCGGCGATCGCCCATTCGGGACGGTTCTCGGCGATGAGCGCCACGCGATCGCCGGGCGCCACGCCCAGCGCCGCAAGCCCGCGCGCCAGGCGACCCACCTCCCTTGCGGCCTCGCGCCAGGACCAGGGATGCCAGGCGCCCTTGGCCTTGGCCCACAGGAACGGCCGCTCCCCGAGGCGCTCGGCGTGGTCGAAAAACATTCTGGTCAAACTGGGACAGGCCCGGTAATCCATGCCACATTCCCCCTGCTGCCAGGGCGCTTGGCGCCCCGCGCCTCGAGAATTATTTATACCAGAACCGCACGGGCCTCCGTTCTCTCACCTTATGCCCCACGCTGAAATACCCCATGCCGAACCGCCCCGCGTCCTCGCCCGTTCCTTTCGCCGCCGGCAGCGCCGCCCCCGGGGATGCGGGCGACTTGCCGCGCTGGGACCTCGCCGACCTTTACCCGGGCCGCGAAGCGCCCGAGCTCGCGGCCGACCTGGAGGCGGCGGGGCGCGCAGCCAAGGACTTCCGCGACCGCTATTGCGGCAAGCTCGCGAGCCTGTCCGGCGCGGCGCTCGGCGAGGCCGTGGCCGAGTACGAGCGCCTCGAGGAGCGGCTCGGCCGGGTCACCAGCTTCGCCGAGCTCACCCATGCCGGCAACCAGGGCGATCCCGAGATCGGGCGGTTCTTCCAGACCGTGAGCGAACAGGTGAACGCGATCTCGACCGACACGCTGTTCTTCACCCTCGAGCTCAACCGCATCGAGGACGACGCGCTGGCGGCCAAGCTCGTCGCGGCCGGCCTGGCGCGCTACCGCCCGTGGCTTCGCGACTTGCGCGCCTTTCGCCCGCACCAGCTCGGCGACGAGATCGAGCGGCTCGTGCACGAAAAGCACGTCGCCGGGCGCGCCGCCTGGGTGCGGCTGTTCGACGAGACGCTGGCCGCCCTGCGCTTTCCCGTCAACGGCCGCGACTTGACCGGCGCCGAGGCGCTGCATCTGTTGTCCGACCCCGAGCGCGAGGTGCGGCGCATGGCGGCGGGATCGATCGCCAAGGTCCTCGACGCCAATATCCGTCTCTTCGCGCTCATCACCAACACGCTGGCCAAGGACAAGGCGATCGAGGACAAGTGGCGCAACTACGAGCGGCCGATCTCGGCCCGCAACCTCTCGAACCGGGTCGAGGACGAGGTGGTCGCGGCCCTGATCGGCGCGGTTCGCGCCGCCTTCCCGCGGCTCTCGCACCGCTACTACGCGCTCAAGGCGAAATGGTTCGGCGTCGAGCGCCTGGCGTACTTCGACCGCAATGCGCCCCTGCCCAAGGCCGACAACGCCCATATCCCGTGGCCGAGCGCGCGCGACAGCGTGCTCGGCGCCTATGACGCCTTCTCGCCCGCGCTGGCGGCGATCGGCCGCCGGTTCTTCGACCACGACTGGATCGATGCCGGGTTGAGGCCCGGCAAGGCGCCGGGCGCCTTCGCGCACCCGACCGTGCCCGCGGTTCACCCCTATCTACTGCTCAACTACCAGGGCAAGACGCGCGACGTGATGACGCTCGCCCACGAGCTCGGCCACGGCGTGCACCAGGTGCTCGCCGCCGGCCAGGGGCCGCTGATGGCCGACACGCCGCTCACGCTCGCCGAAACCGCCTCGGTGTTCGGCGAGATGCTGACCTTCCGCCGGCTGATCGACGCCGAGCGCGACCAGCGGCGCCGCAAGGCGATGCTCGCCTCCAAGGTCGAGGACATGCTCAACACCGTGGTCCGCCAGATCGCCTTCGTCGAGTTCGAACGGCGCCTGCACGAGGCGCGCGGCGGGGGCGAGATTACGCCCGCCGGGATCGGCGAGATGTGGATGGCGGTGCAGGGCGAGAGCCTGGGGCCGGCGATCGCGCTCGACGACGAATACCGGGTCTATTGGGCCTACATCCCGCATTTCATCCACTCTCCGTTCTACGTTTACGCCTATGCCTTCGGCGACTGCCTGGTGAACGCGCTCTACGCCGCCTATCGCCGCGCGCCCGCGGGGTTCGCGGACAAGTATCTCGACCTCTTGCGCGCCGGCGGCACGAAACGGCACCGGGAGCTGCTCGCCCCCTTCGGCCTCGACGCGGCCGACCCCGCCTTCTGGCGCGCCGGCCTTTCGATCATCGAAGGGTTGATCGACGAATTGGAGGATATGGCGTAGGGCCGAGGCCGATGGCCGATCAGGAACGGAATACGCTAGCCGGCAGAGTCAGGCGCTACGCCCGGGTCGGCGCCGCGGTGGGCGGGCTGGGCTTGCGGCTCGGCGCCGAGCGCGTGTTGGGGATCGGGATCGACCGCGACCGGCACGCGGGCGAGCTGCGCCAAGCGCTCGGCGGCCTCAAGGGGCCGCTCATGAAGGTGGCGCAGCTGATGGCGACCATTCCCGATACGCTGCCCGACGAATACGTCCGCGAGCTCGTCCACCTGCAGTCGAACGCGCCCTCGATGGGCTGGCCGTTCGTCAAGCGCCGCATGGCGAGCGAGCTTGGGCGCGACTGGCAAGCGCGCTTCACGAGCTTCGAGCGCGAGGCCGCCGCCGCCGCCTCGCTCGGCCAGGTGCACCGGGCGGTGGCGCTCGACGGCACGCGGCTGGCCTGCAAGCTCCAGTACCCCGACATGCGCTCGACGGTCGAAGCCGACCTCCGGCAGCTGCGGCTCGTGTTCGCGGTTTTCGAGCGCTACGACCGCGCGGTCTCGACCGCCGAAATTCATGCCGAGATCTCGGCCCGCCTGCGCGAGGAGCTCGACTACGAGCGCGAGGCCCGGCATTTGCGGCTCTATGCCTACATGCTGCGCCGGGAAAAGGGCGTGCGGGTGCCCGAGATCGCCGCCGAGCTGTCGAGCGCGCGGCTCCTCACCATGACCTGGCTCGACGGCGCCAAACTCTTGGAGATCAAGGGCGCCCCCGTGGCGTTGCGCAACCGGGTGGCGCGCAACATGTTCCGCGCCTGGTACGTCCCCTTCTACGACTGCGGCGTGATCCACGGCGACCCCCATCTCGGCAACTACACGGTGCGCGCGGACGGCGGCGTCAACCTGCTCGATTTCGGCTGCATCCGCGTCTTCGCGCCGCACTTCGTGAAAGGCGTCATCGACCTCTACCGCGCGCTCAAGACCGCCGACCGGGACCTTGCCGTGCACGCCTACGAGACCTGGGGCTTCAAGAACCTGTCTCGGGACGTGATCGACACGCTCAATCTGTGGGCCGCGTTCGTCTATGCGCCGCTCATGGAAGACCGCACGCGGCTGATCGAGGAGACCAATACCGGAGTCTACGGCCGCGAGGTCGCGGAGAAGGTGCACAGCAAGCTGCGCCGGCTCGGACCGGTCACCCCGCCGCGCGAGTTCGTGCTCATGGATCGCGCGGCGATCGGCCTGGGCTCGGTGTTCCTGCACCTCAAGGCCGAGATCAACTGGCACCGCGAATTCCACCAGCTCATCGACGATTTCGATCCGGATCGCCTCGCCCGCCAACAGGCAGCGGCGCTCAAGGCCGCGCGCCTGGCCCCGCCCAATTAGGGGCGGGTCCGGCGACCCGCCCGCGGGGCCGGGTTGAAACCGGCGGGGCATTCCCCCCGCGCCGACGCAAACTAAAATCGCAGAACCGAGGTAACCCCTTGGCAAAGCTCATGCCGGTTGGCATTGTGGCGGCACCAACCACCCTCAGGCGCGCCCCATGAAACTTGCCATTCCGAAGGAGCGCCGCGCCGGCGAGGCGCGGGTCGGGGCCTCGCCCGACACCGTCAAGCGTCTTGGCCTCCTCGGCCTCGACGTCATCGTCGAGACCGGGGCGGGGGCGGGGGCATCGATGCCCGATGCGGCCTTCGCCGCGGCCGGGGCGACGATCGCCGAGGACGCGGCAGCGGCGCTCGCCCCCGGCGATATCGTGCTCAAGGTCCAGCGCCTGCTCGACCGCGCCGAAGGCGGGCCCGACGAGCTCGGCCTCTTGAAGCGCGGGGCCGTGCTCATCGGCATGCTGGACCCGTACCGGAACCGCGACCAGGTCGGGGACTATGCGCGGGCCGGTATCGCCGCGTTCGCGCTCGAGCTCCTGCCGCGCATCGCCCGTGCGCAAGCCATGGACGTCCTGTCCTCGCAGTCGAACTTGGCCGGCTACCAGGCGGTGGTCGACGCGGCAGCCGAGTTCGGCCGCGCCTTCCCGATGATGATGACCGCCGCCGGCACCGTGCCGCCGGCCCGCGTGCTGGTGCTGGGCGCGGGCGTCGCCGGGCTGCAGGCGATCGCCACGGCGCGGCGCTTGGGCGCGATCGTGTCGGCGAGCGATGTGCGGCTCGCCGCTAAGGAGCAGGTGGAGAGCCTCGGCGCCGCCTTCGTCATGGTGGACGCGGAGGAGGCGCGGCAGGCCGAAACCGCCGGTGGCTATGCCAAGGAGATGTCGGAGGACTACAAGCGGAAACAGGCGGCGCTGATCGCCGAGACGCTCAAGAAGCAGGACATCGTCATCACCACGGCGCTGATCCCGGGCCGGCCGGCGCCGGTGCTGATCACCGAGGAGATGGTGAAATCGATGAAGCCGGGCGCGGTGATCGTCGATTTGGCGGTCGAGGCCGGCGGCAATTGTCCCTTGACCGAGCCGGGCCGGGTGGCGGTCAAGCACGGCGTCAAGCTCATCGGGTATTCGAACATGCCGAGCCGCATCGCCGTCGATGCGAGCGCGCTCTATGCCCGCAACCTGCTGGCCTTCCTCGGCCTGATCGTCGATGCGAAGACGAAGACCCTCAAGATCGACCCGCAAGACGAGATCATCCAAGCGACGCTGCTGACGCGCGACGGCCGGATCGTCCACCCGGCCTTGGCGCCCGAGCCCGAACCCGAACCCACGCCTTCGGCAGGAGGATGACACCATGGACCCGGCGATCGTCATCGACAATGCCGCCAGGCTCGCCGCCGACGCCGCCGCGCTCGCCGCCAAGAGCCGCTCGCTCGCCGAGCAGGCCGCGCGGTTGGCCGAGAGCACCGCGCCCGTGGGCGGGGATGCGCTCACCATGGCCATCACGGTGTTCGCGCTCGCCGTGTTCGTCGGCTATTACGTCGTCTGGCGGGTGACGCCGGCGCTGCATTCGCCGCTGATGTCGGTGACCAACGCGATATCGAGCGTGATCGTCGTCGGCGCGCTGCTGGCCGCCGGGACCAGCCGGGTCGGGTTTGCCGAGGCGATGGGCTTCCTCGCCGTGACGCTGGCCTCGGTCAACATCTTCGGCGGCTTCGTCATCACCCAGCGCATGCTCGGCAAGTTCCGGAAAAAGCAGAAATAGGGGGCGAGCATGAACGCGAACTTGGCGGCCCTCCTGTATCTCGCCTCGGCGATGTGTTTCATCATGGCGCTGCGCGGCCTGTCGAGCCCCGAGACCGCGCGGGGCGGCAATGCCTACGGGGTCGTCGGCATGGCGATCGCGGTCCTGACGACGCTGCTGGCGCCGGGGATGGCGGGGCTCGGCACGATCCTCGCCGGCATCGTCATCGGCGGCGCGGTCGGCACCTTCATCGCGCTCCGCATCCCGATGACCGCGCTGCCGCAGCTCGTCGCGGCGTTCCACTCGCTGGTCGGGCTCGCCGCCGTGTTCGTTGCCGCCGCCGCGCTCTACGCGCCGGCCGCGTTCGGGATCGGCGCGCCCGGCGCGATCAAGACCGCAAGCCTCATCGAGATGAGCATCGGCACGGCGATCGGCGCCGTCACCTTCACCGGCTCGGTGGTCGCCTTCGCCAAGCTCCAGGCCCTGGTCTCGGGCGCGCCGCTCGTATTCCCCCTCCAGCACTCCTTGAACGCGCTCCTGGGCGTCCTCATCGTCGCCACCGCCGCGTGGTTCGCCGCATCGGGCTTGCCCTTCGCCTTCTGGGTCCTGGTCGCCCTCTCGCTGGCGCTCGGCTTCCTCCTGATCGTGCCGATCGGCGGCGCCGACATGCCGGTCGTCATCTCGATGCTCAACTCCTATTCCGGCTGGGCCGCCTGCGGCATCGGCTTCACGCTCCACAACAGCCTGTTGATCGTCACTGGCGCGCTGGTCGGTTCCTCGGGCGCGATTCTGAGCTACATCATGTGCAAGGGGATGAACCGCTCGATCTTCAACGTCATCCTCGGCGGCTTCGGCACCGAGGGCGGCGGGCAAGCGGCGGGCCACAAGGAGCAGCGCCCGGCGAAGTCGGGCAGCGCCGAGGACGCGGCCTTCATCCTCAAGAACGCGAGCTCGATGATCATCGTGCCGGGCTACGGCATGGCGGTGGCGCAGGCCCAGCACGCGCTGCGCGAGATGGGCGACAGGCTCAAGGAGGCGGGCGTGGCGGTGCGCTACGCCATCCATCCCGTGGCCGGGCGCATGCCGGGCCACATGAACGTCCTGCTCGCCGAGGCCAACGTGCCCTACGATGAGATGTTCGAGCTCGAGGATATCAACCGCGATTTCGGGCAGACCGACGTCGTCTTCGTGATCGGCGCCAACGACGTGACCAACCCCGCCGCCAAGACCGACCCCAAATCGCCGATCTATGGCATGCCGGTCTTCGATGTCGAGAAGGCCAAGACCGTGTTGTTCGTCAAGCGCTCGCTGGCGACCGGCTATGCCGGGATCGACAACGACATGTTCTACCGCGACAACACCATGATGCTGTTCGGCGATGCCAAGCACGTGGTCGAGGGCATCTGCAAGGAGCTGTGAGCGGCGCCGATGGTCTTACGGCGCGATTGCGCCGGGCTGGGCGTTATCAGCCTTCGCGCTCGATGCGTTTTCGTTGCAGCTTGCGCAGGCGACGCACGGCCTCGGCCTTCTCCCGCGCCTTGCGCTCGGAGGGCTTCTCGAAATGGCGGCGGAGTTTCATTTCACGGAAGATGCCCTCGCGCTGCATTTTCTTCTTGAGCGCGCGCAGGGCCTGGTCGATGTTGTTGTCGCGGACGATGACTTGCACGGGCGAAACGATCTCCTTTCTTTGGCAGCGGGGTCGATCGGGGGTCGGGAACAAGGGGGCGCACGCAACCCTCAAGGGGTCGCCCTTCGCCCACGCGAGGGGTTTCTAGCACGGCCGGATCGGCCTTGGGAAGGGGCGCGGGGTAGCGCCCCAGAGCCCGCGTCCACCCCGCTTTACCTCGGGCGCCGCGGCCTCCATACTGGCGCCCATGGCCATCCTCGAGATCGCCGGCATGGGCCATCCGGTCCTCCGCCGCCGTGCCGAGGAAGTCGAGGACCCGGCCGCGCCCGAGATCCGGCGCCTCATTGCCGAAGGGGTATTGATCGGATCGAGGAACGACTCGTGGCGACTCCGGAAACGATCCCCGACAGCCACCTGCGAGCGTACCGCTTGTGCAGGGCGTCGGCGATGATCATTTGGACGGAGGAGTTAGCGCGCGCAGTTGCACTCCTTCTCAACACACTCACGAAGTACCAGGCAAGCGAGTGGCCGAAGGATCGGCCGTTATGGGCGGAGATCGAGCCGAGCATCTGGGAACGCATCCGGAAGATGATCCGGGTCGTGCGAGACCATAAAGTTTGGGGCGAACGGACTAGTGCCGAGATTCTCGTTGCCGTCTCCTCCACCAGGCAGAAGGATTGGAGAGAGATTCTGCTGCAAGGTCGCCTTCCGAGCCGTCAGGACCAACTGTTGCCGAAGCTCGACCAAAACAATATCTTCCAGAGTTCACAATGAGGGATGATCGGCGCCTCATTGAGGATTACCTGCCTATCCAGGCGATTGGTAGTGAAGCGAGCAACGAGAGCCGTCGCAGCTCCGGTGCTCGCCATGCAAAGTGCTGGCTTTCCGTCCTCCACCGATGATGGGCGAGGCGGCCTTTGGTTGCGTGCCGGGCAGCCGTCTACGCTTCCCTCGTTCCCGCCGATCGGTTCCGACCTGGAAACGGGCCAGACGAGAAGCGGAATAGCCTGGCGCGGGCGAATGCTGCGAGGTTCCTCGAGCGGCTAAGCCTGGTGGCGCAGGCTCTGTCCGCCGCCCGGCTTAAGGGGTAGACGGACGAGGCCCAACCTCTCGTGACCACCACGGCATCCGAGCAGGCCGCCCTGGGCAAATTGCTCGCCAACTGGCGGGCGTTGATAGAAGCGTCGGCCATGCCATTGTAGGACCGCAGGAGTGAAGCATGAGCGTATCTTGGGCCGTCACACCCGAAAAGATCGATGCCGCGGTCAAACGGATCATCAGCATCGCGCAGCCGCGCAAGGTGATCCTGTTCGGTTCCGCCGTGCGTGACGAGGCAAACATCCACAGCGATCTCGACATCCTGGTTGTCACAGGAGATGAAATGGAAAGCCCGCGCAAAGAGAGCGTCCGCATCCGGCGGGCGCTGCGGGGGATCGGGATGCCCATGGATATTCTGGTCGTCTCGGAAAAGAGGCTGGAGGAACTGGCTGGTCAACCGGGCCTGATTTATCGAGAGGCCCTGCGGCATGGAAAGGTGGTCTATGACGCCAACGGGTAAGCGACCACCTCCTGGTTCACCGGAGGATTGGCTGGCCCATGCCGAGAGCGACCTCAACCTGGCTCGCCTGGCCAGAGATCGCCAGGAAATCCTGCCTGAGCAGGTTTGCTTCCATGCTCAACAGGCGGCCGAAAAGGGGTTGAAGGCAGTTCTTCTTGCTCGAAGGGTTGAATTTCCCCTGAGCCACGACATCGAGGAGTTACTCGAAATCGCTGAGCAGGGCGGACTTCTCGTGCCACCGGATGTTAGCCGTGCCGGGTCACTGACCCCCTACGCGGTAGCAACCCACTATCCGAGCCACCGGGAGGAAATCGCACCGGCGGATGTGGAAGAAGCCATCCGTCTCGCCGAGCGGGTGGTCGCCTGGGCCACCGCGGTGATCGCCAGCTCAGAGGCTGGCCCAAACGAACCGAAAACGAGCTGAAAATGACCCGAATGACCGGAGTCCTATCCGGTGAGCGGGGAGACAGCTCATGAGCACGAGGGCCTGTCATCGCAGGACTGCGTGGGTGAGGTTGCACCCCGACGTTGAATCGAATGCGCTGACTGAGGCGGTCTTCTCTATCGACTTGGGCGTGATTGCTGAGGGCGACCCCAACGTGGCCGCGGTCAACCGAGACCCGTCCGCGTTCTTGCGGGCCACCTACCTGACGGCCGACCTCCGGATGGGTCGGCGGGGGCACTTTACCTGGGCCGCCGGGCCCCGCATACTAAGCATTGATGCATAAGGCCGGCCACGCTTATGACCGCTCGGATGATGCCGTGAGATCGATCGCTTCACCTCTCCCGTGGGGAGAGGTCGCCGCGCAGCGGCGGGTGAGGGGCCGGCGCAACCCAATTCGGCGCTGTTCCTCGCGAGGCAGCGCCTCGCGCGGCTCGGCTCACGCTCGCCACCCGATGTCAATGGACATCGCCCCCTGGAGGGGGTCGTTGTGGTTCCGCCTACAGAAACCTGCTTAGCCCTCATGGCCATCCTCAAGATCGCCCGCATGGGCCATCCGGTCCTTCGCCGCCGTGCCGAGGAAGTCCCGGACCCGAGCGCGCCCGAGATCCGGCGCCTCATTGCCGACATGGCCGAAACGATGGAGGACGCCGACGGCGCCGGGCTGGCGGCGCCGCAGGTCTATGTGCCGTTGCGCGTGGTCATCTTCCGCGTGCCCCTAAGCCGGGTCACCGGCGCGCCCGAGGACGCGCCGGTCGACTCGACCGTGCTGATCAACCCGGTCTTCGCGCCGATCGGCGAGGAGGAGGCCGTGGGCTGGGAAGGCTGCCTATCGCTTCCCGGCCTGATGGGCGCCGTGCCGCGGTACCTGCGGATCGAGTACCGGGGCGTGAGCCCGGCGGGCGAAACCATCGAACGGATCGCCGCGGGCTTCCATGCCCGGGTCGTCCAGCACGAATGCGATCACCTCGACGGCATCCTCTATCCGATGCGGATCACCGATCTGTCGCTGTTCGGATTCGTCGACGATTTGCGCAAAGGGATCGGGGCTCCCGATGACGTCGCCAAGGAGTGAGCGGGCGGCCGGCGGCGAGCCGGCCTTCGATCGCGAGCAGGCGCGCCTTGCCGTGCTCGAGGCGGCGCTGGTGCACGTGCCCTTCGACGGCTGGACGCTGGGCGCGCTCAAGCAAGGGGCGCGCGAGGGGGGATTCGACCCGGCGATGGCGCTGCGCGTGTTTCCGGGCGGCCCGCTCGAAGCGGTCGAATTCTGGTGCGCGCGCGCCGACCGGGAGATGATGCAGGCGCTTGGCCGCCGCGATCTGGCGGGGGTCAAGGTCCGCGAGCGCATCGCGATCGCGGTTCGCGCGCGGCTCGAGGGCGAGGCGCGCCATCGCGAGGCCGTGCGCCGCGCGCTCGGCCTCCTCGGCTTGCCGCACAACGCGCCCCGCGCCGCCGCCACGCTGTGGCGAACCGTCGATGCGATCTGGTACGCGGCCGGCGACACCGCGACCGATTTCAATTTCTATACCAAGCGCGCGCTGTTGGCCGGCGTCTACGGCGTCACCCTCCTGTATTGGCTCGACGACCGCTCCGCGGGCGCCGCCGATACCTGGGCGTTCCTCGACCGGCGCATCGCCGATGTGATGCGGGTCCCGACCGCGCTCGGCGACCTGGGAAGCAGGCTCGCCGGCTTGCTCAAGCCGTGGTCGCTGTTCGGCGGCAGGTTCGGCCGGTCCTAAGAGCCCGTGCGCGGCGACAGCCGGGTGACGTGCCCCATCTTGCGGCCGGGTCTGGCGTGGGCCTTGCCGTAGAGATGCAGCTTGGCGGCGGGATCCTTGAGGATCTCGTGCCAGCCGCTCGCCTCCTCGCCGAGGAGGTTGGTCATCACCGCGTCCGCATGGCGCTCGACGCTGCCGAGCGGCAGGCCGCAGATCGCCCGCACCGCCTGCTCGAACTGGCTGGTGATACAGGCATCGATCGTCCAATGCCCGGAGTTGTGCGGCCGGGGCGCGAGTTCGTTGACGAGCAGGGCGCCGTCGCGGGCGACGAACATTTCCACGGCGAGCAGGCCCTCGAGCTGGAGCGCGCCGGCCATGCGCCGCGCGATATCCTTGGCCTTGGCCACCGTCTCCGGCGCGATCGGCGCCGGCGCGATCGTCTCCTTGAGGATGTGGTGCAGGTGCCGGTTCAGGACCGGCGCGTAGCAGGCCTCCTCGCCGCCCGGGCCGCGGGCGAGGATGACCGAGATCTCGCAGGCGAAATCGACATGCGTTTCGAGGACGGCGCGCTCGCCGCCCAGCGCCGCCCACGCCTCCTCGAGCCCGGTGTCGGCACGGATCGCCACCTGCCCCTTGCCGTCGTAGCCGAGCCGCGCAGTCTTGAGCACCGCCGGACGCCCCAGCTCGTCGACCGCCCGGGCGAGATCGCCCGCGGCGACGACCTCGCGGAACGGGGTCGTGGCGACGCCGATGCGGGCGAGAAAGCGCTTCTCCTCGAGCCGATCCTGGGCGATGCGCAGGATCTCGGGATGCGGGCGGACGGGCACGAGCGCGGATAGCGCCGCCACATCGTCGTAGGGGAGGTTCTCGAACTCGTAGGTGGCGACGGCGACGGCGCCGGCGAAGGAGGCCAAGGCGGCGCGGTCCCCATAGGGCGCGATGGTCGAGGCCGTCGCCACCTGAGTGGCTGGCGCGCCGGGCTCCGGGCTCCACACATGACAGCGATAGCCGAGCCGGGCGGCGGCGAGCGCCAGCATGCGACCGAGCTGGCCGCCGCCCAGGATGCCGATCGCGGAGCCGGGTGGGATCACCTGGCCTGCTGTCCGCGGGCCGACTTGCGTGCGGTCGGCCTGGTGCGGGCGACCGGGGACAGGCCGACCGCGCGCGTCTGGCGAGTCCGCCAGGCTGCGAGCGCGCGGGCGATCTTGGGATCGTCGAGCGCGAGGACCGCCGCCGCCAGGAGCCCGGCGTTGATCGCGCCGGCCTTGCCGATGGCCAGCGTGCCGACCGGGATACCGGCCGGCATCTGGGCGATCGACAGCAGGCTGTCGAGCCCCTTGAGCGAGCGGCTTTCGACCGGGACGCCGAGCACGGGGAGGGGCGTGAGAGACGCGGTCATGCCGGGGAGGTGTGCGGCGCCGCCGGCCCCGGCGATGATCAGCTTGAGGCCGCGCCCCCGGGCCGAACTCGCGTATTCGTAAAGGCGGCGCGGCGTTCGGTGCGCCGAAACAACGCGGGTCTCGCACCCGATGCCGAGCGCCGCAAGCGTCAAGGCGGCGTGGCGCATGGTCTTCCAGTCGGACCGGCTGCCCATGATGATGCCGACCGCCGGCCTCCTACCCATCCCTCGCCCCCCATCGTTTCGCCATGCAGGCCGAAAAGGCGCCATTATAGGGGCGGCGGGGGAGTGCGCAATCGGCCGCGCCCGCCGTGGTTCCGGCGACAGGGTTTCGTTAACCCGTTTGGCGCTAGGGTTAGAGACGGCTAATATCGGCGCGCCGGCCCCTCTGGCGGGGGGATGGGCGGTGGCCAACATGGGTCGAGCCAACATGGGTCGAGCCAACATCGGTCGAGCCAACAGGGGTCGAGATCGACGCAGATGAAAATCGGCGATCCCATTCCGGTCACCGGCGTCAGCGCCGCCAGGCCGGCGGTCAAGCGAGCCGCAACCGCCGCCCCGGCGGCGGCGAGGCCGGATGTCGCCACGGTCATGAATATTCCGGAGTCGGAGTTCACGCCCCAGGTGCGCGCCGCGATCATGGCGCTGATGGCGGAAGTCGAGAAGCTGCGCCGCGAGCTCCAGCAAAACCAGGCGCGGATCGCCTATCTCGAACAGCTGGCCGATCAGGACACGCTGACGCCGGTTGCCAACCGGCGCGCCTTCGTGCGCCAATTGTCGCGCGCGATGTCCTACGCCGAACGCTACGACATGCCGTCGAGCGTGATCTATTTCGATGTCAACGGGCTAAAGCGGATCAACGACTCCCACGGACATGCGGCCGGCGACGCGGTGCTGGCGCATGTCGCCGAGCTGCTGGTCCGCAGCGTGCGCGACTCGGACTTCGTCGGCCGGCTCGGCGGCGACGAGTTCGGCGTCATCCTCGCTTATACCGACCAAAAGACGGCACAGGACAAGGCGGCGGCGCTGGCCGCAGCGATCGACAGCCAGCCGATCGAATGGGAGGGGACGCGGATCGCGCTGACGATCTCCTACGGGCTCTATTCCTTCCGCGGCGGCGACGATGCCTCGCGGGTGCTGGCCGAGGCCGATCGCGCCATGTACGCGCAAAAGAAAGGCGCGCCGACCGCTCCCTGAAGACCGGCGCGGGGGCGATGCCCAGTTCTTAGGCGATGATGTCGGGCAGGAGCCGGCTTTCGATCTGCGCGATCTGGTCCTTGAGCAAGAGCTTCCGCTTCTTCAGGCGCTGGACCTGAAGCTGGTCGTAAGGACGCTGTTCGCGCAATCTCTCGATCACGTCGTCGAGATCGCGGTGCTCGACCTTGAGATCGGCGAGCGTGCGTTCGAGGGCCTTTCGGGTCGCCTCGTCCATCGGACCCCTGGTTTCGTGGCTGTCGAATTCGCACTATATCAAATTTTTGCCGCGCGGCGAAGCAAAAGCCGTGCTGGGGCGGGCGGCCGACTGTCGGACATATTACTAACCATTTGAAAAACAAGCCAGATGAGAGACGTTCTCGCGACGATCTGAAAAACCAGCCAGGGAGACTCGAGTCATGCGTATCGGCTTGCTGACCAGCGGCGGCGATTGCGCCGGCCTCAACGCGGTCATCCGCGCCGTCGTCCAGCGCGCCATCGGCACCTACGGCTGGCGGGTGATCGGCATCCGCAACGGGACCGCCGGCCTCCTCTCCCGCCCGCTCGACGCCGAGGAACTCGACCGCGGCGCGACGACGGGAGCCATCCTGCGCATGGGCGGGACGATCCTCGGCACTACCAACAAGGGCGACCCCTTCGCGTTCCCGATGCCCGACGGGCGCGACATCGACCGTTCGAGCGAGGTGATCGAGGGCTGTCGCCAGCTCGCCCTCGACGCGGTCATCGGCATCGGCGGCGACGGCAGTTTTCGCATCCTGCGGCGGCTCGCCCGCCAGGGCGGCCTCAACCTGGTCGGCATCCCCAAGACCATCGACAACGACCTTGGCTTGACCGAGGCCTCGCTCGGCTACGAGACCGCCGTCATGGTGGCCACCGAGGCCCTCGACCGGCTGCAACCGACGGCTGCCAGCCACAGCCGGGTCATGGTCCTCGAGGTCATGGGCCGCGATGCCGGGCATATCGCGATCGCCGCCGGCATCGCCGGCGGCGCCGACGTGGTGCTGATCCCCGAAATTTCGTGGCGGCTCGACAGCATCCGCTCCAAGATCGACCGGTTGAAGGCGGACGGCCGCAACTTCGCGCTGGTGGTGGTTGCCGAGGCGGTCAAGACCGAAGTCGGCGCGGCCGTGACCGTCCGCGGTCCGGGCGGAGAGACGCGCTACGGCGGAATCGGCCGCCACTTGGGCGAAATCATCGCGCAAGCAACCGGCGCCGAGACCAGGGTCACGGTGCTCGGCCACGTCCAGCGCGGCGGCCCGCCCATCGCCCGCGATCGGCTGCTCGCCTCGATGATCGGCGTTCATGCCGTCGACCTGATCGCCGCCGGCAAGTTCGATCGCATGGTCGCGTGGTGGAACCGCGAGGTAATCGACGTGCCGCTCGCCGAGGCGATCGAGCGATTTCAGGCCGTCGACCCGGAAGGACCGTTCGTGCGCACGGCGCGCGCGCTCGGCATCTGTCTCGGCGACTGATGGCGGCTTTTCCACGCTGCCCGTTGTGGGACTTTTCCCTCGCCCTTTACACCCGGCCCGGGGTGGCGCCGGCTTGCCTCGCCCTCCAGGACCGGCATGGGCTCGATGTCAACCTGTTGTTGTTTTGCCTGTGGGCGGCGCGCAAGGGGCCAGGCGCCCTCGCGGCCGCCGATATGGCGACGCTGGTCGCGGCCACCTCGGCGTGGCAGGGCGGGGTCGTCGGCCCCTTGCGCACCGCCCGCCGGCGCCTCAAGCGGGCCCTCGAGGGCCACCCTGCTTCCCCCTTCGCCGCCCGAATCCGGCGGCTGCGCGAAGCGATCAAGACCCTTGAGCTCGAGGCCGAACATCACGAGCAGCTGGTCCTGTGGGCGCGTCGCCCCAAGCGGCCGCCCCCCGCCAAGGCCACGGACCCCACCGCCCTCGGCCGGGCCAATTTGGAGGCTTATTTGGCCGCGCTCGGCATCCGACCCGACGCCGCCGACCAGGCGGCGCTGGCGGCCATCCTCAAGGCGCTGCCAGGCCCCCGGCGACCCCGGATAAAATTAAAATAGTATCGCTGTATCAATTGGTTATACCAACCAAGCGAGTCGCCCCATGGGCCCCAGGCAGGGTTTCTACGCTTGGCAAGGCGGCGGCAAAGGCGTATCGTGGTGCGCAGTGCGGCCGCTATCGGGAGAACGAAGGATGACCAAGGAAGATCGTGTGGAATCCCTCAAGGCCAAACATGCCAAGCTCGACCATGACATCCAAGAAGAGAGCCACCGACCGCTTCCCGATTCCGTCCACTTGACCCAGCTCAAACGCGAGAAGCTACGCATCAAGGACGAGATTTCGCGCATCACGCGATAGCCCTCCGGCCGGCGCCCTGCCGGCCGGGACAAGCGACCGATCGCCGCTGCCGGCGGGCCTTCCACCGGGCAGGCGGCGTTGTTTTTTGGGGTCGCCGCCGGCTCGTGGTCTTGAGCAGGGGGACAACATTTTCGATCCCGGCCTCGTCGATCGGTCGGGGAACCACGTCCACGGTGCGCACGAAGGCCGCAAGCGGCCCGACGGCACCGCCAAGGGCTGCCACGAGCTCGACGTGCACGGGGGGTGGGCAACCAGCCCCGGCACGAGATGATCAAGGACGGTGGGTCCTACGACATCCCGTTGGGCTGCCTCCTACTGAAGAACGTCTCGAACCTGCTCGTCGCCGGCCGGTAGCTGCCGGCGACGCGAGGAGGCGCATGACTCGGCGCGAGTGATGGGGACGTACATGGCGATGGGCAAGGCGGCGGGCACGGCGATCCGGCAGCTCTCGGTGCCGGCGATGCGCGCCACCCTTACGGCGCAGGGCGCGGTGCTCGAGGGTACGTTTTGAGGAGGCGCGGCCGTGTGATGGTGGTAAACTTTGCGTCGGTAACTCGATTGTCCTTGCGAAGCATCGGCCCATGACATTGACCGCACCGAACACCGAGCCTCTGCCGGAGGCATTGCAGAAGCTCCTGGCCCGCATCGTCCCGGCGCTCGACCCCGAGGCCCTGTTCCTTTTCGGCAGCCGCGCCGAGCGCCGCGCGCGACCGGACAGCGATTACGACCTCCTCGTGATCATGCCCGACGATGCGCCGCGCGAGCGCATCAACATGGTCGCCGCCTACGAAGCGACCCGTGGCGCCGGAGTGGCCGCCGACGTCATCCCCTGCCGACGATCGATCTTCGAGAGGAAAAAATACGTGCCCGGCACGCTGAGCCGGTCGGCGTGGCTGCGCGGCACGCTGGTCTATGAACGCTGAGGCCGTCCGGCCCTGGCTCGACGTGGTCGCGGCCGACGTCAAGGCCACCCGCAACTGCTTGTTCGGGCCCGAGCCAACCACCGCGATGGCTGCCTATCACTGCCAGCAGACGGCCGAGAAGCTCGCGAAGGCCGTCCTCGCCGGACTGGGAATCGAAGTGCCGTTCACCCACAACATCGGGGAGTTGGCGGCTCATCTGCCTGACGATCTTGCATTCGGTCCGCGGCTTCACGGCCTTGCACGCCTCACCCATTATGCGACTGCCTATCGGTATCCGACCGACGACCCGCCGAGCCTGCCGCCCGAACCGGCGGTCGCCGAAGCCGCCGCCTGGGTCCGAGAGATCGAGGCGACAGCGATAGCTCTCAGGGCAATGGTCATGCCAGGGCCGCGGCCACCGGACCTACCATGACCGCCCCTCCTACACGATTTTGCAGAACCGTCGAGACACTGCTTGCGTGGCCCCCTACAGCGCCTTGGCCCGCTCGCGCAGGACGAATTTCTGGATCTTGCCGGTCGAGGTCTTGGGCAAGGGCCCGAAGACCACGGTCTTGGGCGCCTTGAAACGGGCGAGGCGTTGGCGGACAAAGGCGATGAGCGTCCGGACGGGATCGGCGATCTGGCGGCTCTCGGTGTCGGCGTCGCGCGAGACCTTCACGGCCGAGGACGCGGTGCTCGAGGGTATTCGGTGAGGTCGGCCGTCGGTTGGTTTGCGAGGAACATGCCTGCGGTTTATGCGGCGAAGGGCGGGACATAAAGCGTTCTGATCCGGATGGCCGTCACCCGGTTGAGCGGCGAGGCCGGGCGCTCACCGGTAATCAACTCGTCCGCGCCCAGCGCGATGGCCGCGGCGACGTGAAGGGCGTCCATCGCGCCGAGGCCGTTGGTCATGGCTCGGGCGAGGGCGTCGCGAACGATGGCGTCGAGGTTCTCAGCCCAGCGGCTGACCGCCTCGAAGAACGCCTCGTAGAACTCGGCTTCGACGCGCCGGCCCTCGTAGGCGGGCTTCGGGACGACCTCCAGCCTCAGGAACTCGCTCGCCACGAACATGCGGGCGGGATCGTCGAGGATCCGGATGGCCGCGCGGTGGAGGCGGCTCGACGCGCGGGCCGCGGCAATCAGGACATCCGCATCGACGTAAGTGACGACCGAGGCGACCGTCACGACCTTTCGCCTCGACGCTCGGCGACCTCCTTGTGCACGTCCTCCCAGGTGGCGAATAAGGGCGTACCCGAGGCGACGATACGCGCCCGAATGGCTCGAAGCCGGGCCCCGAGCGGTGTCCGCGACGGTCCGGGCGACGGCTCGCGGCCGAGCTCATGGGCGCCGGCGCCGGCCGGCGCGGTCTTGCGCGGCGTCTTGGCGGAAGCGTTCCTTTTCCTACTCTTCATCTATCGCTCCCATGGCTTATGACGCCCAGACGTTTCGAATCTCGGGGCGACTTGCATTCTATCCGACTTGGCCCGGCATGGTGGGCGCTCGGTGTTCGCGCGCCATAGCCCGGACGGGCGGCTTATAAACCGGCGAGGCAGCGCCTCGCCCCTACAGAGGGTCGACGCTGTGTCACGGTAGGGGCGGGTCTGTGACCCGCCCGTTCCAATACGCCCGGCCGGCTCCCTACAGCGCCTTGGCCCGCTCGCGCAGGACGAATTTCTGGATCTTGCCGGTCGAGGTCTTGGGCAAGGGCCCGAAGACCACGGTCTTGGGCGCCTTGAAACGGGCGAGGCGTTGGCGGGCAAAGGCGATGATCTCCTCCTCCGCCGCGCTCGCGCCGTCCTTCAAGGTCACGAAGGCGCACGGGGTCTCGCCCCATTGCGGGTCGGGGCGTGCCACCACCGCCGCCTCGAGCACCGCCGGGTGGTGGTAGAGCACGCTTTCGACCTCGATCGTCGAGATGTTCTCGCCGCCCGAGATGATGATGTCCTTGGACCGGTCCTTGAGCTCGATGTAACCGTCTTGGTGCATGACGCCGAGGTCGCCGGTGTGGAACCAGCCGCCCTTGAAGGCGGCGCGGGTCGCCTTCGGGTTCTTGAGGTAGCCCTTCATGACGATGTTGCCGCGCATGAACACCTCGCCGATGGTCTTGCCGTCCGAGGGCACGGTGGAAAGCGTCTTGGGATCGGCGACCATGAGGCCGTCCAACACGGGATAGCGCACGCCCTGGCGCGCCTTCAGCCGCGCCTGCTCGTCGGCGGAGAGCGCATTCCAGTCCTCGTGCCAGGTGCAGACGACCGACGGCCCGTAGACCTCGGTGAGGCCGTAGACATGGGTGATGTGGAAGCCCATGCGTTCCATCTTCTCGATCACCGCGGCGGGCGGCGCCGACGCGGCGGTCATCACCTCGACCCGGGCGCCCATGCCCGCGCGCTCGCCTGCGGGGGCGTTGATGAGCAGGTTGAGGACGACGGGCGCGCCGCAGAAATGGGTGACGCCGTGGTCGCGGATGGCGCCGAAGATCGCCCGCGCCTCGACCCGGCGCAGGCAGACATTGGTGCCCGCCATGGCGGCGATGGTCCACGGGAAGCACCAGCCGTTGCAATGGAACATCGGCAGCGTCCACAGATAGACCGGATGGGCGGGCATCGACCACACCAGCACGTTGGCGAGCGCGTTCAGCGCCG
Organism: Pseudomonadota bacterium; assembly: GCA_052387815.1. Lineage (GTDB taxonomy): Bacteria > Pseudomonadota > Alphaproteobacteria > CACIAM-22H2 > CACIAM-22H2 > JBQTIU01. Next base: position 26,000 of record JBQTIU010000054.1, read on the forward strand.
CGCCGCGGTGGTGGTAGATTACGCCCTTGGGGTTGCCGGTGGTCCCCGAGGTGTAGTTGAGCGCGATCGCGTCCCATTCCTCGCCCGGCGGCGACCACGCGAAGTCGGGGTCGCCCGAGCCAAGGAGAGCCTCGTAATCCCGGTCCCCGAGCCGCTCGCCGCCGGGGCCCGCCGGATCGACGATGTCGATCACCTTGGGCTTGCGTTTCAAGCCGGAAAGCGCCGCTTTGACGACCGGGGCAAATTCGCTGTCGGTGAGCAGCACCTTGGCCTCGCTGTGGGCGAGCATGAAGGCGATCGCCGCGGCGTCGAGCCGGATGTTGAGAGCGTTCAACACTGCGCCCGCCATCGGCACCCCGAAATGCGCCTCGTAGGCGGCGGGCACGTTGGGGGCCATGACGGCCACGGTGTTGCCGCGCCCCACTCCATTTTGCGCCAGCGCCGAGGCGAGGCGCCGGCAGCGCGCATGGGTCTGGGCCCAGCTCTGGCGGTGCGCGCCGTGGACGATCGCGGTGCGCCGAGGAAAGACGGCGGCCGCGCGCGCCAGGAAGGCGAGCGGGGTGAGCGGCGCGAAATTGGCCGCCTTGCGGTCGAGATCGACCGAGTAAGGATCGCGCCACCGGCGCTTGGCCCGCTTGGGTGCGGCGGCTTTGGCGTTCGACCCGGCTTTGCGCGCCATGGCTCCCCGTCCGTCGTCGCGATGGATCGGCCGCTAATCTGCCATGATCCGGCTTGGCAGGACAGGGGTTTGCCGGCAGACTGCGGCGCCGTCGCGAAACCATGGGGGGCGACATGACCAGCCGATATGACGAAGTTCACGCCCGTTCGCTGGCCGACCCCGAGGGGTTCTGGGGCGAGGTCGCCGAGGGCATCGACTGGATCCGCAAATGGGACCGGGTCCTCGAGTCCTCGCGCGCGCCCTTCTATCGCTGGTTTCCCGGCGGCGAGCTCAATAGCTGCTACAACGCGCTCGATCGTCACGTCGAACGCGGTCGCGCCGGCCAGGCGGCGCTGATCTACGATTCGCCGGTCACCGGGACCATCAAGAGCTTCACCTACCGCGAGCTCAAGGATCTCGTGGCGCGCTTTGCGGGCGTGCTCTCCGGCCTCGGCGTCGGCAAGGGCGACCGCGTCATCGTCTACATGCCGATGGTGCCCGAGGCGGCGGTGGCCATGCTCGCCTGCGCGCGCATCGGCGCCATTCATTCGGTGGTCTTCGGCGGCTTCGCGGCGAACGAGCTCGCCGTGCGCATCGACGACTGCACGCCCAAGGTCGTCGTCTCCGCCTCGTGCGGCATCGAGGTCGCCAAGATCGTGCCCTACAAGCCGCTGCTCGACGGCGCGCTTGCACTCGCCCGCCATCGGCCCGACAAGTGCGTCATCGTGCAGCGGGCGATGGCGCCGTGCGAGCTCTTCAAGGGGCGCGACATCGACTGGGACGAGGCGATGGCGGCGGCGAAGCCGGCGGACTGCGTGCCGGTGGCGGCCACCGATCCGCTCTACATCCTCTACACCTCGGGGACCACCGGCCAGCCCAAGGGCGTGGTGCGCGACAACGGCGGCCACGCGGTCGCCCTCAACTGGAGCATGAAGGGTATCTACAACGTCGATCAGGGCGACGTCTTTTGGGCGGCCTCGGATGTCGGCTGGGTGGTCGGCCATTCCTACATCGTCTACGCGCCGTTGCTGCGCGGCTGCACCGGCATCCTCTTCGAAGGCAAGCCGGTCGGCACGCCCGATGCCGGCGCCTTCTGGCGGGTGATCGCCGAGCACCGGGTCAAGGCGTTGTTCACCGCGCCCACCGCGTTTCGCGCCATCAAGCGCGAGGACCCCAAGGGCGAGTTGATCAAGAACTACGACCTGTCGCGCTTCGAGACGCTGTTCCTGGCCGGCGAGCGCCTCGACCCCGACACCCTCAAATGGGCCGAAACGCGGCTCAAGGTGCCGGTCATCGACCACTGGTGGCAGACCGAGACCGGGTGGGCGATCGCGGCTAACTGCATGGGGCTCGCTCGCTTGCCGGTCAAGCCCGGCTCGCCGACCAAGGCGGTGCCGGGCTGGCGCATCGAGGCGCTGGACGGGAAGGGCCGGCCGCTGCCGGCGGGCGAGATCGGCGCCTTGTGCGGGAAATTGCCGCTGCCGCCGGGTAACTCGCCCACCCTGTGGCACGCCGACGAGCGCTATCGCCAGGCGTATCTCGACGAATATCCCGGCTACTACAAGACCGGCGACGCCGGGTTCGTCGACGAGGACGGCTACATTTTCGTGATGACGCGGGTCGACGACGTGATCAACGTCGCCGGCCACCGGCTGTCGACGGGGGCGATGGAAGAAGTTCTATCCTCCCACCAGGACGTGGCCGAATGCGCGGTGGTCGGAGTGGCCGACGAGCTCAAGGGCCAGGTGCCGCTTGGCTTCCTCGTGCTCAAGGCGGGCGTCAATCGGCCCCATGCCGAAATCGCGCGCGAGGTCGTGCAGATGGTCCGCGAGCGCATCGGCCCGGTCGCCTTCTTCAAGCTCGCCGTGGTGGTCAAGCGCCTGCCCAAGACCCGGTCGGGTAAGATCCTGCGCTCGACGATGCAGAAGATCGCCGACGGGCAGAGCTTCAAGACGCCGGCCACCATCGACGACTCCGCCATCCTTGGCGAAATCGCCGCGGACCTCCGGGCCCTCGGCTACGCCAAGGACGGCCTGAAGGTGACCGCCGCCTGAAGAAACTCGCGTCCTTGAACCAGCCGCAGCGCGCGCCGGGGCAGCGCCGAAACTCATCTCTCCCGCTGGCGGGAGAGATCGCGAGCCAAGCGAGCGGGGCAGGGCGGATCGTCGTTTGGCGGACCCGTGATTCGGAGCCCTAGCCCGCCGGCTGGGGTTCGCCCGGCGGCTTTTCGGGGCCTTCGCGCGGCGCCGGTTCTTGGGCCGGCTGCTTGGCCGGCTCGGCTGGCGCGACTTCGTCCTGGCGCGCATCCGCGGCCTTGGCGGCCGCGGCCGCGGCGAGCGCGCCGGCCGCGCGGCGCGCCTGGCGCTCGGACTCGCTGTGCGCGCGCTGGGCCACCCGGTGCGCTTGGTCGAGCGCTTGGTCGAGCTGCTCCTGGGTGCACAGGCCGAGGGCGACCGGCCCCTGCGGCTTGATATTGGCGATGTCCCAGTGCGTGCGGTTGCGCACCTTCTCGATCGTCGCCTTGGTCGTGCCCACGAGCCGGCTGATCTGGGGGTCGCTGAGTTCGGGATGGTGACGGATCAGCCACGAGATCGCGTCGGGCCGGTCCTGGCGCTTGGAGACCGGCGTGTAGCGGGCGCCGCGAGTGCGGGCCTCGGGCTGCGGCAAGGTCGATTCGAGGAGCTTCAAACGCGAGGCGGGGTCGGCCTCGCAGCGCGCGATATCCTCGGCCGAGAGTTGGTTGTTGGCCACCGGGTCGAGACCGACGATGCCGATCGCGACCTCGCCGTCGGCGATGCCCTGCACCTCGAGCGGGTGCATGCCGCAAAATTCGGCGATCTGTTCGAACGTCAATCCGGTGCTCTCCACCAGCCACACGGCGGTGGCTTTCGGCATCAGAGGCAGGGCCATCATTCCTCCAGGCGAAGCCGCGAGCGGCACCCGGCCGCCGGGCGCAAGGACGGCGCAATTGTCGCGTTTGATACGGCGTATATAACGGCGTATATATAGGTCGGGCGGGCGCCGGTCAAAGGCACTTACCCGCCGAGCGTCAGCACGATCTTGCCGATATGGGTGTCCGCTTCCATCAGGCGGTGGGCCGCCGCCGCCTCGGCGAGCGGAAACGTCGCATGGATGACGGGCTTGATTTGGCCGCGCTCGACGAGCGGCCACACCTTGGCCCGCAGCGCGGCGGCGATCGCGCCCTTCTCGGCCACCGAGCGGGGGCGCAATGTCGAGCCGGTGACGGTGAGCCGCTTGCGCATGATCGGCTCGAGATTGATCTCGGTCTTCGGCGACTTCAAGAAGGCGATCTGCACCAGCCGGCCCTCGGTGCGCAGCACCGCGATATTGCGCGCGAAATAGTCGCCGCCCACCATGTCGAGAATGAGGTCGACGCCCTCGCCCCCGGTTTGCTCTTTCACGACGGCGACGAAATCCTCGCTGCGGTAGTTGATCGCCCGCGTAGCGCCCAGCCGTTCGCACGCCGCGCATTTCTCGGCCGTGCCGGCGGTGGCGAAGACGCGCGCCCCGAAGGCGCGGGCGAGTTGGATCGCGGTGGTGCCGATGCCGCTCGCCCCGCCATGGACGAGAAACGCCTCGCCCGACCGCAAGCGCCCGCGCTCGAAGACATTGGTCCACACCGTGAAGAACGTCTCCGGCAGTCCAGCCGCCTCGATCATCGACAGGGCCTTCGGCACCGGCAGGCATTGCGCCGCCGGGGCGAGCGCGTACTCGGCATAGCCGCCGCCGGCGAGGAGCGCGCACACCGCCTCGCCGGCCGTGGGCCAGGCGAGGCCGGTATCGGCCGCCACCACCCGGCCGGCGATCTCCAAGCCCGGGGTGTCCGGCGCGCCCGGCGGCGGCGGGTACTTGCCGTAGCGTTGCAGCACGTCGGGCCGGTTGACCCCGGCGGCCTCGACCCGCACCAGGACCTCGCCCGGGCCGGGCCGGGGCATCGGCCGCGTCGTGGGGACCAGCACCTCCGGCCCGCCCGGGGTGGCGATCTCGATGACGGTCATGGTCGACGGCAGGGAGTCGGGCATCTTGGCCTCATAACGCCGGGGTGCGATTGGAGTTGCAGGTCTAGACGTCTGCCTGCAAACTTACCACCGTCGTTCGCGAACGAGGAGGAGTCATGGACCTCGATGAACTCGACCCCCGCAAGCCGCCGCACAAGCCCCAGGACCTGACCCCGCTGTCGATCTCCGAGCTCAACGAGTATATCGCCAAGCTCGAGGCCGAGATCGGGCGCGCGCGGGCGGCGATCGCGGCCAAGCAGACGCACCGCTCGGGCGCCGACAGCCTGTTCAAGAGATAGGCGGGTTCAAGAGCTAGGCGGGGCCGGCCGCCGGCGGCGGGCCATGAACAGGAGCCAACCGAACGGCCCCAGCACCAGGACCAGCACCAGCCAACCCGTGCGCGGCCCCAGGGGGCAGCGGGCGCCTGGCGGCGGCCGGAACGGCCCGGCCGAGGGCGACAGCAGCACGTGCAGCAGCGGGGCCGCATACAAGACGGCGACCAGGAGAAGGGCGGTGGTCCGGCTCATCCCGGCATTGTGCCCCGGAGCGGGCCGCACGTCCAAGCTCGTCCTGGCGGCCGTTTGGGTGTAAAAAGCGCCAGGCAACCAGGGGAGGACACGTCATGCTGAAGGGCAAGACCGCCATCGTCACCGGCTCGACGAGCGGCATCGGCCTCGGGATCGCCCGGGCGCTGGCCAAGGCCGGAGCCGACATCATGCTCAACGGCTTGGGGGATGCGGGCTCGGTCGCATCCTTGCGCAGCGGCATCGCCGACGAGTTCAAGGTCGGGGTCGACTACGACAATGCCGACATGAACCAGCCGGCCGAGATCGCGCGCCTCGTCGATGCGGCGACCCGCCGCTTCGGCCGGGTCGACATCCTGGTCAACAATGCCGGCATCCAACATACCGCCCCGGTCGAGTCCTTTCCGCGCGAGAAGTGGGACGCGATCATCGCCATCAACTTGTCGGCCGCCTTCCATGCCATCCGTGCGGCCCTGCCGCAGATGAGGGCGCGCAACTGGGGCCGCATCGTCAACATCGCCTCCACCCACGGCCTCGTCGCCTCGGTCCACAAGGCCGCCTATGTGGCGGCCAAGCACGGCCTTCTCGGTCTCACCAAGGTCGTGGCCCTGGAGACCGCGCAGAGCGGCATTACCTGCAATGCCGTCTGTCCGGGCTGGGTGCTCACCCCCTTGGTCCAGAAGCAGATCGACGATCTGGCGAAGCGCGACAACATTTCGGTCGCCGAGGCCAAGCACCGATTGCTGGCCGAAAAGCAGCCATCGCTGGAATTCGTGACCCCGGACCAACTGGGCGACCTCGTGGTCTTCTTGTGTTCGGAGGGCGCCGCCCAGCTGCGCGGCGCCTCGCTCGCCGTCGACGGTGGCTGGACCGCGCAGTAGCGGCGCTCGGCCATGGATCCCAAGGCCGCGGCGCAGGGCGAGGCGAAGCAGGGCGGGGCGAAGCGGATCAGCCTGGCCCTCCAAGGCGGCGGGGCGCACGGGGCGTTCACCTGGGGAGTCCTCGAGCGCCTCTTGGACGAGGAGCGGCTGGAGATCGAGGGCATCAGCGGCACCAGCGCCGGCGCCATGAACGGCGCCGTCCTCGCCCACGGCATGATCGAGGGCGGCCGGCAGGGGGCGCGGGACTCCCTGGCGCGGTTCTGGCAGCGGATCGGCGAGATGGCACGGCTATCGCCCATCCAGCCGAGCTGGATCGACCGCATGTTCGGCGCCGGCCGGCTGGATTTCTCGCCGGCCTTTCACGCCTTCGACGCGCTCTCGCGCCTCTTTTCGCCCTACCAGTACGGCCTCGCCGACTTCAACCCGCTGCGCGACGTGCTGAACGAGTTCTGCGACTTCGACCGCCTCAACCGCGCCTCGGCGATCAAGCTCTTCGCCTGCGCGACCAATATCCGCAACGGCAAGATCAAGGTGTTCGGCCCCGGCGAACTCAGCGTCGAGGCGCTGCTCGCCTCGGCCTGCCTGCCGCTGTTGTTTCGCGCGGTCGAGATCGACGGCGAGCATTATTGGGACGGCGGGTACGTCGGCAACCCGGCGCTGTTTCCGCTGCTCTACCGCTGCGCCGCCTCGGACGTGGTCCTGGTCGAAGTCAACCCGCTGCGCAACCCCGCGATCCCGACCACGGCGCGCGATATCCTCGACCGCATGAACGACTTGGCGTTCAACTCCGCGCTGATGCGCGAAATGCGCGCGATCGCCTTCGTTACCCGGCTGATCGACGAAAAACGGCTGGTCGACCCCGACTACCTGCGTAAGATCCATTTCCACATGATCGAGGCGGAGGAGATCATCGCCGGCCTCGGCGCGTCGAGCAAGTTCAACGCCGACTGGGGGTTCCTTCAGGCGCTGCACGAGCTGGGGGTCGGCCGCGCCGAGGCGTGGATAGCCGCCAATTTCGATTCGATCGGCGCGCGATCGACGATCGACATCGAGGACCTGTTCATCTGAGCGCCGGCAAGTTTCGGGGCCGGCGTTTAAGCCAATCTTAAGGACCGGCCCTTAGAGTCGCGCTTCGATGGCCGCCCCGACCTCCCCCATCGGCCGGCCGTCGCCGGGTCCCCCGATCCGGTGTCATTGACGCCTCCCTGTTGAACTTGGGGCCGCTTGCTTCGGCAGCGGCCCCTTTTTTTTGCGCCGCGCCCAGCGCTCGGCTAAGCTGGCGAGCGATCCCCACGCTCCGTCCACCGGCGCCCACGATGCCCGACCCCAAATTCCTCAAATTCGATACCCTCAGCCTCCATGCGGGCCAGCAGCCCGATCCCGGGACCGGCGCGCGCGCGGTGCCGATCTACCAGACGACGTCGTATGTCTTTCCGGACGTCGAGCATGCCGCCTCGCTGTTCAACCTCGAGCGCGCCGGTCACATTTATACGCGGATCTCGAACCCGACCGTCGCCGTATTGGAGGAGCGGGTCGCCGCGCTCGAGGGCGGGGTGGGCGCGATCGCCACCGCCAGCGGCCAAGCGGCCTTGCACCTCGCGATCGCGACGCTGATGGGTCAGGGGGGGCATATCGTCTCGTCGGCATCCCTGTACGGCGGCTCGCACAACCTGTTCACCCACACCCTGCCGCGCTTCGGCATCACCGCGACCTTCGTCAACCCGCGCGATCCGGCGGCGTTCAAGAAAGCGATCCGGCCCGAGACCCGGCTGTTGTTCGGCGAGACGGTGGGCAATCCGGGCCTCGAAGTGATGGACATTGGCGCGGTCGGCGAGGTCGCGCACGCGGCCCAACTGCCGTTGCTGGTCGATTCGACCTTCACCACGCCCTACCTGCTGCGCCCCTTCGACTTGGGCGCCGACCTGGTCGTGCATTCGGCGACCAAATGGCTCGGCGGGCACGGGGTGGCGATCGGCGGCGTGCTGGTCGACGGCGGCAAGTTCGACTGGGAGCGGTCGGGCAAGTTCCCGACCATGAGCGAACCCTATGCCGGCTATCACGGCCTCGACTTCGCCGAGGAGTTCGGGCCGCAGGCCTTCATCATGCGCGCGCGCGCCGAGGGCTTGCGCGATTTCGGCGCCTGCATGAGCCCCACCAACGCCTTCTACATCCTCCAGGGCATCGAGACGCTGAGCGTGCGCATGGCGCGCCACATGGACAACACACGCCAGGTGCTTGCCTTCCTGTCCGCCGCCGCCGAGGTCGCCTGGGTCAACCATCCCGAGCTTCCGAGCCACCCCGACCACGAATTGGCCCAGCGGCTGATGCCGCTCGGGGCGGGGTCGATCATCAGCTTCGGTATTGCGGGCGGTCGGCCCGCCGGACGGCGCTTCATCGAGGCGCTGCGGGTGTTCTCCCATCTCGCCAATGTCGGCGACGCCAAGTCGCTGGTCATCCATCCGGCGAGCACAACCCACCAGCAGATGGACGAAGAAGCGCTCCAGGCCGCGGGCGTCGGCGAGGAGATGGTGCGCCTGTCGATCGGCCTCGAGGATGCCGCCGATCTCATCGACGATCTCGGGCAGGCGTTGCGCGCCGCCGCCAAGGCTTGATGGACCTCCGGGTCGATGGGCGCGTGGTCTTCGCCGCCACCGGCGGCAAGCCGCTCAATCCCGGGTCGCCCGCCGTCGTCTTCCTGCACGGCGCCGGCATGGACCACACGGTGTGGACGCTGCAGACCCGGTTCTTCGCCCATCACGGGCGCAGCGTGCTGGCGGTCGACCTGCCCGGCCACGGCCGCTCGGCCGGCCCGCCCTTGGCATCGATCGGCGACCTGGCGGACTGGCTGTGCCGCGTCTTGGATGCCGCGGGCTTGCCGCGGGCGGCGCTGGTCGGGCACAGCATGGGGTCGCTGATCGCCTTGGAGGCCGCGGCCCGCGCGCCGGCGCGGGTGTGGGCGGTTGCCCTCTTGGGCGCCGCCGAGAGCATGCCGGTCCACCCCGATCTCCTCGCTGCGGCGGCCGCCAACGATCACCTGGCGATCGACCTCGTCGCCTCGTGGGGATTCGGGCGGCGCGCCCATCTCGGGGGGTGCCGGGCGCCCGGGCTGTGGATGCTGGGATCGGGGATGCGCCTGCTCGAGCGTAACCCTGGGCCCGCCCTCGCCGCCGACCTCGAGGCCTGCCATGCCTATCATGGCGCGCTCGAGGCGGCCTCGCGGGTGCGCTGTCCGGCGCTGCTGCTGCTCGGCGAGATCGACCGCATGACGCCGCCCGAGAACGCAGCCGAGCTGGGCCGACGGATCGACGACGCGCGCACCGTCGTGCTCGCTCGCTGCGGCCACATGATGATGGTCGAGCGGCCCGACGACACCCTCGAGGCGCTGCTCGAAACGATCTGACGAGGGCCGGCGTCGGTTGACGCCGGCCCTCTTGCGCTCGGCGGCGGGCGTCAGGCCGCCTTGGCGTCGATCGCCTTGGGCGCGGCCGCCCCGGTCGCGATCTTGATGGTCCGCGGGCGCATCGCCTCCGGCACCTCGCGCACCAGTTCGACATGCAGGAGGCCGTTGGCGAGCCGGGCCCCCGTCGCCTTGATGAAGTCGGCGAGCTGGAAGCGCTGCTCGAAGGCCCGGCCGGCGATGCCGCGATAGAGATGGCGGACCTGCGGCTCGGCGGCCTTGGCCCGGCCGGAGATCACCAGCACGTCATCGTGCACGGTGATGTCGAGGTCGTCCTCGCCGAACCCTGCCACCGCCATGGTGATGCGGTAGGAGTCCTCGCCGGTGGCCTCGATATTGTAGGGCGGATAGTTGGCGCCCTCGTCGCCGAGCGTGGCCTGGTCGATCAGCCGGCCCAGGCGATCGAAGCCGATGGTCGAACGGAACAGGGGAGAAAAGTCGAAGCTGGTCATGTCCATATCCTCCGTTGAGCAACATGGTTTATGGGGCCCACCACGATGGTCGAACCCCGGTCTTCGCGGTCCCGGGCCCGCAAGTGGGCGCCCGGTTCCACGCTTTAGAGATAGGGAGCGGGCACGCCGGTTCAAGGGCTGCCGCGCGCCCGTAGGATGGGGCGGGGAGACTCGTTAATATTTGCGTCATAGGCTTTCCGAGAGCAAAGATCGGGTCCGCGCGACCCCATCGGACTTTCCGGACCGGCTCTGAGGTCGAGTTGAGCGAGCCCGCCGCCACCACGTTCTTCGGCAAGACCTATGACGAGACGCTGGCGCTCATCGTGGCCACCCGCGACTACGTCGTGCGGGACGACCCGGCGCGCGCCCCCGGCCTGCCGGCATTCGACCGGCTGCGGGTCCACCGCGAGATCGCCCGGCTCAGCGCCCGCCTCATGCAGATGATGGCCTGGTTGTTGGCGCAAAAGGCGGTCCACGCCGGCGAGCTGTCCCGCGCGGCGGCCGCGCGCTTCGGCATCGAGGGCGAGAGGGTGTGCCGCGAGGACGCCGACATCGACGGCTTGCCGCCGCCGCTGCTGGACCTCCTGGCGTCGAGCCGGCGGCTGTGCGTCCGCATCGCCCGCCTCGACGAATTGGTGCGCTGCGCCGGCGATTGACCGCTGTGGGCGGGTCTTAAGACCCGCCCCTACGGACCGGCCCGCGCTGTCGATACCGGGTTGCGGGTCAAGGGTGTCGCGGCCGGCCAGAGCAAGAAGAATCACCGAGGGAGGACGCCGAGGTTTCGCAGGGGCCGCGGGAAGCGAGGAATTGGCGCGCCAGTGCGGTTTTTTCTCTGCGCCCTCTCCCGAAGCCTCCGCGCTCCGTGCGGTGATTTTTTTCGACACCCTACGCGGTGAGATTTTCTCGGAGATCTTCCTCGGTCAATCGTCCGTAGGGGCGAGGCGTTGCCTCGCCGGGCAATGCCCGGCCGGTTTCAAACCCGCCCGGGCGGGCTATGTCTTCGTCTTGGTCTCCAGGTCCTTGGTCCGGAGGCCGAAGTTCTGGAACCGCTTGTTGAACTTGGCCACCTGGCCGCCGGTATCGACCAGCCGGTGCTGGCCGGTCCACGCAGGATGGGTCTTGGGGTCGACGTCGAGGCGCAGCGTATCGCCCGCCTTGCCCATGGTGGAGCGGGTCTTGAACGAATGGCCGTCGGTCATCACCACGGTGATTTCGTGGTAATCGGGATGGATGCCCTCTTTCATGGCGGTGTCTCCGTGGTGCGCAAGGCCCGCTTATAGCCCGGCGGCAGGGGGCCGATCAAGCCTCGTTCGAGGGCGGCGTCGGCGGCTTGTTGGGCGGCACCCCGCGTGATAGGAGGGACCCATGGACGACAGGCGCGGACATCCGCTTTGAGCGAGCCCGGCCTGCGATCGGCGATGGCGGCAGGTGAGGCGGCAAGCCGGCGCGGCGATCTCAGGGTGGTGCGCCGGCTGGTGGGGTTTCTTGCGCCCTATCGCACTCGCGTCGCGCTCGCCGGCCTCGCGCTCTCGCTTGCCGCCGCCACGGTGCTCGCGCTCGGCACCGGCCTGCGCTGGCTGGTCGACCGCGGCTTCGTCGGCGGCGAGGCCGCGCTCATCGACCGGGCGCTGGTCTGGCTGTTCGCGGTCATCGTCATCCTCGCGTCCGCCACCTTCGCGCGGGCCTATCTGGTATCCTGGCTCGGCGAGCGCGTCGCGGCCGACCTCCGCCGCGCGGTGTTCGACAACGTGATCCGGCTATCGCCCGGTTTTTTCGAGGTGACGCGCACCGGCGAGGTGCTGTCGCGCCTGGCCGCCGACACGACGCTCCTCCAGACCATTATCGGGGCGTCGGCCTCGATGGCGGCGCGCAACGTCCTGCTGCTGGCCGGAGGCTCGGCGATGATGGCCGTGACCTCGCCCAAGCTGACCCTCCTGGTCTTCTTCGTCGTCCCCGTCGTCGTCGCCCCGGTCGTCGTCTTCGGCCGGCGGGTGCGGGCGCTGTCGCGCTTGAGCCAGGACCGCCTCGGCGATGTCGGCGCCAACATCGAGGAGACGCTCAACGCCATCCGCACGGTGCAGGCGTTCAACCGCGAGGCGGGCGAGGGCGCCCGGTTCAAGGATCGCGTCGAGGCGGCCTTCGCCGTCGCCGTGCGCCGGGTGCGGGTGCGCTCGGCGCTCGCCGCGACGGCGATCCTGCTGGCGTTCTCGGCGGTCGGCACGATCCTGTGGATCGGCGGCCACGACATGATCGACGGCCAGCTCTCGGCCGGGGATTTGTCGGCCTTCGTGTTCTATGCCGCGCTGGTCGCGGCCTCGGCGGGCGCGCTCAGCGAGTTCGCCGGCGAGCTCCAGCGCGCGGTCGGCGCCGCGGAGCGGCTGTTCGAGCTCCTCGACGTGACGTCGGCCATCCTGCCGCCGTCCGATCCCGTGCCCCTGCCGCGCCCGGCCCGCGGCGCCGTCGAATTCCGGGACGTGAGCTTCCGCTACCCGTCGCGGCCCGAGCGCGCGGCGCTGTCCGGCGTCGACCTCGAGGTCGGCCCCGGCGAGACGGTCGCCCTGGTCGGCCCGTCGGGGGCGGGCAAGACGACGGTCTTCCAGCTCCTGCTGCGGTTCTACGACCCGGTCGCGGGTTCGGTCAGCCTCGATGGGGTCGATTTGCGGCGCACCGACCCGGCCGAGGTGCGAGCGCGCATCGGGCTGGTGGCGCAGGAGCCGGTGATCTTCGCCGCCGACGTGGCCGAGAACATCCGCTACGGCCGTCCCGATGCCAGCGACGCGGACGTGCGCCGGGCGGCCGAGGCGGCGGCGGCGGCCGAGTTCATCGACCGCCTGCCCCAGGGTTACGAGACCTTTCTCGGCGAGCGCGGCGTGCGCTTGTCGGGCGGCCAGCGCCAGCGCATCGCCATCGCGCGGGCGATCCTGCGCGATCCCGCCGTGCTGCTTCTCGACGAGGCGACCAGCGCGCTCGACTCCGAAAGCGAACGCCTGGTGCAGCACGCGCTCTCCCGGTTGATGGCGCGGCGCACCGTGCTGGTCATCGCCCACCGCCTCGCCACCGCGCTCAAGGCGGACCGCATCTGCGTCTTCGACCACGGCCGCATCCTCGCCACCGGCCGGCATGGCGAACTGATCGCCGCGGGCGGGCTCTACGCGCGGCTTGCGGCTCTCCAGTTCGACCCGGCGCTCGCCGCCTCGTGAGGGCGGAGGGCGCGCGCGAAACGCCCCGAGGCGTCGTGAGGCCCCTCACGTCGCAGTTGCGAAACGGGGTCGCAACTGGTATTGTTTCAGGCCTGGAACGTTGCCGCGGCCCGGCCATCGGATGGCAAGGAGGGAGGCATGCGTCGCGAAGTTCGGTCCGATTTCCGCAGCTTGGTGGAGCCCGACCGCGTCCATCGCCGCCTCTATTCCGATCCCGACATCTTCGACCTGGAGATGGAGAACATCTTCGACAAGGTGTGGGTCTATGTCGGTCACGAGACCCAGGTGCCGAAGCCGGGCGATTATTACACGGTGCAGATCGCCCGCCAGCCGATGATCATGGTGCGCCACACCGACGGCAAGATCCACGTCCTCTACAACCGCTGCCCGCACCGCGGCACCATGATCTGCGGGCGGCGCGCCGGCAACGCCGGCAAGGCGTTCATCTGCTCCTACCACGCCTGGCAATTCGACACCGACGGCAAGGTCAGGAGCATCCCGCTCGTCCACGGCTATGCGGGCACCAGGCGCAGCCCGGACGATCCCGACTGCAGCATGAAGCATGCGGGCCGCGTCGACTCCTATCGCGGATTCGTCTTCGCGAGCCTCGCCAAGGACGGGCCGACGCTGCCCGAGTTCCTCGGCGAGGCCAAGATCGCCTTCGACGACATGTGCGACCGCGCGCCCGAGGGCGAGGTCGAGGTCGTGCCCAACTGCTTCCGGATCATCCAGCAGTCGAATTGGAAGATCTTCCTCGAGAACCAGCTCGATGCGCTGCATCCCTCGGTGACGCATGAATCGGTCGGGCGCGCCGCCGCCGACGTCGAACGCGACATCGAGCGGCGCACCGGCAAGGCGCCGCTCTACTACCACTACCTGTCGGCGTTCACCACGCCGCTGTCGAAGTGGGACCAGGTGCAGACCGTGAACTTCCCGCGCGGCCACTGCCTGCTGCAGGGCTACATGGGCCTGCGCCCGCGCGATCCCGACACCTTGGCCTACGAGGCGGCCATGCGCCGGCACTACGGCGCCAAGCGCACCGAGGAGATCCTGTCGGTCAACATCCATCACGTGCTGATCTACCCCGGGCTGTCGGTGCAGTCGCCGCTCCAGCAGCTGCGCGCCGTCCGCCCGCTCGCGCTCGACAAGACTCTGACCGAGATCTGGCATTTCCGCCTCAAGGGCGCGCCCGAGGCGATCTATCGCCGGGCGCTCGGCTACTACAATCTCTTGAACTCGCCCGCGACCATGGTCAACGCCGACGATCTCGAGAACTTCTGGAAGGGCCACCAGGGGCTGGCCTCCGACGGCGGCGATTGGGTGAGCTTCCACCGCAACGCCGGCCACGACGACGAGGATAACGGCGTCATCAAGTCCCGCGTCGGGACGAGCGAGGCGCCGATGCGCAACCAGTTCCGCGCCTGGGCCCAGTTGATGACCGCGGGGCACTGAGCATGGCCAAGAAGACGGCGCGCAAGATCGGCAAGTCGGCGGGCCCCAGGCGGGCGGCTGGCCAGCCCGCGCGGACGGGCCAGGGACCAGCGGCCAAGGCGTCAGCCGGCCGGGAGGCCCAGCGCGAGGTCGAGCAATTCCTGTTCCGCCAAGCGGAACTTCTCGACGGCGCCCGGTGGCGCGACTACATCGATCTGTTCGCCGAGGACGGCATCTACTGGATGCCCGCTTCGCCCGACCAGACGACCGGCGAGGGAATGGCGTCGATCTTCTACGAGGACCGCGACCTGATGAGCGTGCGCATGAAGCGCATCACGCACCCGCATGCCTGGTCGCAGTCGCCGCTGTGGGGCACGAGCCATCTGGTGTCGAACGTGACGATCGAGAGGAAGGATCCGCGCAGCGGCGAGCTCGTCGTGCGCTCGCGCTTCCACATGATGGAGTTCCGGCGCGACGCCTCGCGGCATTTCGCCGGGTCCTACCTCCATCGCCTGCGCCGCACCGCCGGCGGCTACCGCATCAAGCTGCAGCGGGTCGACATGGTGAACGCGCAGGGGCCGTACGACTATGTACTTCAGGCTTGGGTGTAGGCGGCGGCTGCGGTTCCTCGCACCGTCGCGTTCCAAGGAGGAAACATCATGAGGAAGACAACGATACTGGCCGCGGCGGTCGCTCTGGCGGCGTCCGGCGCGGCGGCCGAAACCGTCAAAGTCGGCGTGGTTCTTACGTATTCGGGCCTCGGGGCGGAGTTCGGCCAGCAGGTCGACCGCGGCATGGAGATTTTCACCAAGCTCCATCCGCAGGCCTTCGGCAACCACAAGGTCGAGCTCATCAAGCGCGACAGCAAGACGCCGGACGGCGCAGTGGCGAAGACCTTGGTGCAGGAGCTGATCACCCGCGACGGCGTGCACATGGTGACCGGCTTCATCTACTCTCCCGACGCGCTGGCCAGCGCGCCGATCGTCACCCAAGGCAAGGTGCCGATGATCATCCTCAACGCCGGCACCGCCTGGATCACCAACCAGTCGCCCAACATCGCGCGCGTGTCGTTCAGCATGTGGCACTCGGGCTATCCGATGGGCGACCACGCCGCGACCAAGCTCGCCTGCAAGACCGCCGCCGTCGGCTACACCGACTACCCGCCGGGCAAGGACAGCCTCGAGGCCTTCACCGTCGGCTTCAAGGGCAAGGGCGGCAACGTGGTCGATGCGATCCCGATGGGCGGACCGGGCGCCGTGCCCGACTTCACGCCGTTCTTCCAGCGGGTGAAGGACGCCAAGCCCGACTGCTTCTACGTCTTCGTGCCGGCCGGCAACCATGCCGCGGCGGTGGTCAAGACCTACGACGAGCTCGGCATGCGTCAGGCCGGCATCAAGCTCATCGGTCCTGCCGACATCATCCAGGATACGAAACTGCAGGCGATCGGCGACAAGGCGGTCGGCCTGATCGTCGCCGGGCACTACGCCGCCGACCTCGACAATCCGCAGAACAAGGCCTTCGTCGCGGCCTGGAAGCAAGCCTACGGCGCCGGTTCCACGCCCGACTTCATGGCCTCCGCCGGTTACGACGGCATGGCGGCGATCGCCCATGTGGTCAAGACGCTCGACGGCAAGATCGAGCTCGACAAGGCGATGGCCGCGCTCAAGGGCTGGACCTTCGACGGCCCGCGGGGCCGCGTCATGATCGATGCCAACACGCGCGACATCGTGCAGGACATCAAGATCATGCGCGTGGTCAAGCAGGGCGAGCGCATCGGCGTCGAGGTCATCGACCTCTACCCGCAGGTCAGGGATCCCTGCAAGCAGCTCAAAGTCGGCAGGTGCGCCGAGTAGGCCCCGACAGCGCCGCGCTCGATCCCGCCCGGCCGTCGCGCGTTGGCGGCGGCCGGGCTTTCCTCGACCTTCCCTCTTCCCCCGGCCGCCGCGCCCCGGGCCGGTAAGCCGCATGGCGCCGTGGCTCAACACCGCGATCAGCATCGCGTTCGACGGCCTGGCCTACGGGATGATCCTGTTCATCATCTCGGTCGGCCTGTCGGTCACCATGGGGCTGATGGGGTTCGTCAACCTGGCGCATGGCGTCTTCGCCATGGTCGGGGGCTATGCGGCGGCGGTCCTCGTGACCCGGTTCGGGCTTCCCTTCCCGGCCGCCTTGCCGGCGGCGGCGCTCGCCGTCGGGCTTGCCAGCATCGTGCTCGAGCGTCTGGTCTACGCCCCGCTCTACAGCGCCGGCGAGCTCGAGCAGGTGCTGGTCAGCATCGGGCTCGTATTCATGGCGGTGGCGGTGGTCACGTTCGTCTTCGGTCCGGCGCCCATGACGCTGCCGGTGCCCGCCTACCTCAAGGGCCAGATCGACCTCGGCTTCCGCGCCTTTCCCACCTATCGCTTCCTGATGATCTGCGTCGGCCTCGGCATGATCGGCGCGCTGTGGTTCGCCTTCGAGCGCACCCAGCTCGGCGCGTGCATCCGCGCCGCGGTCGACAACCGGCGCATGGCGCAGTCGCTGGGCATCAACGTCGAGCGGCTGTTCACGCTCACCTTCGCGCTGGGCAGCGGACTCGCGGCGCTGGGCGGGGCGCTCGCCGTCGACATCGTCGGCTTGAGCCCGAGCTTCGCCTTCCAGTACCTCGTCTACTTCTTGGTCGTGGTCGCGGTGGGCGGGCTCGGCAGCATCCAGGGCGCCTTCTATGCGGCCCTCCTGCTCGGCACCATCGACAATGCCGGCAAGTATCTGTGGCCGGCCGGCGGGGCCTTCTTCATCTACGTCGTCGCCGTCGCCGTGCTCCTCGTCCGGCCTTCCGGCCTGTTCGGCCGCGCCGGCGAGGCTGCGTCGGGGCCGCGTGGGCCGGCGCCCGCTTCGCCCGCCGAGCGCGAGGCGATCGGGCGCCGCCACCGCTGGCGCCCCGTCGAGGCGCTGCCGTGGCTGCTCGCCGTCGGCGCCTTCTTCGTCTTCCCCGGCTACATGGCGCTCGGCACGCAGGTCCTGATCTACATCCTGTTCGCGCTGTCGCTCGACCTCGTCGTCGGCTATGCCGGCATCGTCACCCTCGGGCATGCGGCCTTCTTCGGCACCGGCGCCTACGCGGCCGGCATCCTGGCGGCGCGCTACGGCTGGCAGGAGCCGGTGAGCGGACTCCTCGCCGGCGGCCTCGCCGCCGGCGTTGCCGGGCTGGCGTCGGGCTGGGTGCTGCTGCGCTACCACGGCTTGGCGCTGCTCATGCTGACCATGGCCACCGCCATCCTGCTGCACGAGTTCGCCAACGTGGGCGCCGACCTGACCGGCGGCTTCGACGGCCTGCTCGGCATCGCCAACGCGCCGCTGCTGGGCCGCTTCGACTACGATCTGTGGGGCCACACCCACTACGGGTACGCGCTGGCGGTTCTGTTCATCTGCTTCCTCGCCGTCCGCCGGATCAGCCATTCCTCGTTCGGACGCGCGCTGGTCGGCATTCGCGAGAACATGCTGCGCATGCACGCCATCGGCTCGCGGGTGCATCTGCGCCTGGTGATCGTCTACGCGATCTCGGCGGCGATCGCCGGCATCGCCGGGGCGCTGTTCGCGCAGACCAACGCCTACGTCACGCTCGAGGTGCTGGGCTTCGTCACCTCGGGCAATGTCCTCATCATGCTCGTGCTGGGCGGCATGGGGCGTCTCTACGGCGCCTTCCTCGGCGCCGCGCTCTATGTTCTGCTGCGCAGCGAGCTCGCCAAGGCAAGCCCGGAGTTCTGGGAGCTCGGCGTCGGATTGGTGCTGGTCCTGGCCGTCCTGTTCGCGCGCGGCGGCCTGCTCGGACTGACCGATCTCCTCGCGCGCCGCCTGCGGCGAGGCCAAGCATGATCGCGCCAGCCGCCGGCGTTCCGGCCCTCGAGACGCGCGCGCTCGACAAGTCGTTCGGCGCGCTCAAGGTGACCTGCGAGGTCGATTTCCGCCTCGAGCGCGGCGCGCGCCACGCCCTCATCGGTCCCAACGGCGCCGGCAAGACGACCTTCGTCAACCTGATCACCGGCCTGCTGCGGCCGAGCGGCGGCACGGTGCTGCTCGCCGGCCAGCCGGTGACGAAGCTGAGCCAAGCCGCCCGCGTGCGCCGCGGCATCGCGCGCACCTTCCAGATCAACCAGCTCTTCCGCAACCTGACTGTCATGGAGAACGTCTGCCTCGCCATCGCCGAGCGCACCGGCGCCGGCATGGTGCTGTGGCGGCCGGCCGGGTCGCGTCAAGACGTCATGGACGAGGCCCACCGGCGTCTCGGCGCGTTCAACCTGGCGGCCGAGGCGCGCCGGCCGGTGCGCGAGCTGCCTTACGGGCTGCAGCGCCTGGTCGAGATCGCGATCGCGCTGTCGCTCGATCCCAAGGTGCTGCTGCTCGACGAGCCCGCGGCCGGCGTTCCGGCCGCCGAAAGCCATATGATCATCGACGCTCTCGATGCGCTCGATCCCTCGATCGCCGTGCTGATCATCGAGCACGACATGGACCTCGTCTTCCGCTTCGCCCGCCGCATCACCGTGCTGGTCTCCGGCGCCGTGCTTGCCGAAGGCGCGCCCGCCGAGATCGCCGACCACCCGGAGGTGCGCGCCGTCTATCTCGGCGAATCGCGGACCGGGACGGGGCATTGACCCGCCGGTTCCAACCCCGCCCGCGCGGGCGGTATGGAAACGGGCGGGTCTTGAGACCGGCGAGGCAACGCCTCGCCCCTACGACCGGGGGACGGCATTTCCCTTGTAGGGGCGGGTCTTTCGACCCGCCCGCGCGGGCGGTATGGAAACGGGCGGGTCTTGAGACCGGCGAGGCAACGCCTCGCCCCGACGACCGGCGGACGGCATTTCCCTTATAGGGGCGGGGCTTTGGCCCCGCCCGCGCGGGCGGTCTCCGATGT
>JBQTIU010000055.1:0-14496 GCA_052387815.1 Pseudomonadota bacterium
ACATCGGGAAAGCGCCCGCGTAATGCTCGATCAGCAGCGCGATGAAGCGCTCGAAGCTGCCGAAGATCGCGCAGTGAATCACGACGGGGCGGTGCCGCTGCTGGTCGTCGCCGACGGGTTCGGCACCTCGATCCCGTGCCCCGCCCCCGTCGGCGCCGGCGCCGCGCCCCCCCCCGGCCGGCCGGACCCCAAGGCCGTCTTCGACTGCATCGAGCGCTATCGTCCGACGATCTTCTTCGGCCTGCCGACGCTCTACATCGCGCTCCTTGCGGATGACAGCGCAGGCGCCCGGAACCTGAGCAGCATCCGTCTTTTCATCTCGGCCGCCGAGCCGTTGTCCTTCGAGACCTTCGGTCGCTGGAAGGAGCTTTACGGAGGCGAGATCGTCGAAGGGCTCGGCTCCACCGAGCTCCTGCACATCTATCTGTCGAACCAGCCGGGTGAGGCGAGGGTCGGCACCGCCGGACGGCGCGTGCCGGGCTACGAGATCAAGCTTCTCGACCCGGACGGCAACGAAGTGCCCAAGGGCGAGGTCGGCAACATGCTGGTCCGCGGGCATTCGCAGTCTCCAGGCTATTGGAAACAACCGGAGAAAACGGCCGCGACCATGCGCGGCACGTGGATCTTCACGGGCGATCGGTTTCGGGAGGACGAGGACGGTTTCTACCGCTTCGCCGGGCGGGCCGACGAACTGATCAAGGTCAGCGGTCAGTGGATTCATCCGCTCGAGATCGAGCGCTGCCTCGCCGAGCACCCCGCCGTCCACGAATGCGCGGTCCTCGGCCTGGAGCGGAGCGACCGGCGGATGACGACCAAAGCCTTCGTGAAATTGCGGGCCGGGCACGCCCGTTCCGAGGACGTGGCGCGCGCGCTGCAGAACTTCGTCAAGGAGCGTCTGTTGCCCTACAAATACCCGCGGCTGGTCGAGTTCGTCGACGAGCTTCCGAAAACCGGGACCGGCAAGATCGACCGCCAAGCCCTGCGTCGCCAGCCCAGCGACCAAGAGGGCGGGCCTGGACCGGGCCGGCCGTGATGTGCTTCGTGGTGTTCCGATGACCTCGCGAACCGACCCGCTCGGCGCCTTCTGTCCGTTCGTCGAGGTGCGCATCGAGGGCGCACCGTCGGGTCCGCTGGCTGGTCTTACCTTCGCCGCCAAGGACATCTTCGACGTGGCCGGGTTTCGCACCGGCGCCGGCAATCCCGACTGGCTCGCCACGCATGGACCCGCCGGCGCGCATTCGTTTGCCGTCCAGGCGCTCCTCGAGGCCGGCGCCTCGCTGATCGGCAAGACGCTCACCGACGAGCTCGCCTACGGCATGACCGGCCGCAACTTCCATTACGGCGCGCCGATCAACCCCGCCGCCCCCGACCGCATCACCGGCGGCTCGTCGAGCGGCTCGGCCTCGGCGGTGGCGGGCGAGGCCGCCGATGTGGCGCTCGGCTCCGACACCGGCGGCTCGGTGCGCATCCCGGCGAGCTATTGCGGCATCTACGGCATGCGCCCCACCCACGGCCGCATCCCGCTCGACGGGGTGGTGGCGCTCGCCCCGAGCTTCGATACGGTGGGCTGGTTCGCCCGCCACGCCGCCCTCCTGGAGCGCGCCGGGCGCGTCCTGCTGCGCGCGACCGGGGCGCCGGCCAAGTTCACGCGGCTGTTGGCGGCCGACGACTTGTTCGCCGCCGCCGATCCCGGGGTCGCCGACGCGCTCGGGGCCGTCGTCGAGGAGGCCGCCCGGGTCGTCGGCCGGCCGGCCGGCGTCACCGTCTGCGCGACCTCGCTCGACGCCTGGGCCAGGGAGTTCCGCACCATCCTCGCTGGCCAGGCGTGGGCATCCGACGGCGCTTGGATCGAGAGGGTCCGGCCGCGCTTCGGCCCGGATGTCCAGGGCCGCTTCGAGGCCGCCAGCAAGGTGAGCGAAGCGGCGTTCGCCACGGCGCGCCAGCTCCAGGACGAGGTCGCCCGCCGCATGGAGTCGTTGCTCGCCGGCGGCGCGGTCATGGTCCTGCCGACCGCGCCCGGGCCGGCGCCGGCGCGCGAGGCGAGCCTCGAATCCCTGACCCAGGCCCGCTACGTCACGCACCGTTTCACCTGCCTCGCCCCCCTGGCCGCCCTCCCGCAGGTGTCGATCCCGGCGGCAAGCGTCGCCGGCGGCCCGGTCGGCATCTCGTTCATGGCGGCGCGCGGGGCCGACGAGATGCTGCTCGCGCTGGCGAGCGCGCTCAGCGACTGAGGCTGGGGGCGCGCCGTCGCCATCAACCGGAAGGCCAAGCCGGCCAGCACGGCCACGGCCAGGATCGAAGCGAGCGCGTTGATCTGCGGCGACAGGCCGAGACAAACGCTCGAAAATATCGCCATCGGCAACGTCGTGGCGCCGGGCCCGGTGACGCCAGTGCCGCCGCCAGCGCCGTCATCTGGGTCGCGCCATGCCTCGCTGCGTATCGTCCGCGCGATGTAGCCTCATCAGATATTGGTCGAAACGGCTACAGAGCTGCTCGAACGCGTACTCCACGGGATCGCGCGGAGCGATGGCCGCCTTGCGAACCGCAACCCCGAAGATACGGTTGCTGGAGTGCGAGCCGGCGAGAAATCTCAATGCGTCGCTGAAGGCACGCACGCGATCCGGCAACGGAAAACGGCGCCACCCTTTCGTGCCTTGAAGCATCGGCGAACCATGAAACTCGATTGAGCCTGGATCTTGCGGATCAAAGCTCGATGCAATCCGGTCGAGTTCTTGAGAGATCCAGTAGCCCTGCCTTTCGAAGATCGAGAAGCCGGCCAACACAAAATACTGTTGGCTCGCATCGGCCACCGCGCCTGAGTCGTCCAGATATAAGAGATGCATCGAGACCCGAAAAGAAAAGGCGGACGGGAGAGGACCAAGCCTCTACGGTTCGCAATGGGCGAACCTCCCGACCGCGTCTCACCAATAAGCATTTGGGCGACAACAGTCAAGGATTAACGCAGCGGTCGACGGGAGGCGGCAAGGTGAGCCTGCTGTCGCCAGGTCTGTCAATCCCGGGTACAATGCCGTCCCATGGCGAGGAAACCCGCCCCCTACCCCCGCGACCTCAAGGGCTACGGCGAGCGCCCGCCCCATCCGCGCTGGCCGGGCGAGGCTAGGGTCGCGGTGCAGTTCGTGCTCAACTACGAGGAGGGCGGCGAAAACTCGGTCCTCCACGGCGACCCGGCCTCCGAGGTCTACTTGCACGAGGTCGTGGGTCTCACCCCGCGCCGCGGGCGCCGCGACGAGGCGGTCGAGTCGGTCTACGAGTACGGCCCGCGGGCCGGGTTCTGGCGCATCCTGAGGCTGTTCGCAGAGCGCAACCTGCCGTTCACCAGCTATGCGGTGGGCATGGCCGTCGAACGCACGCCCGAGGGCGCGCGCGCCATGGTCGAGGCCGGGCACGAAGTGGCGAGCCACGGCTGGCGTTGGATCGATTACCGGAAGATGGGAATCGCCGAGGAACGCCGGCACATGCGGCTGGCCATCGCGGCGATCGAAAAGGCCTGCGGGGTGCGCCCGCTGGGCTGGTACACCGGGCGCGTCAGCCCCAACACCCGCAAGCTGGTCGTCGCGGAGGGCGGGTTCCTCTATGACTCGGACGCCTATAACGACGACCTGCCCTACTGGGTGACGGTGGACGGCAATGGCCACCTCGTCATTCCCTACACCCTCGACAACAACGACATGAAGTTCGGCACCGCGCAGGGCTTCAACACCGGCGAGGATTACTTCGCCTATCTGCGCGACGCCTTCGATGTGCTCTACCGCGAGGGCGAGACGGCGCCCAAGATGATGTCGGTCGGCATGCACAGCCGGCTCGCCGGCCGGCCCGGCCGCCTCGCCGGGCTCGCCCGCTTCCTCGACCACGTCCAGCGCGTTGAGCGGGTGTGGATCTGCCGCCGGGTGGATATCGCCCGCCACTGGCGCGAGGTTCACCCCTACGCTCCGCCCGCCCAACCGGAGCGACACACATGACCATCCACATCACCGATCATCGCCGCGGCTTTCCGCCGGGGCTCACGGAAATCACCGCGATCGAGGAGGCCGACCATCCGACCGGGATCGGCCTTGCGGTCCTGTCGCTTGGAGCCGGCGACACCCACGTCGAGACGACGACGGCCGAGTCCGCGTTCCTGTTGATGTCGGGCACAGCCGAAGTCGAGATCGGCAACCGCCGGATCGAGATCGGCCGCGCCTCGTTGTTCGACGACGGCCCGGCTTGCATCCACCTCGCCGCCGGCAGCGCGCTTGCGGTCGCGGCCAAAACCGCGGCCGAGTTTACGGTCTATCGCTCAGCCAACCGCAAGCCGTTTCCGGTCGCCGTGTATCTGCCCGCCGACACGCCCGACGAGCACCGCGGCAAGGGCCAGGTCGGCGGCGCCTGCCTGCGGCTCGTGCGCACGGTCTTCGATGCAAGCCGCGCCGACGCCAACGCCGAACTCGTGCTGGGCGAGGTCGTCACCCTGCCCGGCCGCTGGTCGAGCTATCCGCCGCACCACCACGCCCAGCCGGAGATCTACCATTACCGCTTCACCCACCCGCAAGGCTACGGGCACGCCGAGCACGGCGAGGCGGTGTTCAAGGTCCGCCAGTTCGACACCGTCAAGATCCTGGCCGGCCACGACCACGCGCAATGCGCGGCGCCCGGCTATGGGATGTACTATTCCTGGGTGATCCGCCATCTGCCGGGCAATCCCTACACCGGGCCCGAATTCACCCCCGAGCATCGCTGGACGATGGGGCGCGAGGCGCAGGTGTGGCGGCCGAAGGGCAGCGACGAGCCGGACTGACCCCCGCCCGTGGCCGCCGACCGCCGGCTCGATTTCATCGCCATCGGCCGCGCCGCCGTCGACCTCTACGGCGAGCAGGTCGGCGGCCGGCTCGAGGACATGTCGAGCTTCGCCAAGTATCTCGGCGGCTGCCCGGCCAACATCGCGGTCGGCGCGGCCAGGCTCGGCCTCAAGCCGGCCATGCTCACCCGGGTGGGCGACGAGCACATGGGCCGCTTCGTGCGCGAGACGCTGGCCGCCGAGGGCGTCGACGTGAGCCACGTCAAGACCGATCCCCGGCGCCTGACCGGGCTGGTCATCCTCGGCATCAGGGACCGCGAGACCTTCCCGCTGATCTTCTATCGCGAGAATTGCGCCGACATGGGGATAACGGAAGCCGACATCGATCCGGGTTTCATCGCCCAGGCGCAAGCGCTCCTGGTCACCGGCACGCATTTCTCGCAACAGCCAGTCGACGCCGCCTGCCGCCTGGCCATGCGCCACGCCAAGGCCGCCGGAACGAGGGTGGCGCTCGACATCGACTACCGGCCGGTGCTGTGGGGGCTGACCGGCCACGGCCTGGGCGAGGCCCGCTTCGTCGCCTCGGAGGCGGTCAGCGCGCATCTCCAGACGATCGTCCCCGACTGCGATCTCGTGGTTGGCACCGAGGAGGAAATCCACATCGCCGGGGGCGCGACCGAGACGCTGGCGGCGCTCCGCGCCTTGCGCGAGCTCACCGCCGCGACGCTGGTCGTCAAGCGCGGCGCGCGGGGCTGCGTCGTCTTCGCCGGCGCCATCCCCACCTTCATCGAGGACGGGATCGTCGGCCAGGGCTTCCCGGTCGAGGTCTATAATGTGCTGGGGGCGGGCGACGGCTTCATGGCCGGCCTCATCGCCGGCTGGCTCAGGGGCGAGAGCTGGGAGCGCGCGGCACGGCTCGCCAATGCCTGCGGCGCGCTGGTGGTGTCGCGCCACGGCTGCGCGCCGGCGATGCCAAGCCGGGCCGAGCTCGACGATTTCCTCGCCCGCGCCGACCGGCTCACGCGGCTGCACGAGGATGCGCGCATCGCCACTCTCCATCGCCTCACCACGCGCCGCCGCGCCTGGCCGCAGGTCCTGGCGCTCGCCTTCGACCACCGCCGGCAGCTCGAGGACCTCGCCCGCCGCCACCGCGCGCCGAGCGCGCGCATCGCCCGGTTCAAGGAGCTGGTCGCCGCCGCGGCCCGCGAGGCCGGCGCGGGCGTCGAGGGGAGGGGCGCGATCATTGACGACCGCTTCGGCCGCGATCCGCTCTACGCCTTGACCGGGACGGGCTGGTGGCTCGCCCGTCCCGTCGAGCGGCCGGGCGCCACGCCGCTCGCCTTCGAGGCCGGCCCCGACGTCGCGCTGACGCTCCGGACCTGGCCCGCCGAGCA
The DNA here is from genome assembly GCA_052387815.1 of Pseudomonadota bacterium. Lineage (GTDB taxonomy): Bacteria > Pseudomonadota > Alphaproteobacteria > CACIAM-22H2 > CACIAM-22H2 > JBQTIU01. The sequence goes on from JBQTIU010000055.1 coordinate 6,190, forward strand.
TGTTGCCAAATGCCTGGTGCGCACCCGCCCCGACGACCCGCCGCCCTTGCAGGCCGCGCAAGAGGCGCAAGTGGCGGCCTTGTTCCGGGCCTGCGTGGCAACCGGACACGAGCTGCTGCTCGAGGTCATCCCGCCCGGCGCCGGCAACAGCGAGGTTCTCGCCGGCGCGATCGAGAGATTCTACGAGCTCGGCATCCAGCCCGAGTGGTGGAAGCTGCCGCCGCCCGCCGACGGGTGGGGTCGGGTCGGCGATGTGGTGCGCGCGCACGATCCCCATTGCCGCGGCATCCTCATCCTCGGGGCCGAGGCCGGCGAAGGCGACCTCGCCCGGGCGTTTACGGCCGCGCGCGGCGAGGACCTCGTGCGCGGCTTCGCGGTCGGTCGCGCCATCTTCTGGAAGCCCGCCGAGGACTGGTTCGCCGGCGAGGCCGACGACCGCGCGGCCACTGCCGCCATCGCCCGCAATTACGCCCGGGTCATCGCGCTGTGGCGGACCCGCGCCACGGCCGCGGGTTGACGCGCGGCCGGCCGGACTGACAGAATTCGCCATGGCCACCCTTGACCTCGAGAGACGGTATCTGGCCGCCTGCGCGATGGCGCGGGAAGCCGGCGATCTTGCCCGGCGCCTGTTCGAATCGCGTGATGGGTCGAGTTTCGAGCTCAAGGGGCCGCAGGACTACATGACCGAAGCCGACACGGCGGTCGAGCGCCTGATCGTCGAGCGGATCGCAGCGGCTTTCCCCGCCGACGCCTGCTTCGGCGAGGAAGGCGGCGGCCGGCTCGGGCCCGAGGTGTGGGTGATCGATCCCATCGACGGCACGGCGAATTTCGCGCGCGGCATCCCGCATTTCTGCGTCTCCATCGCCTTCATGCGCGATGGCCGCACCGCGCTCGGCGCGATCATGAATCCGATGACCGGCGAGCTGTTCGCCGCTCGGCGCGGCGAGGGGGCGACGCTGAACGGCCGCGCGATGCGGGTGAGCGCGATTTCCGATCCGCGCCAGGCGACCGTCGAGCTCGGCTGGTCGCTGCGCCGGCCGATCGCCGACTACGTCGCTCTCGTCGACCGGGTGATGGCGACCGGCGCCGGGTTCCGGCGCGCCGGCTCGGGCACGCTCGGCCTCGTCTATGTCGCCGACGGGCGGGCCGAGGGTTATTGCGAGCTGCATATCAACTCGTGGGATGCGCTCGCCGCCTTGCTCATGGTCGAGGAGGCGGGCGGCTGGACCAACGATTTCCTCGCCAACGACGGGCTCGCGCGCGGCAATCCGGTCCTGGCCTCGGCGCCGGGGCTCAAGGACGCGCTGATCGCCGCCACCGGGATCGGCCCCTGAGCGCCATATCGGCTTGCGTTGAGGGAGGCTTAGGGGTCAAATGGGACGGAAGCGGCCACGCCAACCGCGTCGCCGCCAATTTGAAGCGGGAGGACATCACATGTCAGGGACATCTAATTTCCGTGCCGGCCTGGCGGCCGCCGGCTTCGCGGCGGTCGTCGTACTCGGCCCGGGCGGCGCCTTGGCGCAAGGCAACCTTACGCTCTATTGCACCCCGGAGGAGCAGTGGTGCCGGGCGGTGGTCGTCGGCTTCGAGCGCGCGACCGGCATCAAGGTCGCGATGACCCGCAAGAGCTCGGGCGAGAACTACGCCCAGCTCAAGGCCGAGGCGGCGAACCCGAGAGGCGACGTGTGGTTCGGCGGCACCGGCGACCCGCACCTGCAGGCCGCCGAGGAGGGCCTGACGCTCGAATACAAGTCGCCGCTGCTCCCCCAGCTCTACGACTGGGCGGTGCGCCAGGCCGAGCAGTCGAAATATCGCACCGTCGGCCTCTATGCCGGCGCGCTCGGCTTCGGCTACAACACCGAACTCCTGGCCCGCAAAGGCTTGGCCGCGCCGAAATGCTGGGCCGACCTGCTGGATCCGAAATTGAAGGACGAGGTGCAGGTCGCCGACCCGAACTCGTCCGGCACCGCCTATACGCTGCTGGCCACCGTGGTGCAGCTCATGGGCGAGGACAAGGGCTTCGATTACCTGAAGAAGCTGCACCGGAACATCAACCAGTACACCAAGTCGGGGGCGGCCCCGGCCAAGGCGACCAGCATCGGCGAGACGCTGATCGGCATCACTTTCATGCACGACATGGTGACCATGGCGGCCGCCGGCGGGCCGGTGAAGGTGGTGGCACCCTGTGAGGGCACCGGCTACGAGATCGGCTCGCTGAGCATCGTCAAGGGCGCGCGCAACCTCGACAACGCCAAGAAGTTCTACGACTGGGCCCTGACGCCCGAGGCGCAGAAGCTGGGCGCCGAGAACAAGTCCTTCCAGGTCCCGTCCAACAAGGCGTCGGTGGTGCCGCCGGAGGCCCCCAAGCTCGCCGACATCAAGCTCATCGACTACGACTTCGCCAAGTGGGGCTCGTCGGCGGAACGCCGGCGGCTGTTGTCCAAGTGGGACCAGGAGGTGAAGAACCTGCCGAAGTAGGGGCAACGCGAGGCAAGCCCGTCGATGAACCGCACCGCCGCCCTGTGGCTCGCGGTGGGCTGGGCGGGCTTCGCCATCCTGCCGTGGTACGGGATCGAGGGCGACGGCGCCCTCGACCCGGCGTGGCTGGCCCGCTATCCCGACGCCGCGACCGCGCCGGCGCTGGTCCAAGGACTCGCCTGGGGGCGCTGGTGGCTGCTGGCGCTCGCGCTTCCGCTCGCCGTGCCGTTGGCGGCGCTAGGAGCGGGCGATCCGCGCGCCCCGCGCCTGATGGTCCTGGCCGGCCTCGCCGGGCTCGCGTGGCTGTTCGGCCAAGGCTTCGTCATCGGCCATGTGGGCTGGTCCTTCGGCTGGCTCGCCGCGCTGGCGGGCTCCGAAGGCCCGCGCCAGCCGGGGATGGGCTATGGCGCGATCGCCGTCGCCGCCGCGTTCCTGATGGTGTTGTGCTTCGGGTTGGCGGCCAAGGGCTTTTGCCGCGGCGACGGCTTCACGGTGGGCGCCATCGGGCTGATCGTCGGACTCATCACGCTGTTCGTCTTCTTCCCCGTCTTCACGGTGCTCACGAGCGCCGTCGAGGACAACGCGGGCCATTTCGCCCCCATGCTGTTCGTCGACAAGTTCGCCGACCGGTCGGTGTGGGGGCTCGACTGCCTGACCTCGACCTTGCGCTGCGGGGTGGCCTGGAACACGCTCTTCCTCGCCATCGTGGTCGGCGCCGGGACGACCGCGCTCGGCCTCGCCTTCGCGCTGGTCGCCACCCGCACCGCCTTCCGCTTCAAGTGGCTGCTGCGGGCCTTGACCGTGCTGCCGATCATCACCCCGCCGTTCGTGATCGGGCTCGCGGTGATCCTGCTGTTCGGGCGCGCCGGCGCCGTCTCCAGCCTGCTCTACGAGTGGTTCGACGTGCCGCGCACGCGCTGGATCTACGGCCTGCAAGGGGTGGCGTTGGCGCAGCTGCTCGCCTTCACGCCGATCGCCTTCCTGGTGCTGATCGGCGTCGTCCAGGGGATCAGCCCGTCGCTCGAGGAAGCCTCCCAGACCCTTGGCGCCAAGGGTTGGGGCACCTTCACGACGGTGTCGCTGCCGTTGATGCGCCCGGGCATCGCCAATGCCTTCCTGCTCGGCTTCGTCGAGAGCATGGCCGATTTCGGCAACCCGCTGGTCCTGGCCGGGAACTACGAGGTGCTGGCGACCAAGATCTTCTTCGCCGTGGTCGGCGCCGCCCACGACCAGGGCCGGGCCGCGGTGCTGGCGGTCATCCTGCTCGCCTTCACGCTCGGCGCCTTTTACGCCCAGCACGCCTGGCTGGGCAAGCGCGCCTACACCACGGTCACCGGCAAGGGCGATGCCGGGCTGCCGGCGCCGCTGCCGCGCGGCCTCAAATGGCTGTGCTACGGCATCACCGTCCCGTGGGCGGCCTTCACCGCCGTCATTTACTTGACCATCCTGTTCGGCGGCTTCGTCGAGATGCTGGGCCGCGACAACACCCTCACCTTCAAGCACTACCTGACCGGGTTCTCGGTCGAGGCCACGCCCACCGGCCTGCACTTCACCGGTTCGGCCTGGAATTCGTTCTGGACCACGCTCCAGCTCGCCGCCGTCTCGGCGCCCTTGACCGCCGCGGTCGGCCTGTTGACCGCCTATCTGCTGTCCCGCCAGCGCTTCGCCGGCCAGCGCAGCTTCGAGTTCGGCACCATGCTGAGCTTCGCCATCCCCGGGACGGTGATCGGCGTCAGCTACATCCTGGCCTTCAACGTGCCGCCGATCGAGCTCACCGGCACCGCGATCATCCTCGTCATCTGCTTCGTCTTCCGCAACATGCCGGTCGGCGTGCGCGCCGGCATCGCCACCATGAGCCAGATCGACAAGAGCCTGGACGAGGCCTCGCTGACGCTCGGCGCGCGATCCTTCACCACCGTGCGCCGGGTGATCCTGCCCCTCCTGCGCCCGGCGATCGTCGCCGCGCTGGTTTACAGCTTCGTGCGCGCGATGACGGCAGTAAGCGCCGTGATCTTCCTCGCCTCCGCGCAGTACAACTTGGCGACCGTCTACATCGTCGGGCGGGTCGAGAACGGCGAGTTCGGCCTCGCCATCGCCTATTCCTCGGTGCTGATCGTCGTCATGCTGGCAGCAATCCTGCTGATCCAGGTCGCCGTCGGCGAGCGCCGGCTCGGCCGCCGTGTCGCCGGCGACCTCGCCCTCCAGGGCGGCTGACCTAAGACCAAGGGAGAAATCCATGGCACCTTCGCACTCGCTTCGCCTGCTGCCCGCCCTCGCGCTCGCGCTCCTGCTGGCCCCGGCGCCGGCTGTGGCGCAAGGCTCGCTGACCGTCTACTGCAGCGTGCTCATCGATTGGTGCAACGTGATGACGGTCGAGTTCGAGCGCGCCACCGGCATCAAGGTGACGATGACCCACCGCGGCTCGGGCGAGACCATCGCCCAGATCCGGGCCGAGGCGGCCAACCCGCGGACCGACATCTGGTGGGGCGGCACCGGCGACCCGCACCTGCAGGCGGCCGAGGCGGGCCTTTCCGAGGTCTACCGCTCGCCGGCGCTTGCCAAGCTGCAGCGCTGGGCGGTCGACCAGGCCGAACAGTCCGGTTACCGCACCGTCGGCATCTATGCCGGCGCGCTCGGCTTCGCCTACAACACCGAGCAGCTTGCCCGCAAGAAGCTGCCGGAGCCGAAATGCTGGGCCGACCTCGTGCGCCCCGAATACAAGGACGAGGTGCAGATCTCCAACCCCGCCGCCTCGGGCACCGCCTATACGGCGGTCGCCACCCTGGTCCAGGTCATGGGCGAGAGCGAAGCCTTCGAGTACCTGAAAAAGCTCCACCGCAACGTCAACCAGTACACGCGCTCAGGGCCCGCCCCCACCCGCAACACCGCGCGCGGCGAGACCACGATCGGCATCGGATTCATGCATGACGGCGTGGCCGAGGCGATCGCGGGATTCCCGGTCAAGGTGGTGGCGCCGTGCGAGGGCACGGGCTACGAGATCGGCTCGATGAGCATCATCAAGGGCGCGCGCAACCTCGACAACGCCAAGAAATGGTACGAGTTCGCGCTCACGCCGGCGGTCCAGGGCCTCGCCGCGCGGGGAAAGTCCTACCAGGTGCCCTCGCACGTCGACGCGGTGCCGCCGCCCGAGGCGCCCAAGCTCGGCGACATCAAGCTCATCGACTACGACTTCGCCAAGTACGGGTCGACGGCCGAGCGCAAGCGACTGATCGACAGATGGGAGAAGGAGGTCGGCAGCCTGCCGAAGTGAACCGAGGCCCCGCCGCGCCAGCCCATGGACAAGCCCGGTCCCGCCTCGGTCGAGTTCCACGCCGTCACCAAGCGCTACGGCACCGTGGCGGCGGTCAACGCGCTCACGTTCACGATCGCGGCCGGCGAGCTCGTCACCCTGCTCGGCCCCTCGGGATGCGGCAAGACGACCACGTTGCGCCTCATCGCCGGGCTCGAAATGGCGAGCGCGGGCCGCATCCTCATCGGCGGGCGCGACGTGACCGCGCTGTCGGCCGCCGATCGCGACGTCAGCATGGTGTTCCAGTCCTACGCCCTGTTCCCGCACATGACCGTGCTGGAGAACGCCGCCTACGGGCCAAGCGTGAGCGGGGTGCCCAAGGCCGAGGCCAGGGAGCTGGCGCGCGCCAAGCTAACCCTGGTCGGCCTCGACGGCTTCGAGGCGCGCATGCCCTCCGAGCTTTCGGGCGGGCAGCAGCAGCGCGTGGCGGTGGCCCGCGCGCTGGTGCTCGAGCCGGAGGTCCTGCTGTTCGACGAACCCTTGTCCAACCTCGACGCCAAGCTCCGCCGCCGGGTGCGCGAGGACATCCGCGATTTGCAGCGCAAGCTCAACTTGACGGTCGCCTACGTCACCCACGACCAGCAGGAGGCGCTCGCCGTCTCCGACCGCATCATCGTCATGTCGAACGCGGCGATCGCCCAGAGCGGGCGCCCCCGCGATCTCTACGAGGAGCCGGCCAGCCTGTTCGTCGCCGACTTCATCGGCGACGCCAATTTGGTGCCCGCCGAGCTCGGCGCCTGCGACGGCGAGCGGGCGCGGGTCAAGGTCGGCGACATCGACCTCGATCTGCCCCATCGCGGCGCCGAACCGGGGCCGGTCAAGGTGGCGATCCGGCCGGAATCGCTGGTGCTGTCGGAGGGCAAGCCGAACCGCCCGGCGCTTCCCGGCAAGATCGCCAAGGCCGCCTATCTCGGCACCCACATGGAGTACACGGTCCAATCGGGGGTGGGCGAGCTGTTCGTCGTCGACCGCGCGGTCGCCAGGCCGCTTCAGCCCGGGGCCGAGGTGTGGATCGCCCTCGCCGAACACGGCGTCACCGTGGTCCCGGGCTGAGCGCGCCCCGCGCGCGGCGCTGCCATGCCTGCCACCCTCTGTGCGGTCGATCCCCGCGCAGACGGGGGAACCCCAGTCTGTGGGCGCGAGATCGACCGCGCTTGCTGTTCACGCTGGCTGGGCGTATTTCTTCTGCTCCGAGGATTGCCAGGCATTGTTTAAGGGCAATCCAACTCGGTATCTCGTAGAGGCCGAACGCCGACGACCGGCTGCGCGGCATCAAACGGAACACGAATGATCGAAAAGGCCGTCAGGCCGTGCGGGGGATGTCCGAAAAATCCATTGCAATCGGAAAAATCGAGGGTATAAGGGTATAGTAGCGTAATCCGATTTCCCGGCGAGCAGGGGCTTTATCGACGTAGCGATCCGTTCCACCAAGTCCGCCGCTGGGCGGCCCTCAAAGGCCAATCGATGGCAGCCGTCTATAGGTGGAGGGCCATCATTTGGCGCGGAACAGGTAGGCCCATTTGCGCCGTTGGCGGCACGGGTTGTGCGTCTTGAAAAGGAAGGCGAAGATGGAAATGCATACCAAGTCCAGCGTCCTTGGGAGCTTGCTTTGGTTCCCTGTCCCTTTCCTCGCCATTGCTATTGTTTCTGCGAGTGATTTGGCCAATGCCCAGACAACGACGGAGGAGAAAAATAGCCCTGGCGTCTACCAAATTAAGGCGCCCGCCCTGTATGCGCTGGGCCATACCGGCTTGAATGTCACGGTCGCCATCGTCGATACCGGGATCGTTAATCATGTCGAGTTCGGGAGCAGGGTGCTGCCGGGATGGAACACCCTCAATAATTCGACCAACGTAACCGACGGCCATGGTCACGGAACGCATGTCTCAGGGATCGCCGGCGCGGGGAAAGACAACCCCTCCACCTCCGGAATGTTCGGCGTGGCGTACAACGCGTTCCTGCTGCCGATCAAGGTGTTGAACGATTCGGGTTCTGGAACCAGCACCTCGGTCGCTAAAGGAATTCAATACGCGGTCGACCAGAGGAATAGCAACCTAGTAGCAGTTGCGCTGAAACCGTTTGCGATCAACCTCTCCCTGGGCTCGTCCTCGCCGTTTAGGAACGTTGAGGCCGCTCTGAAAAATGCCGTCAATGCAGGAATGGTGGTGGCGGCCGCTGCCGGCAACAGCGGGGGAGCCAATCCAATCTGGCCAGCGCGGCACGCGAAAGAAGCTTGGGCCAACGGCCAGATTGTTGCGGTTGGCGCCGTCGATGCGACTAACGTGATCGCCCCTTGGTCCAACCGCGCCGGGGGTGAGCTGGTCCCACTTGTTTGGACAGGTTGGCAGCAAAGTTAAGGTGTATTCCGGTTGCTGATCACGCTGCCATAACCCCGTTCATTGTGAACTCTTTCTGTTGCGGCTGGGCCTGTGGAGATGTGGGCAAGGCGCGAGCCTTGTCCATCATATCCACGGGCCGTCCGGTGAGATAGGCCTCCGCCGGCGTTTGGCCGTCAAGGG
>JBQTIU010000056.1:0-12932 GCA_052387815.1 Pseudomonadota bacterium
GCCCCCCAAAATCACCGCCCCGACGGTCGAGTCCGCACCCCCCGTGTAGTGCAGATCTTCGCAGGTGCACCCCTTACATATCAAGCACTTGGGTCGTCTGCACCCTCGAATCCGCTAAGTTGGGCTAGTTCGTCGGCTCCGGCAGGACGAAGCCGAAGCGCTCGAACACCGCCCGCGCCGCCGGCCCCTGCAGGAAAGCATAGAACGCCCGCGCGGTCGGGCCGGCATTGGCGATGAGGACCATGCGCTGAATGAGCGGTGCATGCCAGTCGGCGGGCAGCAGCACCGCCGTCCCGCGGGCGGCGAGCGCCGGCGACAGCGCCAGGGCATAGGGGATGAGGCCGCCCTCGGCGGCGCCGGAGAGCGCGAACTGCGCCGCCTGCGAGGCGTTCTCGCCGAGCACCAGCCGGCCCTGGAGCGCCTCCCACAATCCGGCCCGGATGAGGGCCTCGCGGGCCGCGCGACCATAGGGCGCATGGTCCGGGTTGGCGATGGCGAGGCGCTTGAGCCGCCCGTCGGACAGCGCCGCTCGCAAGTCGCCGAGCTCGGCGTCCGGCCTCAAGGGCGAGCCCAAGGGGGCGAAGATGACGAGGCGGCCGACGCCGTAGACCACGCCCTCATCCGCGGTCAGCGACTTTTCCTTGAGCTGTCGCACGTAGGCCTCGTCGGCCGACAGGAACAGCTCGAACGGTCCGCCCTGGGCGATCTGGCGGGCGAAGTTGCCCGACGAGCCGAACGCGAGCCGCACGCTTTGTCCCGTCTCCCTGGCGAACAGCTCGGCGATCTCGCCGAGGACAAAACCGAGATCGGCGGCGGCGGCGACCACCGGTGCGCCGGCCGCCGCCGGCCCCGGCAGCGCGGCGAGCGAGGCAACCAAAAGTGCCGAGACCACCAGCGCCCGAGCGGCGCACCATGGAAGAAAATGCCCGCCACCGCAGCGCCCGGCTCCCACCCTTCCCGCCCCTGCCCTGGGCGGGGGAGGGTTAGGAAGGGGGTGCCTCGCCGGGACGCAATTCACGCCTTGGTTTCCGGCCACCGGCGCCGCGCGGCGTGCAGGACGGCGAGGATCGCGACGTCGTGGCCGCGTATGCGGTAGGGCAAGATGAAGGGCGTGCCGGTGACGATGATCTCACGGGTGTTCGGCCGGCAGCCCGGCCGGCCACGCTCGGCAAAGGACGCCAGGCGGGAGGCCGCGGTGTCCAGGGTCAAGAGCATCCGGTGGGCAGCACCCGGATCGTCCGGCACGATGGAATCGAACCCCTCGTAAAGCTGGCGGCGCGCGTTGCGCGACCAATAGACTCTCACCGTCGCGCCGATCTCGCGCTGGTGCCGGATTTCGCCCGGGCAGCAATGCGCCGGCGGAGGCCGGCCATGACCTCTTGATGCGGGATGCGCTTACCGGCGTCGAGCTCGGCTATCCCCAGCCGTATCTGCTCCACTTGCCACAGCTGGGCATCCAGGTACGCGTCGAGCGCCTGTTGCAGCGGCCAGGATTTCGGGCGATCCGTCGCCGCGGCGAGATGCGCAAGGCGCGCATGCCGGGCGGCATCGACTCGAAACGCGAGCGGCCCGATCTTGGTCGCGGCCATGGTGCAGACCTTCGACAGGGTTCGGTGCAAACATTGTAAACGGCGTTGGCGACAAGCGCCAGCGCCCGCCGTCCCGAGGCCCGAGCCCCGCTCGCGCCATGCCATAGGGTGCCGAGACCGACGGTCATCAGGACGCCAAGCCGCTTCACGACATGGGCCTCCGGGCCGCACGATCAGCGATGTCAATATATCGAACCCGGCGCGCCCGTCGACGCCGTTGTGCGAGGCCCGCCATGAGCGTTATGGCAGGCGTCGGTGCGCGATCGCAAGCCGGCCGCGGGGCGTGGCGTGGCGGAGCCGCAACATGGGCGTTCGGATTGCGAATCTCGGCGCCACCGGCAACGAACCGCAATAGCCGCACTCGCGGGGCTCTGTCCGACATGTCATACAACGCCTGCGATCGGATCCGTCACCACACCTGCCCGGCCGAGGTGCAATGTTGTCTGTCCGTCTTCCTCCTGACGTGGATCTTCGGCTCGCCATGCTGGCGAAGAGGACTGTGCGCACCAAGAGCCACGATGTGCGCGAGGCCGTTGTCCATTTCCTCGACGACGAGGAGGACCGGAGTTTGGCGCTGGCGCGCCTCGAGACGCGCGCCAAGCGCCTGAGCCTCGCCGAGGTCAAGCTTGCCCTTGGCCTGGACGATTGAGTTCGATACCGGCGCGCTTCGGGACTTGCGGCGACTGGACCAAGTCGCCGGGCGCCAGGTGGTGCGTTTTCTGGAGGAGCATGTCGCGTCTGGCGACCCGCGCCGCCTCGGGTACCCGCTGCAGGGCGGCGAGCGCGAGTTGTGGCGATACCGGGTCGGGGATTATCGCCTCCTTTGTCAAATCGAAAATTGACGTCTCGTCGTCTTGGTCGTGCATGTCGGACATCGGCGCGAGGTCTATCGCTAGCGCCCGACAATGACTTAATGCCTTGACCCGAAGATGCCTTATGGCCGGACTCGCGCCTCCGCCATCGATTCACGCCGAGCCGCCGCGCCTCGACCCGGGGCGGCGTGCGGCCGTCCGAGGAGCGGCCGCCTTACCCGTTGTAGGCCCCGCGCGGGGCCAAGACCTCGCGCTTGCCGACATGGTTGGCGGCGCCGACCACGCCCTCGGCCTCCATGCGCTCGATGATGCGCGCGGCGCGGTTGTAGCCGACCTGCAGGTGGCGTTGGATGAAGCTGGTCGAGGCCTTGCGCTCGCGCGTGACGATGGCCAGCGCCTGATCGTAGAGCGCATCGGCGCCGCCGCCCTCCCCGCCCGCCGCCGGGCCGTCCTCGTCGAGGTCCCGGGTCACCTCGTCGAGGTATTCGGGCGTCCCCTGGGCCTTCAAGTCCTGGACCACGGCCTCGACCTCGCGCTCGGAAACGAAGGGGCCGTGGACGCGGGTGATCCTGCCGCCGCCGGCCATGTAGAGCATGTCGCCCTGGCCGAGCAGGTGCTCGGCGCCCTGCTCGCCCAAGATGGTGCGGCTGTCGATCCGCGACGTCACCTGGAAGGAAATACGGGTCGGGAAATTGGCCTTGATCGTGCCGGTGATGACGTCGACCGAGGGGCGCTGGGTGGCCATGATCAGGTGGATGCCGGCGGCGCGCGCCATCTGCGCCAGGCGCTGGACCGCCCATTCGATCTCCTTGCCGGCGACCATCATCAGGTCCGCCATCTCGTCGACCACCACGACGATGAACGGCAGCGGCCGGAGATCGAGCGGCTGGTCCTCGACGATCGGCTGGCCGGCCTCGTCGAAGCCGGTCTGCACCTTGCGCAGCAGGACCTCGCCGTTGCGCTTCGCCTCGGCCAGGCGCGCGTTGTAGCCGGCGATGTTGCGCACCCCGAGCTTCGACATGGCGCGGTAACGGTTCTCCATCTCGCGCACCGTCCATTTGAGCGCCACGATCGCCTGCCTGGGGTCGGTGACGACGGGGGCGAGCAGGTGCGGGATGCCGTCATAGGCCGACAGTTCCAAGAGCTTGGGATCGATCATCACCAGGCGGCAATCCTCGGGCGAGTAGCGGTACAAGAGCGACAGGACCATGGTGTTGATGGCCACCGACTTGCCCGAGCCGGTGGTGCCGGCGATCAAGAGATGGGGCATGCGCGCGAGGTCGACGACTACCGGGGCCCCGCCGATGTCCCTGCCGAGCGCCAGCGGCAGCGCGCCGGCGCGCTCCTCGGGCTCGATCGAAAGGAGTTCGCGCAAGTAGACGGTCTCGCGCGCGGCGTTGGGCAGCTCGATGCCGATCACGTTGCGGCCGGGGATCACCGCCACGCGCACCGAGACCGCGCTCATCGAGCGCGCGATGTCGTCGGCGAGACCGATCACCCGGCTGGTCTTGGTGCCGGGCGCGGGTTCGAGCTCGTAGAGGGTGACCACCGGGCCGGGGCGGACCCTGACGACATGGCCCTTGACGCCGAAATCGTCGAGCACGGATTCGAGCAGCCGGGCATTGTGGGCAAGCGCCGCCTCGTCTACCGCTTGACCGCGCGGCGCGGGCTCGGGCGCTGCCAACAGGTCGAGCGACGGTAGGCGGTAGCGGCCGCCCGATTCGAGCGCGAGGCGACCCTGCCGCGGCCGGCGCGCCGCCGGGTCGAGGCGCGGCTCCACCAGGCCCGATTGCGGCAGAATCGGCGTGCCGCACACCAGCCGCGGCGCGGCCTCGAAGCTGGGCTCGATGCGCTGGCACCGCGCCGCTTGCTTGGCCTGGGCGCGGAGCTCGGCCGGGTCCGGCGGCCGGTGGCGCCGGAGCAGGATAAAGCTCAACCGTCCCGCCATTCGCGCCGTCCAAGCCAAGACGCGCGCCAAGGCCCGCCATTCGCCCCAGGTGATCGCCAGCGCGAACACCAAGGCGAGCGCCGCCAGCGTCCCCGAGATCGCCGCCAAGCCCTCGCCGCCGAGGCCGAGCCGGGCCGAGGCGCGCAGCACATGGGCGAAGAAGATCTGCCCGACCACGCCGCCGGTCTGGGTGTCGAGCCGCCGCCAGCCGTCGGGGACGGGCAGCATCGACAGCGCCATCGCCGCCAACAGGATCACCAGCGGCATCAGCGCGATCCTCGCCCACCACAGCTTCAGCCGGTGGACGCGGAACAGCCGCCAGCCCCAGGCGGCGCAGAAAAAGACCAGGAGGACGGCGGCCAGCCCCAGCGTCTGCACCAGGATGTCGGCCACGATCGCGCCCCAGCGCCCCATCAAATTGCGAACCGGGGCGCCGGTCGCGTGGGAGAACGAGGGATCTGCGGGCGTGTAGCTCAGGAGCGCGAGCCCGAGCCCAAGGGCGACGAGCATCAAGCCGAGCCCGATGGCCTCGGCCAGCCGCCGACGCAAGACGGCCCGCGCGGCTTCGGGCAACAGGGTCATCTTGGTCGCCAGGCGCGCTACGGCCATGTTCGCTCCCCTCACAGCACCCGGGCGACGCGGGTGAGCGCCGCCTCGGTGGTCTCGAGATCGTGGACGAGGGCGAGGCGAAGGAAAGGCCGGCCGGCATTGACGCCGGCCTGATCGGGCCGGGTGATATAGGCGCCGGGCAGGGTCTTGACGCCGGCCTCGGTCCACAGCTTCCTGGCCGTCGCCTCGCCGTCGCCGACTTCGAGCCACAAATAGAACCCGCCGGCCGGGCGGTAGAAGCCGAAGCGCCCGGCCAGGAGTTTTTCGGCGATGTCGAACTTGGCGCGGTAGAGGGCGCGGTTGGCCACCGCATGCGGCTCTTCATTCCACAGCGCCGTCGCCGCCTCGATGACCGCCACCGGGCTGGCGGCGCAGCTATAGCTTCGCAAGCGGTTGAAGCGGGAGATGGCGGTGGGCGCGCCGACGGCGAACCCCGAGCGCAGTCCCGGCACGCTCGACCGCTTGGAAAGGGTGTGGAAGATCAGGATATTGTCGAGGCTGGAGCCGCCCTTGCCCGGGCCCGCCGCCAGGCCGGCCTCGATCATCCCGACGGGCGGCGCATCGCCGGTGTAGATCTCAGCATAGCACTCGTCGGCGACCACCAGGAAATCATGGCGGCGGGCGAGCGCGACCGCCGCCTTGAGATAGGCGAGCTCGGCAACGGCGCCCTGCGGGTTGGCCGGCGAGCACAGATACATGATCCGCGTGCGCTCGAGCGTCGCCTCGTCGAGCGCGCCGAGATCGGGCAAGAAGCCGGTCGCGCGGGTCGCCGGCATGAACACCGGCTCGGCGCCCGCCATCACCGCGGCGCCGTAATAGACTTGGTAGAACGGGTTCGGCATCAGGGCCGCCGGCGGCCGGCCGTTGGCGGGGCTGACCGCCAGCAGGGCGGCCATGAACAGCCCCTCGCGGGTGCCGGCGACCGGGGCGATCTGGGTCTCGGGATCGAGCGCGCCAAGCGGCAGCTTGTAGCGCCGGGCCAGCCAGCCCGCGCAGGCGGCGCGGAACTCGGGTGTGCCGTTGATCGGCGGATACCGGTTCCAGGTCCCAGCATGGCGGTCGATGATCGCGCGCACGAAGCCGGGCGGATCGTGGCGCGGTTCGCCGACCGACATGATCACCGGCGGCTGGTTGGCGCGTGGCGTCGTGACCGCCAGCAGCGCCGCCAGCTGCTGAAAGGGATAATCGTCCAAGAGCTCGAGCCGAGTGTTGAGCATGCTGCTCGCGAGGCTGGAAACGACCCGCGGCGCCGGCTCTTTCGGCGCCGACTACGAACGAAAAACAATCATATCGCGGGGACTCTTAATGTACAAGTATAAGAAAATACGCCCCAGCCCATTGGGGGTGGGAACGGCGTTCACCACTAAATACCCGAGTCGCCCCGAGTCGTGGAACGTACACGGAACGGGAACGGAAGCCGCGGTGCTCGACGCGGGGCCGTCCCGCCCCCGCCAGCGAGGGCGACGGGGACGGTCGTGCCGGCCCTTTACTGCACGCTTTCGCCGTGCAGCGCGAGGTCGAGCCCGTCGCGCTCGGCCTCCTCGTTGACCCGCAGGCCGATCGTCGCGTCGATCGCCTTCAAGATGACGAAGCTGGCGATGGCGCAGTAGACGAGGGTTGAGACGACGCCGTAGAGCTGGATCAAGACTTGGCCGGGGTTGCCCTCGAGGAGGCCGGCGGTGCCGCCGGGGCTGGCCGCGGTGGCCGACAGCGCGCCGACCGCGAACACGCCGGTCAGGGTCGCGCCGATCATGCCGCCCACGGCATGGACGCCGAACACGTCGAGCGAGTCGTCGTAGCCCAGTTTCCGCTTGAGGCTGGTCGTGGCCCAGAAGCACGCGACCCCGGCGACCACGCCGATTGCGAACGCGCCGGAAGGCAACACGAATCCCGAGGCGGGGGTGATGGCGACCAGGCCGGCGACCGCGCCCGAGACGATGCCGAGCACTGAGGGTTTGCCGCGCGACGCCCACTCGGCGGCCATCCAGGCGAGCGCCGCGGCGGCGGTGGCGATCTGGGTCACGGCCATGGCCATGCCCGCGCGCGCACCCGCGCCGACTGCCGAGCCGGCGTTGAAACCGAACCAGCCGACCCACAACAGCGAGGCCCCGATCACCGCCAGGGTCAAGTTGTAAGGCGCGAAGTTGTCATGCCCGAAACCCTTGCGCTTGCCGATGACGAGGGCCGCCACCAGGCCCGCGATGCCGGCGTTGATGTGCACCACCGTGCCGCCGGCGAAATCGAGCACCCCGGCCTCGAACAGGAACCCGGTCTCCTTCCACACCGAGTGGGCGACCGGGGCATAGACCAACAGCGACCAGGCGCCCATGAACCACAGCAGGGCCGAGAACTTCATGCGGTCGGCGAAGGCGCCGGCGACCAGCGCCGGGGTGATGATGGCGAAGGTCATCTGGAACATCATGAAGACCGATTCCGGGATGGTCGTCGCCAGCGAGTTGACCGATTCGAACGCCAGGCTCCGCAAGAACAACTGCGACAAGTCGCCGATGAACCGACCGCCCTCGGTGAAGGCGAGCGAATAGCCGGCGATCATCCACAACAGGGTGACGAGGCAGGTGACCGCGAAGCTTTGCATCATGGTCGCCAGCACGTTCTTCTTGCGCACCATGCCGGCATAAAACAGGGCGACACCCGGGAGGGTCATCATCAGGACGAGCGCGGTCGAGGCCAGCATCCAGGCGGTGTCGCCGGTGTCGAACTTGGGCGCTTCGGCGGCCACGGCCTCGGTACCGAACAAGGCCAGCCCGATGGCGAGCATGACCGTGCGCCTGCTTGCGAATCTGCTCATCTCTGTCTCCTTGCCTACAGTCAAGCCGGCCGGCAAACCGATCGGTTGGCCGGCGCGCCAGCGCTACCAACTCGGAACCAATCCAATCAAGAACCGTGCCAACCAGGGGTCCCGCCTGGTGCCCACAGACATTTTTTATAAATTGTTGTAAATCAATTCGTTAGAAGAATCGCCCGGATGCCGGGCGCGACTTGTCGCGGCGCGCCATCGACCGAATGACTAAAAAATAAGCGCACCGGTCGGTCATAAATTAGGCAAACCAAGCCCGTGCAGCCGCCGATGGGCTGGACAGGGCCGCGCCCACGGGCGATGTTGGCGGTCATGCCGGGGCCTGCGAACTTGGATGCCGATGTGGTGGTGATCGGCGGCGGCCTGGTCGGGTTGACGCTGGCGGCGGCCCTTGGGCAGGCCGGCCTGCTTGCGGTCGTGGTCGATCGCGAGCCCGCCGCGGACGCCGCCGCCGATCGTTTCGACGGCCGTGCCTCGGCCATCGCCTGGGGCTCGGCGCGGGCGCTTGCCGCCATCGGGCTGTGGCCGAGGCTCGCCCCGTGCGCGCAAGCGATCGAGGACATTCGGGTTTCGGACGGCGATTCGACCCTATTTCTGCATTACGACCACCGCGACGTCGGGCCCGATCCGCTCGGCTATATCGTCGAGAACCGGTTCATTCGCCGCTCCCTCTACGCCCGGCTCGCCGAGCTGCCGGCGGTCGCGCTGGTGGCGCCGGCGCGCGTGGTCTCGCTGGCGCGCGCGCGCGCGGTCGAGGCCGTGCTGGCCGATGGCGGCCGCGTGCGGGCCCGCCTTGCCGTAGCCTGCGACGGCCGCCTCTCGCCGACGCGGAGCCAAGCCGGCATCGCGGTCACCGGCTGGGACTATGCGCAGACCGGCATCGTCTGTTCGATCCGCCATGCGGAACCCCATCGCGCCATCGCCCACGAACGCTTCCTTGCCGCCGGCCCGTTCGCGGTCCTGCCCTTGCCCTCGGAGGGGGAAGTGCACCGGTCCTCGATCGTGTGGACCGAGCGCGCCGAGCTCGCGCCTTCGATGCTGGCGCTCCCGGACGCCGAGTTCGCCGAGGAAATCCGCTGGCGCTTCGGCGACGGCCTCGGCGCCATCGCGGTCGCCGGGCCGCGCTGGGTGTACAAGCTGTCCCTGATGCAGGCCCACAGCTACATCGCCCCGCGCCTGGCGCTGGCCGGCGATTCGGCGCATGTCATCCATCCGATTGCCGGGCAGGGGCTCAATCTTGGCCTGCGCGACGTCGCGGCGCTGGCCGAATGCATCGTCGACGCTTGGCGCCTCGGCCTCGACATCGGCGATGGGGAGGCGCTTGAGCGCTATCAGCGCTGGCGGCGCTTCGACACCATAGTGTTGGGCGCGGTCACCGATTCGCTCAACCGCCTGTTCTCCAACGATCTCGCGCCGCTCCGGCTGGCCCGCGATCTCGGCTTGGCGCTCGTCGAGGGCCTGCCGCCGCTCAAGCGCTTGTTCATGCGCCACGCCATGGGGACGCTGGGCGAGCTGCCGCGCCTGCTGCGCGGCGAGGCGCTGTAGCGGCCGGGCGCCGCGGTTTCGCGGTCGTCAACAGGGTTCCCCGCCCTCGTCCATTCGCCGGCCCTCGCGGCGACCAGGCAAGAGCGACGGAGAAAAAGGCAGGGCTTCCCAGGCGTCGGCGAAGCCCCTAAACTGCATATCAACCGGCTGCCCGTGGCGCGCAAGTGTGGCACGGCGCGGCTGGGCTGTGGGGATCGGGAAAACCGGGAGGATCAAGATGAATATCCGTCTCTTCGGGACCGGGTTTGTCGGTATCGCTCTGGCCCTCGCCGTCATGGCGCTCGCGGCGCCCGCTCGATCGGCCCGCGCCGCCGACCTGCCGTGCGGCATCGCGCGACTGATCGTCCCGTGGGCGGCGGGCGGCGATACCGATATCATCTTTCGCAGCATCGTCGAGGCGACCAATCGCGCCGGGGCGAAACCGCAATTGCAGGTGGTGAATTCGGCCGGCCAGGGCGGCACCAAGGGCGCCCGCGAGGTCAAGGGCGACCGGCCCGACGGCTGCACCCTCTTGGCGCTCCACGACAGCGCCTACATTAGCTTTCTGTCGGGCCGCGTCGATTTCACCTGGGACGCCTTCGAGCCAGTCGCCCTCATGACCTATACGCCGTCGGTCATCGGGGCGAGCGCGGCCATCCCCTTCAACGACATGAAGGGCCTCGTCGCCGAAGCGAAGCAGGCGCCGGGCGCGCTGACCACCGGCGCTACGCTCGGCTCGACCAGCCATTTCGTTTTCCTCGTCCTCGAGCACGCGGCCGGCATCAAGCTCAAATACGTTCCCTACGAGGGGACCCGCGAGCGGCTGACCGCGCTCCTCGCCAAGAACATCCAGCTCGGCGAATTGAACATCATCACCGCCAAGCAATACCTCGCCGAGCGCACGCTCAAGGCGCTGGGCATCGCCACCGAGCGACGCGACCCCTCGCTGCCCGACGTCCCGACCCTCAAAGAGCAGGGCATCGACCTCGTCTACGGCCTCAACCGCGGCGTGGTCGTGCCGAAGGGCACGCGGGGGGATGTCGTCGCCTATTGGGAGGGCATGCTCGACCAGGCGGCCAAGGATCCGGAGGTCGCGAAGATCCTCGAGGGCCAGGGCACGCGCATCCAGTTCAAGGGCGCCAAGGACTACGCCGCGTTCCTCAAACGCGGCTATGAGGAGCACGAGAAAGTGGCGCTCAGCGTCGGCATGTTCAAGAAATAGCGAGCCCGCGAAGCCGAGGCGCCGAGGGCGCGAAGGTATCGCGTCGGGGCGGATTTCAAACCTGCCCCGACGGACGATCCTTGGTGGTGAACGTCCCGAGCCGGGCGCGCCCGCTCGTTCTCGCTCGAGGCTGATATGCGCAGGATAAACGCCGACACGCTGGTCGCGATCCTGCTGCTCGCGGGGTCCGGCGCCTTGTTCCGGGAGACGTTCTACTTCCGCTCGCCGCCGTTCGAGACCGTGAGCTCCAGCCTGTGGCCCCGCATCGTGCTCGCCGGGCTCGCCGCCTTGAGCCTCGTCTATCTCATACAGTCGCCGCGCGCGGCGGGCGAGGCGGGCGCGGCAGCGCCGGCCGGCGATCATCGAATCGCCCTCTATTGCTTCGTCCTGTTCGCCCTGTTCCTCCTTTCGCTGCCCACTCTCGGCATGCTGATTGCGGGCATCGCCTATGTCTTCCTCATGCAGGTCGTGCTCGGGCCCCGCACCTTGAGGAACCATGTCGCCCACCTCGCCGTCGCGGTCGTCTCGGTGGGCGGTATGTGGGCCGCGTTTCGCTACGCCCTCCGGGTGATCCTGCCCGAAGGGCTGTTCCTGCGCCTTTAGGCGGGCCGCCATGCTGTTCGACAACCTCGCCGCCGCGCTCGCCGCCGTCTTCGCGCTCAAGACCATCGCCCTCATGACGCTCGGCACGATGGCGGGGCTGATCGCCGGCGCCATTCCCGGCTTCACCATCACCATGGCGGTGGTGCTGACGCTGCCGTTCACCTTCGGCATGACGCCGATCGAGGGCCTGTCGACGATGATCGGCGTCTATGTCGGCGCGCTCACCGGCGGGCTGTTCTCGTGCGCGCTGATCGGCATTCCCGGCACGCCGTCGGCCGTCGCCACCACCTTCGATGCGTTCCCGATGGCGCGCAAGGGACGTCCGGGCCTGGCGCTTGGCATCGGCATCTGGGCCTCGTTCTTCGCCGGGATCATCAGCGCCGTCCTGCTCGCGGTCCTGGCGCCGACGCTGGCCGCGATCGGTCTCGAATTCGGCCCCTGGGATTATTGCTCGCTGATTCTCTTCTCGCTGACCATGGCGGCGAGCCTGGCCGGCGAGGCGCTGGTCAAGGGATTGATCGCGGCGGCCGTCGGGCTGTGGCTGGCGAGCGTGGGCGAGGACAGCATCAACGGCGTCGCCCGCTTCACCTTCGGCAGCGACGGCCTGCGCCAGGGGTTCGACTTCCTGCCCGTGCTCGTCGGCCTGTTCGCGTTCACCCAACTGATCGCCGATGTGAGCGACCCCGAGGCGGCGCGCCGGCCGCTGCTGGCGCGCGGCTCGCGGCTCGCCAGGGTCGAGCACCTCGAAGCCATCAAGACGACGCTCCGCCACTGGGACTCGTTGCTGCGCTCGACCATGATCGGCCTGTTCATCGGCATCCTGCCGGCCGTCGGCGGCTCGGTGTCCAACATCCTCGCCTGGGACCAGGAGAAGAAGGCGTCCAAGACGCCGGAGCGCTTCGGCACCGGGATCCCTGAGGGCGTGATCGCCTCCGAGGCCGCCAACAATGCGACCGCCGGCGGCGCCCTCATCACCATGATGGCGCTCGGCATTCCCGGCGACGTGGTGACGGCGATCATGCTGGGCGCGCTCACCATCCACAACGTCGCGCCGAGCCCGACCTTCATCAGCACCCAGCCGGTCCTCGCCTACGGGATCTTCATCGCCTATTTCATCGCGAATTTCGTGACGCTGGCGACCCAGGGCCTGTGCTTGCGGGCCTTCGCGCTGGTGATGCGGATTCCGACCTACGCCATGGCGTCGGTCATTCTCGTCTACTGCGCGATCGGTGTTTACTCGCTGGGCAACAGCATCTTCGACATCTGGACCCTGCTGCTGTTCGGGGTGCTCGGCTACTTCATGCACATCCTGGGGTTCCCGCTGGCGCCGATGATCATCGCCGTCGTCCTGGGGCCGATCGCCGAGATCAATCTCACCCGCTCGCTCGCGACCAGCCCCGACCTCATGTTGTTCCTCGCCCGGCCGTGGTCGCTGTTCTTCCTCATCCTGGCGGCGTTCTCGATCGTTTTCCCGTGGTACCAGATGGCTAGGGCCAAGGCGAAATGGCCGCTCGTCTACATGCCGCTCTTGTGCATCGCCGCGAGCGTGCCGCTGTTCCTGATGGCCGGCTGGGTGCGGCCGATTCTGGGCGCCCTCCTGTTGGGATCGGGCGCCCGTCTCATCTGGCGGCGGGTGAAGGCCGGCTGGCGGCCGGGCTGAGGGCGGGCCCCTGACCTCAGGAGCGCGGGCCGGGGTCGCGCGACAGGCCCTGCTTGGCGAGGTTGTCGAGATAGGCACGCCAGATCTCGTCGCGATCGAGGCCGAGATGGTAGAGATAATCCCAGCTATAGATGCCGGTGTCGTGGA
>JBQTIU010000057.1:0-71694 GCA_052387815.1 Pseudomonadota bacterium
ATCACGCCCTTGCATCCCGCCTTGGCCGCGCGCCTGGTCAGCGCCACCACGTTCTCGGTGCGGCTTGCCGCCGGGCAGCCCAGCACCGGCACGCGGCCCTTGGCCTGGTCGACCGCGACGTCGAACACGCGCCCGCGCTCGTCGTCCGACATCAGGAAGAATTCGCCGGTCGACCCCGCGGCGATCACGCCGTGGCAGCCGGCCTTGATGACGTACTCGACGACCTTGCGGTAGCCGGCCTCGTCCAGCGCGCCGTTCTTCTTGAAAGGCGTGACGATGACGGCGAACGATCCGCGCCAGCGGACCCTGGGCTTGCTCATGGACGTTTCCTTGGGTGTTTTCGTTGTAGGGCGAAACGGGAGAAGGCACGCAGCCTAGAAGCTGCCCGACGCCTCGGCAATGTGCGGGCGACCGTGAACCGCGCGGCGCGGACGCTCAGGCGTCGGGGCGTTCTTCGGTGAAAAATCCGCGCAGGATGGCAGTGATCGCCTCGCTGCGGGTAAGCGCATGCGGGC
The DNA here is from genome assembly GCA_052387815.1 of Pseudomonadota bacterium. Classification (GTDB taxonomy): domain Bacteria; phylum Pseudomonadota; class Alphaproteobacteria; order CACIAM-22H2; family CACIAM-22H2; genus JBQTIU01. Next base: position 516 of record JBQTIU010000057.1, read on the forward strand.
GGCGGAACTCGTCCAGCGCGTCGGAAAGGTTTTCCGGCAGGTAGATGCTCATCACCGTCGCGGCCTGGTACCTGGTCTTCGGCCGCCGCACCAGGACGCTGGAATCGTTCTCGATAATGGTATGCAGTCTGAGCGCCATTGACCCCGACCCTCGTCGCCTCGATCTCCCGGCGCCGCCCCCGCGACCCCACGAGATGTCGTAGGCATATCAAGCTCCAAGCCTAGATATGGTAGCACGCCCGGAATCCACGGGCCAAGGGAATTCAACGCCGGCCGAACAGGCGCTCGATATCCGCCAACTTCAGTTCGACATAGGTCGGCCGGCCGTGGTTGCACTGGCCGGAATGCGGGGTCGTCTCCATCCGCCGCAACAGCGCGTTCATCTCCTGGGCCGCGAGGCGCCGTCCGGCGCGCACCGAGCCGTGGCAGGCCAGGGTGCCGCAGACCTCGCCGAGCCGCTCCTTGAGCGACAAGGCGGTGCCGAGCTCGCCGAGCTCGTCGGCGAGGTCGTGGACCAGGCCCTTGACATCGACCTCGCCCAACAGGGCTGGCACTTCGCGGACCACCACCGCGCCCGGCCCGAACGGCTCGATCGCCAGCCCCAGCTCGGCGAACTCGGCGCGGCGCGCGCCGAGCCGTTCGACCGCCGCCTCGTCGAGCTCGACCACTTCGGGGATCAACAACACCTGGCGCTTGATGCCGCCGGCGGCGAGCGATTTCTTCATCTCTTCGTACACCAGCCGCTCGTGCGCCGCGTGCTGATCGACGATGACCATGCCGTCGGCGGTCTCGGCGACGACATAGGTGCCGTGCAACTGGCCGCGCGCCACCCCGAGCGGGAAATCCGACGCCGGTGCCTCGTGCGACTCGGCGACCGCAGCCTGGGGCGCGCCGAGGCCGGCGAGCGGCGCCTGGTAGGCGGCAGCGGCAGCGGCGAGGCCCGGGCGGAACGACGACCCGGGCGCGCCCGCGGCCCCGGCCACTCCGTCGGCGGGACGAAACGCGCCCAGCGCCGCTGCCGCCACCGTCGTCGCGGCGCGGTGTCCGGCCTCATGGAGAGCCTGGCGCAGGCTGCCGACGATCAAGCCGCGGACCACGGAGGAGTCGCGGAATCTGACCTCGGCCTTGGTCGGGTGGACGTTGACGTCGACCGCCTCGGGGCCGAGCTCGAGGAACAGCGCCACCACCGGATGCCGGTCGCGGGCCAGGAAATCGGCATACGCCGCGCGCACCGCGCCTGCCAGCAGCCGATCGCGCACCGGCCGGCCGTTGACGAACAGGTACTGGGAACCGGCGGTCGAGCGATGGTAGGTGGGCAGCCCGGCATGTCCCGACAGGCGCACGCCCTCGCGCTCGGCCTCGATGGCGAGCGCGTTGGCGAAGAAATCGCGCCCGATCACCCCCGCCACGCGATCGAGCCGGGCCGCGAACAGGTCGCCCGCCGCCGCCGGGAGCTTGATCGTCGCCCGCTCGTCCTCGCGGACATAGAAGGCGATCTCCGGATGGGCCATGGCCAGCCGACAGACGGCGTCGCTCGCCTGCCATCGCTCGGCGCGATCGCCCTTCAAGAACTTGAGCCGTGCCGGCGTGGCGTAGAACAAGTCGCGGACTTCGACTCGCGTGCCGGGCGGGTGGGCGGCGGGCTCGGGCGCCGATTTCCGGCCGCCCTCGACGGCGATTTGCCAGGCCTCATCGGCGCCGCGCTGGCGGCTGGCGATGGTCAGGCGGGCGACCGCGCCGATCGAGGGCAGCGCCTCGCCGCGGAAGCCGAGGGTGGCGATGGCCGACAGGTCGTCGCCGGGAAGCTTGGAGGTCGCGTGGCGATCGACCGCGAGTTCGAGGTCCTGGCGCGACATGCCGCCGCCGTCGTCGACCACGACGATGCGGGCGCGGCCGGCCTCGGCGAGGGTGACGTCGATGCGGGCGGCGCCGGCGTCGATGGCGTTCTCGACCAGTTCCTTGACCACCGCCCCTGGCCGCTCGATGACCTCGCCGGCGGCGATCCGGTTGACCACGGTCTCGGGCAGCCGGCGGATGGTCATGACGCCCTCGGCGGCCGGTTCAACCGCCGCCGCCGGGCGCGGAGGCGCCGTCGAGACCCTCGGGTTCCCCGACCACCACGACCAAGAGCCGGTCGGGGTCGAGCAGCCGACGGGCGAGGCGGCGCACGTCCTCGAGCGTGACCGCCTCGATCAAGCCGTTGCGGCGATCGAGGTAATCGATGCCCAGGCGGTCGTACTGCATCGAGGCGAGCGTGCGGGCGATGCGGGCGGTCGAATCGAGCCGGAGCGCGAACGAGCCCGTGAGATAGGTCTTGGCCTCGGCGAGTTCCTCGGCGCTCGGCCCCTCGTCGCGCATGCGCCGCCACTCGGCGCGGATCAACTCGATCGACTGCTTAACGCGCGCATTGGCGCTCGCCGTCCCGCCCATGACGAGGGCCGCGTGGTCGAAGGGCGACAGGTAGCTGGACACGCTGTAAGCGAGCCCGCGCTTCTCGCGGAGCTCGGCCGTCAGGCGCGAGGTGAACCCGCCCCCGCCCAGGATGTAGTTCATGACCGTCGCGGTGTAAAAATCGGGATCGTCGCGCTTGACGCCGGCCTCGCCGAACGACACCACGCTCTGCGGGATCGCGCGCTTGACGACGATCGTCCGCCCGCGCCCGTGCGGCGCCGCCTCGGCGACCGCCCCCGGGGCCGAAGCGGCCGGCAACTCGCCGAAGGCGAGATCGAGGAGCGCGCCGAGCTCGAAGGGCGTGATGTCGCCGACCGCCGCGATCACCAGGTTGTCGCGCGCCAAGCGGGCGGCGAGGAACGCCTTGAGGTCCTCGGGCCCGAGCTTGGCCACCGAGTCGGGCGTGCCGCGCACCGGGCGGCCATAGGGATGGCCGGGGAAAGCGGTCGCCATGAAGGTCCGGCCGGCGATCGTGTTGGGCTCTTCGGAGGCGCGGGCGAGGGCCGCCAAGGTGCGGGCGCGCAGCCGTTCGAGGTCGGCGGTATCGAAGCGCGGCCGGGTGAGCATGAGGCGCAGGAGATCGACGGCGACCTCGCGGTGCTCGTTGAGGGTCTTCAGCGACCCGGTGAGGGTATCGAGCCCGGCCCCCAGCGACAGCCCGATCGAGCGGTCCTCGAGCATCGCCTGGAAGGCCTGGGAGTCGTGGTCGCCGGCGGCCTCGGTCATCAGGTCGGTGGCGAGCTGGGCCAGGCCTTCCTTGCCGGCGGGGTCGAGCGCGGCGCCGCCGCGGAAGGAGAATTCGAGGGCCAGCACCGGGATCATGCGATCCTCGACCAGCCAGGCCTCGATCCCGCCCGGGCTCAACACCCGCTCGACCTTGGGGGCGGCGCGCACCGGCGCCGCCACGGTCGCGGCCGCCGCCACGGCGAGCGCCAGGACGAAGAGAACGCGGTTCATGAGATGCTCCTTGCGCCTCAACTGCCGGGGCCTGGCAGCAAGAGGCCGGTGACCGAGCGCGCCTCGCGGAGGACGGCGCGCGCGGCGGCGTCGACCTCGGCGGCGGTGACGGCGGCGATGCTCTGCGGCCAGGTTTCGACATCGGCGACGCTCCGGCCAGTGGCGAGCGCCGCGCCGAAGGCCCGCGCGCCGGCTTGCAGGCTGTCGCGGGCATAGACCGCGGAGGCGCGCATCCGCGTGGTGGCGCGGGCGACCTCGTGCGCGGTGACGCCCTCGGCGAGCAGGCGGCGGATCTCCTCGTCGAGCTTGGCCTCGAGCGCGCCCATCTCGACGCCGGGCCGCAAGGCCGCCGTGATACCGAACGTGCTCTCGTCGAGCGCCTCGGGGTCGTAGTACGACCCCGCCGAGGTCGCCAGCTTGTGCTCGACCACCAGCGCGCGGTGGAGGCGGCTGGTCGCGCCGCCGCCGAACACCTCGGCGAGCACCTGCAAGGCATAGGCGTGCTGGCGCGCGCCCGCGACATAGCTCGGCGCCAGATAGACGCGCGAGAGGGCGGATTGGCGGACGCGCTCGTCCTTGAGCTCGACTCGGCGCGGCGATTGGTGCGGCGGCTCCTGCGGACGGGCGCGCTCGGGGACGGCGCGGGCCGGAATGGCGCCGTAGTATTTCTCGGCGAGCGGCCTCAATTCGGCGGCGGTGATGTCGCCGGCGACGATCAGGACGGCGTTGTTGGGCGCGTAGAAGCGGCGGTACCACTCGATCGCGTCGGCGGTCGTCAGGCCGCGGATCTCATGCTCCCAGCCGATGATCGGCCTGCCGTACGGATGGTTGAGGTAGAGCGCCGCCCGCACCTGCTCGCGCAGCCGCGAGCGCGGGTTGTTGTCCACCGCCTGGCGGCGTTCCTCGAGGATCACGTCGCGCTCGGGCGTGACCTCGGCGTCGCTCAAAACCAGGTTGGCCATGCGGTCGGCTTCGATCCGCATCACGAGTTCGAGCCGGTCGCGGGCCACGTTCTGGAAATAGCCGGTGTAATCCGGCCCGGTGAAAGCGTTGTCGCGGCCGCCGTTGCGGGCCACGATTTTCGAGAACTCGCCCGGCGCCAGCGTGCTCGTGCCCTTGAACATCAGGTGTTCGAGGAAATGGGCGATGCCCGACTTGCCCGGCGCCTCGTCGGCGGCGCCGGCCTTGTACCAGACCATATGGGCGACGATGGGCGAGCGGTGGTTCGAGATCGCCACCACCTGGAGGCCGTTCGCCAGCGTGAAGGTTTCGGGATCGAAGACTTGGGCGGCGGCCGGCGCCACGACCAGCCAACCCACGCAGAGCACGGCCAGGCGCAGCGACCCACGCCTTGCCGGGGTGAGGGCGAGTCGACGACAACCTCGCAGGATGGGTACCAAGGGTCGGCGTCGGAACACTAGAATATCCCTTCGAGCGGACCCTTGCGGCGCCGCCTGATGCTCGGCGTGTTGCCTTCGCCGAGCGAGCGGCCGAGGGCGGTATTCTCGCGCAGGCGCTGCGCCTCGCGCGCCGCGTCGACCACCTCGCCGGGCTCGTCGGCCTCGCGCCAGAAGATCAGCTGGTCGAGGAAGGTGCGCTCGGCCTCGGCCAGCGCCGTCGCCTCGCGGTCGACGATCTGGCGGATGCCGGGATCGGCGCGCCCGGCGCCGGCCCGCGTCAGGATGGCGGCCAGCCCGGGGCTATCGGCGACCCGGGTCGCCGCGGGGACGGGCGAACGCGCCCGGCCGGCGCCGAGGATCGACTGGCGGGCACTCTCGGGCGCCGTCGCCTCTTGCGGGCGGGGCGCCCCGGGCTGGGGCGGGCGCAGCGCGTAATCGGGGGGCAGCGACAAGGGCGCGCGGCTGACGATGCGGAATTCGTCGGGCGTCGCCTTGTCCCAGCCCAGCGCCTTGCGGGCATCGCCGCAGCCCGAGAGGCCGAAGCCAAGCGCCACCACGAGCGCAGCCGCCAGACAGCGGCGCCGCGTCCGCTCGCCCGGGCAGGAGGGCGTCGCGAGTCTCATGGCTGTTATTTTAGCGCTTGTTTGGCCCCGAACAAGGCATCAATGAGGAGAATCGCCACCCCGAGGGTGATCGCCGAGTCGGCGAGGTTGAAGGCCGGCCAGTGCCAGCCAAAGGCATGGAAATCCAGGAAATCGAACACGCCGCCGAACCGCAGCCGGTCGATGACGTTGCCGAGCGCCCCGCCGATGACCAGCCCGAGCGCCACCTTGACCCATGCGGGCTCGATTCGGCGAAGCCAGACGAGGAGGCCCAAGACGATGGCGAGCGCCAGGGCCACGAACACCCATTTCGCGCTGTCCGACCCGGGATTGAGCATCCCGAAGCTGATTCCGTAATTCCATACCGGAACCAGGTTGAGGAACGGCAGGACCTCGATCGTTCGCCGTCCCTCCGCGCCCAGGAGGGCGAGGAAATAGAACTTGGCCGCCTGGTCGAGGGCAACGACGATCGCCGCCACGCCGAGGGCGAGCCGCGGGCCGGACCGGTGACGGCCGGCGCGGCGCATTCATTCCCCTGCCGGCTCCAGATGCCCGACCGCGTCGACGCAGCGGCCGCACAGGTCCCGGTGCGCCGCGTGGTCTCCGACCTCGGGCAGCACCCGCCAGCAGCGCTGGCATTTCTCGCCCGGCGCCGGGGCGACGAGGACGCCCACGCCCGGCACGTCGGCAAGCGCGAAGGCGTCCGCGGGCGGGGGGTCCGGCGCGAGCCTGGCGGCCGAGGCGATGACGATCTCGGCGAGGTCGAGCCCGTCGAGCGCCTGCCGGTACTCCGCGGGCGCGAACACGACCGGGGCCGCCTGCAGGGAGGCGCCGATCCGCTGGCCGGCGCGCTCGATCTCGAGCGCCCCGGTGACCACGCGCCGCAACTCGCGGATTTTCTGCCAGCGCCGGCCGAGCGCCTCGTCCAGCCACGCGGCGGGCAGGGCCGGGAAGGTGCGCAGATGGACGCTCGCCGTGGGATCCGGGAAGCGGGCGAGCCACGCCTCCTCGGCGGTGAAGCACAGCACCGGCGCGAGCCAAGCCGTCAAGCACGAGAACACCTCGTCGAGCACGGTGCGCGCGGCCCGCCGGCGGGGGCTGTCCGGCCGGTCGCAATAGAGCGAGTCCTTGCGCACGTCGAAATAGAAGGCCGACAGGTCGACGGCGCAGAAATTATGCAGCGCCGCGTAAAAGGTATGGAAGTCGTAACCATCGAGCGAGCGCCTGAGGAGGCGGTCGAGCTCCGCCAAGCGGTGGAGCACGAAGCGCTCGAGGGCCGGCAGGTCGGAGAATGCCAGGCGCTCGGCGGCGCTGAACCCGGCCAGGTTTCCCAACAGGTAGCGCAACGTATTGCGCAGCCGGCGGTAAAGCTCGGCCTGATGCTTGAGGATTTCCGGCCCGATCCTGAGGTCCTCGGCGTAGTCCGAGCCGACCACCCACAGGCGCAGGATATCGGCGCCCAGCTTGCCGACCACCTCCTGGGGCGAGACCACGTTGCCGAGCGATTTCGACATCTTGCTGCGACCCTGCTCGTCGAGCACGAAGCCGTGCGTGAGCACCGCCTCGTAGGGCGCACGGCCCCTCGTCCCGCAGGACTCGAGCAGCGAGGAATGGAACCAGCCGCGGTGCTGGTCCGAGCCCTCGAGGTAGAGCGAGGCCGGCCATTTGAGGTCGGGGCGCGATTCGAGGACGAAGCTGTGGGTGGCCCCCGATTCGAACCACACATCGACGATGTCCATGACCTGCTCGTAATCCTCGCTCCGGTAGCCGGGTCCGAGGAAGCGCTGGGGGTCGCTGGTGTACCAGGCATCCGCGCCCTCGGCTGCGAAGGCGTCGGCGATGCGCTCGATCACCGCCTGGTCGCGCAACGGCTCGCCGGTCCCCCGCGCGACGAACACCGCGATCGGCACGCCCCAGGCACGCTGGCGCGAGATGCACCAGTCGGGCCGGGTCTCGATCATCGAGCGCAGGCGGTTACGGCCGCTGTCCGGGAACCAGGCCGTCGCCTCGATCGCCTTGAGCGCCTTGGCGCGCAGCTGGTTGGCGTGCATCGAAATGAACCATTGCGGCGTGTTGCGGAAGATGAGCGGCGCCTTGGACCGCCAGGAATGGGGATAGCTGTGCACGAGGGTCCCCTTGGCGAGCAGCCTGCCCGCCGCGCTCAAGGCCGCGATCACCGCCGGATCGGCGTCGCCCGGCTTGCCGTGCGGGGTATAGACGTGGCAGCCGGCGAACAGCTCGACGTGCGGATAGTAGGCGCCGTCCTCGGCCACCGTCTGCGGCACTTCGAGGCCGTGCCTGTGGCCGAGCTCGAAGTCGTCGGCGCCGTGGCCCGGCGCGACGTGCACGAAGCCCGTGCCGGCCTCGGTGGTCACGAACTCGCCCGCATGAACCGGCACCGGGAATTCGTAGCCCCGGCCGCGCAAGGGATGGGCGCAGACCGTGCCGAGGAGGTCGGCGCCCGTGAGGCGCGCGGGGTCGAATTCGACCTCGCCGATTAAGCAGGCGCGCACGAATTCGCTCACCAGGTCCTTGGCGACCACCAGCCGCTCGCCTTCCTGCGCCAGGCTCCCCGCAGCGACCGACTTGACGGTGAGAACCCGGTACTCGATCGCCGGCCCGGCGGCGATTGCGCGGTTGCCCGGCAGCGTCCAGGGCGTGGTCGTCCAGATCGCGATCGAAGCGCCCTGGAGCTCGGGGCGCTGGGCCGCGACCACCGGGAACCGTACATGGACGGTCGTCGATCGGTGGTCGTGGTACTCGATCTCGGCTTCGGCGAGCGCCGTTTTCTCGACCACCGACCACATCACCGGCTTCGAGCCCTTGTAGAGGCCGCCGTTGAGGACGAAGCGTCCGAGCTCGCGCACGATCTGCGCCTCGGCGGCGAAGGTCATGGTCGAGTACGGATGGTCCCAGTCGCCCTCGACGCCCAGGCGCTTGAACTCCTGGCGCTGGATGTCGATCCATTCGGCCGCGAACTCCCGGCATTCGCGTCGGAACTCGACGACCGGAACCTTGTCCTTGTCCTTGCCCTGAGCGCGGTATTCCTCCTCGATCTTCCACTCGATGGGCAGGCCGTGGCAGTCCCAGCCCGGGACATAGATCGCGTCCTTGCCCAGCATCTGCTGGGCGCGATTGACCACGTCCTTGAGGATCTTGTTGAACGCGTGGCCGATATGGAGGTGGCCATTGGCGTAAGGCGGGCCGTCGTGGAGCACGAATTTCTCGCCGGCCTTGCCTTGCGCGCGCAGCCGCTTGTAAAGGCCGATCTTCTGCCAACCGGCGAGGAGCTCCGGCTCGCGCTTGGGCAGATCGCCCTTCATCGGGAACGAGGTCCGCGGCAGGAACAGCGTGGTCTTGTAGTCGCGGCTCATGGGATGGCCTCAAGAGACGCGGGCGGCGCTCACGAGCGCGGGGGGATGGGGGATCGGCTTCCGGCAAGAAACGCAGGCAGCGGGGCAGCGGGAAACGGCGCGAACGCCCCCCGATCCTCTACAGGATCGGGCTGGTAATTCGCCCGCCATCCGCCCCACGAAGAAGCCGCGTCAACATGGCGGCCGACTATAGGAACCGGGTCCGGGGGCGTCAAGGCGCCTTGGAGCGGCCGCTTACAGCCGCGGCCGAGCCGGGGCCTTGGGCCGGTCGAGGGCGCGGCGCGCGGCTTCGCAGTCGCGCCCGATCTGGTCCGCAAGCGCCTGCGGCCCGGCGAATTTCCGTTCCGGGCGCAGGAAATCGATCAGCGCCACCCGCAAGTGGCGGCCGTAGAGATCGCCGCTGAAATCGAACAGATGGACTTCGAGGCGCGGCTCGAGGGCGCCGCCGAAGGTGGGCCGCAAGCCCAGATTGGCCACCCCGTCGCGCCACATCGTCGTTCCGCCGTCGAGGCGGCCGGCGCGCACCGCATAGACGCCGAGCGCCGGACGAAGGCAGATCCCGAGCCGGAGATTGGCGGTCGGAAAGCCCAGGCTGCGACCGCGCTCGTCGCCGCGCCGGACCCGATCCTCGATCTCGAAGGGGCGACCGAGAAGCCGCGCCGCACCCCGCGGGTCGCCGGCCTTCAGGCAGTCGCGCACCGCGGTCGAGGAATACACGAACGCCTCGGGTTCGGCTTCGGACTCGGGCCCAAGGGCGGTCACCGGCGCCATGATCGTCGCCTCGACCCCGGTGCGGGCGAGCCGGTCGCGCAGCAGCTCCGGGCTGCCCCGCCGTCCGTGGCCGAACACGAAATCGAAGCCCACCACCACGTGGCGCGCCATCAGTCCCCGGACCAGCACCTCGTCGATGAACGTTTCGGCGCTGAGCCGCGCCAGCGCGGCGTCGAAGCGCAGCACGACGAGGTTCGCCACGCCGAGTTCGGCGATGATCCGCACCTTGGTGCGCAAGCGCGTCAATAGGAAGGGTGGGCTGTCGGGTCGGAAGAACAGGCGCGGATGCGGTTCGAAGGTCAGGACCGCGGCCTCGCATTCTTCCGCCTTCGCCCGCCGCACCGCCTCGCGGATCACGGCTTGGTGGCCGCGGTGCACGCCATCGAAATTGCCGATGGCCACGACGCCGTTTCCCGCCGATGGCGGCAAGTTGGAATAATGACGATAGATGCGCAACGCCAAGGGACACTCAGCCATTGGTCAAAGGAGACCGACCGGCTCTTATATAGGGAGATTGCCCACCCGTTGTCAGGCGAGCGAATGCGGTCCCGATCCGTAGCCGCTGCCGGCCGGCGCGGCCGCGCTGTCCTCGCCGTTGCCCCCAGGCGCGGGCGCCTCGAGGCTGGCGCGCAGGGGCACCATGACGATCGCCTCGCCTTCCAGAACGACCTTGTGGCCGACCGCGGCGACGGTCGACAGGATGGCGCGACGCTTGTCGGCCATCAGTTCGGTAATCGTCGCCCGCGCCTCGACGGTGTCGCCGATCCGGACCGGCGCCTTCCAGCGCAGCGACTGGCTGACATAGATGGCGCCCGGCCCCGGCAGGCGCGTGCCGATCACGGTGGAGATGAAGCTCGCGGTCAGCATGCCGTGGGCGATGCGACCCGAGAACATGGTGTCCTTGGCGAACACTTCGTTGATGTGGACCGGGTTGGTGTCCCCGGAGATTCCGGCGAACAAGACGATGTCCGCCTCGGTCACCGTGCGCGCGTAAAGCGCGGTCTGGCCGACTTTCAGGTCTTCGAAAAACAGGCCGTGCAATTCGTGGTGACTGCTCATGGTCCGGTGTGCTCCCGACAGGCGCGCCATGTTGCAATGCAGCGGGCGAATCGAGGTGTCTCATAAACGCTTTGCGGCACTGCAGCAAGAGCTTATGCCGACGACATGAAATTTGCCTTAACCGTTTCGAGGGCCGGGCATCGAACCACGGGGGGCGGGACCGGGGTTGGCCACCCGCCGCACCCGGAGGCTTGTTTTGGCACGGGTTTAGCGATTAGGATGCGGCGCTAGACGAAGTCGACGATGGCGGTCGCCTCGGGGTCCTCGTTTCGAGGACCGACGCGGCCCCGGGGGGTTTCCACGACGTGCCTGGTGCACCCGCTCAGACGCTTGACGGAGTTAGTTTATTCGCCGGGCTGACGCCCGCCGAGCGCCACGAGGTTGGGCGCCGCTGCCGGTGGCGGCACTTCGCCGCCGGCGAGCAGATCATCAACCGCGAGACCGATTCCCACGATGTGTATTTCATCGTTACCGGCATTGCGCGGGTGGTGAATTACTCGCTCTCCGGGCGCGAGATCAGCTTCGACGATATCGGGCCGGGCGGTTATTTCGGCGAACTCGCGGCCATCGACGGCGCGCCGCGTTCGGCCAACGTCGTCGCCAAGACCAACATGTTGACCGCTTCGTTGCCGGCCGGGGCGTTCCTCGACGTGCTGGCGAATCATACGTCGATGGCGCTGGCGCTGGTCCGCCGGCTCGCTTCCGTGATCCGGCAGGCGACCGACCGCATCATGGATTTGAGCACGCTCGGCGCCCACAACCGCATCTACGCTGAATTGCTGCGCGAGGCGCGAGCCATCGGCGCGAGCGGCAACCGCGCCGTCCTCAAGCCGATTCCGGTCCATTCCGACATCGCCGCCCGGGTCAGCACCTCCCGCGAGACCGTGGCGCGGGTGTTGAGCGATCTTGCCCGCAAGAAGCTCGTCCGACGCGACAGCGACGGCTTCGTGCTTCTCGACCTCGACCGCCTCACCCACATGGTCCACGAGTTCCGCGGCGAGTGAACCCGCGGCCGGGACTGTGACGAAAGTCACAGCGCGGCGCCTTCAGGACTCCTTATCGTCGCGGCTGTCGGTGGCCTCCCCGCTGGCAGGGACGGCCCTTTGGAAAGGAAGGGTCAAGCGATGTACAGTCTCAAAGCGTTCCTCGTTGCGCTGCCGATCGCCTTGCTGTTCCTGGTGTTGAACCTGCCCGGCGAGGTTTGGTCTTGGGGACAGTTCTAGGCTCTGGCCTAGGGTTTCTTACGACCTCTCTGTTGTTGCGCTCTCCCCAAACTCGACGGGGCCGGATCGAACTCCGGCCCCGCTTTTTTGCCTGGGACCCTGTCCGGGCTACTATTTCAGGAAGGGATTGACCGGCCCGCGCCGGCGCGGCGGAAAGGCGGCGGAAAGATAATCGAGGACGAGTTCCCGGTCGCCCGGGTCGAGTTCCGGCATGCCGTGCCGCTCGGTCATCCAATTCAGGCTGTCGGCCCAGCGCTCCCGCGACATGCCCTGCTGCCGGACGATCGCCGTCCCGTGGCAGGCGGTGCAGGCGTAAAACGCCTCCTCCCGCCCCTTGCCCGGCGGCAGGTCGTCGGGCGATTCCTCGACGGCCGCCGCCGGTGCGGCCAGCCACAATCCCAACATCGCGCCGGCGGCAACGCGCGCCCGCCCTCCGGCTCGCCGCATCGACCGTTAGGCCTTGACCAGCACGGCGACGCGGTGGAACGGATTAGCGCCGTAGCCCGACGGGTTCCAGTTGGCCGGCGCATGCGGCTGCGGTTTGCCGTCGGAGTCGGTGGCCCGGCTCCAGAGTTCGTAATAGCCCTCGCTCGGCACGGTCACGCTGGCGGTCCAGCGCTGCCACGAATATTTGTTGGCGGGGTTGCCGAGCTGGGCGGTCGCCCAGCTCTCGCCGTAATCGACCGACACATGGACCGCGCGCACCGTCTTCTCGCCCGCCCAGGCCGCCCCCTTGAGCGCGATGCGACGGGTCCCGGCTGCGAACTCGGCGCCGTTGGCCGGGTTGGTGACGATCGAGCGCACCGGCATCGATTCCATGATTCTCATGTTGGCATCGGGCGTGGTGCCGCCCGGGACCATGGGGACGATCGGGACGCGGTACGAGGTGCCGCCCATGCCCGGGCCGTCATGCACCTTGTCGCGGATCCAGATCCGGGTCAGCCACTTCTGCGACGCCGAGCCGGGCCAGCCCGGCAGCACGAGACGCACCGGCAAGCCGTGGACGTTGGGGATCGGCCGGCCGTTCATGGCCAGCGCGATGAGGCTGTGCTCTTCCATCGCCTTGGCGATCGGCACGCCTCTTGAAATCGTCGGCCGCGCCGGGTCGCCCGAAAGATGCAGATCGACGCCGTAGTGGGCGGTGTAGACCGCGCCAGGCTTGAGCCCCGCCGCCTTGAGCACGTCGGCCAGGCGCACCCCGGTCCATTCGGCGTTGCCGATCGCCCCGTTGCTCCACTGGTTGCCGCGCGTCTCGGGGACGAAGAAGCCGCGGCCGTTGCCGCCGCATTCGAGCTGCAGCTTGTAGCTGACCTGCGGGAAGCGCCGCTTGAGCTCGCCGACGCTGAGCTCGAGCTTGGTGTTGACCTCGCCGTCGACCGTGATCTTCCAGGCCTCGGGGTCGCCCGGGGGATCGGGGATCTGGCCGTTGTTGCGGATGAAGAACTTGGCGTTGGGCGTCACCTCGTCGTCGAGCAGCGCCTCCGGCGTCTCGGCGACCAATGGCCGCTCGCCGAGGATCACCAGGTTGGCGTCCTTGCCGTCCATCTGGAGGAGCTTGGGCCCCTTGGCGGTCGGGGTCTGGGCGAGTGCCGCCGGAATGAGGCCGCCCGGCATATATCCGGCGAAGGGGATGTTGGCCCCGACCGCCGCGCTCACCGCGGCAAGGCCGGCCCGGGCCAGGAAGCCGCGCCGTCCCACGCCCTCGTCCTCGACCGTCCGCCGGCCGAAGATAAGGGCATCGGCCCGCTCCGGATCGTCGCCATAGAGTTCGTAGAGACCGCGTTCGCGCTTGCCGCCCATCGGAACACCTCCCTGAGACATGGTCCTCATCCCGGACCGCTCGTCCGTGCCGGTATATTCGCACGTTACGATTTCCGGAGGAAGGCCGCGGTGGCAACCCACGAAACCGCCCCAGGCGGCGATCGCTCGCCGACCTCGGCGGGGTCCGACTGCCTTGGCGGGAGGCCCGGCTTAGCGAACGAGGTGCGCCCGATCCCTTGGACTCGTGGACAACGCTGCTGCGTTGCCCACAGCCCCGCAGGTCCATCAGCAGCGGACATTTAACCAGCTACAAAACCCGGACATTTTAACTTGCTAGCGACGGGGGGACCGAAGCGGCCGCGGTTCAGAGGATCGCCTGGATGAAGGCGTCGAGCTCGGCCGTGGCCGGCCGGTCGAGCAGCCGGTCCGGCGGGCCTTTCTCCCAGATGCGACCGCGGTGCATGAAGACCAACGTGTCGGCGGCGCCGCGCGCGAAGTCCATCGCGTGGGTGACCAGAACCATGGTCATGCCGCTGGCGGCCAGCTTCTCCAGCACCCGGATCACCTCGCCGATCAGCTCGGGGTCGAGGGCCGAGGTGATCTCGTCGAACAGCATGAGGCGCGGATTCATGGCGAGCGCCCGGGCGATCGCGACGCGTTGCTGCTGCCCGCCGGAGAGCTGGCTCGGGTAGGCGTCGATCTTGTCGGCGAGGTCGACCTGGGCTAGCACCTGGCGGGCGATCCGCTGCGCCTCGTCAAGTGCGAGCCCCTTGCCCCGGTGGGGCCCGAGGGTGATGTTCCGCTCCACCGAGAGGTGCGGAAAGAGGTTGAAGCTCTGGAAGACCATGCCGACCTCGCGGTGCAGCTCGCGCAGCGCCGTGCGGCCGCGCGCCAGCCGGCGGCCGGCGAATGCGATCTCGCCGCCGTCGATCGCTTCGAGGCCGTTGATGCAGCGCAGCAGTGTGCTCTTCCCCGAGCCGCTGCGCCCGATCACCGCCACCACTTCGCCGGCCTCGACCGCCAGCGAGACGTCGTCGAGGACGACGAGCGCGCCGAAGCGCTTAGAGATGTGCCTGAGCGCCAACAGCGACATCGTACCGTTTCTCCAGGCGGCGGCCGAGCAGGGAGAGCGGCCAGCACACGACGAAGTAGAGCACGGCGACCAGGGGATAGACGGTCATCGGCTGGAAGGTGACGTTGGTCATGAGCTGCCCGGCGCGGGTCAGCTCGACGAAGCCGATGATCGAGGCGATCGACGTTCCCTTGATTAGCTGGACCAGGAACCCGACGGTGGGCGGGATGGCGATGCGCATCGCCTGCGGCAGGATGACGTGCCAGAACTGCCGCGGGTAGGTGAGCGCCAAGCACTCGGCCGCCTCCCACTGGGCGCGCGGGATGGCCTGGATGCAGCCGCGCCAGATCTCGCCGAGGAAGGCCGCGGAGTAGGCGGTGAAGGCGAGAGTCACCGCCGGCCAGGGGTCGATGCGCACGCCGAATAGCACCGCGAACCCGTAGAATACGATGAAGAGCTGCATGAGCACCGGCGTGCCCTGGAAGAGTTGGATGTAGCCGGCGGCCAGCCAGCGCGCCGGCGCGAAGGGAAGGAGGCGCAGCACCGCGACGAGGAAGCCGCCGACGCCGCCGCCGGTGAAGGCGATCAGCGACAGGGCCAGCGTCCAGCGCATGGCCTGGAGCAGGAACAGGAACTCCGGCAGCTCGAATTCGCGGCTCATGGGCGCGCCCCTCAGCCCGCCCGCCCGCGCACGAAGACCAGCCAATAGATCGCGCCGAGCACCGCCCGGAATCCGAGCGCCATCGCCAGGTAGATGCCGGTGGCGACGAAATAGAACTCGAAGGCTCGGAAGGTGGTCGATTGCAGCGTATTGGTGATCGCGGTCAGCTCGGAGGCCGAGATCGCGGAGACGATGCTCGATCCGAGCATGAGCAGGATGAACTGGCTGGCGAGCGCCGGGAACACCGCCTTGAGGGCCGGGAACAGGACGATGAAGCGGAATACCTGGAGGCGCGACAGGCCAAGCGCGTGGCCCGCCTCGACCTGCCCGCGCGGCACCGATTCGACGCCGGCGCGCACGATCTCGGTGGCGTAGGCGCCGAGGTTCACCACCATGCCGACCAGCGCCGCCTGGGTGGCCTCGAAGCGCAGCCCGATCGCCGGGAGCGAGAAGTAGATGATGAACAACTGAACGAGGAACGGCGTGTTGCGGATCGCCTCGACATAGGCGACGACCAGCCAGCGCAGCGGCCGGGGCCCGGCGGTGCGCGCGAAGGCGCAGACGATCGCCACGATCACGCCGAGCACCATCGCCGTCGCCGACAGCCGGATGGTCAGCCCGGCCCCGGCCAGCAGCTGCGGGAGGTTGTCGAAGACGACGCCGAACTGGAAGGTGTAGGTCACGGCCCGACCACTCCGCGCGCCCGCGCGCGCCCCGCGCCGCAAAACAAGGGCGCCACCCGCCTGGCCTCGGCGGGCGGCGCCCGAGGGCTTAGAAGGTCGGCAGGTCGACCAGCTTGACGCTGGTGTACTGCTCGTAGATCTGGGCCAGCGTGCCGTTCTGCTTATTGAGGAATACCCAGGTGTTGATGACCCGCAAGAGGTCGTGGTCGCCGGGGCGGACGGCGGCCGCATAGTAGGCGGTTCGAACCGTGAACTTGTTCTCGATCTGGGCACTCGGGTTGCGGTCGGCGACCGACTTGGCGGCGAAGGCCGACATGCCCACCGCGTCCACCTGGCCGGACAGCAATGACTGGATGGTCGCCGCGATGTCGTCGAAATTGACGAGGTTGGTGCCCGCGGGCGCGATCTTCGGGACTTCCTGCTCTTCGAGCGTGGCGCGGCCGATACCGATGCGCTTGCCGGCCAGATCGGCGGGCGACTTGATGGCGACCTTGGCCGGCCCGGCGATGACGATGCTGAGCGCGCCATGCGGGTTGGCGAACATCACCGTCTTGGCCCGATCGAGGGTGATGCTGAGCGAGGAGATGGCGACGTCGGCGCGGCCGGCAAGCAGCGCCGGGATGCGGTTCGGCGCCGTCACCTGGACGAGCTCCAACTCGACGCCCAGGTCCTTGGCGAGCTGCCGAGCGGTAGCGATCTCCGATCCGTCGGGCTGGCCGCTGCGGTCGAGGATGCCGAACGGCGGCGAGGTCACCTCGGCGGTGATGCGGATCTTCTTCTCCTTGATGATGCGATCGAGGGTCGTCTGCGCCTCCGCCGCCCCGACGGAGAATGCCGCCACCGCGACCGCCGCGATGGCGCCGAGAACCGTGTGCGTCCATGGCTTCATGATCAGTCCTCCCTAGATTTCGCGGTTGCCCGCCGGCGATGCGCTCCGACCGGCCGAGGCACCCGACGCGCGCTAAAATGGCAGCCTTTCCGAAACTTGTCAAAACCAATCAGAAACGCGCGAAAACGCTCGATTGCCCGCGCCTCAGCGCCGGATCGCCGCCAGTCCCTCGGCCAGCGCCTGCTGTAGAAGCATGACGTCGGTGCCGTAGCACAGGCAGCGGAAGCCTTTTTCAGCGAAGGCACGGGCGGAAGCGACGCTGCCGGCGAGGATGCCGGGCGCCTTGCCGTGCCGCCGGCAGGAGTCGAGGAATCGGTCGACCGCGGCCAGGAAGCGCGGGTGGTCGAACTGGGCGGGGATGCCCATGCTGTCGGTGAGGTCGAAATGGCCGAGCCAGCCGACATCGATGCCGGGCACCGACAGCACGGCGTCGATGGCGTCGATGCCGTTCGCGCTCTCGACGAGCGCGATGACCAGCGTGCGCTCATTGGCGGCCTTCATCTTGGCGACGGGGTCGCCGCCGGAGTAGCCGTCATGGGCAACGTTGAAGGCGAGGCCCCGCACGCCGTCGGGCCGGTAGCGGCACCAGCGGGCGATCTCTTGCGCCTGCGCGCCGGTCTCGACCATGGGGACCATGATGCCGAGCGCCCCGGCATCGAGCACGGGGGCGACGAGGTGGTAATGGCGCCCGGGCACGCGCACCAAGGCGGCAACCCCGCTGGCGCGTGCGCAGGCGATCTGCTGCTTCATGGTATCGATGCCGGCGCCGCTGTGCTCCATGTCGAGGAGGACGAACTCGGCGCCAGCCTGCCCGAGGATGCGGGCGAGCCCGGGGGTGAAGAACTCGAAGGCCATGGTGCCGTAGGCGGAGCCGCCGCGCGCCAGCTTCTCGCGCACCGGGTTCGCTTCCATCGCGTCGGTCATGGCGTCGCCTCCTTCGCCCAGGCGGGGACCGCTGCCCCGACGCGGCCCGCCGCTTCGACGAGCTGCGTCCAGGTGGTAGCGTCGATCGGAGTGCCGCGCGCCGACCGCTCAGCGCGCGTGCGATCCTCGATCTCGCCCGGCAGCAGGACCGGGCTGTGCGGGTCGAGGGGCGGCGAGGCCTTGACCCATTCGATAAGCCGGCGCAGGTCGGCGGCGAACCCGGCGGCGCCGGCGAACGCGGCGGGATCGAAGAGCAGCGACAGCATGTTGTTGACCAGCCGATGGGCGGTCGGGCTGTCGGGATGGCTGCTGCCCCCGCCGGTCAGCGCGCCGGCCAACACCTCGCAGAATACCGACAGGCCGAAGCCCTTGTGCCCGCCGACCGTCAGGATGGCGCCGGGCGGCTTGGCGTAGAAGGTCTCGGGATCGGTGCTCGGGCGGCCGGCGCCGTCCAGGATGCAGCCCGGCGGCAGCTTCTCGCGCTCGTTTCGCGCCACCTGGATCTTCCCCTCGGCGACGATCGAGGTGGCGATGTCGAGGATCAGCGGCCGGCCGCCGGCGACCGGCACGCCGGCCGCGATCGGGTTGGCCGACAGGCGGCGGTCGCTGCCCCCGTGGGGCGCGACCAGGATGCCGAAGCCCGACGTGTTGACCAGGTGGTAGGAGGCGAGGCCCGCGGCGACGGCCTGCTCGGCCCACGCGCCGATGCGGCCGAGATGCCCCGCGTTGCGGATCGCCACGGCCGCCAGGCCATGGCGCCGGGCGCGCTCGATGCCCATTGCCATCGCTTCCCGGCCGATCACCTGACCGTAGCCGAACTCGCCGTCGACCACCAGGATCGGCCCTGACTCCTGCACCACGCGCGCGTGGCGGTTGGCGACCACCAGCCCGCGCGCCAGCCACTCCAGGTACTTCGCCACCCGGATGACACCGTGCGAATCGTGGCCCATCAGGTTGGCCTCGACCAGGTGGTCGGCAACGATGCCGGCCTCCTCCGGCGTCGAGCCGGCGGCGTGAAATACATTCGCGACGAAGGCAGCCAGCGGATCGGCGGCGATTCTCACTTCAGGCCACCACGCGCACCCGCCGGCCCGCCGCCAAGCGGAACGCGTAATCGATCGCCTCCACCATGCTCTGGGCAATGGCGATCCCGCGCCCTGCAATGTCGAAGGCGGTGCCGTGATCGACCGAGGTGCGAACGAAGGGTAGGCCGAGCGTGACGTTGACTCCGCTGAGCGCCGTCCACCGCCCGATCGCCGGGTCGATCGAGAAGCCGAGCAGTTTGACCGGAATGTGGCCCTGGTCGTGGAACATCGCGACCACGGCGTCGAACTCGCCCCCGACCGCCCTGACGAACACCGTATCGCCGGGCAGCGGCCCCGCGATGTCGACGCCGCCCGCCCGGAACGACTCGACGACCGGCACCAGGACCCGGGCGTCCTCGTCGCCGAACAGGCCGCCCTCTCCGGCGTGGGGGTTGAGCGCCGCGACCGCGATCCGCGGCCGCTCGATGCCGAGATCGACCAGCGCCTCGATGGTCAGCTCGACGACCCGCGTGACCCGCTCGCGCGTGATCAAAGCAGGCACGCGCGACAGCGCGACATGGGTCGAGACGTGGCTGACGCGCAGGCGGTCGTGGGCCAGCATCATGCAGGAATCCCGGCTGCCACTCAGCGCCGCCAGCATGTCGGTGTGCCCGGCGTACTTGAAGCCGGTGAGGTTGAGGGCCTCCTTGCTGAGCGGCGCGGTCGCGATGGCATCGATGCGGCGCGCGAGCACGAGCTCGACCGCCCGGGCGACGGCGTGATAGGCAAGCCGGCCAGCCTCGGCGCCGACCTGGCCGATGGGGATCTCGGCGCGTGCCCCCGCCGCCTCGATGGTCGGCACGAGCGGCCACGGGCCGCGGCTGCCGTCGGTCGAGAGCCGCGCCGGGAAGCCGAGCGCGGCCGCGCAATCGGCCAGGCAGCGCCCGGTCCCGATCACCACGAGATCGAGCTCGTTCGCCGCCACTCGGGGCGCGAGCTCCTTGACCGCCTTGAGCGCAATCTCTGGGCCGATGCCGGCCGGGTCGCCCATGGTGAGGCCGATGATCGCTCGCCGGACCGTCATGGCGTGCCCGCTCCGCCGGCCAGCATGTCGGCGAGCGCCGAACGGCCGCCAAAGGCGCCGGACTTCGAGACCACCGGCAGCCCGTCCCACGCGCCCCCGACCAGCGCCGAACGGGCCAAGCCCGGCGCGGGCTCGCCGAGCGCCGTCATCGCCGACGCGCCGAGGGCGAGGCAGAGGCGGAACAAGGTGTCGCCCCCGGTGACCGCCAGCCCACCCGGGCGCGGCGCCGCGCCGACGAGGACCGCGAGGCCGGCCGAGACGAGGCCGCCCGCCGCGCGTCGTTCCGTTCCGGGCGGCAGCCGGAAGACCAGTGCCGAGTCGGCCCCGGCCTTCAAACCGCCGGCGACATGGGCGACCGCCGACTCGATGTCGCGCGCGTCGCCGATGGCGACGACGGCGATGCCGCCGGTCGCGGCGAGACGGGCGACTTGCGCCTGCGCCGCGGGATGGGAACTGCCGACGACCGCGAGCCGCGGCCTCGGCAGCGGTCCGGCCGGCGAGGCGGCCGCGGCCGGCAGCCGCGCGGCGAGCGCGCGCCCGAGACCGGCGCAGCCGCACCACAGCACCGGCCGGTCGAGACGGTCGCCGGCGCGCGCCACCGCCTCCAAGTCGGCATCGCTCTCGGCGTCGCACAGAATGACCCCGCCGCCGGCGATGGCCTCGGCGCTCGCCGCCAGGCGCGGCTTGTGCCCGAGCGCGGCGAGCGCGTCGGGCAGCCGGCAGTCGGCCGCGGTCCACGGGCGGTCGTCGTCGGTGCGGAAGTACTGCTGCCCGCGCCACGTGATGCGACGCTGCGCGGGGAAGGCCGGCGCGACGACGACCGTCGCGAAGCGGCCGCCGGCCAGGCAAGCGGCGATCTCCGCTGCCGGGTGGCCGCGCAGCAGCGAGTCGATCTTCTTGAAGGCGATGTCGGCACCGACCAGCGCCGCTCCGCACCGCCGAACGCGCGAAACGGCTACGTCCTCAAGAGCCTCGCGCGTCTCCGAGTCGAGGGCCACGCTGCCTGCCGCCCGGACCCAGGGGTCCTCACCCCACACCACCGGGAGGGGGCCGGCCGCCCGGGCGAACGGACCGGCGGTATCGAGGGCGCCGGTCAAGTCATCGGCGAGCAGCCGCACGACGGTCATTTCCTCGCCCTTGCCGCGGCGATGTCGACCGTGACGCCGAGCTCCTCGAGCGCGCGCCGGTCGTCCTTCGGGATCTCGCGGTCGGTGATCAGGCGATGGACCGCCTGGGCCGGGCAGATCTCGCAGAAGGCGGGCTGCGCAAACTTCGAGGAATCGGCGAGCACCGCGACGTGGCGCGCGGCGGCGATCATCCGCCGCTTGATGGCGGCGATCTCGATCGAGGTGTCGCCGAGTCGCTGTCTGGCCAGCGAATGGGTCCCGATCAGCGCCAAATCGGCGTGCAGGCCCTCGATGAAGGACTCGCCGGGCTCGCCAATAAGGGTGGACGAACCGGGGCGCACCGTACCGCCCAGCACGATGACCCGGATGCGCGGGGCGGCGGCGAGCAGGGTGGCGATCTTCAGGTCGTTGGTCACCGCGGTCAGGCCGAGGTCGCGTTCGACCACCCGCACCGCCGCCTCCAGCACGGTCGAGCTCGAGTCGAAGATCACGCACTGGCCGTCCTCGACCAACTCGGCCGCCCGCCCTCCGATCGCCACCTTGGCGGCATGCTCCAGGTTGGCGGCGATCTCGTGGCCGGGCTCGAAGGTGGTGCGCAGTCGGGTCTTGAGCAGCGCGCCGCCGTGCGTGCGCTCCATGTAGCCCTGCGCGGTCAGCTCGTCGAGGTCGCGGCGGACGGTGGAGAACGAGCCGCCGATCGCCTGGGCGATCTCGGACACCGCGGCGACGCCGCGCCGGCGGATGAGATCGAGCACCAGCGCACGCCGCTGGGCCGGAATCAGGCGGGCGTTGCGGCGCGGCACGGCGCCTTTAGCCCGCGCCTCGGAGATCGTAGCCGACGATGGCGCGGCCGCGCACCGCGGCGGCGTTTGCCCGGACCACGGCGAGGAAGCGGTCGACCGCCGAGGGATCGATCTCGAAGTCGACCGCAATCGCGTCACCGGCGGCAGGCTTGACCATCGTCCTTGCCGTCTAGCTCGAGGTCGGGAATCCGGGCGCCGACCATCTCGGCGAGCACCCCCGGCAGGGTCGGCATGAAGCGTTCGCCGTGGCCGCGCATCAGGGCGAGCTGGTAGAGCTGGCTGGCCGCGTTGGCGACCAGGGCCGGCGCCTGCGCCGATTCCGCCAGGCGGGTGTAGAAGCGAAGGTCCTTACCGGCGATGCGCAGCGGTCCCTTGAGTTGCGAATCGTCGCCCTCGAGCGCCCACGGCATCATCATCTGGAACATGGCGCTGTTGGCGCCACCGGAGGAGACGACGTCGTATAGCTTGCGCAGATCGACGCCGAGCCGTGCCGCGGTCACCACCGCCTCGGCGATCACCGCGCTGGTGCCGATCGAAATGTAGTTGTTGAGGAGCTTCAGCGTGTGGCCGGCGCCGAGCTGGCCGACCTCGATGATCGTATCGGCGTAGCACTCGATCACCGGCCGTACCGCGGCGACGGTCTCGGGATCGCCGCCGAGGAAGGTGTTGAGCTTGCCGGCCTCCGCCTCGCGGGGCGTGCGGCCGAGTGGTCCGTCGACCATGGCGACGCCGCGCTCCTTCAAAAGCGCGCCGAGCTTGCGCGTCGAGGCGGGATCGCCAGTCGTCGAATCGACGACGATCATTCCGGGCCGGCTGCCCACCACCACGCCCTCCGGGCCCAGCACGACGGCTTCGACCTCGACCGAGGATGGCAGGCACAGGAAAACGATGTCCGAGGCCCGCGCCACCTCGGCGGGCGTGTGCGCCTCGCGGGCCCCGCGCCCCACCAGGTCGTCGACCGGCGCGCGCTTGCGGTGGCCGAGCACGGTCAGCTCATGGCCCTTGCGCAGGATATTCTTGGCGGCGCCGTGCCCCATCAGGCCGACGCCGATGTAGCCGACGCGTTTGAGCTCGCCTGCCACCCTGCGTCTCCATCCCTTGCCAGCCCGACGGCGTCGGGCCGCCGACGATGTTTGCATGTTTTTGAGCGATTCTGCAAGTAACCCGCCTTTCTCACGGCAGCTATCACGAGGCAATCATGCAGCGCCGCGGGGCGCGGCGAGCGCGGCGTAAGCGCGCCCGTATTCGTGCCGGTCGGGGAACGCCGAGGCCATCGCGACCTTGCGCCGGCGGACGCTGATTTCGACCGGGGCGCCGAGTTTGCACCGGGGAACTCCTGCCAAGCCGGTCAAGTCGTTGTTCGCAAAACAACTTTCCCGGATTCGATTCCCCGATGCACCTCTTTCAGTGAGAAATCCGGCTTATGGCGCGAGGCGCCAGCTGCCGTCCGCCTGGCGGCAGGCGATGCCATAGCCCTGCTCGGTCCGCCCGCCGACTTGGATGGTCTCGTGGAACTCGCGGCAAACCTCGCCGCTCGCCTGGTTGCGGCCCTCGCGGATCGGGGTCAGCATGCCGCGGTTGCCGGAATCGGGATTGGACCACGCGATTTGGGCGCCGATCGGCGCCGCATAGGCGCGGCTTTGCGCCCGGTTGGCGTAGGCGATGTCGGCGCGGTCGAGGGATTTGCCGACCTCCTGGCCGATCAGCGCGCCGAGCAGCGTCCCGGCGGCGACGCCGACCAGCCGCCCCTTGCCCTTGCCGAACTGGGCGCCGGCGACGGCGCCGCCGATGCCGCCCAAGAGGCCGCCGAAGGTGGTCTTGTTGGCCCCGACTTCGCCCGCGCCGGAGGTGACGCATCCCGACAGCAAGGTTGCGGCCGCGAGGACAGCGATGGTGCGCATGAGCCTGGCCCTTCCCGAATATCCCGCCCGTGGGGTGGCCGTGGCCGCCCTCTGGCGGCACAACGCCGCGCCGCCGGCGCTTATTCCAGGCTAGAGACGAGCACGCGACTTGAGGCTGGCGACGACGCGCTTAGCGGTGCGGCCGTCCCACAGCTCGGGCTTGCGTCCGTTCTTGCCATGGCCGTCGAGGATCGCGCGCACTGCCCAGCGCAGCCGCTCGGGCTTGACGAGCTGGTTGGTTCCCTCGCTGATCGTGATCGGCCGTTCGGTGGTGTCGCGAAGCGTCAGGCAGGGGATGTCGAGATAGGTGGTTTCCTCCTGCACGCCGCCGGAATCGGTGATGACCAGCTTGGCCTCGCTTACCAGGCTCATGAACTCGACATAACCCAGGGGATCGACGATCCGGATGTCCGGCGCCGCCGCCAGGGTTTCCATCAAGCCGAACGCCTCGAGCCGCAAGCGGGTGCGCGGATGGACCGGGAAGACCAGCGGCAGGCCGAGGGCGACCCCGGCGAGCTCGCTCACCAGGAAGGCAAGCGCCGCCTGGTCGTCGACGTTGGCGGGACGGTGGATCGTGACCACGCCGTAGCGCCCGGCCTCGAGCCCGAAGGCCCGCGGTGCGCCCGCGGCCGCGATGCGCTCGCGCATGAGCGCGTAGGAATCGATCATGATGTTGCCGACCCGCTCGATGCGCGCGGACGGCACGCCCTCGGCGCGGAGATTGTCGTCGGCGTCGCTGGACGGCGTCCACAACAGGTCGGCGACGGCGTCGGTGACGATGCGGTTGATTTCCTCCGGCATGGTGCGGTCGCGCGAGCGCAAGCCCGCCTCGAGATGGGCCACCTTGATGCACAGCTTGGCCCCGACCAGCGCGCACGCCATGGTCGAGTTGACGTCGCCCACCACGACGATCCAGTCGGGGGCCGCCGCGCGGCAGACGCGCTCATAGGCGATCATCACGCCGCCGGTCTGCTCGGCGTGCGTGCCGCTGCCGACGCCGAGATGGAAGTCCGGCGCCGGCAGGTCGAGGTCGTGCAGGAACGCATCCGACATGCCGGAATCGTAGTGCTGGCCGGTGTGGACGAGCCTGGTCCGGCACCACCGCTCGGGTTTGAGGGCATGGAACAGCGGCGCCACCTTCATGAAGTTGGGCCGCGCCGCGGCGATGAGATGGACGGTGGTGGGGCTCATATCGGGCGCGCATCCGCGCTAGAGGCGCGTGCCGGCGAACATCTGGCGCTCGATCAGCGCGCACAAGACGTGGCCGACGACGATGTGCGCCTCCTGGATTTTCTGGGTCTCGGTCGAGGGAATGCAGATCAACGCATCGCACAAGGCGCGCATGGCCCCGCCCGTCTGGCCGGTCATGCCCACGCTCATCAGCCCCTTGGCGCGGGCCTGCTCGAGCCCGCGGATGACATTGCGCGATCGCCCGGAGGTCGACAGGGCGATGAACACGTCGCCCGGGCGGCCGATGGCGTCGATCTGGCGCGCGAACACCTCCTCGTACCCGTAATCGTTGGCGAGCGCGGTCAAGACCGCGGTGTCGGCGTTGAGCGCCAAGGCCGGCAGGCCCCCCCGCTCGAACTCGAGCCGGCCGACCAGTTCGCCGGCCAGATGCTGGGCGTCCGCGGCGCTGCCGCCATTGCCGGCAAACAGGATCTTGTTGCCGCGCTGGATCGCGCCGGCGCAACTCCGGCCGACCGCTTCGATGCTCGCCAACAGCTCGGCATCGGCGAGGATCGCCGACAACAGCGTCCGGGTCTTGTCGATCTCGTTGCGAACGTGGTCCTGCAATCGAACCTCCATGCCACCGGCGCGGGCCGCGCCCCTTCGATGCCCCTTGCCCCCGCCCGGGACGACACGATACGCGCTCCCTCCCCCTATATATCCTTGCTCGCCGCGGCGAGCGAATCTTGCGCGCTTTCGGGCCTTGCGAACCTGCTATTAAGAACAGCTATCGTCCGGCCCGCATCGCGAGCCCCAACTTCGACGAGGCGTGCGTCCTTCATGGTCACTCCTTCCGGCAAGCCCTCGACCGGCCAGCCCATCGCTCGCCCGGCCCCGCCGCTTGCGTTCAACGACCTCGGCGCCCAGCGCCGGCGCCTCGGGTCCCGCATCGAGGCCGCGCTCGGCCGCGTCATCGACCACGGCCGCTATATCCTGGGGCCGGAAGTGGCCGAGCTCGAAGGGCGGCTCGCCGCTTTCTGCGGCGCCCGCCACGCGCTCGGCTGCGCCAACGGGACCGATGCGCTCGTGCTCGCCTTGCGCGCCAAACGGGTGGGGCCGGGCGATGCCGTGTTCGTGCCGAGCTTCACCTTTGCCGCCACGGCCGAGGCCGTGGCCTCGGTCGGCGCCACCCCGGTGTTCGCCGACGTGGCTCCCGCGAGCTTCAACCTCGACCCCGCGAGCCTCGAGGCGGCGGTGGATTCGGCGCGGCGGCTCGCCCTCAAGCCCACGGCGGTGATCGCGGTCGACCTCTACGGCCACCCGGCCGACTACGACGCCATCGCGGCCGTCGCCTCCGCCCATGGGCTATGGATCCTGGCCGACGCCGCGCAAAGCTTCGGCGCCAGCTACAAGGGATTGCGGGTCGGGGGCATCGGGCCGGTCACGACCACGAGCTTTTATCCCTCGAAGCCGCTCGGCTGCTACGGCGACGGCGGCGCCGTGTTCACCGACGATCCCGACCTGGCGCGCGCCATATCCTCGCTGCGCGACCACGGCCGCGGCGCCGAAAAATACGGCCACGTTCGCATCGGCATGAACAGCCGCCTCGATACGATCCAGGCCGCGATCCTGATCGAGAAGCTGGCGATCTTCGAGGACGAGATCGCCGTCCGCCGGCGCATCGCCGAGCGCTACAATGCCTTGCTTCACGACGCCGTGCGGGTGCCGCGGTCCAACCCCGGCGCGCACTCGGTGTGGGCGCAGTACACGATCCTCCTCGATCGCCGCGATGAGGTCGCCGCCCGGCTCGCGGGCGAAGGCATCCCGACCGCGATCCACTACCCGGTCCCGCTGCATCTTCAGCCCGCCTTTGCCCACTGCCCAGTCGCCGCCGGAGGCCTCGGGACGGCGGAGCGGCTGGCGCGAAGCGTACTCAGCCTGCCCATGCATCCCTACCTCGAGGAAGCGACCCAAGACCGCATCGTCGAAGCGCTGCGCCGGGCGCTCGCCACGACGATCGGCGCGGACGATCGTTCGACCGGCCGCTCGTGACCCCGCTTCCCCCGTTGCACCGCTTCGACGCTCGATGATCGCCCTCGCCGATATCCGCGCCGCCGCCCAGCGCATCGCTCCCTACGTGCGCCGCACGCCGCTCATCCATGCCTCTCCCGTCAAGACGCCGGCAAGCCCGCACGGGGCCTTGTCGCTGAAGCTCGAATCGCTGCAGGTGACCGGCTCGTTCAAGCCGCGCGGGGCGATCAACAAGCTGCTGTCGCTGCCGCGGGCCGAGGCGGCGCGCGGCATCGTCACCGCCTCGGGCGGCAATCACGGCCTCGGCGTCGCCTATGCCGGGGCGGTGGCCAAGGTGCCGGCCATCATCTACCTGCCCGAAAACGTGCCGGCGGCGAAGGTCGCCAAGCTCCAGAGCTGGGGCGCCCGCGTCGTGATCGAGGGCGAGGTGTGGGACGACAGCAACCGCGCCGCGCTTGCCGCCGCCGCGCGCGAGGGGTTCGCCTATTTCCATCCCTTCGCCGATCCGGCGGTGATTGCCGGCCAGGGCACGGTCGGGCTGGAAATCCTCGCCGACGCGCCGCATCTCGACACCCTCGCGGTGGCGATCGGGGGCGGCGGTCTGATCTCCGGCATCGCGCTCGCCGCGCGGTCGATCAAGCCGTCGATCCGCGTCATCGGCGTCGAGCCGGTCGGCGCGCCGACCCTCTACGAGAGCCTCAAGGCGGGAAAACTGGTCGAGCTCGACGCCATCCGCACCGCGGCCGGCACGCTCGCCCCGCGCCAGAGCGCGGCGATCAACCTCGACCTCATCTCGCGGCACGTCGAGGAGATCGTACTGGTCAGCGACGAAGAGATGCGCCGGGCGGCGCGCTGGCTGTGGTTCGAGCTCGGCGTCGCGGCCGAGATGGGCGGGGCGGCCGCCCTCGCCGCCCTCCTCGCCGGCAAGTACCGCCCGGGCGCGGGCGAGACCATCTGCGCCTTGGTGTGCGGCGCCGGCACCGACGGCAGCGAGGCGTCCGGCTGAAGCCGAACCCCCCGCGCCCCGCGCGCCGGGGGTTGGATCGCCGGCCCTAATCCGCCTCGTAAGGGTTGAGCACGACGGCCACGCAGTTGCCGCGCACGGCGAGCCCCGGCGCGCGGCGGCAGAACAACAGGCCGGAGCGTTGGTAATAGGCGCGTTCGGGCTCGCGGCCGGGATCGTCGAGGAAGTTGATGCAGCCCGCCGCCTCGCCCTTCCTGACCTCGGTCAACAGCTTGTGGAACGGCTCGTAGATGCCGTTGGCCGGCGCGTAGACGTACGACTCGCCGTCGAGGATCCGCATCAGCCGCGTCGCGGGCGAGCCTTCCTTCTTGCCTCTGGGGGGCGCGAGCACGCCGAGATGCTCGAGCACGTTGTAGACGCCGGTTTCGCAGATGCGCAGGCCCTCGAGCGACACCGCGCCGGCGCTGCCGAGTTCGGAGCCGACGACGATCAGGCCGCGCTTGAGCGCGGCCGCCGCCGAGGTGCGCGGCTCGCCGAGCGTGTCCATGACCACGGTCAACGGGGCGCCGAATGCCAGCACCGCCTCAAGCGTCTTCCTGCGCAGGACCGGATCGTCGGGACGCTGCATCATCGCGCTCGGCACGATGTCGAGCGACGTGCCGCCCGAATGCAGATCCATGAACGCATCGCACATCGCGAACAGCACGCTGTCGATGTAGTGCGAAATCTGGTCGGTCGGCGTGCCGCGCGGGTCACCGGGGAAGGTGCGGTTCATGTTCTTGCCGTCGGCGGCAGAGACACGCCGTCCGGCGACCACCGCCGGCAGGTTGGCCGCGGGCAGGACGATCAGCCGCCCCCGCACCCGCTGGGGATCGAGGCCGCGGACGAGCCGCCCGAGCACGATCGGGCCTTCGTATTCGTCGCCGTGGTTGCCGCCCATCAACAGCACGCTCGGGCCCGTGCCGTTCTTGATCACGGCGATCGGGATCGGGATTACGCCCCAGGCGTCGGTGTGGGGCGAGAACGGCAGATTGAGGAACGAGATCTGCCGGCCGTTCTTATTGTAGACGATGTCGGTGAATATCGGCGACTTCACGGCCATGGGACGGCGCCCCCCTGCCTGGCTCGGTGGATACGGCCTCGATGGCGGCCGGCGGCGCGCGCCCTAAGGCTTGCCCCCTCGATGCGATCGCTCCGCTCACCCTCTGCGCGCGCAGGGGGCGAGCGGACACCGGCGCCAATCGGAGTTTAGAACACCGGCAGTTCGGGCAGCTTCTGGCCCGCCCATTTCTCGAACAGCGCATTGAGGTCGCCGTTCAGCTTGTGGAAGTAGATGAACGTGTTCACCCATTGCAGCAGGTCCTGCTCGTGACGGCGCACGCCGATCGCGCCGGGCGAGACGCGGATCGGGAACTTGGTCTCCAGGTTCTTGGCCGGGTTCTTCCTGGCGATCTCGACGGCCAGGAGGTCGGCGGTGGCGATGATGTCGACCTGGCCGGAGATCAGGGCGGCCGTGGTCGTGGCGTCGTCCTCGAAGCGGGTCAGCTGGCTCCCCGCCGGCGCCAACCGCGTGAAGTCCACGTCCTGGGTGGTGCCGCGGGTGATCCCGACCTTGAAGCCCCTGGTCTCGGCCATGTTCGTGATCTTCTTGTCCTTGGGGCCCATCACCACCAGGCTCAGCGCCACGTAGGGGATCGAGAAGGACACCGACAGCGCGCGCTGCGGCGTGATGCCGAAGGTGGCGACCACGATATCGACCTTGTTGGTGAGCAGGAACGGAATGCGATTGGGCCCCGTCAGCGGCACGATCTCGAGCTCGACCCCGAGATCCTTGGCGATCAGCTTGGCGACGTCGACGTCGTAGCCGTCGGGCTTCTGGTCCTTGTCGGTGAGGCCATAGGGCGGCACGCCGAGGTCGATGCCGATCAGCACTTTCTTGCGCTTGATGATGTCATCGAGGCTCGCCGCGGACGCGGCAGCCGGCGCCAGCGCCATGACGGCGGCGGCGAGAAGCGAAACGAGCGATCCGGTTATGCGTGTCATGTTGTCCTCCTTACGTTGGTGGCATGAAATCGTTCACAGGACGGAGCCGATGAAGGTTTCCAGCTCCGCCGTCTTCGGGCTCGCGAAGATCTCGGCCGGCGGGCCCGACTCCCAGACCCGCCCCTGATGCATGAACACGACCTTGTCGGCGACGTTGCGCGCGAACCCCATCTCGTGGGTGACGAGGATCATGGTCATGCCCTGGCGCGCCAGATCCTCGAGCACCTTGAGCACCTCGCCGATCAGCTCCGGGTCGAGCGCCGAGGTGATCTCGTCGAACAGCATCACCTTGGGCGCCATCGCCAGCGAACGCGCGATGGCGACGCGCTGCTGCTGCCCGCCGGAGAGTTCGTCGGGATAGGCATCGATCTTGTCCTCGAGGCCGACCTGGCGCAGCACCTCGTGGGCGATCGCCCGGGCTTCGGCGAGCGGCATCTTCTTCACCACCGTGGGCGCCAGCGTGATGTTGCGCTCCACGCTCAGATGCGGAAACAGGTTGTAGCTCTGGAAGACGATGCCGACCTTCTGCCGCAGCGCCCGCAGATCCGCGGCGGCCGAATTGACCACGTCGCCGTCGACCCGGATCTCGCCGGCCTGGATCGGCTCGAGCCCGTTGATGCAGCGCAGGAGCGTGCTCTTGCCCGAGCCGCTGCGGCCGATGATCGCCGCCACCTCGCCGGCCTCGATCTCCAGCGACACGTCCCTGAGCACGGCGAGCTTCCCGAAGCTCTTATGGACCCTGGCTATCCGAATGACCGACATGGAGTCTCCGTTCGAGCCGCCGGGCGAGGGCCGACAGCGGAAAGCATAACGAAAAATACAGCGCCGCAACCACCATGAACACGACGAAGGGCTCGAACGTCGCGTTGTTGATGATCTGCCCGGCGCGGGTCAATTCGATATAGCCGACGATCGAGGCGAGCGACGTGTTCTTCACGACCTGGACGAGGAACCCGACCGTCGGCGGAATGGCGATGCGCGCCGCCTGCGGCAGGATCACGTAGCGCATCTGCTGCAGGAAGCCGAGGCCGAGCGACGCCGAGGCCTCCCACTGCGCCTTCACAATCGCCTGGATGCAGCCGCGCCAGATCTCGCCGAGGAAGGCAGCGGCATAGAGCGTGAGCGCGACACTCGCCGCCGCCAGCGCCGGCACGTCGTAGCCCATGATGCCGAAGCCGAAATAGACGATGAAGATCTGCATCAGCAAGGGCGTGCCTTGGAAGAGCTGGATGTAGCCGAAGGCGAGATACGGCATGAGCCGGCCCGCAAGCCTGCGCCCCGGCAGGACCCGCGCGACGGCGATGACGAAGCCGATCGCGCCGCCGCCGCAGAAGGCGATCAGCGATAGCATGATCGTCCATCGCGTCGCCAGGACCAGGTAAAAGAACTCGCCGGTCGAAAAATCGCGGATCACGGCGGCGCCTCCCCGCGCTGTCCGCCCACGGCGCCGGGCGAGCCATCGACCGCCCCGACCCCGGCCCGCCCCCGTCGACGGGCCGGGGCAAAGGCGTGCGCGCGCAGGAGGTCTCCTCCCCCCTCGCGCGAGCGGCCGACGCCGGGGGCGACATCCCCTCGACGCGAACCCCGCCGGTGGCGCCGGAAGGCGACCGCGTGAATGGCATGGAACAAGGCGCGAAACATCAGCGCCAGCCCGAGATACATGAAGGTGATGACGAAATAGATCTCGAAGCTGCGATAGGTGCGCGACTGCAGGAAATGGGCGGCGAAGGTCAGCTCCTCGGCGGAAATCTGCGAGACCACGCTCGAGGCCAGCATCAGGAGCACGAACTGGCTGGCGAGCGCCGGATAGACGATCTTGAGCGCCGGAAACATGACGATGTAGCGGATCACGTGCAGCTTCGACAGGCCCAGCGACAGCCCGGCCTCGATCTGGCCCTTCGGGATCGCCTCGATGCCGGCGCGCACGATCTCGGTCGAATAGGCGCCGAGATTCATGACCATGGTGCCGAGCGCCGCCTGGCCGGCGGTCATTTTCACGCCGATGCTGGGCAGGCCGAAAAAGACGATGAAGAGCTGGACCAGGAACGGCGTGTTGCGGATCGCCTCGACATAGGCGCCCGCGATCCAGCGCAGCGGCTTCACGCTCGAGGTCCGCGCCAGCGCGCCGAGGATGCCCACGCCGAGCCCGAGAGCGATCGCCGTCAGCGACAGCTTGGTGGTGAGCCAAGCCCCGAACAGCAGCGCGTCGATATTGTCGAAGACGACGCCGAACTGGAATTCGTAAGTCACGCCTCAGGCCCCGCTCGTCAGCCGCCGATGATGCCTCCGAACGGTATCCACTGCTTGCCGTCGAAGCGGATCAACTGGCCCTGTCCCAGCGGCTCGAAATCGTCCGGGCCGGTGTCGATCTTGATGCCGGGCAACAGCATCGGCACCGTCAAGTCCTTGATGCCTGCCGCCTGCCGCATCACGTTTTCGCGGCTGAGGTCGTCGCCGGATTGGCGCAGGACATGCTCCAGGGTCTTGGCGGCGATATAGCCGTAGGCGTTCAAGGTTTCGGAAAGGTTGCCGTCGGGGTAGTACTTCTTCATGAAGGCGACCCACTCCTTGTAATCGGCGCCGTCATGCCAGACCGCCGCGCTGGGGTCCTTGAAGTACTGGAACGAAATGACGCCCACGGCCTTGTCCGGACCGGCGGGGGTCAAGACCGCGGCCACGGAATTGGACACGCTGTTGAGGAAATGGGTCGGCTTCCAGTCGATGTCGTGCGCCTTGCGGATCGCCATGGCGGCGAATTTCGGCGTCGTGATGTTGAGGAAGACGTTGGCGCCGCTCGCCTTCAGGCTGACGATCTGCGAATCGATGGTCGGATCCGTCACCTCGTAGGTGACCTGCGAGACGACCATCGACTTCGCCTTGTCGCCGAGCCCGTCGAGGAGACCCTTGAGGTAGTCCTTGCCGTAATCGTCGTTCTGGTAGAGGACGCCGATGCGCGCCCCGGCCATGCGCTCGAGGATGTACTTGGCGTAGATCTTGGCCTCGGTCTGGTAGCTCGGCACGAAGCCCATGGTCCACGGGAAGTTCTTGGGGTCGTTCCATTTCGTCGCCCCGGTGGCGGAGAAGAGTTGCGGCACCTGCTTGGCATTGAGGTATCTGTGGACGGCCGAGTTGCCGGGGGTGCCGAGCAGCTGGAAGATCAGCAGCACCTCGTCCTGTTCGACCAGCCGGCGCACCTGTTCGACCGTCTTGGGCGGGCTGTAGCCGTCATCGAGGGTGATGAAGGTGATCTTGCGGCCGTTGATGCCGCCCTTTTCCTTGTTGAGCATCTCGAAATAGGCGGCTTCGACCCGGCCGATCGTCCCGTAGGCCGAGGCCGGGCCGCTGTAGGGCATGGTCTGGCCGATCCTGATCTCGGTGTCGCTGGCGCCGGGCCCGTATTTCTTCTGGGCCGCGGCCGGGCCCGCGGCCAGCGCCACAAGGGCGGCCGCGAGGAAGAGCGTCGGCAGTCTCGACATGGGTGTCTCCCTTTCTTGGAGGTCAACGGCGGCCGGCATCGCCGGGGTTCGCGGCCGGCGGCGGAGCGGGGCGGCGGGCAAGGCGCGCCCAGGCGCTATGCACCAGGCCGGCGGCCCCGGCCGGCATTATATACATGCAGAGGATCAGGACCACGCCGTAGATCGCCCACGGCGCCGCCTTCGACAGGCTGTCGGCGAGGTTGGGCACGAACTGGATGAACAGGCCGCCCCACACCGCCCCGGACAGCGAGGCCAGCCCGCCGACCACCACGCCGACGACAAAGCCCAGCGACACGAACACCGTGAAGCTGTCGGGGGCCACGAACTGGACGACGATCGCCGACAGCGCGCCGGCGATGCCGGTATACATGGCGCTCACCCCGAAGGTCAGCGACTTGAGATGCGCGGTGTTCACCCCCATGCAGGAGGCGGCGAGCGGATGGTCGCGGATCGCCACCATCGCGCGCCCGGTGCGCCCCTCGAGCAGGTTGCGGGCGAAGGCGAACATGAGCGCGGCGACGCCGAGCGTGAAGCAGTAGAGCCATTGGTCCTGGCTGAGGGGGAGGCCGAACGGCGCCTCGGGCTTGAGGACGACGATCCCCTGCACCCCGCCCGTCCACTCGGCGAGCGCCCGGTACTTGAGGAGCTGCGGCAGCGCCACCGCCAGCGCGAATGTGGCGAGCGCGAGGTACAGGCCCTCGAGCCGCAACGCCGGCAGGCCGAACAGGAACCCGGCGAGCAGGCACACCGCGCCGGCGGCCGGCAGGGTCGCGTAATAGGGCACGCCGAAGCGGTCCATGAGGATGGCCGCCGTGTAGGCGCCAAGCGCATAGAAGGCGCCGTGCCCGAGCGAAATCTGGCCGGTGTAGCCGGTCAAGAGGTTGAGCCCGAGGAGCGCGATCGCATAGACGAGCGCCATGGTGAGCTGGAACAGCCGGTAGTCGGACAGCAACAGCGGCACGAGCAGCGCGAAAGCGAGCACAGCCGCGAGGCCGGCCAGGCGCGCCGCCGCCGTCTCGATGATGGGCCAAGGCATGGCTCAGACCCGCCTCGTCACGGCCCGGCCGAATAGGCCGTGCGGTTTCACCACCAGCACGCCGACGATCAGAGTGAGCGCCACGGTCAGCTTGAGCTCGGTGCCGACGACATAGGCGCCCATGAGGTTTTCGAGGATGCCGACCATGAAGCCGCCGACGACGGCGCCCGGCGGGCTGTCGATGCCGCCGAGGACCGCGGCGGCGAAGGCATAGATGAGGATGCCCGCCATCATGTTGGGGTCGAGGAAGACGATCGGCGCCACCATCATGCCGGCGACGGTGCCGATCGCCGCCGCCAATCCCCAGCCCAGCGCCAGCATCCAGCCGACCCGGATGCCGACCAGGCGGCTGGATGCCGGATCCTGCGCCGCCGCCCGCATCGCCAGGCCCAGCCAGGTGAAGCGGAAGAAGGCATAGAGCAACCCCACGACCGCCAGCGTGACCAGAATGGCGCCGGCCTCGTGGGCGCCCATGTAGGGGTTGCCGAACGGCGGGGCGGCCGGGAACGGGCTGGGAAAGGCCTTGACGACGTACGAGAACATCCAGCCGGCCAGCGAATTGAAGATGACCAGGAGACCGATGCAGACGATCACCGCCGACAAAACGTTGGCGTTCTCGACCGGGCGGACGACCGCGCGCTCGATCGCCGCGCCGCCCGCGAAGGCGATGACGAGCGTGAGCGCGAACGCCGCCCAGTACGGGAGGCCGGCCTCGAGCAGCGACCAGGCGATGTAGGTCGCGAACATCGCCATCTCGCCCTGGGCGAAGTTCACGAGACCCGTCGCCCGGTGGATCATGACCAGCGCCAGCGCGAGGCTGGCGTAGATGCCGCCGCTGGCCAGCCCCGCCGCCACCTGATGCAGGAACGCCTCCATCAACGGTCAGTGGCCGGGGTCTCGGCAGCGAAGCCACTCGTGCCCGCCGGCCGCCATCAGGCCGCCCCGCCGAGATAGCTCTCGATCACCGCCGGATGGCGCCGCACCGCGTCGGGCGCGCCCTCGGCGATCTTGCGGCCGAAGTCGAGCGCCACGACCTGGTCGGCGATGGCCATGACCAGATCGATGCGGTGTTCGACCAGCAGGATCGTGACCAGGTGGCGGTCGCGGATATCGCGGATCAGCGCGCCGAGCGTCGCGACCTCCTCGTGGTTGAGGCCGGCCGCCGGTTCGTCGAGCAGCAGCAGCCGGGGTCGGCTGGCCAGCGCGCGCGCCAGTTCGACCCGCTTGCGGGTCCCCAGCGCCAGATCGCTGGCGCGCCTCCCCGCCACCTCCTTGAGCCCGAGGAGGTCGATGAGCGCGCCCGCGCGGGCGCGCAAGGCGCGCTCGGCGCGCACCGCAAAGGGCAGGCGCAAGCCGTCGGCGAGGACCCCGCCCGACGTCGCGCCGTGGGCGCCGACCATGACGTTTTCGAGGACGGTCATGGTCTCGAACAGCGCCAGGTTTTGGAACGTCCGGCTGATGCCCATGGCGGCGACGGCGTGGCGCGGAACCTCGAGGAGCGAGCGGCCGGCAAAGTAAACCTGCCCTGCTTGGACGCGGTAGATCCGGGACAGGCAGTTGAACAGCGTCGTCTTGCCGGCGCCGTTGGGGCCGATCAAGGCGCAGATCTGACCCTCCGCGACGGCGAAGGAAACGGCGTCGAGCGCCACGATCCCGCCGAAGCGCACCGACAGGCCCTCGATGCGGAGCAGCGGGGCGGCGCCGTCCCGGGCGAGCGCGGGCCCGTCAAGGCGAGCGCGGAGCGGCATGGCGGGATCGCTCCTTAGACGCGGTCCGGACAGGCTAGACCGGGTGGCGGGCGATGAGCTGGCGGGCGATGATCAAGCGCTGGATTTCGTTGGTGCCTTCGCCGATGACGAGCAATGGCGCGTCGCGGTAGAGCCGCTCGACGGTGAATTCCGTGGAATAGCCGTAGCCGCCGTGGATGCGCATGGATTGGAGTGCGTTCTCGACCGCCGCCTCGGTCGCGAACAGCTTGGCCATCCCTGCCTCCAGGTCGCAACGCTCGCCCTGGTCGTAGGCGCGGGCCGCCCGCTCGACCAGAAGCCGCGCCGCTTCGGTGCGGGTTGCCATGTCGGCCAGCATCGACTGGATGGCCTGGTGCTCGGCGATCGGCTTGCCGAAGGTCTTGCGGACCTGCGCGTAGCGGACCGCCTCGTCGAGCGCCGCCTGGGCGACGCCGACCCCGCGCGCCGCGACATTGATGCGGCCGAGCTCGAGCCCGGCCATGATCTGCTGGAACCCCCGGCCCTCGACGCCGCCGATCAGGTTGTCGGCCGGGACACGGGCGTCCGCGAAGGCGAGCTCCGCCGAATCGATCCCCTTGTAGCCGAGCTTTTCGAGCTTGCGCGACACCTTGAAGCCTGGCCCCTTCTCGACCAGCAGCACGCTGATGCCGCGATGGCGCGGTTCGGCCGTCGGGTCGGTCTTGACCAGCACGGCGAAGCAGCCGCCGTGGATGGCGTTGGTGATCCACATCTTGACGCCGTTGACGACATAGTCCTCGCCCTCGCGCCGGGCGCGGGTGCGGATCGCCTGCAGATCGGTCCCGCAATCGGGCTCGGTCAGCGCGATGCCGCCTTTCGGCTCGCCGGCCGCGAAGCGCGGCAGCCATTTCCGCTTCTGCACGGGCGTGCCGAAGCGCTCGACCAATGCGGCCATGATCAGGTGCGAGTTGAAGAACCCGGCGAGCGACATCCACACCCGCGCCACGCGCTCGACGATGCGCGCATAGGTCCGGCAGCCGAGGCCGAGCCCGCCGTAGTCGGCGCCGATGGTGGCGCCGAACAGGCCGAGTGCCTGCATCTTTTCCACCATGTCCTGCGGGTAGACATCGTCATGCTCGAGCCGGTGGACGTGGGGACGGACGTCGCGGTCGAGGAAGCGGTCGATGGCGTCGAGGAGCGGGCGGTCCTCATCCTCGGGCGGCGATGACACGGCCATCTCAGTACCCCGCCTTGTCGGCGACGGCCTGGCCGCGCTTGGGCACCAGGACCGTGCGCTCGAAGGTCATGATCACCGTGCCGTCGGCCTTCTTGCCGGTGGTCCTCACCGTCACCAAGCCCTGGGTGGGGCGCGATTCCGATTCGCGCTTGTCGATCACTTCGCTCTCGGCATAGAGCGTGTCGCCGACGAACACCGGCGCCACCAGCTTGATGTCCGTCCAGCCCAAATTGGCGATCGCCTTCTGGCTCACGTCGCTGACGCTCATGCCGGTGACGATCGCCAGCGTGAGCAGGCTGTTGACCACGATCTTGCCGAACTCGCTGTGCGCCGCAAAGGCGGCGTCGAAGTGGAGGGGGTGGGTGTTCATGGTCAAGAGCGTGAACCAGGTGTTATCGGCCTCCGAGATGGTCCGCCCCGGCCGGTGCTCGTAAACATCGCCGACCGTGAAGTCCTCGAAACAGCGCCCGATATCCTCGCGATAGCGGTTCCTGCCCACCGCCTTGACGCCGAAGACCATGGCCGCCTAGTCCTCGCCCGCCTCGGCGAGCCGGCCTGGCGGCCGCGCCAAGCGGAAGATG
Organism: Pseudomonadota bacterium; assembly: GCA_052387815.1. Classification (GTDB taxonomy): domain Bacteria; phylum Pseudomonadota; class Alphaproteobacteria; order CACIAM-22H2; family CACIAM-22H2; genus JBQTIU01. The sequence goes on from JBQTIU010000057.1 coordinate 38,527, forward strand.
TCGGCCACCTTGGCGCGCTCGAGGTCGATCGCGGCGTCGAACAGTTGCGCCTCGCCGGCGTCGCCGAGGTACGGGTTGACCAGCGACGAGAACTTGGCCCTGAGCTCGGCCGCGGTGAGGAAATTGTTCGGCTCGCCCTTGGGCGTCAGCACGAACCTTTTATGCACCGTGCCGTCGTCCATGAAGATCTCGACCCCGCCCGCCATCTGCCTCGGGTAGGCCGCCTCGGCCCGCTGGTCGAGGACCGCCGTGAACCGGCCCATGAGATCGCGGGTCTTGGGATCGTTGAGATGCGTCGCGTAATCGTCCCAGCCCAGGCGGCCTTCGCGGAGCGCGACGGCGATGCAGAAATGGACGGAGAACTGCCCGTCGACCACGTTCCTGGGCCGGCGCTTGTACTCCTGCGGCTCGGCGGTGAGCATGAGTCCCTTCCCGGACAACCCGATTTCCACCGACGCAATGCGGGCGGGATCGATCGATTGCTCGCCCCTGAGCGCGATCGCCGCGTCGATCGCGGCGTGCGTGTAACGGCAGGACGGATACGGCTTGACGGCGATGGCGAGCGTTTCCCAGGTGCTGCCTAAACCCGCGACGGCGGCCTCCGGCCGCGGCGCCGGCGCGTAAGCTCGGAAGAAGCCGTGCTTGCCCTCGAACGCGCGGGCAGCGCCGCGATAGCCTTGGCGGGCGAATTCGGCGGCCACCAGGCCCGCCATCGCCGCCCAGCCGACCTGGAAGCGCTTGGTCCAGGCGCCGTTGTCGAGGAACTGCAGCGAGCCCGCGGCTTGGCTCAGCGCGATGCCGAAGGCGTTTTGGATCTGGCTGTGGCTGAGGCGCAGAACGCGCCCCGCGGCGGCGGCGGCGGCGAAGGCGCCGCAGGTCGCGGTCGGGTGGAAGCCGCGGTCGTAGTGGTCGGCGGGCCCGAGCGCGCGGGCAAGCCGGCAGATGACCTCGTAGCCGGCGACGATGCCGGCCAGCAGGGCGCGCCCGTCGGCCCCGGCGATCTCCACCGCGGCGAGCGCCGCCGGCACCACCGGCGCGCTGGGGTGAAGCGAGCCTGGCGCGTGGGTGTCGTCGAAATCGAGGCTGTGCGCAAGCGCCCCGTTGATCAGCGCCGCGCCCGCCGCGCTGTAACCGGCCTCCTCGCCGATGACGTGGCAGGGCCCCTTGGCGAGGCCGAGCGCCGCCACGGCGCGCAGGGTGGCCGGGGTCGAGTCGCAGTCGTGGCGGGCGCGCAGCGCGATGCCGATCGTGTCGAGCACCAAGAGCTTGGCCCGCGCCGCCACCTCGGGCGGGATCGCGCCGACATCGAGCGTGGCGGCAAAACGCGCCAGTTCCATGGTCGCTTCGCTCATCCCCGTCCTCCCTAGGGCGGGGCTTAAGACCCGCCCGAACGGGCGGGTTTGAACCCCCCCCTACATGAACATGAACCGTCCCATCCCTTGTAGGGGCGGGTTTGAAACCCGCCCTCACTATGCGCTCTTCAATACGAGCGTTTCATGCCCAGGATGTGCTCGCCGATGTAGGACAATACCATGTTGTTGGAGATCGGGGCGGTCCGGAATAGACGCGCCTCGCGCCATTTGCGCTCGATGTCGTATTCGCGGGCGAAGGCGAACCCGCCGAAGGTCTGGAAGCAGGTGTCGGCGGCGTTCCAGCCCGCTTCCGAGGCGAGCAGCTTTGCCAGGTTGGCGGCCGCGCCGCAATCGCGGCCCGCATCGAACAGCGCCGCCGCCTTGCGGGCCATGAGATCGGCCGCCTCGGTCTCGGCATAGGCGCGGGCGAGCGGGAACTGGATGCCCTGGTTCTGGCCGATCGGCCGGCCGAAGACCACGCGCTCATTGGCATAAGCGACGGCGCGGGCGATGAAATAGCGGGCATCGCCCAACGCCTCGGCGGCGATCAGCACGCGCTCGGCGTTCATGCCGTCGAGGATGTAGCGGAAGCCCCGCCCCTCCTCGCCGATCAGGCTGTCCGCAGGCACGCGCAGATCGTTGAAGAAGACCTCGGTGGTGCTGTGGTTGATCATGGCGTCGATCGGCCGGATGTCGAGGCCGCGCCCCTGCGCCTGGCGCACATCGATGAGGAACACCGACAGCCCCTCGGTGCGCCGGCGCACCAGATCGGCGGGCGTGGTGCGGGCGAGCAGCAGCATGAGATCGGAGTGAAGGGCGCGGCTCGTCCACACCTTCTGGCCGTTGATCACGTAATGCGTGGCCCCCTCGCGCACGGCGCGGGTCTTGAGCTGGGTGGTATCGCTGCCGGTGCTCGGCTCGGTGACGCCGAAGGCCTGCAACCGCAACGCCCCGCTTGCGATCTCCGGCAGGTAGCGCCGTTTCTGCTCGGCGCTGCCGTGCCGAAGCAGGGTCCCCATGATGTACATCTGGGCGTGGCAGGCGCCGGCATTGCCGCCGCATTTGTGGATCGTTTCCAGGATCACCGCGGCGGCGCGCAAGGGCAGGCCCGCGCCGCCGTAGTCCTCAGGGATCAGCGCGCCCAGGAACCCGGCTTGGGTGAGCGCACCAACGAACTCGGTCGGGTAGTCGCTGCCGTCCTCGAGCTGGCGCCAATAGGCGCCGGGGAACCGTGAGCAGATCCGCGTCACCGCGGCGCGGATCTCGGGCCAGTCCTCCTCGAGGATCATGGCAAGGCCGGCGCTCATCGCGCCCCTGCCGCCCGGCCGCCGGCCGCGACCATTTCGGCAATGACGCTCTCCAGGGGGAGAGGGTGGCGAGCGATAGCGAGCCGCGCGAGGCGCTGCCTCGCGAGGGGCAGCGCCGACGTCGGTTGCGCTGGCCCCTCACCCGTCGCTGCGCGGCGACCTCTCCCCACGGGAGAGGTGAAGCGATCGATCTCGCGGCGTCCGAATGCAATTGCCCTCCTGCTTGCCATGTCTTACCTCGGGTTGAGCACCGCCGCGCCGAGCACGGCTTCGGTGTCGGCGCCGAGCGCGGGCGCCGCTGGCCCGAGCGGTGGGCGCTCGCCGTCGAAGGACAGCGGCAGGCCGATGAGCTCGAAGCGTCCGCCCGCCGTGGTCTGCAGGAGGTCGAGCGCCTTGGTCTGGGGATGCGCGAGCACCGCATCCATGGTTTGGATCGGCGCATTGGGGATGCCGGCCTCGTCGAGCACGGCCTGCCAATGGCCGCGCGGCCGGGCGCCGAGGATGGGTTCGATCTCGAAGTTGAGCGCCGCGCGGTGGCGCGCGCGGGCGGGATTGGTGCGGAAGCGGTCGTCGGTGAGCCAGGCCGGCCGTCCGAGCGCTTCCGCCAGCTTGGCGAATAGGCGGTCGTTGGAGGCGGCGACGATCAGGTAGCCGTCGGCGCACAGATAGGCCTGGTACGGGGCAATGCCGCGCACCCCCGACCCATGGCGCGTCGGCGCCTCGCCGGTCGCCAGGGCGTCGGCGGCATAGAAGGTCATCCAGGCGAGCGCGGTCTCGAACAGCGAGGCATCGACGATGACGCCCTTGCCGCTCGCGGCCCGGCGGGCCAGCGCCGCGAGCACGCCGATGGCGCACCACATGCCGGTGCCCATGTCGATGACCGAAATCCCGCAGCGCACCGGCGGGCGTCCCTCCTCGCCGGTGACGCTCATGATGCCGCCGAAGGCCTGCACGAGGGCATCGTAGCCCGGCCGCCGGGCGAGCGGCCCCTTGGCGCCGAAGGCGTGGAGATTGCAGTAGATGAGCCGCGGATTGGCGCGCATGAGCGAGGGCCCGTCGAGGCCGTATTTGGCGACCGTGCCCGGCCGCAAGTTCTGGAGCACGACATCGGCTTCGTGGACGATGAAGCGCTTGAGCCGATCGAGCTCGCTCGCCTGCGCGAGGTCGACCACGACCGACCGCTTGGCGCGGTTGAGCGCCGCGAAGATCGTCGCCACGCCGTGCCAGAAGGGCGGGCCCCAGCCGCGGGCGTCGTCGCCCTCCGGCCGCTCCACCTTGATGACCTTGGCGCCGAGCCCAGCGAGGATCGCGGTGCCGAAGGGGCCGGCGACATTGCTGCCAAGCTCGACGACGGTGAGGCCGGCGAGCGGAAGAGGGGTTGTCATGGGGGCCGGTCCTCCCTCGGCGACTCATCCGGTTGTCCGAGCAACCTCGCGCTCGCCCGGTCGGCCGTCAATCGGCGAGCCCGGGCGCGCGGCGTGGATCAGTTCGCCTCGACGACCTTGTCGAGCGCGCGCGTCGACAAGACCGCCACCGCCTGATTGACGGCCAGCCGCGCCTTGGCCTGGGCGAGCCAGTCGGCGAGGAAGGCCGCCTCTTGCTCGTCGAGCTTCGAGATCTCCTCGATCGCCCGGCCGAGCTGCCCTTGGGCGAGGCTGCCCTCGGCGAGCATCACGGCGGCGGCGACGCGACCGTTCCGGGCGACGCCGAAGGCGCTTGGCGAAGCTAACAGAGATGCGATCCAGGCCCCCAGGCGGTCGGTCCAGGTTCGGTTGTCGCCGGTATCGGGCCGCGGGACGCGGGCGGCAATCAGAGCGAACCCGTCGCGCAGTTCCGCCACCGTCGCCACGCCGGACGGCGCATAAGCGCTCAAGGCGGCGAGCACGGGCAAGAGTTCGCCGTCCTCGCCCGCCACCGCGCGCACGGCCGCGGCTTCGCGCACATACGGCCGCGAGGTGGCGAGCGCGGCGCGGAGCTGCAATGTCACCAACAGCAGCCGGTCGGCCGCGCGGGCGACGTTCCGCAAATCGCCGACGCTGCGCTCGCTCGCTTCGACCCGCCCGACGACCGCCACGACCGCGCCGCCCACCGCATCGATGCGCGCCGACACCTCGTCGGTGCCGCGTTGGACCGCATTGATCCGGCCGTCGGTGACCGCCAGCGCGCCGGCGAGCGTCTCGAGCCGGCCCGACAGGTCTTTGCCACCGCGTTCGGCCGTCGCGACCCGGCCGGCGAGCTCGGCCGCGCCGCCGTCCGCCGCATCGAAGCGTCCCCGCGCCGCGCGCACCCAGGCCTCGAGATCGCCGATCCGCGCCGCGCGCTCGCCCGCACCCTGCTCGATCGCCTCGAGGCGGGCGGTCAGCGCGCCGCCGCCGCTTTCCACCGTACCGACGCGGCCGCGGACCCCGCCGATGTCGGCTTGGGCCTTGCCGAGCTCCAGCGACAGCGCCGCCAGCCGGTCGTCGAGCGCGGCGAGTCGGCCTTCGAGCGCCTCGACCCGCGTCCCATCGCCGGGTCGGGCTGGAAGGAAGGAGATTTCGCCGCGGCCCACGGCGGGGCTGCCCGCGGGCGCAAGCAGGGCCTCGCTCAACGCGGCCAAGCGCCGGTCGAGCGCCTCGACCTCGCCCATATCCGCCCGCGGAGCGATCAAAAGGTCGACGATCCGGCTGCCGGCGTATCTCTCCTTCAGCCATGGCGCCAGGCTCGGCAGCGCGACCGCAAACGCGGCGATGAGAACGGCGAGCGAGGCCAGGCAGGTCGCGAACACCGCCAGCCCGGCGCCGCGCCGCCGCGCCGTCTCGGCGCGCGCAGGCGCGGGCGGCCGGGGTCCGGGCGCCGCTGCCGTGGCGGCGGGAAACTGCCGGGCGAGCTCGGCAAGCGCGTCCTCACCGATCCTCGGAATCGATTTCCTGTTGGCCATCGGCCCCCCGCCCCTCAATCCGCCGCGGCCAAGCTTACCGGAAACCGCCTCACCATTCCAGCCGCTCGAGCTCGGCCGCCACGGCCGCGACGTCGAGCGCCGCCGGGCTGCCCGGCGCCAGGACGCTCGGCGAGGAGCCGTGATACGTGGCCTCCTGGAAAATGGCCCGGTCGTCCAGCTTGGCCTCGAGCGGGTCGGCGTTCAGCGCCACGAGCTGCTCGCGGGTGTGCCTGGCGACGGATGTGCGCTTGACCCGGCTCAACAATGTCACCGCCTTGATGTCGCGCTTGGTCAGCCTCGAGGCGCTGTCGACGACCTTGCGGATGCGCAGGGCCTCGAACACGTTGGCCTCGTCGGTCATGACCGGGATCAGCACCAGATCGGCGACCCCGATCGCGAACACCGCCGCCTGGTTCCCGAACCCGGCGCAGTCGACCAGCACGTAGTCGTGGCCCTCGGCGAGGTCGGCGATCGTCTGCATGATCGCGTGCTCGTCGAACACGGTACGCAAGGTCATTTGCGACAGGAAATTGCCCTTCGCATGCCAGCGCGTCAGCGTCCGGTTCGGATCGGCGTCGACGAGCGCCACCTTGCGGCCGGCCACGTGCCAGTGTGCCGCAAGACAGACCACCGCCGTCGACTTGCCCGCCCCGCCCTTGCCCGTCGCCGCAACCAGAACCCGACCGGTCATTTCCTTCCCTCGGACCCGCGTGCCGGCGGGGCTCGACTCGCAACATAGCATCAAACGCCGACGCCATGAAGATCCCTCGCCCGGCCGATTGCTCGGCGGCTGGCGATCGTGTTAAGAAACAGGCCGTGCCGCGATCCCGGATTTGTCCCTCAAGCCGGAGCGCTCGATGCTGCGCCGTTTCACCCTTTCCAGTTTCGTCATCCGGTGGGTTGCCGCCCTGTTCCTGGTATTCGCGGCCTACAACACCACCGGCTACTCGTATTTCCATTGGCTGGCGAGCCTGAGGGCCGATCTCTGGGGGCTGAAGCTGGTCGCCGGCGTCCTGCTGCTGGTGGCGCTGTGGTTCTTCCTGGCGATGACGTGGCGGGTGATCGGCCCGCGCGGCATCATCGTGTCCGCCCTGTTCTGCCTCGCGGTCGGATTGGTGCCCATCGGCCTGGGACTGGTCGATGCCGGCCGGTGGTCGACCCTCGTCAACATGGCCCTCGTGGGGTTCGCGACGATCATGGCGATCGGCGTGTCCTGGGCGCCGGTCACCCATCGCGTCACCGGCGTGGCGACCACGGAACAGCTGCCGTGAGCGCTGGCGGCTTCCCATGCGGCGGCGGGCGGCATGCCACGGCCTGTTGACAAGCCGTTGCGATCTAAGGATGGTATGGCAACGAAACGCGATCAGGGGGCGCAGATGTTGAAAGTCACAGCGGTCATGGCCGGGGTTGCCGCCGTTCTGTCGGCGAGCGCGGGTCTCGCCCAGGCGCCGTCGGGCGGCGCGGCGAGGACGGAGATGCTCCTCGTCGGATCGAGCACGATGCTGCCGTTCACCGAGGCGATCGTGGACCGTCTGGTGCGTGGCCAGGGCCTGCTGCCGCCACTGACCCAACCCCGCGGCAGCAAAGCCGGGATCAACGCCTTCTGCGCGGGCGTGGGCCTCAAGCACCCGGATATCGTCGCCGCCTCGCGCCGCATGGCCAGGAACGAGGTCGAAAGCTGCAAGGAAAACGGCGTCGTCGATATCCTCGAACTCAAGATCGGCTACGGGGCGCTCGTGATCGCGACCGAGAAAGGCGATCCGGTTTACAACCTGACGCCGCGCCTCATGTATCTCGCGTTGGCGGCGGAGGTCCCCAAGGGGGGAGATTTCGTTCCCAATCCTTACAACCGCTGGGCCGATATCGACCCGAAGCTGCCCGATCTCGACATCGCGATCTTCGGACCGAGCGGCGATTCCGGCACGCGCGGCTTCTTCGATGCCGCGGTCATGGAGGGCGGCTGCCGCGGCCTCAAGGAAATCAAAAGCATTTTCTCCGCCGACACGCGGGTCAGGCAATGCACGACCCTGCGGCCGGCGCCGAACTTCGAGGAGGCCGAGGAGCCGTTCACGACCCAGGTGCTCGAACGAGTGCTCAATTCGCCCAAGGGGACGCTGGCCTTGGTCTCGCACGCGACCTTCACGCGCAACAAGAACCGGCTCGACGAGCTGCCGATCAACGGCGTGACGGCCACCCACGCGACCATCGCCGCGGGTAAATACGAACTGGTGCAGAGAATGTACTACTACGTCAAGCTCGCGCATACGCTGCGCGAGCGGGGCGAGAAGGGCGAGAAGGGTGCCAAGCTCGTGCAGGGTCTTCGCGATTTCATCGCCGAGGCGACCGACGATCGGGCGATCGGCCCCGGCGGTTATCTCGAGGCCCTCGATCTGGTCGTGATGGCGGACAAAGAACGGACCAAGGTGCAGGACGACGCCAGGCGCCTAAGAGGGAACGTCGGTCATTGATCTGCGGACGCATTTGGCCTCGCCGCTGTCGCCACCTGGGAACAGCGGCACAGGGACGGGGGAAGTACGACATGGTTGCGAGCCACGGACGAAGGACGGTGGGTGCGGCGGTCGGGCTCATATTGATGTGTTCGCCCCTCGCCGCCGGCGCGGCGGACGAGGTTGCCGCGGCCAGCGCCGCGCCGGCCCATGCGGCCGAAGGCGGCGCGCTCGCCTCGGCGCTCGACACCCTGGCCGCCGCCTGGGCGCAACTCGCCGATGCGCTAGGCGCGGCGATCTCGGGGCGGCCGGCACCGGTCCCGGAGCCGGCGGGGGCAGCGGCCCCTGCCGCGCCGGAGCAAGCGGGCGCGCTCGATCCGCCGTCGGCGCCCGCAGGCCATCCAGCAGCGGCGGCGGCGCCTACACGCGGCGAGGAATGGGTCGCCTCGGCGCTCGGCATTCTGTCCACCGCCTGGTCTTACGCCAGCGAGGCGGCCGACGCGGCGATCGCGGCCCTGGCGCCCGCCCTGCCGCAGAGTGTCGACCCGGGCTTGGCCGGCGCCGCCATGCCGGGGCGCGAGGCGCGAAATGGCGGCCTCCGCCCCATCGCCGCCGCCGCCCACGCCCCCCAAACCCGCGCCACGGCGGAGACGGCGGAGGAGGGCATCCTCGCCTCCGCGGTCAATGCGCTTTCCGCCGCATGGTCGTTGGTGACCGGAGCGTTCGAGGGGGCGACCTCGGGGCTGGCGCCGAGCGCCCGCGGGGTGTCGGCGAAGCGCCTCAAGCCGGAGGATGCGGCCACGCTTTGGGATCTGCTCGACGACGTCGGATACAAGATGAAGGAGATCACCACCGTCGTCGGCGTGATCCCCGAATTCAGCTTCAAGTTCAACCTCGCCCGCGAATTGTCGGAAGCCGACAAGGAATGGATCGAGAACAAGCTCGAGCGCCTCGCCGCCGCCGACACCAGCATCGAAGGGCGAATGGGGAGAATGATCGTTCACGCGGTGCTCGACATCAACGACGCCGGGGAATACTTGGTCGAGGATCTGCTGATCAACTTCTTGCCGCTGCCGCGCGCCGAGTTCACGCTCATCCCGTTGGAAAGCCCACTCAGCGACGAACACGACGCCCTGCTGCGGGCGATCCAGAAGGTCGGTCGGGAGGCTGAGAAGAAGCTCAAAGCGGAGTAGATCGCGGCGCGCGCCCCTCGCCAAGGAAAGGGAACCGCCCGTCGTTCCAACCGGCGCTCGCCGGCGGCGATTTCCATCGCGCCGATCCCCGTGCTAACAGGGGCATCCCCGCCATTCGGACCCAGACAGTGGACGGCCTCGACTTCCTCGTATCGGTCGCGGCGAAGATCGCGATTGCGATCGGCCTCATCGCCATCCCGCTCGTCTATGCTTTCATCGGCATGACCGTGCTCGCGGCCGCGGTCAACAAGGACTTCTACGCATTGCCGTGGATCGTCAGGCTCGCCCTGTTGTCCGGGGCGCTGATCGGGCTTGGCCTGATCTACGCCAGCGAGGGGGGGGCCGATTTCGCATGGAACCGGATTTTCGCCGACCAGGGTCCGTGGGATGTCCCGTTTTCGGCGTTCCTTGCCGAGCGGGTCAACCCGGCGAACTACGACCCCGTCGGGCTGGTCCGGTTCCTGGGCGCGGCGGATGATCCGCTGCCGCTCTCGCTCTTCATGTCGATCCCGGCCTTGTTCCTGGTCGCGATCGCGCTTGGATCGCTGTGGGCGTGGAAGCCCCTCGCTGCCCTCCAGGCCATCGCCTGCAGCCTCGGGGTTGCGCTGTGGTCGGCCTATCTCGCCATCTACCTGGTCGCGGCCCTGTATTGGCTCCTCAACACCTTCAACTTCTGGAGCCTGCTCGTGCTGGGGCTGCTCTACCAGCACTATCGCAACACGCGCTGAGCGCGTAGCCCGAGGCCAGGCGGCTTGCCTCAGGGGCTGGGCGATGCTTTTATGACTTCGCCTTAGTGGGGGGAAAGATTGGCGATGAATTTGCCGTTGTGGTTGGCGAGCGAGCCCTTGTGGCAGTCCGCTTCGATCACCATCGGGGCGCTGGTTCTGCTTGCCACCTTAGGCCACGTGATCGTCCACCAGTTCTGGACCGAAGCGGAACTCCTCGGCAACAACCAGGTCGGCGGATTCAAGTACGAAGTGATCGGGGAAATCTACTCGGTCATCCTCGTCCTCGCCTTGATCGGGACGTGGGACATCTACACGACGGCGCGCAACAACGTGCAGCGCGAAGCCGCCACCCTTTCCATGCTCAAGGAAGCGGCGGCGGTCTACTCGGAGCCGAGCCAGGTCGAGGCGCAGGCCGAGATGCGTCAGCATATCCGGCTATATGCGCGCGCGGTGGTGGACAAGGAGTGGAAGATTCTGGAGCGCGGGCAGGCGAGCCCGGAGGCGGCGGTCGAACTATCGAACCTCGCCGCCGCGTTCCTCAGGGTCGACCCCGTGAACGCGCGCCAACAGGCCCTGCAGCAGAACACGGCGCAATGGCTGGCCACGATCAATGAGATCCGCAGCTTCCGGCTGACCACGATCTCGCGCTCGCTGACCGGACTGGTGTGGGGGTTGATGCTGGCGGGGACGGTGGTCGTGATCTTGTTCCCCTGGTATTTCAGCACCCCCAATGTCATCGGACAGACCTCGATGTCGGCGGTGCTGGCCGGCGTCCTGGGGGCGGTCCTCCTGGTGATCGTGCGGTTGGCCCACCCGTTCAGCGGCGAGACCGCGATTTCCGCCGAAGCCCTCGTGCTGCTCGCCCAGTAGCGAGAATCGCGGCTATCATCGGCCCCCCACGATTTTGGCGGAAAGCCGGCCTCGTGATCGCGCGCGAAACCCCATCATCGCTCCGCCCCGAGGCTACCCGGGAGGCGGAAGGCGCGCCCTTCGGACGGCCCCTGATCGTCGCCCGCGGGCTCGGCGGCGCCATCGAAATCTACGAGGACCGGATCAAGATCGTCAAAATGGGCCTGATTTCGGTGCTGTTCGGCATGGCCCGCGCGACCGCGCCGATGATCGAAACGATCATTCCCGTCCACCGCGTGTCGGCGTTCCAGATCGTGAGCCCCCTGGTGCTGCATCCGTTCATCACCTTCGCCTACCCCGGCAGTCCGCCGCTGACGGGCTCGTATTTCCGCGACGCCACGGCCGAGAACGCCTTGATGATGAATTATTTCGACAACCGGAATTTCTATCTGTTGAAGGACCACCTGGAAGTGCTGGTCGCTCACGCACGGGCCGCGGCCGGCCCGCTGCCGGTGGATTAAGCCCGGGCCGGGTTGAAACCGGCCCCTACAACGGCAATATTGGTAGCCTTCCGTAGGGCCGGGTTGAAACCGGCCCCTACAACGGTACTATTGGTGGTAGGGGCGGGTCTCACGACCCGCCCGGGCCGGTTTGAAACCGGTCCCTACCCATGATTTCGGGATGCAGCCTCGGCCGACGTAGGGGCGAGGCCGCGAGGCGTTGCCTCGCGCCTCGCCGGTCTCAAGATCCGCCCCTCCCGGTTACTGGCGTTTGTCGGCCAGCAACCGTTCGATGGCCAGCTTTCCCAAGTGCGCCGAGGCGAGATCGGCGCCGAGGCGCGCGCGCGCCTCCCGCAGCCAAACCGTGGCGGCGGCGAGGGGAGGTCCGCTCAGCCGTTCCAATTCGGCCACCGCCCCGGCCAGGTCGCCGTCCGCCAGCCTGGCCTCGGCGCGGCCGACCACGGCCTCGACGGCGTCGCTGTCGTCCTCGCCCCGAATTTGCGCGCCGACCCTGACGCCGAACACCCGCAGCCGCGCCATCGCCTGATCGACCCAGGTGGCGTCGGCGGGCGCCCGGTGGGCCAGCACGATGTCGTCGGCCACCCCGGACAACCGTTCGCGCAGTTGGCCCAGAGTCGCGATCCCGACCTCCGCCATCTGGGCGACACCCTGGAGCGCCTTGGCGATCTTCGCATCGGCCGTGGCATGCAGATGCACGGCCGCGAGTTCGGTCCGGAACGGCGCCGACCCATTGAGGGCCCCGCGCAACTGGTCGACCGACAGCCACAGGATTCCGCGCTCGAGGTCGGCCACGCGGCCGCGGAGCCGGTCGTCGACCAGTCGCGCCGACCACCAGGGCAAGGTCGTCGCCATGACGACGCTGGTCGCGGCGATCGCGGCCGCGATCGTGGTGATGAAGGCGGCACGCGAGACACCCGGGCTGTCCCCGGATGCACCCTTGGCATTGGTGACGGCGTTGGAGGATTTGCGCCGAGCGCTCATGGCATCATGCTCCCAGGACTTGGACGAGGGCGGGCCGCGGTCGAATGACTCGGCCCCTCGCAGCGATCATCGCATAAGAGGGTGGCGCCGTTCAAGCTCTCGCGCTATCGACAGCTCTCGCGCTACCGACAGGCTCTCGCGCTCGCTTGCCTCACGTCGCAGGCGGCCGCAGCGAATCGGTCAAGCCTTTGAAATTGGCGTCGAGCGCGCCCCGCAACTCGGTGCTCGCCCGGACTTGAATGTCGGCGCGGACCTGGTCCACGGCCGCCCGCACGCCGGCCTCCAGCGACTCGCGGTTCAAGTCCGCGTCCAGACGGTGCAGCGCGTAGTCGAACGTCCACACGGCCGTGATGCCGAGCGCCAAACCGGTGAGCGTTCCGGGGACGACCCCGATGCCGAGCGCCGGCAGGCCGAGTATGGCCCCGACCGAGCCGGCGGCGGACGCCTTGATCGCGATGCTCACCAGCTGCGATACGATCGGGATGGTCGCCCGCACGAAGACCGCCTGCGCCTGCCCTTGGGTGGCGATATTCTCGCTGGTCGGCGTGCCGTCGAATATGGCGACGGCGTGGCCGGCGGCCCCTTGCCACGAAGTCGAGTGGACGAACGCCACGTCCCAGTCGAGCTTCCCCGCTCGCGAGGCAACCCGGTCGACCTGCCGCGCCTGCCGGTCGAGGAAGGTCCGAAACGCGCGATCGTGATCGTCGACGATCCGCCGCCATTCGGCGTCCAGCGTATCGAGCGTGCGGGTCCAAGCCAGCGCCAGCTTCTCGTCGGTCTCCTCCGGCCGCACCACGATTTCGCGATAGCGCCCCTCGACGTAGCGCACGAGATCCGCCTCGACCGCCTCGCGCAGCTTGGTCCCTTCGCCGCCGGCCGCATGCTGGCGGATCGACTCGAGCGCACGCATGGTGAGGTCGAAGCTGGTGACGTAGTTCGAGATCCAGCCGTAAACCCAGTCGCCGAACAGCGGCACCCGGTCGGCCATCTCGCCGAAAATGCGGTCGAACTCGGCGCCGAGCAGCCCGGCCGCGCGATCCTGCAAGCGCGCGCGCGCGCGCGCCAGCGCGTCCAGCCGCGAGCCGGCGAATTCGCTCCAGGCCCGCGCATCGACGTGGCCGCGATAGAGCGCGCCGTCGGCGGCGCGCCAGGCGAGCTCGCGCTGGCCGGCGACGGCATTGCCGGGACTGGCCGCGGCGACCCCGGTTTCCGGGCGCGCGGGTCGCAACTCGCCCGGGCCGTCTCCCGCCAACATGTGGAGGCCCAAGACGATCGCCGCCAGCGGCGTGCCGACCGCCACCGCCGCCGCCGCCACGCGCACGACCGACCCCCAGTACTCGGAGCGCGGCAACCTCCCGTCCCCGGCGCGCACGACCGGGGCTATCCCGAGTGGGCTTCGGCCCGGCGAAATCGCCGCCGCCGCGTCGGCGGCCGCTCGACGTATTCTCTTGAACAGCTTCCGCACCGCTCGCCCCCAACCCGGAACGGCGACGATCATGGCATATCCAAATGCGGAACAGAACAGGCGAGGGCCCCGCGGACGGGGCCGGCGTCGATTGACAGCGGCCGCCCCGGCAGGGCAAATGCTGTTCATGAATATTCGATTGGGAGAGTATTCCTGCGCTCTAGCATCGCCCCGGCCGGGCGGGCGGCGGTGGCTTGGGGCGGCAACCGGGATGGCCGTCCTGCTCGTCGCCCAGCCGGCTGCGGCGGGCGCGGGCAAAACGGTTCTCGTCGGCCCCGAGCGCGACAGCTACCACGCCATTTTCGGGCCCAACCTCGCCAAGGCGCTGGCGAGCCACCACACCGTCGGCGTGGAGGCGACCGAAGGCGGGGCCGTGAACATCGCCCGGGTGGCGGCGGACCCCAACGTCATTGCGGTGAGCCAGCGCGACTTCTTCCAACGCTACCGCGCCCGCCACCCGACGACGGCGGACGAGGTCGAATTCTACGGCAGCCTGCCGGTGTGCGCGTTCGCGGTGGCGCGCCGAAACAGCCCGTTTGCGACCCTCGCCGAGATCGGGGTCGAGCGGCCCGGCGGCCGGCCAGTCGCGGTCGATGTCGGCCCGCGCGCGGGCGAGGCGGAGGCGACGTTCGCCACCCTGCAAGTCCTCGAACCCGGCCTCGTCAAGGTCAAGCTCGAATATCGGGGCGCCATTCGTGCCCTGGCGCGGGTTGCGGACGGACAGGCCGACGTGGCGTTCTTCCTCGCCTTTCCGGACCCCTCGAACCCGTCGATCCGGAACGCGCTCGACAGCGAGGCGCTGACGTTCCTGCCGATCGATACGCCGGGTTTCCTGCGCCCGCTGCCGGGCGGCGAGTCTTTGTACACCCTCCATCATTTGCGCTGGCGCGACCGCGGGCTGATCGCCGCCGAGCGGACCTTGACCACCCTATGCACGGCCATGGGCGTGGTGGTGAACACCAAGGCCGACGGGGCTTTTGTCGACCTCGTGGCCAGGGAGGCGCTGGCCGGCCGGCTGATGGGCGTCGGCGAGCGGTCGTGGTCGGACGCGGTCGGGGATTTCGTCGAGGGCGTTATCGCGAAACTGGGCGGCGCGCTCGAATCCGTGTTGACGTGGCTCGCGCCGCGGCCTTGAGCGGGCTTGCGCCTCGCCCCCGGACCTGCTAGGGCTTGATATTCTTACCGGATTCCGGGAGTATGACAGCTCTCGTCGCGGTCCCGGGGACCAAATTTTGTTGGGGGGCGCGATGGGCTGTGTGGCGGTTGGCAGCGCCGTGGTCGATGGACCTGCGGCTTAAGGCGCGGAATTAGGGAACGAACATGCCAGTCCAGGACGAAGCCAAGAAGAAATTCGGCGATTTCATCAAGCTCCAGACCATCGACGGCAAATTCATTACCCGCGAGGAGGAAAAGCAGATCCTCCAGGAAGGGGTGATGCGCTTCGATATCCCGCTCGAAGACGGGCGCGGGATCATGCTCGGGGTCGCCGCGGAGAACGGCTACATCCTGCAGCGCGACTGCGATCGCTCGATCGAGCAGATCCTGGAGCGCTTCGCGTCCAGGAAGGGATATATCAATGAAAAGGGGTTTGGCGATGCGGTCGCGATCTACAAGAAGAAATCGATGGACTGCTTGCCCGAGCCGGAGGTGCGCAAGCAAGTCAAGAAACTCATGCAGGCCAAGGGTTGGAAGCCGCGGCGATCGGGCTGGGTTTTCCGCTCCAAGAAGTGGTACGCCAAGATTTAGCGTCCGGCCCCGCGGCAAGAACGGCGACGCAAATTTTAGGAAATTTCCGACGCGCGTTGTGTTAGCATCCTGAACACGTAGGCCGAACGGCCCACCGATTGCGGCGGTACAGGGGGACGGACCATATGCCAGACCGCAAAGTCGTTTATTTCGGGCTCATTCTCGCCGCGCTTTTGTCCATCACGCCCGCGGCGCAGGCGCAAGACGACCGCCTCGAGCCGGTCAACCGGGCCGTCTACGAGGTGAACGCGCGACTCTACGAAGAGGTCATAAACCCGGCCGCCCGCTATTACCGGGACCACGTCCCGCCCTCGGTCAGGGCCGGAGTCTCGAACGTTTTCGCCAATCTGCGGGAACCGATGACGGCCCTCTACAGTCTGCTCGAAGGCGACTTCAAGAACACCGGCGCTGCCACGGCGCGGTTTGCCATCAACACCACGCTCGGCGTGGGCGGCATTTTCGATCCCGCCACCGAGATGGGGGTAACGAGCCGCCTGCGGCATGTCAAGCATGTGCTGTGCACCTACGGCGTGCCCGAGGGCGACTTCCTGGTCCTGCCAATCTACGGACCCACCACCGTCCGCAACGCGGCGGGCGCGGTGTTCGAAGTGCTGATGATGGCGGACATGATCGGCAACATCTATTACCCGTTGGCCGCCGGCGATTTGACCGTCATCCATTTGGACCGGACCGATCAACAGGACCTGATGGTCGACCCTTACGAACGCCAGAAGGAGAGATACAGGCAGTTGTACGGAACCGACTGCGGCGGCCCGGACCCGCACCGCCACGGGCCGGCGCCGCAATCCGCCGAGGTCCAAGAGCCGGCCGGCGATGCCGACCAGCGCGTGGCCGAGACCGCGCCGGCGCCAGCTTCGCACCAAGCGGACGACAGCAGCCCAGGGCCGGCGAGCGATGCCGCCATGGTCCCCGTGGCTTCGACCGCCGGCGGACCGCCCGCTGCCGATGCGGTTGGACCCACTCTGGTCGCCCATGCGCCCGCCGCCCAGCCGGTCATCGGCCTGGTTGGGCCGGAGGCCCCGCGGAGCGCTGCCGACGACAAGCCAACGGCCAACGGTTGCGCGCCCCCCGAGGCGGCCGCCGGGCGCAACGGCGGCGGCATCGTCAACGCCTCCTTCGCCGTGCCGCGCCATGGCGCCGTCATGGACCGGCCGCGCCGGCTCGCCGACGGCAGCGTGTTCGTCCCCAAGCCGGCACAACGCCTGCTCGACATCCGCACCCAGCTCACCTGCGTGGCGGAGGTCCGTCAAGCGGTGCCATTGGCCGGCCAGGTGATCCCGGACCCGAACTGGAGCGGGCGGGTCCAGGCCAGCCAGGCCGGGCGCATGCACCCCGCCGAGACCGGCTTGCCCTACATCGGCATGCCGGTCACCCAGGGCCAGATCCTGGGCTACGTCAAGCCGGTCATCCCGAGCGCCGAGCGCGCCAACATCAAGGCCGAGATCGCCCATCTGAGCAGCGAGATCCTGGTCGCCCGCCAGCGCCTGCAACAGTTCGAGGAGTTCTGGTTCGTTCCGTTCCGCAAGAGCAAGCTCGAAATTTCCCGCATCCAGCTCGAGGGCCTGCGCAAGCGGCGCCAACAGCTCATCCAGATGTTCTCGGAGCAGGAGGTCTTGCGGGCGCCGCGGGCGGGGGTGATCTCGGTCGCCGGCGTGGTGGCGGGCGAGATCGTCGACGCCCGCCATACCATCTTCGAGATCGTCGATCCCGCCAAGCTGTGGGTGGAAGCGATCGCCTTCGATCCCGACATGGTCAATGGAATCAAGGGCGCCTCGGCGGTGACGGCCGACGGGGTCGTCGTGCCCCTCATCCATGTCGGCAGCAGCCCGGCGATCCGCCATCAAGCCATCCCCTTGCGCTTCGCGGTCCGCGACGCGGTCCCGGGCTTGCGGGTCGGCCTGCCCTTGACGGTGCTGGTCGAAGGCCCGCGCAAGCTTGCCAGCATCGTGCTGTCGCAGGACAGCGTCGTCAAATCCGCCGGCGGCGAAACCATCGTCTGGCATCACGTCGCGGCCGAGCGCTTCGAGCCCGTTTCGGTGCGCGTCCAGCCGCATGACGGAAACACCATGCTCGTCGTCGCCGGGCTTGGCCCCGAGATGAGGATCGTCGCCCAGGGTGCGGGCCTTTTGAACCAGGTGCGCTGACGCCGCCATGACTTTTCTCCGATCGGTCCCAGTTGCGAGACGCTCGCCGGCGGCAACCCCGCATGCGGGCGTGTGCGGTTGCCTCATTGCCGCGACCGCGCTTGCGGCCGCGCTGTGGGCGGCGCCCCTTTTCGCCCACCAGGGGCACGCCCACGGACAGCGGCTGGAACCGATTCCGGCCGACCTCGCCGCGCCGCGAGCCGAGGCGCGCTCGGATGACTTCGAACTGGTCGCGGTGGCGGCCGACGGGAAACTGGTGATCTATATCGACCGCTTGGCCGGCAACCGGCCCGTGGCCGGAGCCGAGGTCGGCCTTTCGATCGACGGCTTTCAAGTGCCGACCGAGGAAGCGGACGAGGGCACCTATGTCGCCGCCGGATGGGCACCGCGCCCCGGCCGGCACAATCTGATCGTGGCGGTGGTCGCCGGCGAGTCGAGCGATCTCTTGACGACGACGCTCGACATTCCGGCGTTCGGCGCGGCGGGTGGTGCCGCGGCTGGGGTCGAGGGCGGATGGGCGCTCGCGCTCGCCATCGCCCTGATGCTCGCCGCCCTGACCCTGGTCGTCTCGCAATCGAGGCTCCTCGATCGGCTGCGCGCGGCCTTTGCGCCGGCATCGCAACCGAGCCCAGCGCCGCCCGACGCCCGCCGCGATGAGGCGGCGGAGCCGATCCGGCTCGACGGGCGCCGGCGGCGAGCCTGATGGCGCGCGCCATCCGGCTTTAGCCCAAGCAGGCGTCGATGTTCCGAACCGTTGTCAACGCCAGCCTTCGCAACCGCCTGTTCGTCCTCGCCGCGAGCGCGATTCTCATCGTCTACGGCGCCTATACGCTCAAAGGGCTGCCGGTCGACGTCTTTCCCGATCTCAACAAGCCGATCGTCGTGCTGTTGACCGAGGCCGGCGGCCTGGCGCCGGAAGAGGTCGAGCTCCTGGTCTCGTTTCCGATCGAGACGTCGATGGCCGGCATGCCGGGCGTCACCCGGGTGCGCAGCGTGTCGGGCGTGGGCTTGTCGATCGTCTTCGTCGAATTCGCCTGGGGCACGGACATTTACCGGAACCGCCAGCTCGTCGCCGAGCGGTTGTCGCTGGTCCGCGAGCGATTGCCGCGCAACGTGTCGCCGGTCATGGGGCCGATCTCCTCGATCATGGGCGAGATCATGCTGATTGCCATGACCAGCGAAACCGCAAGCCCGATGGCCGTGCGCGAGCTCGCCGACTGGGTGGTCCGGCCCCGGTTGCTGACCATTCCCGGCGTCGCCCAGGTGATCCCGATCGGCGGCGAGGTCCGCCAGTACCGCGTGACCCCGGACCCCATCGCGATGCGCCGGCTCGATGTCAGCTTGGAGCAGGTGGAGCGGGCGCTGGCGCAGTTCGGGACCAACACGGGGGGCGGCTTCGTCGACCAGCACGCGCGCGAATTCCTGATCCGCAACATCGGCCGCACCTCGCGGCTCGAGGATCTGCGCACGCTCGTTATCGGCTCCCGCCAGCACGAACCGATCCTCCTGCGGCACGTCGCGGCCGTCGACTTCGCCCCGCGCTACAAGCGGGGCGAGGCGGGCTTCATGGGCCGCCCGGCGGTCATCGTCAGCATCCAGAAACAGCCGGGCGCCAACACCATCCACTTGACGCGCGAGATCGAGGCGGCGCTTGCCGACCTCGCCGCCCATTTGCCGGAAGGCGTGCGCGTCACCGACATCCTGTTCCGGCAGGCCGACTTCATTTCCGCCTCCATCGCCAACGTCGAGACGGTGCTGAAGGAAGCCGCGATCATCGTCGCCGTCGTGCTGTTTCTGTTCCTGCTGAACGCGCGCACGACCCTGATCTCGCTCGCCGCCTTGCCGGTCTCGATCCTGATCACGATCGTCGTGTTCAGCTATTTCGGGCTGTCGATCAACACCATGACGCTGGGCGGGCTTGCCATCGCCATCGGCGAGCTGGTGGACGATGCGGTGGTCGGCGTCGAGAACGTGTTCCGCCGGCTGCGCCAGAACCGCCAGCGCGCCAGCCCGTCGAGCAGCCTCCAGGTCATCGCCGAGGCCTCGCAGGAGGTCCGCTCCAGCATCATCTACGCGACCCTGATCGTCATCCTGGTGTTCGTGCCGCTGTTCGCCCTGCCGGGCATCGAGGGGCGGCTGTTCGCCCCCTTGGGCGTCGCCTATATCGTCTCGATCCTGGCCAGCCTGCTGACCTCGATCACGCTCACGCCGGTGCTCTGCTACTATTTGCTGCCGCGCATGAAACGCCTCGAGCGGCCGGAGCCGTTCCTGGTCGCGCATCTCAAGCGCGCCTACGGCCGGGCGGTTAACCGGGCGCTCGACCGCCCGCGGCCGCTCGTCCTGGTCGCGGGCGCCGCGGTGGCCATGGCCACGATCGCGCTTCCCTTCCTGCCGCGCGCCTTCCTGCCGCCGTTCAACGAGGGGACGCTGACCGTCAACGTCCTCCTGGACCCGGGCATTTCGCTCGCCGAATCGAGCCGCATCGGCGCCATCGCCGAGCGCCTCATCCTGCAGGTCCCGGAGGTCAAGCTGGTCGGCCGGCGGACCGGCCGGGCCGAGCTCGACGAGCATGCCGAGGGCGTCCATTACGGCGAGATCGAGGTCGATCTCAAACGGTCGCATCGCGGCCGCGCCGAGGTCCTCCGGGACGTCCGCGCCCGGCTCGCGGTCCTGCCCGTGGCGGTCAACGTCGGCCAGCCGATCTCGCACCGCCTGGACCACATGCTCTCGGGCGTGCGGGCCGAGGTGGCGCTGAAGATTTTCGGCGACGATCTGGAGACGCTCCGCCGCCTCGCCGCGACCCTGGAGGCTCGACTTCAGCGCATTCCCGGGCTCACCGACTTGGCGATCGAGAAGCAAACGACCATCCCGCAATTGCAGGTGCGGGTGGACTACGACCGCGCCCGGATCTTCGGGGCGCAGCCGGCGGCGGTGACCGAAGCGCTCGAAGGCCTCTCCCACGGGCGTACCGTCTCGCAGGTCATCGAGGGGGCGCGGCGCTTCGACGTCGTCCTGCGCCTGTCCGATACCGACCGCACGACCGAGCGCCTCGCCAGGCTCCTGGCCGAGACGCCGATGGGAAGGGTCCCGCTCATGACCTTCGCCGCGGTCGAGAACAGCGAGGGCCCGAACCAGATCCTGCGCGAGAACGGGCGCCGGCGCATCGTCATCATGGCCAACAGCGACGGCTCCGACCTATCGGCCATCGTCCGCGCCATGCGGGCGGAGATCGCCGCCACGCCCCTGCCGCCCGGCTACTTCACCGGCATCGAGGGATCGTTCCAGGCGCAAGAGCAAGCGACGGCCCTCATCTCCCTCCTGTCGCTGATCTCGCTCATGCTGATCTTCCTCGTCCTCTACAGCCGCTATCGCTCCACGGTCCTGTCGCTCATCATCATGGTCAACGTGCCGTTGGCGCTGGTCGGCGGCGTCGCCGCGCTGTGGATCGCCGGGCAGCCCTTATCGGTGGCGAGCATGATCGGCTTCATCACCTTGGCCGGTATTTCCGCCCGCAACGGCATCCTCAAGATCAGCCACTACATCAACCTGGCGCTGCACGAGGGCGAGGTCTTCGGCCGGCAGCTCATCGTGCGCGGCAGCCAGGAGCGGCTGCTGCCCGTGCTCATGACCGCGCTGTCGGCGGGCCTGGCGCTCATTCCGCTGATGATCGGCGCCGATGCGCCCGGCAAGGAAATCCTGCATCCGGTGGCGATCGTGATCTTCGGCGGGCTGATCAGCTCGACCTTGCTCGATGCGCTCCTGACGCCTGCCCTGTTCCAGCGGTTCGGCGAGCGGCCGCTCGCCCATCTTCTCGCGGGCCAGAGCCCCTTGATGCCGGCCGAGGCCTACTGACCCTGGGGGATGAGATGATCCGGTGGATCGCGCTGTGGTTCGGGGTCCTCGCGTTCGCGGTTGCACCGGGGCTGGCGCACGACCAGCCGGCGACGGGACCCAACGGCGGACCCGTCGCGGACTTCGCCGGCAACCACATGGAACTCGTCGTCGCCGACGGTCTGGTGACGATCTATCTCACCGATGCCAACGCGAAGGCGATCGACGCCAAGGGCGCCAGCGCCAGCGCCGTGGTGCTCGCCAACAAGAAGCAAGAAATGGTCCCGCTCGCGCACGTCAAGGCCAACATGATGCAGGGCAAGGGCGGCTTCCTCGCCGCCAAGGACCTGCGGGTGGTGGTGTCGATCGCCCTGCCGGGCAAAAGTCCGGCCCAAATCCGCTTCGCCGACATCGTCAAATGACGGCCGCGCGCCGGTTGCCGGCCACCCAGTCGCAAGGGTATACTGTAACCGCCCGGGATCGAGGAGGCTGGCATGGGATTCCTGTATATCGCGGCGCTCGTGGTGGCGGTCGACTTCGTCGCCAATGTGTCGGCGGAGTTCATCGCCGAAGTGTTCGGGGAATACCTCAACTCCGTGGCTCTAGACTGGTTCATGGCGGGCGTGGAGAAGAAGCTTGAACCGGAGTTGGACATCGACCTCGAATCCCTCGAATAGCTCGCCGTGCGCATCCGGCTTCATCGCCGACGCCCCGCGACGCGCCTAAGAGGCCATACCCCCTTGCGCAAAGGCAAAGCAAAGCTCCTCGGCTGGATCGTCGCCTGGGCGTGTCTGTTTCCACCCGCCGCGCTCGCCGGCAACGATCCCCTCGAGCCTGTGAACCGGTTGACGTTCGGGTTCAACGCCTATTTCCAGGCGAGCGTTCTCGACCCGGTCACCGATTTTTACCGGTCCAATACGACGCCCGAGGTCCGCGGCGGCATCCACAATTTCTTCTCGAATTTGCGCGAGTCGCTCACCATCGTCAGCAGCCTCCTCGAGGGCGACGCGGCGAATGCCGGGAATGCCGCCGCCCGGTTCGTCATCAACACCTTCGAAGGTCTCGGCGGCGTCTACGACACGGCGAGCGCGCGCGGTTTCGAGCTCCGGCCCCGCGACCTCGGCCAGGTCTTCTGCGCCTGGGGCCTGCCGGCGGGTCCGTATGTCGTGCTGCCCGTGCTCGGCCCGTCGACGGCGCGCGACGCGGCGGCGCTGTTCATAACCCTCGGCACCTCTTATTACCTGCTCGGCAATATCTACATCCCGTATCGCGTCAGCGATATCGTGGAAACCTACACCCACAACCGCGACACGGTGCGGATGATCGACGAGGGCGCGATCGACGTTTACGCCGTTCGCAGGAGCGCCTATGAGCAGGTCCGGCTGCCGGAGTGTCCGGTCAACGGCAACGGATGGTGAGGCGACCCACCGGCACCATCCACTTGGAGGAGGAGAACCCATGCGCAGGATCGTCTTCATCGCCCTCGTCGCCCTGATCGCGCTCCTTCCCACTGGCGCGGGGGCCCAGCAGCGGGCCCAGCCGGAGGCGAGCACTGCCTTCCTCGGCATGACCCCGGGCCAGGCGCTGGCCGTCGGGGTCGGCATAGTTGCCGGCGCCGTGGTCCTCAACGCGCTCATGCCCGGCCCTTGGTTCATGGGAACCGGCTTGACGACCGCCGTCGGCGGGCTGGCCGGGGCATTGATCGGCAACTGGACCTACTGGTGGGTGAAGGAGCCGGCCCCGCGCGCCGGCGTACGCGGCGCGGCCGCCGTCGAGCGGGAAGCGTAATAGGGGTGAGGCAACGCCGGTCTTGAGAGCCGCCCGCGGGCCGGTTTCAAACCGGCCCCCACAAGAGGATCGGCATCGGGCGCGCCTTCCGCCGCCCCTCGCACCTTCAGGCGAGGTAGCGCAATTCAGTAATCATACCGGCGGCCATGTGGTAAAGCAGGTGGCAGTGGAAGGCCCATCGCCCGGGATTGGTCGCATCGAAGGCGATCGCAACCGACCCCTTGGCCGGCACCAGCACGGTGTCGCGGACCGCGCCCGCGATCTTGCGGTCGCCGACCGCGAGGACCTGGAAGTGATGGCCGTGCAGATGCATGGGATGCGCCATGCCGGTGTCGTTGCGCAGGACCATGGACACGCGCTCCCCCTTGCGCACCGCGATGTAGTCGAGGCCGGTCGCCGGATCGGCGCCGAGGCCCCAGACATAGGGCGCCATCGACCCGGTGAGCGCAACCGTCACTTGCCGATCCGCGGCGCGCGCGGCCAAGGGCTCGGCAGCGGCGAGGCGGGTCTCGAAATCGCTGTCGCCGACCAGGCCCGCCTTGGCCGCCGCCGTCCCCGAAATGCGCGCGACCTGCCCGCGGCGCGTGGCCAGGATCACACCGGTCCGCTGGACCTCGGCCTCGCGCTGGAACAGCACGGGGAAGGCGCCCTCGCCGCGCGCCAGTTCTAGGGCGACATCGAGTCGCTGGGCGATCGCGATCGGGAACAGGCTGCCTTCGATGGGCGCCGTCGCATTCCCGTCCACGGCCAGCACGCGGCCCTTGAGCGCCCCCAGATCGAGGAAGAAATTGGTCCCCGCCCCGGCGTTGATGATCCTAAGGCGCACCCGCGCGCCGTTCTCGACCCGGACCAGTTCGGGATCGTCGAGCGTGCGGTCGTTGGCGAGATAGGCGTCGTAGTCGACCTCGTTGACGTCCGCGGCTGCCGGCGCGCTCCCGCCCGGCATGGCCATGCCCCCCATCTGCATGCCGGGCATGGCCTGCGCCTGGCCGCCCCCCATCTGCATCCCGCCCATCTGCATGCCCGGCATGGAATGGCCGCCCGGCATGGCCTCGGCCTGGCCGTGGGCCGGCGCGCCCGAAGCCGTCATGGCGCCGAGAGTGCGCAGGATTTCGTCCGGCGATTTGAAGCTGAAGTCGTGCAGGATGACGATCACTTCTTGGACGTCCGCGCGCTCGTCCTCGGAGGTGCGCACGATCAAGGGCGCGGCGAGCAACTCCTGTTCCTGAAGGGTTAAATGCGAGTGCATCCAGTGCGTGCCGGGCCGCGGCGCGTAATCGAAGACCTGGACCGTGCCCGGTGGCAGCGGCAGCATCGACAGGTTCGGCACCCCGTCCTGGGACGAGGGCGGCTCTTGGCCGTGCCAGTGGACGATCGTCGGCTCGGACAAGGCATTGGCGAGCTCGACCCGGAAGCGGTCGCGCGAGCCCAAGACGAGGCCGTGGCGTCCGTCCGGCTGCCGAATGCCGAACACGCTTGCCGATCGCCCATTGACCGCGAGGCTGCGGCGCTCTATGCGCAGCGCCCGCGCCGGCTCGACGGGGGTGGCGGCGAAACCGGCGGGCGCGAATGGGGCCGCGGCGCCGAGGGCGGCGGCGGAAACCAGGAGGCGGCGGCGCGAGAGAGCTGGCATTGGGGGTCCTCCGCGAAGGCACGCGACGGTCGGGACGCGAGAAAATAACACAATCGCCGGCGTCCAGGGAAGGGGTCGCCGCGCTCGGCCCCGCGATCCCGCCGTTTGAATGGCGCCCGCTTTTGGGCTAGACAGAACGACGCCTCAAAGCGCAACGCCGGATTTGGAGACGTCGATGGCGCCGTTGGACCGGGCGGACGGTGGAACCTCCGGGATCGATTTCCAGACCCATCCCGAGCGCTACCGCCATTGGCATCTCAGGATCGAGCCGCCGCTCGCCGTCCTCGCGCTCGACGTGGCGGAAGACCGCGGCCTCGCCCCCGGCTACACGCTCAAGCTCAACTCCTACGATCTCGGCGTCGACATCGAGCTCTACGACGCCGTCCAGCGCCTGCGCTTCGAGCATCCCGAAGTCGGCGCCGTCATCCTCACCTCCAGCAAGGACCGCATGTTCTCGGCCGGCGCCAACATCGCCATGCTCGCCCGCGCCAGCCACGGCCACAAGGTCAATTTCTGCAAGTTCACCAACGAGACGCGCAACGGCATCGAGGACGCGAGCCGCCATTCGGGCCAGGCCTATGTGTGCAAGATCAACGGCACCGCCGCGGGCGGCGGCTACGAGCTGGCGCTCGCCGCCGATTACATCCTGATGGCCGACGACGGCTCGACCGCGGTCTCGCTGCCCGAGGTCCCCCTGCTCGCGGTCCTGCCCGGGACCGGGGGGCTCACCCGGCTCGTCGACAAGCGCCATGTGCGCCGCGACCGCGCCGATTATTTCTGCACCCTCCTCGAGGGCATTCGAGGGCGCCGGGCGGTCGAATGGGGCCTCATCGACGAGGCCGTGCCGCCCTCGCGCCTCGATGCGGCGACCCGCGAGCGCGCCCTCGCCCTCGCGCAAGCGTCCGACCGCCCGCGCGACGCCCAGGGCATCGCGCTTTCGCCGCTCGCCCGCCGGCTCGAGGCCGACGCCATCGCCTACGAGCATGTCCAGGTGGCCATCGATCGCGGCTTGCGGACCGCCAACATCACGGTCCTCGCGCCCGGCGCCCCGCCGCCCACCGAGCTTGCCGCCATCCACGCCGCCGGGGCCGCGTTCTGGCCGCTGGCGCTGGCCCGCCAGCTCGACGACGCCGTCCTTCACTTGCGGAGCAACGAGCCGGAAATCGGGACATGGGTCCTGCGCTCGAGCGGCAGCCCCGATTGGGTCGCGGCCGCCGACGCCGCCCTCCTCGCGCATGCGGGCGACTGGCTGGTCCGCGAGGTGGTACTCTACTTGAAGCGGGTGCTGAAGCGCATCGACGTGACCTCGCGCAGCCTGATCGCCCTGGTCGAGCCCGGAAGCTGCTTTACCGGCACCCTCCTGGAGCTGGTGATGGCGGCCGACCGCAGCTTCATGCTCGACGGCAGCTTCGCGGGGCGCAACCTGGCGGCGGCGCGCGTACGCCTGACGGCGATGAATTTCGGCCAGCTGCCGATGTGCAACGATCTGACGCGGCTTGCCTCGCGCTGGCTCGGCGCGCCCGAGCGGGTCGAGGCGGCGCAAGCCGCGATCGGGGCCGAGCTCGACGCGCGCGCGGCCGCGGCGCTCGGCCTGGTCACCTTCACCCCCGACGAACTCGACTGGGAGGACGAGGTCCGGCTCGCTATCGAGGAGCGCGCCAGCTTCTCCGCGGATGCGCTCAGCGGGCTCGAGGCCAATCTCCGCTTCGCCGGCCCGGAGACCATGGAATCGAAGATCTTCGCCCGGCTGTCCGCCTGGCAGAACTGGATCTTCCAACGGCCCAACGCGGTCGGCCCCGAGGGCGCCTTGAGCCTCTACGGCACCGGCCGCCAGAGCCGGTTCGACAAGACCCGGGTATGACATGCACATCGATTACACCGCCAAGATCCCGAACAACGTCGATCTCGCCGGCGACCGGCGGCTGACCCGTGCGCTCGAGGCCTGGCAACCGCGCTTCCTCGACTGGTGGCGGCAGCACGGGCCGCAAGGGAGCGCCGCGCACGAGGTCTATCTGCGCACCGCGATGAGCGCCGATGCCCAGGGCTGGGCCCATTTCGGCTATGTCCGGATGCCGGACTACCGCTGGGGGATTTTCCTCGCCCGCCCCGAGCCGGACCGCAGGATCGGCTTCGGAACCCACCGGGGCGAGCCGGCCTGGGCCGAGGTCCCCGGCGAGTATCGCGCCACCCTGCGCCGGCTGATCGTCACCCAAGGCGACACCGAGCCGGCCTCGGTCGAGCAGCAGCGCCAGCTCGGGCGCACCTGTCCTTCGCTCTACGATTTGCGCAACCTGTTCCAGGTCAATGTCGAGGAAGGCCGGCACTTGTGGGCGATGGTCTATCTCCTGCACGCCCATTTCGGCCGCGACGGCCGCGAGGAGGCCGACGCGCTCCTGGAGCGCCATTCCGGCGACCCCGACCGCCCGCGCATCCTGGGGGCCTTCAACCAGCCGACTCCCGAGTGGCTGTCCTACTTCATGTTCACCTTCTTCACCGACCGCGACGGCAAGTACCAGCTCGCCGCGCTCGCCGAATCCGGCTTCGACCCGCTCGCCCGCAGCTGCCGCTTCATGCTGACCGAGGAAGCGCACCACATGTTCGTCGGCGAGACGGGGATCGGACGCATCGTCCAGCGCGCCTGCGAAATCATGCGCGAGCATCGCACCGACGACGTTCGCGCGTCGGGCGGCATCGACCTGCCGACCATCCAGAGATATCTCAACCTCCATTTCAGCGTCTCGCTCGACCTGTTCGGCCACGAGATGTCGAGCAACGCCGCCACCTACTACACCACTGGGATCAAGGGGCGGTTCGGCGAGTCGAAGATCGCCGACGACCATGCGCTCAAGGACGCCTCCTATCCCGTCGCCACGCTCGACGGCGAGACGATCCGCAACTGCGATCGGCCGGCCCTCACCGCCGTCAACGAGCGATTGCGGGACGACTACATCCGGGACTGCGCCAGGGGGGTCCAGCGCTGGAACGCGATCATCGCCAAGCACGGCATCGATGCGAAGCTCGCCCTCCCGCACCGCGCCTTCCATCGCGCCATCGGCGCCTTCGCCGAGGTCCGGGTGACGCCCGCGGGCCGCATCGTCGGTGAGGCGGAATGGACCCGGCGGCGCGCCGAGTGGTTGCCGAGCGAAGCGGACCAGGCCTTCGTGCACTCGCTGATGGCGGGCGCGGTGACCGCGCCGGCGCGGATGGCCAACTGGATCTCGGCGCCGGCCCGCGGCCTCGACGACAAGCCGATCGATTTCGAGTACGTCCGCTTCGGGTAGGGATACGGAAGCGATGCGAGACCACACGGTCGATATCGAGCGCTCGCGCCAGCCCGGCGGGGCAGCGCCCCGCCCCTTGCGGTTCGCCCCGGTCTTCAACGTCGCGGTCCCCTTCATCGACCGCCATCTCGCCGAGGGGCGCGCCGGCAAGGTCGCGATCCGCACCGTGGGCGGCGAGGAGGTGACCTATGGCGCGCTCGCCCGGCGCGTCAACCGCTGCGGCAATGCGCTCCTACGCCTCGGGCTCGAGCGCGGCGAGCGCGTCCTGATGATGGTCAAGGACTGCCCCGAGTTCTTCTATCTGTTCTGGGGCGCGATCAAGGCCGGGCTCGTCCCCGTCCCCGTCAACACCCTGCTGCGCCGGGCCGACTACCGGTTCATGATCGAGGATTCGGGGGCGACCCTCGTCGTCTATTCGCCCGAGTTCGCGGGCGAAGTCGAGCCCGCGCTCGCCGAGGCTTGCCCGAGCCCGCGCCATCTCCTGCGCACCGAAGGCATGGGCGACACGCTCAAGACGCTCCTGGCCGCGGCCGCGCCCGAGCTGGCGAGCGCGCCGGCGCGGGCCGAGGACGACTGCTTCTGGCTCTACTCCTCGGGATCGACCGGCGCGCCCAAGGGGGCGGTCCATCTCCATCGCGACATGGTGGCGACGAGCCAGCATTACGGGGTCGAAACCCTCGGCATCGACGCCGGCGACGTCTGTTTCTCGGCCGCCAAGCTGTTCTTTGCCTACGGGCTCGGCAACAGCATGACGTTTCCCCTGTGGGTGGGCGCCTCGGCGGTGCTGGCCGACGCCCGACCGAGCCCGGCCTCGACGCTCGAGGTCATGGCCAAGTTCCACCCGACCCTCTATTTCGGCGTACCGACCCTTTACAGCCATCAGTTGCGGGTCCTCGAGGAAGGCCAGGCCGATCTCTCGTCCCTGCGCCTGTTCGTCTCGGCGGGCGAGGCGTTGCCCGCCGACATCCTGCGGCGCTGGCGCGAGGTCACGGGCAAGCCGATCCTCGACGGCATCGGCTCAACCGAGGCCTTGCACATCTTCATCTCCAACCGCCCCGGCGACGTGAAGCCGGGGGCGAGCGGCCGCGTGGTCGCCGGCTACGAGGCGCGCATCGTGGACGAGGCCGGGCGCGAGGCGAAGGACGGCGACACCGGAGCGCTCATGATCCGGGGCCCGTCGATCGCCAAGTACTACTGGAACAACCCCGAGCGCACGCGGCGGACGATGGTCGATGGCTGGCTGGTCACCGGCGACACCTATTATCGCGACGCCGCGGGCTACTACTATTTCTGCGGGCGCAGCGACGACATGCTGAAAGTAGGGGGAATGTGGTGCTCGCCCTTCGAGATCGAGGCGCGGTTGATCGAGCACCCGCAGGTGCTCGAGGCGGCGGTCATCGGCCGCCCGGATGCCGAGGGCCTGGTCAAGCCCGAGGCCTATGTCGTCCTCAAGGACCCGGCCGCCGCCGGCGAGGCGCTCGCCAAGGAGCTGGTCGAGCACTGCAAGGGCGGGCTGGCGCCGTACAAATTCCCGCGCCGCATCGAGTTCCTCGCCGAGCTGCCGAAGACGGCGACCGGCAAGATCCAGCGCTTCAAGCTGCGCGCCGAACCGGCCTGATGCCGGGGCCCGCGACCGCCGCGCACCGGCATGCAACCACGGGGGGAATTTCACCGCGCAGATCGCGGAGGAGGCGCAGCGGACGCCGTAGGGGCGGGTCTTTCGACCCGCCCGAGGGGCCGGTTTGAAACCCGCGGGGCATGGCCCCGCGCCGACGCGACCTCGGCATGATCCTCCGCGATCTGCACGGTGAAATTCCCTTCGGCGCATGAACGACAAGCTCTTCTCCTTGGATCGCGCCGCCGCCGAGTTGATCGGCGATGGCGATGGGGTGGTCCTGGGCGCCTCCCTCGAACCGATGATCCCCTTCGCGCTCACCTACGAGATCATCCGCCAGAGGAAGCGCGATCTCAAGATGATCGCGCCGATCTCGGATGCCTCGAGCGATATGCTGATCGGCGCCGGCTGCGTCGCCGAGGTCACCGGCGCCTGGGTCGGCAATGTCTCGGGCGGGCTCGGCCACAACTATCGCCGCGCCGCCGAGCGTCAGATCCCGCGTGCGATTCGGATCAACGATCATTCCAATTTCTCGCTGGGCATGGCGCTGTTGGCGGCCGCCTATGGCCTGCCCTATGTGCCGATCCGCTCCCTCCTGGGGTCCGACATCCTGGCCTCGAACCCGTCGTTCCGCCGCGCCACCGACCCGTTCGCCGCCGAGCCCGAGCCGGTGGTCCTCGTCCCCCCGCTCGTCCCCGACGTGGCGGTGATCTCGGTCCAGCGCGCCGACCGCGACGGCAACAGCCATTATTGGGGCAGCGCCGGCCTCGCCCAAGAGGCGGCGCTGGCGGCCAAGCGGGTCCTCGTCCTCGCCGAGGAGATCGTCGCGCCCGAGGTCATCGCCTCGGACCCCAACCGCGTGCTCTTCCCCGGCTTCCTGGTCAGCGCGGTCGTCCATTGCCCGGCCGGCGCGCATCCCTCGCCGATGCCCGGGGTGTGGCAGCGCGACACCGCGTTCTTCAACGACTACCACGCGCGCTCGCGCCAGCGCGACGGCTTCCTTGCCTGGCTCGACGAGTGGGTCCTGGGCGTTCCCGACCACGCCGCCTATCGCGCCAAGCTCGGCCGGCGCCTCGACGAGCTCCGGATCCGGGGCCAGGCGCCGGCGGCGCCAGTCAACTTTGCGTCGCGCTGATGCGGGTCTCGACCCAGGACCTCATGATCGCCGCCGCCGCGCGCGAAATCCGCGATGGCGAGGTGGTGTTCGTCGGCATGCGCCTGCCGGTGGTGGCCTTCGGCGTCGCCCGCCTGACCCACGCCCCCAACGCCGTCGGACTGTTCGAATGCGGCATCGCGCGCCATGCGCCTGCCGACCGCACCCTCTACACCATGGGCGACCCCGCCAACCAGGAAGGCGCCGCCTGGCTGACCGGCACCCTGCAGGTGATAGGCCTGCTGGGGGGCGGCCGGGTCGATGTCGGCTTCATCGGCGGCGCCGAGCTCGACCGCTTCGGCAACCTCAACAGCTCCTATATCGGCGACGCCCAGGCACCGCTTGTGAAACTGCCGGGCTCGGGGGGTGCCGCCGACATCGCCGCCCTTGCCGGCCGCCTGCTGGTGGTCATGAGCCACGAGCGCCGGCGGCTTCGCCCACGGGTCGACTACGTGACCTCGCCCGGCTACCTCGACGGCCGGGGCGCGCGCCGCGCGGCCGGGCTCAAGGGCGGGCCCGCCGCCGTGATCACCGACCTCGCGGTCCTGAGGCCGCATGGCGAGAGCGGCGAACTCCATCTCGCCTCCTTCCACCCCGGGACCAGCCCCGCGGCCGTGCGCGAGCGGACCGGCTGGGACCTCAAGCTCATGCCCCGGGCCGGCGAGACCCCGCCGCCCAGCCCGGCCGAGCTCGACGCGCTCTCGCGCATCGACCGCGACGGCTTCTGGCGCCGCCCGGCCGAATCGGGCCCGGCCGAATCCGGTTTGTGACCCCGGCCCGGCGCGCGTACAATCGCGTCGATCCCCTCGCGCCCTCGCCCGACGGCGCCGGGGCCATGGCCAACGATTTGACGGAGGCACCCATGACCGAGCACAACCCTCGTCCCTCGCGCCGCCGCTTCCTCGCCGGAGCCACGGCGACCGCCGGGCTCGCCGCGAGCGCGGGCATCGTGCCGACACGCTTGGCGATCGGCCAGAGCGCCAAGGTCAAGGTCGGCATCCTGCTGCCCTTTACCGGCACGTTCGCGGCGCTCGGCCACAACATCGCCGACGCCATGAAGCTGGCGATCCACGAGGCCGGCGGCAAGCTCGGCGGCCGCGACGTGGACTACGTCCAGGTCGACAGCGAGGCCGACCCCGCCAAGGCGGCGGCCAACACCAACAAGCTGGTGGTCGGCGACAAGGTCGACATCCTGACCGGTCCGGTCCATTCCGGCGTTGCCCTCGCCATGGTCAAGATCGTCCGCGAGGAAGGGACGATCACCGTCATCTCGAACGCCGGCGCCGCCGCCGCTACCCGCGAACTGTGCGCGCCGAACATCTTCCGGACCTCGTTCACCAACTGGCAGACCTGCTACCCGATGGGTCCGGAGATGGTGAAGCGCGGCCTCAAGCGGGCGGTGTCGATCACCTGGAACTACGCCGCCGGCCACGAGATGATCGGCGCCTTCCGCGAGGGCTTCGAGCCCAAGGGCGGCACCGTCGTCAAGGAGATCCTGATCCCCTTCCCCAACGTCGAGTTCCAGGCCCACTTGACCGAGATCGCCGCGCTCAAGCCCGATTCCGTGTTCTCGTTCTTCGCCGGCGCCGGGGCGGTCAAGTTCGTCAAGGACTACGCGGGCGCGGGCCTCAAGGCCGGCATCCCGCTGTTCGGGTCCGGGTTCCTGACCGATGGCACGCTGCCGGCGCAGGGCGAGGCGGCCGAGGGCGTCATGACGACGCTGCATTACGCCGACAGCCTCGAGCTGCCGGCCAACAAGAAGTTCCGCGCGGCGTTCAAGAAAATGACCGGCCGCGAGGCCGACGTCTATGCCGTCCAGGGCTATGACACCGGCCAGCTTCTCGTCCACGCCCTCGCCGCCGTCAAGGGCGACGTCAAGGCCAAGAAGGAGCTCATCGCCGCCATGGAAACGGCGGTCATCGACAGCCCGCGCGGCAAGTTCACGCTGTCGAAGGCGCACAACCCGGTCCAGGACATCTACTTGCGCGTGGTCAAGGGCGGCGACAACGCGGTCCTCGGCGTCGCCCACAAGGCGCTCGCCGATCCCGCCACCGGCTGCAAGATCGCCTGAGGCCGGCGCTGCCCTCACCCGCTCGGCTCACGCTCGCGACCTCTCCCGCCGGCGGGAGAGGTTACTCGGTACGCCTTTCAAGCCCCCTCTCCCGTCTTGCGGGGTCGAGCCGCGCAGCGGCG
>JBQTIU010000058.1:0-6026 GCA_052387815.1 Pseudomonadota bacterium
GCATGTAGGAGCCGAAGGACAATGCCCTGAGACACGGACGCTTCGTTCGAGAAGCGACCTGCCCTAATTCCAGCACGCATGTCTTCGATATCTTGTTCGAGACTCATAGGGTCACGCGCATCAATGATGCCGTGGTCGAACGTCTTGCTCTGCGGCCTCGGATCGCTACGCGAACAACAGCCTATGGTGACCGGCCTGGTTTGTCAAAATCTTGACGTTACGCGGATTTCTGGTGGACAGGCACCGGGCGGTCGCGCGACAACCACGCGCCGTGGTTGCCGACCCGGGGGGTCGATCGAGCATGTTTCTCACCCAGCATTTCGCAAGCGACTATGCCGATGCGCGGGCCAGGTTCCGGGCGGCGGCGGATGTGGCCGGGGCGCGCGTCACCAGCTTCCAGAACCCGCTGCGCGGCCCCACGGGCGAGCGCTTGTTCGCCGACTGCGCCTGGGTCGGCCCGGCCGAGGCGGGGCGCGTCCTGGTCAGCCTGTCGGCGACGCACGGCGTCGAGGGCTTCTGCGGCTCCGGCTGCCAGACGGCGTGGCTCGCCGAGGGCCTGGCCCGCGAGCTGCCGCCGGACACCGCGGCGCTCGCCGTCCACGCCATCAATCCGCACGGCTTCGCCTGGCTGCGCCGCGTCACCGAGGACAACGTCGACCTCAACCGCAACTTCCTCGACCACGCCCGACCTACCCCCGTGAACCCGGCCTACGACGAGCTCGCCGCGGCGATTTGCCCGCCCGCATGGACGCAGGCGGCGCGGACCGAGGCGCAGGCGCGGCTCGACGCCTACGCGGCGCACAACGGCCTCAAGGCCTTGCAGGCAGCCTTCAGCCAAGGCCAATACCGTCACCCCGACGGCCTGTTCTTCGGCGGTCATGCGCCGACCTGGTCCAACCGCACGCTGGCCCGCATCTTCGCGACCCTGCTCCCGCGCGCCCGCCACATCGGCGTCCTCGATTTCCACACCGGGCTCGGCCCCTACGGCGTCGGCGAGCTGATCGCGATCGGCAACCCCGGAACGGCGACCTTCGACCGGCTGCAGGGCTGGTTCGACAATCAGGTGACCTCGCCCGAGCTCGGCACGTCGAGCTCGGCCGTGCTCACCGGCGCCAACCAGCCGGCGATGATGGCCTTCGCCGCGCCGGCGACGTGCACTTGCGTCGCCCTCGAATACGGCACCTCGCCGCTCGCCGAGGTGCTCGCCGCGCTCAGGGCCGACAACTGGCTGCACTGGCACGGCGACCTCGCCGGCCCAGAGGCGCACGCGATCAAGGCCGAGATGCGGCGCGTCTTCTACCCCGACCGCGACGACTGGCGCGACCTGGTGTGGGCGCGCGCCCTCGAAGTCACGCGCCAGATGCTAGCCGGCCTCGCTGGCGCGTAGCACGGCGGCCAAGGCGGCGGGGCACGGCCCCCCGCTCGCCCAGTCGAGGAGTTCGACCGTGTGCAGCACCGGAATCGCGGTCCCGGCGGCGATCTGGACGATGCAGCCGATATTGCCGGCGGCGATCGCCTGGGGCTCGACGCTTTCGATATTGCGCACCTTGCGGGCCCGCAACCGGTCGGCGATCGCCGATTGCAACACGTTGTAGGTGCCGGCCGAGCCGCAGCACAGATGCGCCTCGGGCACGTCCCGGACCCGGAACCCGGCGGTCGCCAGAAGCCGCTTGGGCGCGGCGTCGACTCCCTGGCCGTGCTGCAGCGAACAGGCCGAATGGTAGGCGACGGTCAGCCGGCGCGGCGGGCGGGGGGCCTCGAACCCGAGCTCCGCCACCAGCTCGCTCACGTCCTTGGCGATCGCCGCAACGCGCTGGGCGGGGGCGGCCCAGTCCGGATCCTCGCGCAGCATGTAACCGTAGTCCTTGACCATGGTGCCGCAGCCCGAGGCATTGACCACTACGGCGTCGGGTCCGCGTCCGCCGTAAAGCGCGGTCCAGGCGGCGATGTTGGCCTTGGCGGCCGCGTGCGCGGGGGCGCGGCGGCCGAGATGGTGCGTGAGCGCCCCGCAACACCCCGCACCCTTCGCGACCGCGACCTCGCAGCCCAAGCGCGTCAACAGCCGGATCGTCGACTCGTTGATCTGGGGTGAGAGCACTTGCTGGGCGCAACCCGACAGCAACGCGACCGTGCGCCGCCGCTCTCCCGCCGCCGGAAATACTTGCGCCCGGTCGACCGGCGAGCGGTCGGGGAGCGCCGGCGGGGCGAGTTTCAGCATCGCGCCCACGGCGCCGGGCATCAGGCGGGCCAGCGGGCGGACCAGCATCGCGCCGATGAGCGCGGCCCGCAACAGGAGCGGGCGCGCCAGCACGGCGGCCAGCCCGGCGCGCAACGCGCGCTCGCGGACCGGGCGCCGGAAGGTGTTCTCGATATGCGCGCGCGCATGGTCGACGAGGTGCATGTAATGGACGCCCGACGGACAGGTCGTCATGCAGGCGAGGCACGACAGGCAGCGGTCGATATGCTTGACGGTCTTTTCGGTGGCCTTCCTGCCCTTCTCGAGCATGTCCTTGATGAGGTAGATGCGCCCGCGCGGCGAATCGAGCTCGTCGCCCAACAGGACGTAAGTGGGACAGGTGGCGGTGCAGAAGCCGCAATGGACGCAATTGCGCAGGATTTTCTCGGCCGCGCGGATGTCGGGGTCGGCGAGCTGGGCCAAGGAAAAGCTGGTTTGCATGGCGGCGGCGGTACTAGAGGCCCGCGTACATGCGGCCGGGGTTGAGGATGCGCCTGGGGTCGAAGGCGTCCTTGACCCGGGCGGTCAAGGTGGCGAGCGGGTCGGGTGGCGGTTCGAACACCGGCACCGCGGCGCGCAAGCCCGCGGGCCCGCGGACCAGCCTCGCTTGGCCGCCGGCGGCCGCCACCAGCGCGCGGATGGCGGCGGCGGCGCCGTCGCCCGCCGGATCGACGGCGAGCCACACCAGCCCGCAACCCCAGTCGAAATAGAACTCGGCCGCCCGCCCGTCCGCTATCGCGGCCGCGCAGGCCGGTCCCGCCGATGGCGGCACGCAAATGCGCCACACCGCCCGGTCGGGGTCGGGGAGGAGCGGGGCGACGTCGCCGAGCTCGCGCCAGAGCGTGCCCGAGTTCATCGTATGCAGCTCTTCGAGCGCGCCGCGGCCGCCCAAGAGCGCGCGCAGCCCCGCCACGCGCGCCGCCACCGAGGCCGCCGTCCCCTCGACCCTGACCGCAGTCACCGACGCGCCGGATGTGCGCACATGGTCCACCCCCGAGCGGCCGGCGATCGCCGCCGGCAGATGGGCGGCACCCGAGCCGTCGCAGGGGCTGTTGAGCGCCGCGCCGAGCGCCGCGGCGGCGCCCTCGTCATCGAGGCCGAAGACGAGGACGGTGCGCGTCTTGGCGGGCGCCGGCAGCACCTTGACCGTCACCTCGGTCATCACCGCGAGCGTGCCGAACGATCCGGCCATCAGCTTGCAGAGATCGTAGCCGGTGACGTTCTTGACCACCCGGCCGCCGGCCTTGAAGGCCTCAGCGCGGCCGCTGACCGCGGCGAAGCCGAGGAAATGATCGCGCGCCGCCCCCGCCTGGATGCGCCGCGGCCCGGCCAGGTTGGCGGATATCGCGCCGCCGAGCGTGCCCTTGCCGGCCGGCGCGCCCAACAGCGGACCCCAGTCGGCGGGCTCGAAGGCCAGCATCTGCCGGTGGCGGGCAAGGGCGGCCTCGATCTCCGCCATCGTCGTCCCGGCGGCGGCGGTCAGCACCAGCTCCTCGGGCTCGTAGAGGCCGATACCGGCCAGGCGCGAGACATCGAGGCTATGGCTGGCCTGGATCGGCCGGCCGAGGCCGCGCTTCGAGCCCCCGCCTACGACCTCGAGCCGCGCCTCGGCCGCGGCGGCCCAGGCCACTGCCTCGCGTAGCTGTGCGGGCGTTGCGGGCCGCAAGGTCTCGCCCATGGCGGAATTTAGAACCGCGGCAGGTCGGGAAACCGTACTTGGCCGCGATGGACATGCAGGCGGCCCAATTCGGCGCAGCGGTGCAGGACGGGGAAGACCTTGCCCGGATTGAGCAGCCCCTCGGGATCGAAGGCGCATTTCAGGCGTTCCTGGTGCTTGAGGTCGTCCTCGCTGAACATCGTTGCCATGAGATCGCGCTTTTCAACCCCGACGCCGTGCTCGCCGGTGAGCACGCCGCCGACCTCGACGCACAGCCTCAGGATGTCGGCCCCGAACCGCTCGGCCAGCTCGAGCTCGCCCGGCTGGTTGGCGTCGTAGAGAATGAGCGGGTGCAGATTGCCGTCGCCGGCATGGAAGACGTTGGCGACCCGGAGGCCGTACTGCGCCGACAGCGCGGCGATGCGGGCCAGCACCGCGGGCAGTTGCTTGCGCGGGATGGTGCCGTCCATGCAGTAATAGTCGGGCGATATGCGGCCGACCGCCGGGAAGGCCGCCTTGCGGCCGGCCCAGAACCGGGTGCGTTCCTCCTCGCTGGCGCTGGCCCGCACATGGACCGCGCCCTTCGCGCGCGCGATTCCTTCGACGGCGGCGGTGAGCTCGTCGACCTCGGCCGGCGGGCCATCGAGCTCGACGATGAGCAGCGCCTCGACGTCGAGGGGATAGCCCGCCTCGACATACGCCTCGGCGGCGTGAATGGCCGGCCGATCCATCATTTCCATGCCGCCCGGGATGATGCCGGCGGCGATGATCGCGGCGACGCACGCGCCCCCGGACTCCGAGGACGGAAAGCCGAGCAGGACCGCCCGCGCCGTCTCGGGCTTCTTCAACAGCCGGACCGTCACCTCGGTGACCACGCCGAGCAGGCCCTCCGAGCCGGTCACGACGCCCAAGAGATCGTAGCCGCCGGCATCGAGGTGACGCCCGCCCAAGCGGACGATCTCGCCGTTCATCAGCACCAGCTCCACCCCGAGCACGTTGTTGGTGGTGACCCCGTATTTCAGGCAGTGCACGCCGCCCGAATTCTCGGCGACATTGCCGCCGATGGTGCAGGCGATCTGGCTCGACGGGTCGGGGGCGAAATAGAAGCCGGCATGGGCGACCGCATCGGTGATGCCGAGATTGGTCACCCCCGGCTGGACGACGGCGCAACGGTTGGCGAGATCGATCGCGAGGATGCGGTTGAATTTGGCCACGCCGAGCAGCACCCCGTCGGCGAGCGGCAGCGCGCCCCCCGACAGCGACGTCCCTGCCCCGCGCGGCACCACCTTCACCCGGTTGGCGTGGCAATAGCGGAGCACCCGCGACACCTGGTCGGTGGTCGAGGGCAGACAGACCAGCATCGGCAGTTGCCGGTAGGCGGTGAGGCCGTCGCTCTCGTAGACGCGGCGTTCCTCCTCGGCCTCGATCACGCCCTCGCCCGGGACGATGGCCTGGAGCGCCGCCGCGATCTCGGCGCGCCGGGCAAGCACGCCCTCGTCCGGTGCCGGCATCAGCATGGGCGCGACCTCTTGGCGGCGCACGACCCTTGGTAGGGGCGAGGCCGCGAGGCGTTGCCTCGCGCCTCGCCGGTCCTACGACCCGCCCCGCGCCGGCCGGTTTGAAACCGGCCGCTACATATCCACGCCCCGCGCCCGATGTCCAGCCGCCGTCGGGCCGCGGTCGCGGGCCCGCGGCCGCTTTGCCGCGAACGGCTCGGAAAGGGGCTCAGCCCTGGCGGGCCTTGTAGCGCGGGTTCGCTTTGTTGATGACGTAGGTCCGGCCCCTGCGCCTGACGATGCGGCAGTTCTTGTCGCGCTTGCGGAGCGATTTCAGCGAATTGACGACTTTCATGGCACCCGACATGGAAGCGCACGGATCCGGGCGCGGCCCGGAAAGCGCGCGACCATACGGGGGCCGGCCGTGGCCTGTCAATCGCGCGCGCGTTGCGTTGTCGATAGCGCATGATTTGACCGGTGCAGGTAGCACACGAGTTGACCGATCTTTGAGCCCTTCCAAGTAGGGCGGTCATGGGTCGGTCAAGGGCGCTACGGGCGGCAACGCGTACGCGTTGCCGCGGTGGATGAGGTTCGAAGAAGGGGATGGCCGCGTTGGCCCGCTGCGGTTGAGTTGCGA
>JBQTIU010000059.1:0-51519 GCA_052387815.1 Pseudomonadota bacterium
GCTCTTGCAACCGGGCCATGGTCAACGTCGTGACGCCGATCTGCTCGCCGTGCAACGGCTCGGACAGGTCGGGGGCGCAGCGCATCTCCATGTAGTGGCTGATCAGATGCTCGCCCTGGCTGGCCGGGGATCGTGGCCCGCCGGGGGGGGGGGGCTCGGCCCGTGGGGGGGGTGGATCGCGTGCGCGGGCGCGCCGGCGCGCCGACCGCCCCGCAGGCGGTCGGCTGGCCGCTGCCGTTGTACGGGCAGGCGCTGATCCACGCCCGCGAGCTCCGCGATCGCTACACCTTCCTCGACCTGGCCGGCGATTGCGGCCGGTTCGATGAGGACGGCTTCCTCGATGCGGCGACGCTGTAGGGGCGAGGCGTTGCCTCGCCGGCGATCGGACGGCTCGCGACGGAAAACGCTACCGCAGGGGCCGCAGGGCACGCGCAGAGAACGCAGAGGTTGAATCGCGGGCCGCGCCCCCGCGCCGCAGTCCATTCCTCTGCGACCTCAGCGTTGCCCGCGGCGATCTCGGCGGTGAAACGTCCCTCGGGCGGGTTGCCAACCAACCGGTATCAACCTGCCCCTACGGGTGCGGCCCTACCCGGTGGCGGCAAACAGGTCGAGGAAGGCCTGGACGGGCCGCGAGGGGCGGCGCTCGGCCAGCCGCACCAGGTACTCGGTCATGGTGAGGCTTGCCGCCTCGCCCGGCCCGGCGCGCAGCGCGATCGCCACCAGGCGCTGATCGGCGCCGAATTCGGCCGCCGAGACCACGCCGATGCCGAGCCCCGCGGCGACCGCCTCGCGCACCGCCTCGCGCGAGTCGATCTCTATCACGGCGTTGAGGGGGACGCGGGCGCGCCTCGCCGCCCGCTCGAATAGGACGCGGGTGATCGAGCCCGGCTCGCGCATCACCATCGGCCGGCCGGCGAGCTCGGATATGGCGACCGAGCGGCGCCCCGCGAGCTCGTGATCGCGCGGCACGAAGATCACCAGGGGGTCGCGCCGTAGCGCGCGGGCGACCAGCAGCGGATCGGCCGGCACCTCGGCCAGGACCGCCACGTCGAGGCGGTAATCGCGGAGGTCGC
The DNA here is from genome assembly GCA_052387815.1 of Pseudomonadota bacterium. GTDB lineage: Bacteria > Pseudomonadota > Alphaproteobacteria > CACIAM-22H2 > CACIAM-22H2 > JBQTIU01. The sequence goes on from JBQTIU010000059.1 coordinate 1,074, forward strand.
GCAACAGGGCCTCGGAATTGCCGATCGCCAGCGACGCCGTGAGGCCGGGATAGCGGCGATTGAAGGCGGCGAGCGCGGCGACGATGTGGTGCGGGCTGTCGGCGCCGAGGCTCAAATGCCCGCAGCTGAGGCTCTGGGCCGAAGCCAGGATATCGGCGGCCTCCGCCTCGAGATCGAACAGGCGGCGGGTCACCGCCAGCAGCTCGCGTCCAAGTCGCGTCGGTTCGACCCGCCGGCCGCGGCGGTGAAACAGCGCCACGCCGTAGCGCGCCTCGAGCCCCGCTACCTGGGCCGACAGCGTCGGCTGGGTGAGGTTGAGCCGCCGCGCCGCCTTGGTGAACCCGCCTGCCGACCCGACGGCGTGGACGGCGCGCAGGGCCGAGTAAATCATAGATATTATCTATTCGATCCATAATGACAATTGATTGGACAACTCCTATAGCCGGCCCCAGACTCGGTGGCAATTGGTTTTCGCCCCGGGAGCCCCGATGACCGCCTCGCCCGAGGAACCGCTGCTCTTGACGCCCGGCCCGCTCACCACCTCGCGGGCGACCAAGGAGGCGATGTTGCGCGATTGGGGCTCGCGCGATCCGGCATTCATCGCGATGAACGCCCGGGTGCTCGAGCGGCTCACCGAGCTCGCCGGCGGCAAGGGAACCCATGTCGCGGTCCCCGTCCAGGGCTCGGGCACCTTCGCCGTCGAGGCGATGCTCGGCACCCTGGTGCCCCGCGCCGGCAAGCTTCTGGTGCTGGTCAACGGCGCCTACGGCAAGCGCATGGCCAAGATCTGCCGGGTGATGGGCCGCGCCTTCGCCGCGCTGGAGACGCCCGAGGATACGCCGCCCTCGCCGGCGGCGGTCGCGGCGGCGCTCGGCGCCGACCCGGCGATCACCCACCTCGCGGCGGTCCACTGCGAGACCACCTCGGGCATCTTGAACCCGGTGGCCGAGATCGCGGCGCTCGCCGCCGCTCATGGCAAGGGGTTGCTGATCGATGCCATGAGCGCCTTCGGGGCGCTCGCTTTGGATGCGCGCGAGGTGGAGTTCGATGCGCTCGCCGCCTCGGCCAACAAGTGCCTCGAGGGCGTGCCCGGCTTCGGCTTCGTCATCGCCCGCCGCTCGGCGCTCGCCAATGCGGCGGGCAACGCGCATTCGCTGTCGCTCGATCTTCACGACCAGTGGGTCAATATGGAGAAGACCGGGCAGTGGCGCTTCACGCCGCCGACCCACGTCATCGCCGCCTTCGACCGGGCGCTCGGCGAGCATGCGGCCGAGGGCGGCATCGTGGGCCGGCTGGCGCGTTACCGGCGCAACTGCCGCGTGCTCGTCGAGGGCATGCGGGCGATGGGTTTCCGGACCCTCCTTGCCGACCAGCTGCAGGCGCCGATCATCGTCACGTTCCACACCCCGAGCGACGAGCGTTTCGATTTCGACGCCTTCTACGACAAGCTCCGCCGGCAAGGCTATGTCATCTATCCCGGCAAGCTCACGGTCGCGGAGTCTTTCCGAATCGGCTGCATCGGGGCCGTGGGCGAGGCCGAGATGCGGGGCGCGCTGGCGGCGGTCCGGCGCGCGCTCGACGAGATGGGAGTGGCCGACGGATCGCCGGCCCGACGCCCGGCGCCCGCGATCGCGTGATCGGGTCGTCCATGCGATCGCTGGCCCGCCACCCAAAATCGATCGGGGACATGAGCCCATGAGCTTCGCGTATTCCAGGCGCTATCGCGGCCCGATCCGGGCCGTCCTCCTCGACTGGGCCGGCACCACCATGGATTTCGGCTGCATGGCGCCGGCGGTGGTGTTCCGCGACGTGTTCGCGCGCCAGGACGTGCCGATCACCATGGATGAGGCGCGGGCGCCGATGGGCGCGCACAAGCGCGTCCACATCCAGAGCATCACCCGGATCGGGACCGTCGCCAAACGCTGGCAGGAGCGGCACGGCCGGGCGCCGAGCGAGGACGATGTCGAGCGCATGTTCGCCGATTTCGTGCCCTTGCAGCTCAAATGCCTGGCCGATTACTGCGACCTCATTCCCGGGACCCTCGAGGCGGTCGCGGAACTGCGCAAGCGCGACATCAAGATCGGCTCCACCACCGGCTTTACCCGCGAGATGATGGCAATCCTGCAGAAGGAAGCGACCCGGCGCGGCTATACCCCCGACGCCACGATTTGCGCCACCGACGTGCCGCTGGCGCGGCCCTACCCGTTCATGTGCCTCAAGAACATGATCGAGCTCAAGGTGTGGCCGGTCGAGGCGTGTGTGAAGGTCGACGACACGCTGCCCGGCGTCGAGGAGGGGCTGAATGCCGGCATGTGGACGGTCGCGCTCGCCGTCTCGGGCAACGAGGTTGGGCTGCCGCTCGCCGAGTATCAGGCCCTCGACCCGGCGCGACGGGCGGCCATGCGCGAGCATGCCGTCGAGCGGATGTGGCAGTGCGGCGCGCATTACGTGGTCGACAGCATCGCCGATCTCGTGCCCTGCATCGACGACATTGCCGATCGCCTGCGGCGAGGCGAGAAGCCTTAATAGCCGGCCGCCCGCCGCGTCGCCCGGGGTCCGCCCTCGGGCAAGGGCGGCGGCGGGCGGCTTGCGTTCAATTGATCGTGAGATCACGTGGGCGTGACTGGCCCTCCCCGGTCCGACAGGGATACGGTTGCTGAACCCCCCTTTCTGCCTCGGCTAGGGTCGGCGGCGGGGCGACCCGTGGCCGATGTTCCTCCCGCCACCTGGTTCTGGTTCGACAACCTTGCAAAGGAGACCACGATCATGAAAGCGAGTTCCCTGTTTATCGCCTCGGCAATCGCGGCGGCGTTTTCATTGACCCCGATCGCCCAAGCGCTGGCCCACCATGAAGCGGGCCATACCGGGCCTGCCCCCGCGCCGGCGTTCAAGGCCGATAAGTGCTTCGGCCTCGCCAAGGCCGCCAAGAACGACTGCCAGACCGCCACCTCCTCGTGCGCCGGCACCTCGAAGCGAGACGCCCAGGGGGACGCCTGGATGTACGTGCCGGCGGGGACCTGCGAGAAGATCATTGGCGGCAGCCTCACGAAGAAGGGCTGAGGACCTGCCGGCGCCGGAGGGGTGGCATGTCCGGGCGGCGCTACGCCGCGGCGATCCCGCTGGAAACCGGGATCGGGCTGCGCGCGCCGCATCATGCCGACATCATTGCCGCCCGTCCGGCGGTCGGCTGGTTCGAAGCCCACGCCGAGAACTACATGGGTGGTGGCCCCCCGCTCCACTACCTCGAGGCGCTCCGCCGCGACTGGCCAGTCGCGTTGCATGGCGTCGGCCTGTCGCTTGGCGGCGCCGAGGGTCTCGATCGCCGCCACCTCGAGCGGCTCGCCGGCCTCGTCGAGCGCATCGAGCCCGGGCTGGTCTCGGAGCACCTGTCGTGGAGCGCCGCGGACGGCGTCTATCTCAACGACCTCCTGCCGCTGCCCTACACCGAGGAGGCGCTCGCCCTCCTCGCCGCTCACGTCGCGGCGGTCCAGGACCGGCTTGGTCGGCGGATCCTGGTCGAGAACCCTTCCACATATCTGCGCTACGTCGACTCGGCTATCCCGGAAGCCGAATTCCTCGCCGAGCTGGCGCGGCGTACGGGTTGCGGATTGCTCTGCGACGTCAACAACATCTACGTGACTTGCGCCAACCACGGCGGTGATGCGCGGGCCTATCTCGCGGCCCTGCCGGCCGGCGCGGTCGGCGAGCTTCACCTCGCCGGCCATCACGTCAACCAGGTCGATGAACTCGCCATCCTGATCGACGATCACGGCGCCCGGGTCGCCCCGCCGGTCTGGGAGCTTTACGCGGCGGCCGTGGTGCGCTTCCCGGCCGCCCCCACGCTGATCGAGTGGGACACCAACCTGCCGGCGCTCGCCGTGCTGGTCGCCGAGGCCGCCGAGGCCGACCGCCGGCGCCTTGGGGTGCTGGCCGAGATTGCCGGTGCCGACGCTACGTGAACTGCAAAGCAGCTTCCGCGCCGCCATGCATGGCGACGATCCCGTGGCAATCGCCGCCGCCGTGGTCGTCGACCGCCTGGCGCCCGCACGACGGCTCCAGATCTATCGCAACCACTACGACCTGACGCTCGGCGAAGCGCTGGCCGCGACCTTCCCCGTGGTCCGCCGGCTGGTGGGCGAGTCCTTCTTCGGCTTCGCCGCGCGCCAGTTCACTGCCGCCGAACCGCCTTGCGGCCCTTGCCTGTTCGAATACGGGGCCGGCTTTCCCGACTTTCTCGCCGAGCTTCCGGCCTGCCGGTCGCTGCCCTATCTCCCCGACGTGGCCCGGCTCGAATGGGCCATCAACCTCGCCTACCACGCCAGCGATGTCCCGGCGCTTGGCCCCGGCGATCTTTCCGAGGTCGCGCCGGCGCAGATGCCCGACCTCGCGTTCGTGCTCCACCCATCGTGCCGGCTGCTGGAGTCCCGCTATCCGGTCGATCGCATCTGGCGCGTCAATCAGCCCGACGCCGACCCGGCCGTGCAGGTCGACCTCGCCGAAAGCGGGGTGCGACTGTTCGTGCGCCGCCGCGGCCTCGACGTCGAATGGCGAACGCTGGACGCCGCCGAATACGCTTTCCTCCATCGACTCGGCGCCGGCCGCTCAGTCCAACAGGCGTTCGAGGCGGCGACCGCGACCGGCCCGCTCGATCTCACCTCGACGCTGGCCGGCCTGGTCGCCGACGGCGCCTTGACCGGCTTCCTCGATACCCGCACCGCGAGGTGAGTGCCCATGACCCATCCGACCATGACCAATCGCGCCGCCTTCGCCGGCGGCCTGCTCGTCCGGATCGGGGCCGTGCTGGATTTGCTCGGTCGCTTTCCGATGGCGATCCTGGAGGTGATGTTCCGCGTCGGCGTCGCCTCCGTGTTCTTCAAATCGGGGCTCCTCAAGCTCGACAACTGGGACTTGACGATGAGCCTGTTCGCGGACGAGTACAAGGTGCCGCTGTTGGCGCCCGGCATTGCCGCCTTCCTTGCCGCCTTCTTCGAGCTCACCTGCGCGCCGATGATCGCGTTCGGCCTCGGCGCCCGGCTCGGCGCCGCGGCGCTCTTGGGCATGACCTTGGTGATCCAGACCTTCGTCTACCCCGAGAACTGGTCCGAGCACCTGATCTGGGCGGCGCTGCTCGGCTATGTGCTGACGCGCGGGCCGGGGCCGATCTCGCTCGACTACCACCTGTGGCGCTGGCTCACGGCCCGGCGCGGTTAGCGCGCGAACAGGACGACGATCACGCCGAGCCCGAGCACGAGCGCGGCGGGCAAGCGCCGCCCCAGGCCGGCCTCGGCGAGCCACACGCCGCCGATCAGGACCGAGATCGGGATCGAGATTTGGCGCACCGCGCTGATCGCCGCGACGTTGCCGCCGAGCTCGTAGGCCAGCAGCACCAGATAGTAGCCGCCGTAGCCGAGCACCCCGAGCGCCGCATAGCGCAGCGGCGAAGCGGCCCAGGTGGTGAAGGGAAGGCCGAAGCGCCTGTCCCCATGGTTGCGCCCACAGAGCATCGCGAAGCCGGGCGCCGCCAGGGCCTGGGTCCAGAACACGACGGCAATCGGATCGATCGAGCGCGTCAGGCGCGCGTCGATCACCGCGTGCGCGGCCGCGCCGAGCATGGCGCCGAGCGCCAAGCCGAGCGCCAGCGGGTCGGCCAACAGCCGCGCGCCGGGCCGGTGCTGGAGGACAAACGCGCCGACCAGCGCGAGCGCGATCCCGGCCAAGAGGGCCGGCGAATAGGTCTCACCGAGGGCGACAACGCCGATGGCGACGATGCCGAGCGGCGAGGAGCGGATGATCGGGTAATAGACCGACAAGTCGCCGCGCTTCATTGTGCGGACGACCAGAAGGCCGTAGGCGAACTGGCAAGCGGCCGAGGCGGCGACCAGCGTCCAGGCCTCGATCGCCGCCATCAGATCGACGCCCTTCGCGAGGGCATGGGCGAGCGCAAGGACGACGAAGCCGAGGATCATCGTCAGGTAGGCGATCCCGGGATCGGGATCGCGCTTGATCAGCGCGTTCCAGAGCGGATGCAGGAAGGCCGAGGCCAGCACCAAGCCGGCGACGCTTGCATCCATGCGTGGGAAGGGCCGTCAGGCGCGGCGGGCGAGGTCGTAGAGCGCGACGGCCGCGGCGATGGAGACGTTGAGGTTGTTCATGCCCGGGGCCACAGGGATGCGGACCATGAGATCGCAATGCTCGCGCGTGAGACGCCGCAGGCCCTCGCCCTCGGCGCCCAGCACCAGCGCGATCTTGCCCGAAAGATCGGCTTCGTTGACCGGGGTAAGGGCGCTGGCGTCGAGGCCGACGCACCAGAATCCAGCCTGTTTGAGCCGGTCGAGGGCGCGGGCAAGGTTGACGACGCGGACCAGCGGTACTTTCTCGATGGCGCCCGAGGCCGCCTTGGCGAGCACCCCCGTGGGGCCGGGCGAATGGCGATCGGGCACGACGACGCTGGCGGCCCCGAACGCTGCCGCCGAGCGCAGCACGGCACCGACATTGTGCGGATCCGTGACCTGGTCGAGGACCACGATGCGGGTGTTGGCTTGTCCCTCCGTCGCCCGGCAGATGTCCTCGATGTCGGGCCCGTCGAGCCCCTCGACCTGGAGGGCGATGCCCTGGTGAACCGCGCCACGTGGCAGCAGGCGATCGATGGTCTCGCGCGAAACGATCTTCGACGCGGGTAGGCCGGCGGGATGAGCGCGGCCGAGGCCGCCAAGCCGCAGTCCGATCGAGGCCTCGGTTTCGGAGGTGATCAGCAGCTTGAGGCAGCGACGGCGCGGATTGGCGACCGCCGCCAGCACCGGATGAATGCCATACAGCCACAGGTGATCGGCGGGTTGGCGCGGGCTCGCTCGCCGGGGCTCGCTGCGGACGGCCCGCGGACGCTCCCCGCTCGTGGCCGGGCGGGGCTGCCCGTTGCCGGTCTCGGAACGGCTACCGCGGTGCTTGTCTTTCCTCATGGGCTGTTCTAATATGCGCAATTACAAGGTACTGCAAGTCACTCCCTAGCGCCCGGGAAGGAGGGGCGGCTGGGCGAGAAGACTTGTCTTGTTTCAAGAGGTTAGCGGTTGACTCTGGGCGTCCAGTCGACATCGTTCGCGGGTCCGGTTGCGCCGCGGCCGATTCGGCGGCTCATCAGATCCCATGCGGAGGGGTGGCCGAGTGGCTAAAGGCAGCAGACTGTAAATCTGCCCGCGTCAGCGTACGTAGGTTCGAATCCTACCCCCTCCACCATCGGCGTCCGACGAGCGGCGGGTGGCTCCGAGGATCGGATGGTTGGAGGAGGAGTGCCGGAGGAGGGATCGCGAATCCGCGGGTGAGTTCGAGGTAGGCGGGTGTAGCTCAGTGGTAGAGCTCCAGCCTTCCAAGCTGGCTACGTGGGTTCGATTCCCATCACCCGCTCCAACCCCTTTGGGACCCCGGTTCGGGCGGGCGGATCGAAGCGAGAACGAGAGGCTGAACCAGGATTCGGGGACGAGGATAATTGGCCGCGAGGCGGCCCCTCGGGTCGGGCGTCGCCGGGGGCGGCCGGATCTCGGATTAAAGAGAGGAAAGAGCGAAGATGGCGAAGGCGAAATTCCAGCGCACCAAGCCGCATTGCAATATCGGGACGATCGGGCACGTCGATCACGGCAAGACGACGCTGACGGCGGCGATCACCAAGGTGTTGGCGGAGTCGGGGAAGGCGCAGTTCGTGGCCTACGACCAGATCGACAAGGCGCCGGAGGAGAAGGCGCGGGGGATCACGATCAACACGGCGCACGTCGAGTACGAGACCGATAAGCGCCACTATGCCCATGTCGACTGCCCGGGGCACGCAGATTACATCAAGAACATGATCACGGGTGCAGCGCAGATGGACGGGGCGATCCTGGTGGTGTCGGCGGCGGACGGGCCGATGCCGCAGACGCGCGAGCACATCTTGCTGGCGCGCCAGGTGGGGGTGCCGGCGCTGGTGGTGTTTTTGAACAAGGCGGACATGGTGGACGATCCCGAGCTGTTGGACCTGGTGGAGCTGGAGCTCCGCGAGCTGCTGACGAAGTACGAGTTTCCCGGGGACAGCGTGCCGATCATCCGGGGCTCGGCGTTGCTGGCGCTGGAAGGCAAGGACACGGCGTTGGGGAAGGAGGCGATCTTGAAGCTGTTGGCGGCGGTGGACGAGGGCATTCCGCAGCCGCAGCGGGCGAAGGACCGGCCGTTCTTGATGCCGATCGAGGACGTGTTCACGATCTCGGGGCGGGGGACGGTGGTGACGGGGCGGGTCGAGCGGGGCGTGGTGAAGGTCAACGACGAGGTGGAGGTCGTCGGCATTCGGCCGACCACGAAGACGGTGGTGACCGGGGTGGAGATGTTCCGCAAGCTGTTGGACCAGGGGGAGGCCGGGGACAACATCGGGGCGCTGTTGCGGGGGACGAAGCGGGAGGAGGTGGAGCGGGGGCAGGTGTTGGCGGCGCCGGGGTCGATCACGCCGCACACCAAGTTCAAGGCCGAGGCCTACATCCTGACCAAGGAGGAGGGCGGGCGGCACACGCCATTCTTCAGCAACTACCGGCCGCAGTTCTATTTCCGGACCACCGACGTGACCGGGCAGGTGGTGCTGCCGGCGGGCACCGAGATGGTGATGCCGGGGGACAACGTGGCGATGGAGGTGCACTTGATCTCGCCGATCGCCATGGACGAGGGCTTGCGCTTCGCCATCCGCGAGGGCGGCCACACCGTGGGCGCCGGCGTCGTCGCCAAGATCATCGAGTAAGGGCGCATGAGACGTCTCGAGATGGGTTGACGTGGCGGCTTGTCGCGCTCGCCGAACAAGATGAACAGGAGTGTAGCTCAACTGGTAGAGCACCGGTCTCCAAAACCGGGGGTTGGGGGTTCGAGCCCCTCCACTCCTGCCAGCCGGACGATGGGAGCGCCGGGGTTCGCGGGCTCAAGACGATGGCGGATCCATGGATGGGCGGAGTGATCCCGAACCATGAACGGCAGCGGCACGAATACGACCAAGACCACTCCCGGCGAGTTCGTTCGCCAGGTTCGCCAAGAGGTTGCCAAGGTCGCCTGGCCGACCCGCAAGGAGACCCTGATCACGACCGCGATGGTCATCGCGATGTCGATGCTGGCGGCGGTGTTCTTCTTCCTGGTCGACTTCCTGCTCTCCGTCGGGGTGCGACAGATTTTCGGGCTCGGAGCGTAAGTGGCGATGACCGCGCAGTGGTATGTGCTGCACGTCTATTCGGGCTTCGAGAAAAAGGTCGCGAATTCGATCAGGGATCAAGCCCAGCAGCAGGGCATGGGGCATCTGTTCGAGGATGTGCTGGTCCCGACCGACAGCGTGGTCGAGGTGCGCAAGGGCAACAAGAAGGTGACCGCCGAGCGCAAGTTCTTTCCCGGGTATGTGCTGGTGAAATTGGAGATGACGGACGAAAGTTGGCACCTGGTCAAGAACACGCCCAAGGTGACGGGTTTCCTCGGCGGGCGCGGCCGGCCGGTGCCGATCAGCGATGCCGAGGCCGAGCGCCTGATGCAGCAGATCAAGGAGGGCATCGAGCGGCCCAAGCCGTCGATCACCTACGATATCGGCGAGCAGGTACGAGTCTGCGATGGGCCGTTCACCTCGTTCAACGGCATGGTCGAGGAGGTCGACGAGGAGCGGGCGCGGCTCAAGATCTCGGTGTCGATCTTCGGCCGACCGACGCCGGTCGAACTCGAATACGCCCAGGTGGAGAAAGTCTAGTGGGCGGCCGGCGCCCTAGCGCAAGTTCAAAGGATCGTGAAGGATGGCGAAGAAAGTCGTTGGCTACATCAAGCTCCAGGTGCCGGCGGGCCAGGCGAACCCGTCGCCGCCGATCGGGCCTGCGCTCGGTCAGCGCGGCCTCAACATCATGGAATTCTGCAAGCAGTTCAACGCGCAGACCCAGAAGCTCGAGCCCGGCATGCCGGTGCCGGTGACGATCACGGCCTATGCCGACCGGACCTTCACGTTCCTCATGCGCACCCCGCCCGCCTCGTGGTTCCTCAAGCGGGCGGCCAAGCTGGAGGCCGGCTCGAAGACGCCGGGTCGCGAGAGCGTGGGCACGGTGACCAAGGCCCAGATTCGCGACATCGCGGAGAAAAAGATGGTCGATCTCAATACCCACGATATCGAGGCGGCCTGCCGCATGCTCGCCGGCTCGGCGCGCTCGATGGGTCTGGACGTGGTGGAGTAGGGCCATGGCCATGCGCGGCAAGCGGATCTCGAAGGCGCGCGAAGGCATCGACCGCGACAAGTCGTACGGCCTTCGCGATGCGGTGCGGTTGGTGAAGGAGCGCGCCAGCGCCAAGTTCGACGAGACGGTCGAGATTTCCATGAGGCTGGGCGTCGACCCCCGCCACGCCGACCAGGCGGTGCGCGGCGTGGTCTCGCTGCCCAGCGGCACCGGCAAGAACGTGCGGGTCGCCGTCTTCGCCAAGGGCGAGCGGGCGAAGGAGGCCGAGGCCGCCGGGGCCGACATCGTCGGGGCTGAGGATCTCGCCGAGAAAGTGCTGGCGGGGCAGATCGACTTCGACCGCGTGATCGCGGCGCCGGATTTGATGGCGGTGGTCGGCAAGCTCGGCAAAATCCTGGGCCCGCGCGGCCTGATGCCCAACCCGAAGCTCGGCACGGTGACGCCCAATGTCGCGCAGGCGGTCAAGGATGCCAAGGGCGGTCAAGTCCAGTTCCGCGCCGACAAGACCGGCAACGTTAACGCGGGTCTGGGCAAGGCCAGCTTCAGCGAGGAGGCGCTGGCGGCGAATGTCGCCGCCTTCCTCGACGCGATCAACCACGCCCGACCCTCGGGTGCCAAGGGCACGTATGTCAAGAAGGTGACTTTGAGCTCGACCATGGGCCCGGGCGTCAAGCTCGACGTCTCGGGCCTCATCGGCGCCGCCGGCGCGGTCGCCGCGTAAAGGAATTCCGCCGCCTCCCGTTGCGCGCGAGCGATCGGCGGACGGGGAGCGGCGGCAGGGGGTCGAAAGCCGTGACGGGCCGCGAACCCCTCTGGTCCGAGACTGCAGGTGCTGCCGACGGGGCCCCGAAGGCGGCCGAAACGCATTCCTCCGCTGGAGGGGGCGGCCTGCATAGGCAGAGGTCGAACCGGTTCTGGGCACGCCCCCTTGTGGGCCAACGTCCCGGTGCGGGCTTGAACTTCTGGGATTGCGGCAGGGCCCCGTCCTTCCCCGACCGCAAGGGGCGGGGTCGAGTGCAACCGGTTTCTTGGGCGCCGCCCCACGCCGAAGCGGGGCGACGCTGGACGGGCGCAAGACGTGGAGACGATTCGTGGACCGAGGGCAAAAGCAAGCGCTGATCGCCACACTGAACAAGACCTTGCAGGACGCCTCGCTGGTGGTCGTGACGCGGCAGGCCGGCCTGACGGTTGCCGAGATGTCCGAGCTGCGCCGGCAGATGCGGGCCGCGGGTGCCAGACTGAAGGTCGCGAAGAATCGGCTCGCACGGCGCGCGCTGGAAGGGACGAAATTCAAGCCCCTCTCGCCCTTGTTCAAGGGTCCGACGGCGGTGGCCTTCAGCCGCGATCCGGTGGCGGCGGCGAAAGTCGTCGTCGGGTTCGCGAACAAGAACGGCAAGCTCACCATCGTCGGCGGCAGTCTCGGCGAGCGCTCGCTCGATGTGGCTGGTGTCAAGGCGCTGGCGGCTCTGCCCTCGCTCGCCGAATTGCGGGCGAAGTTGCTTGGCCTGCTCGCCACGCCGGCGACCCGTCTCGCCGCGGTCCTCCGGGCCCCGGGGGCGAAGGTGGCGCGCGTCATCGCCGCCCACGCCCGTCGTGCGGGCGCGGAGAGCCAAGCCTCGAAATAGCCTTGAATTCAAGCCAACAGGAGACCCATCACATGGCCGACCTAGCCAAACTCGTCAACGACCTTTCGGGCCTGACCGTCATCGAGGCGGCCGAGCTCACCAAGATTCTGGAACAGAAATGGGGCGTATCGGCCGCCGCGCCGGCGGCGGTCGCCGCTGCCGCGGTGGCCCCGGCCGCCGCCGCCGCGGCCGAGGAACAGACCGAGTTCACCATCATCTTGACCGCTTTCGGCGAAAAAAAGATCAACGTGATCAAAGAGGTGCGGGCGATCACCGGGCTCGGCCTCAAGGAGGCGAAGGACCTCGTCGAGGCGGTCCCCAAGCCGATCAAGGAGGGCGTCGGCAAGGAGGAGGCGGCCAAGATCAAGAAGCAGTTGGAGGAGTCCGGCGCCACCGTCGAGGTCAAGTAGGTCGCGGGGGGGATCCGAGCCCGGCCTCGAGCCCCGCCGGGCGCCAGCCCGTTGTGATTTGGCGATGAGGAGTTCCATGGTGCAGTCGTTCACGGGTTCGCAGGCGGTTCGCAGGCATTTCGGGCGCCTCCCCGAGGTCGCGCCGATGCCCAATCTCATCGAAGTGCAGATGAGCTCGTACGCGACCTTCCTGCAAATGGATGTGGCGCCCGAGGCCCGCAAACCGCTCGGGCTCCAGGAGGTCTTCCGGTCGGTGTTCCCGATCCGCGATTTCTCCGATCGCGCCCAGCTCGAGTTCGTCAAATACGAGCTCGAGGCGCCGAAATACGACGTCGAGGAATGCCAGCAGCGCGGCATGACCTTCGCCGCGCCCCTCAAGGTGACGTTGCGCCTGGTGGTCTGGGACGTCGACGAGGACACGGGCTCGCGCTCGATCCGCGACATCAAGGAACAGGACGTCTACATGGGTGACATGCCGCTCATGACCGACAAGGGGACCTTCATCGTCAACGGCACCGAGCGCGTGATCGTCTCGCAGATGCACCGCTCGCCCGGCGTGTTCTTCGACCACGACAAGGGCAAGACGCATTCCTCCGGGAAGTACCTGTTTTCCGCCCGCGTCATCCCCTATCGCGGGTCGTGGCTCGACTTCGAGTTCGACGCCAAGGACCTCGTCCATGTCCGCATCGACCGGCGCCGCAAAGCTCCCGTCACGACGCTGTTGATGGCGCTCGAGGGCGCGCCGAGCGAGAAGCTGCGCGCCGAGCGCGAGGCCAAGGGCAAGACGCTCGAGCCGGGCGAGGTCCAGGGCATGTCGGCCGAGGAAATCCTCGCCTATTTCTACGACCAAGTGTCGTTCACGCTGTCCAAGAAGGGCTGGAAGACCCGGTTCAGCGGCGAGCGCATGCGCGGCGTCAAGCTTCAGAACGATCTCGTCGACGCCCGCACTGGCAAGGTGGTGGCCGAGGCGGGGACCAAGATCACGCCGCGGCTCGGCAAGAAGCTCAAGGACGATGGCGTGCACGAGGTGCTGGTCTCGCTCGACGACATGAAAGGCCGTTACGCCGCGCTCGACATCATCAACGAGGAGACTGGCGAAATCTTCGTCGAGGCGGGCGACGAGCTCACCGCCGCCAACTTGGAGGCGATCGAAGACGCCAAGATCGGCGTCGTCCCGACCTTGCACATTGACCACCTCGTGATCGGCCCCTATATCCGCAACACCCTCAAAGCCGACAAGAACGCCTCGCGCGAGGACGCGCTCATCGAAATATACCGCGTCATGCGCCCCGGCGAGCCGCCGACGCCCGACACCGCCGAGGCGCTGTTCAGGGATCTGTTCTTCAATCCCGACCGCTACGACCTGTCGGCCGTGGGGCGCGTCAAGATGAACTCGCGGCTCTCGCTCGAGTGCCCGGACACGGTGCGCATCCTGCGCAAGGAGGATATCCTCGCCATCGTCAAGAAGATGGTCGAGCTCAAGGACGGCCGCGGCGAGATCGACGATATCGACCACCTCGGCAACCGCCGGGTGCGCTCGGTGGGCGAGCTCATGGAGAACCAGTACCGGATCGGGCTCCTGCGCATGGAACGCACGATCCGCGAGCGGATGTCGACCGTCGAGATCGACTCCGTGATGCCGCACGACCTCATCAACGCCAAGCCGGCCGCCGCCGCGGTGCGCGAGTTCTTCGGCTCGAGCCAGCTCTCGCAGTTCATGGACCAGACCAATCCGTTGTCCGAGATCACGCACAAGCGGCGGCTGTCGGCACTGGGGCCGGGGGGCTTGACCCGCGAGCGGGCGGGGTTCGAGGTGCGCGACGTCCATCCCACGCATTACGGCCGCATCTGCCCGATCGAGACCCCGGAAGGCCCCAACATCGGCCTCATCAACAGCCTCGCCACCTATGCCCGGGTCAACCAGTACGGCTTCATCGAAAGCCCGTACCGGCGGGTGGGCAACGGGCGGGTCGGGGACGAGGTCGTCTATCTCTCGGCGATGGACGAGAGCAAGTACAACATCGCCCAGGCCAACATCGAGCTCGACTCGCGCGGCCGCATCCTCGCCGAGATGGTGAACTGCCGGCGGGGCGGCGACTTCGTCCTCGTCCGGCCGGAGCAGATCGACTTCATCGACGTCTCGCCCAAGCAGCTGGTCTCGGTGGCCGCGGCGCTGATCCCGTTCCTCGAGAACGACGACGCCAACCGCGCGCTCATGGGGTCGAATATGCAGCGCCAGGCGGTGCCGCTCATCCGCACCGAGGCGCCGATCGTCGGCACCGGCATGGAAGCGGTCGTGGCGCGCGACTCCGGCGCGGTGTTCGTGGCCCGCCGCTCGGGCGTCGTCGACCAGGTCGATGCCCAGCGCATCGTCATCCGCGCGACCGAGGAGACCTCGCACGCCGCCTCGGGCGTCGACATCTACAATCTTCTCAAGTTCCAGCGCTCGAACCAGAGCACCTGCATCAACCAGCGCCCGCTCATCAAGAAGGGCGACGTGGTCAAGGCCGGCGACATCATCGCCGACGGCCCCTCGACCCACTGGGGCGAGCTGGCGCTCGGCCGCAACGTGCTGGTCGCCTTCATGCCGTGGAACGGCTACAACTTCGAGGACTCGATCCTGATCTCCGAACGCATCGTGTCGGACGACGTTTTCACCTCGATCCATATCGAGGAGTTCGAGGTGATGGCCCGCGACACCAAGCTCGGCCAGGAAGAGATTACCCGCGACATCCCCAATGTCGGCGAGGAGGCGCTCAAGAGCCTCGACGAGGCGGGGATCATCTATATCGGCGCCGAGGTGAAGTCCGGCGACATCCTGGTCGGCAAGGTGACGCCCAAGGGCGAATCGCCGATGACGCCGGAGGAGAAGCTGTTGCGCGCGATCTTCGGCGAGAAGGCCTCCGATGTCCGCGATACCTCGCTGCGGCTCCCGCCCGGGGTGTCCGGGACGGTGGTCGACGTGCGGGTGTTCTCGCGGCGCGGGGTGGACAAGGACGAGCGCGCGCTGGCGATCGAGCGGGCCGAGATCGAACGGCTGGGCAAGGACCGCGACGACGAGAAGGCGATCCTCGAGCGCAGCATGGCGGGGCGCCTGCGCGAGCGGCTGCACAACCAGACGGTGGCGAGCGGTCCCAAGAACCTCAAGCCCGGCACCCGGCTTTCCAGCGATGTGCTCGACGCCTACACCCCCGGCCAGTGGCGCCAGATCGCGGTCAAGGCCGACAAGGTGATGGCCGACATCGAGGCGCTGAGGAAGCAGTTCGACGACAGCGTCAAGGCGCTCGAGAAGCGTTTCGAGAGCAAGGTCGAGAAGTTGCAACGCGGAGACGAACTTCCGCCCGGCGTCATGAAGATGGTCAAGGTGTTCGTCGCGGTGAAGCGCAAGCTGCAGCCCGGCGACAAGATGGCGGGCCGCCACGGCAACAAGGGCGTCATTTCGAAGATCGTGCCAGGCGAGGACATGCCCTATCTCGACGACGGCACGCCGGTCGATATCGTGCTCAACCCGCTGGGCGTGCCGAGCCGGATGAACGTCGGCCAGATCCTCGAGACCCATCTCGGCTGGGCCTCGGCGCGGCTCGGCCGCCAGGTCGGCGAGATGCTCGACCGGGTCCAGAAGACCGGCAAAGCGTCCGAGCTGCGCCGGCATCTGGCGCGCATTTACGGCCGTGACGGCCTCAAGGATGGCGGCCGGGAGCCGTCCGACGAGGCGCTCGTCGCCTTCGCCCGGGGCTTGCGCGACGGCATCCCGATGGCCTCGCCGGTGTTCGACGGGGCGCGCGAGGAGGACATCGTCGACATGCTCCAGGTGGCCGGGCTCGACACATCGGGCCAAGTCTGGCTCACCGACGGACGCACGGGCGAGCGGTTCGACCGGCCGGTGACCGTCGGCTACATTTACATACTGAAGCTCCATCATCTCGTCGACGACAAGATCCACGCCCGCTCGATCGGCCCCTACAGCCTGGTCACGCAGCAGCCGTTGGGCGGCAAGGCGCAGTTCGGCGGCCAGCGGTTCGGCGAGATGGAGGTGTGGGCGCTCGAGGCCTACGGCGCGGCCTACACGCTGCAGGAGATCCTGACGGTGAAGTCGGACGACGTGTCCGGCCGCACCAAGGTCTACGAGGCGATCGTCCGCGGCGACGACAATTTCGAGGCCGGGATCCCGGAGTCCTTCAACGTCCTGGTCAAGGAACTCCGCTCGCTCTGCCTCAACGTGGAACTCAATCAGCGAAGTCTTTGACGTGCGCGCCGTCCCCGGCCCGCGCGGCGAGCGAGTGGCGTGATCGCGAGGAGAGAGTGATGTACGACATTGCGACGGTATTCGGCCAGCCCACCGGGGCGCAAGCGTTCGATCAGATCCGCATCTCGATCGCCAACCCGGAGCGCATCCGCTCGTGGTCCTTCGGCGAGATCAAGAAGCCGGAGACCATCAACTACCGCACCTTCAAGCCGGAGCGGGACGGCCTGTTCTGCGCCCGCATCTTCGGACCGATCAAGGACTACGAGTGCCTGTGCGGCAAGTACAAGCGCATGAAGTATCGCGGCATCATCTGCGAGAAGTGCGGCGTCGAGGTCACGCTGGCGAAGGTGCGCCGCGAGCGCATGGGACATATCGAGCTCGCCTCGCCAGTGGCGCATATCTGGTTCTTGAAATCGCTGCCGAGCCGCATCGGCGTGCTGCTCGACCTGACGTTGCGCGACCTCGAGCGCGTGCTGTATTTCGAGAATTACATGGTGATCGAGCCGGGGCTCACCCCCTTGAAGCAGTACGAGCTCCTGAGCGAGGAGCAGTACCTGAAGGCGCAGGACGAGCACGGCGAAGACTCGTTCACCGCCATGATCGGCGCCGAGGCCCTCAAGACCGTGCTCTCCGCGATCAAGCTCGGGGAAGAGCGCGACCGGCTCCGGGCCGAGCTCAAGGAGACCGCCTCGGAGGCGCGGCGCAAGAAGATCGTCAAGCGCCTGAAGCTGATCGAATCCTTCATCGAGTCCGGCAACCGGCCCGAATGGATGATCCTCGACGTGGTCCCGGTCATCCCGCCGGAGCTGCGGCCGCTCGTCCCGCTCGATGGCGGCCGGTTCGCGACCTCGGATCTCAACGACCTCTATCGCCGGGTGATCAACCGCAACAACCGCTTGAAAAGGCTCATCGAGCTCAGGGCACCGGACATCATCGTGCGCAACGAGAAGCGCATGCTCCAGGAAGCGGTCGACGCCCTGTTCGACAACGGCCGGCGCGGTCGCGTCATCACCGGCGCCAACAAACGGCCCTTGAAGTCGCTGTCCGACATGCTCAAGGGCAAGCAGGGGCGGTTCCGCCAGAACCTGTTGGGCAAGCGCGTCGACTATTCGGGCCGCTCGGTGATCGTGGTCGGGCCCGAGCTCAAGCTGCACCAATGCGGCCTGCCGAAGAAGATGGCCCTCGAGCTGTTCAAGCCGTTCATCTACGCGAAGCTCGAGCTCTACGGGATGGCCACCACCATCAAGGCCGCCAAGCGCATGGTCGAGAAGGAGCGGCCCGAGGTCTGGGACATCCTCGAGGAGGTGATCCGCGAACACCCCGTGTTTCTCAACCGCGCCCCCACGCTCCACCGCCTCGGCATCCAGGCCTTCGAGCCGGTGCTGATCGAAGGCAAGGCGATCCAGCTCCACCCGCTGGTCTGCACCGCCTTCAACGCCGATTTCGACGGCGACCAGATGGCGGTCCACGTGCCGCTCTCGCTCGAGGCCCAGCTCGAGGCGCGCGTGCTGATGATGTCGACCAACAACATCCTCTCGCCCGCCAGCGGCAAGCCGATCATCGTGCCGAGCCAGGACATCGTGCTCGGGCTCTATTACCTGACGAGCGAGCGCGAGGGCGAGCCCGGCGAGGGCATGGTCTTCGCCGATCTCGCCGAGATCGAGCAGGCGCTCTATAGCGGGCGGGTGAGCCTGCACGCCAAGGTGAAGGCGCGCTACCGCGGCGTCGACAAGGACGGCACCCCCCTCGTCCGGCGCCTCGACACCACGCCGGGCCGCATGCTGCTGTCCCAGATCCTCCCCGTTCACCCGAACCTGCCCTTCGGCCTGATCAACCAGCAGCTCACCAAGAAGGAGATCAGCAACGTCATCGACGCGGTCTACCGCCATTGCGGGCAGAAGGAGACCGTCATTTTCGCCGACCGGATCATGCAGATCGGCTTCCACCACGCCTGCAAGGCCGGCATTTCGTTCGGCAAGGATGACCTCGTCGTGCCGGCGCGCAAGGGCGAGCTGGTCGAGGAGACCCGCAAGAAGGTGACCGAGTACGAGCAGCAATACCAGGACGGCCTCATCACCCAGGGCGAGAAGTACAACAAGGTCGTCGATGCCTGGTCGCACTGCACCGACAGGGTCGCCGAGGAAATGATGAAGGCGATCAGCCATCCCAAGAAGGGAGAGCCGATCAACGCCGTGTTCATGATGGCCAATAGCGGGGCGCGCGGCTCGGCGGCGCAGATCAAGCAGCTCGCCGGCATGCGCGGCCTGATGGCCAAGCCGTCCGGCGAGATCATCGAGACCCCGATCATCTCCAACTTCAAGGAGGGGCTCACCGTGCTCGAGTACTTTAATTCGACGCACGGCGCGCGCAAGGGTCTCGCCGACACCGCGCTCAAGACCGCGAACTCCGGCTACCTCACCCGCCGCCTGGTCGACGTCGCCCAGGACGCGATCGTCATCGAGGACGATTGCGGGAGCGAAGACGGGCTCATCATGAAGCCGGTCATCGAGGGCGGCGACGTGATCGCGACCTTGAGCGAACGCATTCTCGGCCGCACGGCAGCGCTCGACGTCGTCGATCCCCTGAGCGGCCAGGTCCTGGTCGAGGCGGGAGGGCTCATCGAGGAGGAGCACGTCGAGGCCATCGACAGGGCGGGCCTCGAACAGGTCAAGATTCGCTCGGTCCTCACCTGCCGGACCAAGGTCGGGGTCTGCGCCAGGTGCTATGGCCGCGATCTCGCCCGCGGCACTTTGGTCAACGTCGGCGAGGCGATCGGCATCATCGCCGCGCAATCGATCGGCGAGCCGGGCACGCAGCTCACCATGCGCACCTTCCACATCGGCGGCGCCGTGCAGCGCGGCGCCGAGCAGTCCTCGATCGAGGCGGCCTACAACGCCAAGGTGGCGATCAAGAACCGCAACGTCGTGGTCAACAGCCAGAAGATCCCGGTGGTGATGGGTCGCAACTGCGAGCTGATCCTGATCGACGAGAACGGCCGCGAGCGGGCGCGCCACCGCCTCCCCTACGGCGCCAAGCTGTTGGCCGACGAGGGCGCCAAGGTCATGAAAGGCACTCGGGTCGCCGAATGGGACCCCTATACGTTGCCGATCATCACCGAGAAGCCGGGCATCGCCCACTACATGGACCTCCTCGAGGGCCTGTCGATGCGCGAGGTCATCGACGAGGCGACCGGCATCTCGAATACGGTGGTCATCGACTGGCGCCAGCAGCCCAAGGGCGCGGATCTGCGCCCGCGCATCACGTTGCGCGACAAGAAGGACAACGTCGTCAAGCTCTCCAACGGGGCCGAGGCGCGCTACTTCATGTCGGTCGACGCCATCCTGTCGGTCGACAACGGCGCCGAGATCCAGGCCGGCGACGTCCTGGCGCGCATCCCGCGCGAATCCTCGAAGGCCCGCGACATCACGGGCGGTCTGCCGCGCGTAGCCGAACTCTTCGAGGCGCGCCGGCCAAAGGACTTCGCGATCATCAGCGAGGTCGGCGGCCAGATCGAGTTCGGCAAGGACTACAAGGCCAAGCGGCGCATCCTCGTGCGGCCCAACGACGACAGCCAGGCGCCGATCGAATACCTGATCCCCAAGGGCAAGCACATCAGCGTGCAAGAGGGGGATTTCGTCCAGAAGGGCGACTTGTTGATGGATGGCAACCCGGTGCCGCACGACATCCTGCGGGTGCTCGGGGTCGAGGCGCTGGCCACCTACGTGGTCGCCGAGATCCAGGACGTCTACCGGCTGCAAGGCGTCAAGATCAACGACAAGCATATCGAGGTGATCGTCCGGCAGATGCTCCAGAAGGTCGAAATCGACGATCCCGGCGACACGACCTATCTCGCGGGCGAGCAGATCGACCGCTCCGAGTTCGAGGAGGCGAACGCCAAGATAGCGGCCGAGAACCGCCGCGAGGCGTCCGCCAAGCCGGTCCTCCAGGGGATCACCAAGGCCTCGCTGCAGACCAACTCCTTCATCTCGGCGGCGTCCTTCCAGGAAACCACCCGCGTGCTGACCGAGGCGGCGGTGGTCGGCAGGGAGGACGATCTCTTGGGCCTCAAGGAGAACGTGATCGTCGGTCGCCTCATCCCGGCCGGCACCGGCAGCGTGATGATCCGCTTGCGCCAGCTCGCTGCCGCCCGCGACCGCGAGCTCATCGCCGCCCGCCACGACGGTGAGGAACCGGCAGGCGGGGGCTCCGACGCGCTGGCGCCGTCCCGCGACAAGCCGAAGGCGGTGGCCGGCGAGCGTCGGCGCGCCAAGTCGGCCTGACCGCCAAGCGACGCCCGGGCGGGCCGGCCCTCCGGAGGCCGGCGCCAAGCGCCATAAGTCGTTGATCGGCCGCGGGTCTTGCTCGGCCGGTACGGCGCAGCGCAGGCTGCGGTTTCGCTTGACGGGATGGGCTCCCGCCCATATATTCCGGCCCGTCTGCAAGGGGCCGGTGGTCGGACGGGGTTTGGTTCGAAACGCGGTTCCGGGCGCTACGACAGAAACGCGTCGTCGCCGAACGCATCGGCGAGGGTAAGCCCGGCGGGGAAGCAAAGGGCTTTGCTTCCGCCACGGGTGTTTTGTTACGCCGCAGTCCTGAGTGGTGGGGGCGCGGCCCTAGGAAAAGGATGTTCGATGCCGACGGTCAACCAACTCGTGCGCCTGGGGCGGCAAAGAAAGATCAGCCGCAACAAGGTGCCGGCCCTCGGCGGGGCGCCGCAGCGGCGCGGGGTCTGCACGCGCGTCTATACGACCACGCCCAAGAAGCCGAACTCGGCCCTGCGCAAGGTCGCGCGCGTGCGGCTGACCAACGGCTTCGAGGTGACGACCTACATCCCTGGCGAAGGCCACAATCTGCAGGAGCATTCGGTGGTCATGCTCCGCGGCGGGCGGGTCAAGGACCTGCCCGGCGTGCGCTACCACATCATCCGCGGCAGCCTCGACACCCAGGGCGTCAAGGACCGTCGCCAGCGCCGTTCCAAATACGGCGCCAAGCGGCCGAAGTAAGGACGCCCTCGATGTCGCGCCGCCGCTCCGCCCAACGCCGCGAAGTCCTGTCGGACCCCAAGTTCGGCGACACCTCGCTCACCCGCTTCATGAACTGCCTCATGTATACCGGCAAGAAATCGGTCGCCGAGACGATCGTCTACGGGGCGCTCGAGCACATCCACAAGCGGACCGGCCAGGATCCCATGAAGGTGTTCCACAGCGCGGTCGACAACGTGAGGCCGGCGCTCGAGGTCCGCTCGCGCCGCGTCGGGGGCGCCACCTACCAGGTGCCGGTCGAAGTGCGCGCCGAGCGCGGCCAGGCCCTGGCTTTCCGCTGGATCATCGCCACCGCGCGCGCGCGCGGCGAACACACCATGACCGACCGCTTGTCGGCCGAGCTCCTGGATGCCGCCAACAACCGCGGCACCGCGGTCAAGAAGCGCGAAGACACGCACCGCATGGCGGAGGCGAACCGCGCCTTCTCGCATTACCGTTGGTAGCAGGACCGCCGGCCATGTCCCGCACCACGCCCCTCGAGCGCTACCGCAACATCGGCATCATGGCGCACATCGATGCCGGCAAGACGACGACCACCGAGCGCATCCTGTTCTACACCGGCAAGTCCTACAAGCTCGGCGAGGTGCACGAAGGCACCGCGACCATGGACTGGATGGAGCAGGAGCAGGAGCGCGGAATCACCATCACCTCGGCGGCGACGACCTGCTTCTGGCGCGACCACCGCATCAACATCATCGACACGCCGGGCCATGTCGACTTCACCATCGAGGTCGAGCGCAGCTTGCGGGTGCTCGATGGGGCGGTGACGGTGTTCGACGGCGTCAACGGCGTCGAGCCGCAGTCGGAGACGGTGTGGCGCCAGGCCGACAAGTACGGCGTCCCGCGCATCTGCTTCATCAACAAGATGGACCGCGTCGGCGCCGACTTCTTCCTGTCGGTCAAGAGCATCGAGACCCGGCTGGGAGGCCGACCGCTGGTCCTGCAATTGCCGATCGGCGCCGAAAGCGCGTTCGTCGGCGTCATCGACCTCGTGCGCATGAAGGCCATTACCTACAAGGACGAGACCCTGGGCGCCGAATACGTGCTCGCCGACATCCCGGCCCAGCTCGAGGACGAAGCCGCGGCGTACCGCGCCAAGCTGGTCGAGGCCGCGGTCGAAATGGACGACCACGCGCTCGAGACCTACCTCGCCGGCCACGAGCCGTCGGAAGACGTGCTCAAGTGCTGCATCCGCAAGGGCACCATCGAGGCCAGGTTCGTGCCGGTGCTGTGCGGGGCGGCGTTCAAGAACAAGGGCGTGCAGCCGCTTCTCGACGCGGCTATCGATTACCTGCCCTCGCCCGCCGACATCGCCGCCGTCAAGGGCACCTCGCTCGACGGCAAGACCGCGATCGAGCGCAGATGCGCCGACGACGAGCCCTTCGCGGGCCTGGCGTTCAAGATCATGAGCGATCCCTTCGTCGGCTCGCTCACCTTCGTGCGCATCTATTCGGGCGTACTGTCGACCGGGACCTCGGTGCTCAACTCGGTCAAGGATAGGTCGGAGCGGATCGGCCGGATGCTGTTGATGCACGCCAATCGCCGCGAGGATATCAAGGAAGGATGGGCCGGCGATATCGTAGCGCTGGCCGGCCTCAAGCACACGACCACCGGCGAGACGCTTTGCGACCCCGCCCACCCGGTCGTGCTCGAGCGCATGGGGTTCCCCGACCCGGTGATCGAGGTCGCGGTCGAGCCCAAGACCAAGGGCGACCAGGAGAAGATGGGCCTCGCGCTGGCGCGGCTCGCCACCGAGGACCCGTCGTTCCGGGTGGCCACCGACGCCGAGAGCGGGCAGACCATCATCAAGGGGATGGGCGAGCTCCATCTCGAGATCATCGTCGACCGCATGCGGCGCGAGTTCAAGGTCGAGGCCAGTGTCGGCGCGCCCCAGGTCGCCTATCGCGAGACCATCGCCCGGGCGGTCGAGCTGGACTACGTCCACAAGAAGCAGACCGGGGGCGCGGGACAATACGCGCGGGTGACCATCCGCTTCGAGCCGCTGGCGGCGGGCAGCGGTTACGTGTTCGAGAACGAGGTGGTGGGCGGCGCGGTGCCGAGGGAGTTCGTGCCGGGCGTGGCCAAGGGCCTCGAGGGGGCGCGCCAGAACGGCGTGCTGGCCGGCTTCCCGATGATCGACTTCAAGGCGGCGCTGATCGACGGCGACTTCCACGACGTCGATTCGAGCGCGCTGGCGTTCGAGATCGCCGCCCGGTCGGCGTTCCGGCAAGGCATCCCCAAGGCCTCGCCCAAGCTCTTGGAGCCGATCATGAGGGTCGAGGTGGTCACGCCCGAGGACTATCTCGGCGATGTTATCGGCGACCTCAACAGCCGGCGCGGCCACATCACCCACATGGACGCCCGCGCCAACGCGCGGGTCGTCCTGGCCATGGTGCCGTTGGCCAATATGTTCGGCTACGTCAACAATTTGCGGTCGATGAGCCAGGGCCGAGCGACCTACACGATGCATTTCGATCGCTACCAGCAGGTCCCGCAGGCGGTCGCGGACGAAGTCCGCGCCAAGCTTGCCTGAGGGACGACGAACAAGCCCGGGGGCGCCTTCGAAGGCGGCGGCGCGGGGCCGGTGCCTTAGGACACGACAGACATGGAAAACCAGAGCATCCGCATCCGCCTCAAAGCGTTCGATCATCGCGTGCTCGACCAGTCGACGAGCGAGATCGTGAATACCGCTAGGCGAACCGGGGCGCGCATCCGCGGGCCCATCCCGCTACCCACGGAGATCGAGCGGTTCACCGTCAACCGCAGTCCCAATGTCGACAAGAAGAGCCGCGAGCAGTTCGAGATCCGCACCCATTGCCGCCTGCTCGACATCGTCGATCCGACCCCGCAGACCGTGGACGCGCTGATGAAGCTCGACCTCGCCGCGGGCGTGGACGTCGAAATCAAGCTGTAGGCGCCCCCAGGGGACCGCCATGCGAACCGGTGTCATCGCGCAGAAGGTCGGCATGACCCGCCTGTTCACGGACGAGGGCGCGCACGTGCCCGTCACCGTGCTCAAGCTCGATCGCTGCCAGGTGGTCGCCGTGCGGACCGCCGAGAAGGACGGCTATTGGGCCCTCCAGCTCGGCGCCGGCAAGGCCAAGGTCAAGAACGTCGGAAAGCCGATGCGCGGCCATTTCGCCGCGGCCAAGGTCGAGCCGAAGAGGAAACTCGCCGAATTCCGAGTGAGCCCCGAGGCCGCGCTCGCGGTGGGGGCGGAGATCACCGCCGCGCATTACGTGCCCGGCCAGTACGTCGATGTTGCCGGCATCACCATCGGCAAGGGGTTCGCCGGGGTGATCAAGCGCTGGAATTTCGCCGGCCTCGAAGCCTCCCACGGCGTGTCGATCAGCCACCGCAGCCATGGCTCCACGGGCCAGCGCCAGGACCCCGGGCGCGTGTTCAAGAACAAGAAGATGGCCGGCCACCTGGGCGACGAGCGGGTCACCACCCAGAACCTCAAGGTCGTGGCGACCGATATCGCGCGCGGCCTCATCCTGGTGGCGGGCGCGGTCCCGGGCGCCGCCGGCGGCTATGTCCGGGTGAGCGATGCGGCGAAGCGCAAGGTGCCCAAGGACGCGCCCTTTCCGGCGGCGATCCGCGCGTCGGCGGTCGGGGAGTGACGACCATGCACCTCGCCGTCAGGACCCTCGACAACCAGGACGCGGGCGCGATCGAAGTCAGTGACGCCGTGTTCGGCCTACCCGAGCGGCGCGACATCCTCGCGCGCATGGTGCGTTGGCAGCTCGCCAAGCGCCGGGCCGGCACCCACGATACCAAGGAAATCGGCGAGGTCTCGGGCGGCGGTCGCAAGCCGCGACCCCAGAAGGGCTCCGGCCGCTCGCGCCAAGGCTCGATCCGCAGCCCGCAATGGCGCAAGGGGGCGGTGATTTTCGGCCCGACGCCGCGCAGCCACGCCCACGACCTGCCCAAGAAGGTCCGCAAGCTCGCGCTCAAGACCGCGCTGTCGGTCAAGCAAGCCGAGGGCCGGCTGATCGTCCTCGACGGCGCCAAGCTGCCCTCGCACAAGACCCGGGACCTGGTCCGCCGGTTCGCCAAGCTCGGCTGGTCGTCGGTCCTGATCATCGACGGCCCGGCGCTCGACGACAATTTCGCCAAGGCCGCCCGCAACATCCCCGGCGTCGATGTGCTCCCCCAGCAGGGCGCCAATGTCTACGACATCCTGCGCCGCGACACGCTGGTGCTGACCAAGGACGCCATCGCGCACCTGGAGGCGCGGCTGAAATGAGCGCTGACACCCCGGCCAAGGCCGGCCGCCGCAAGCCGGTCTACCCCAAGCAGCGGCTTTACGGCGTCATCGTGTCCCCGGTCATCACCGAGAAGGCAACCCGAGGGTCGGAGCACAACCAGGTGACCTTCAGGGTACGCGCCGACGCCGCCAAGCCGCTCATCCGCGCCGCCATCGAGGGGCTGTTCAACGTCCAGGTCGTGGCGGTCAACACCATCAACGTGCCCGGCAAGCTCAAGCGCTTCCGGGGCCGGCGCGGCCGGCGCTCGGGCTACAAAAAGGCCGTCATCTCGCTGGCCGCAGGCCAGTCGATCGACGTCACCACCGGAATCTAGGGTGGATGCAAGACGATGGCCCTCAAATCCTACAAACCGGTCACGCCGAGCCAGCGCGGCGTCATCCTGGTCGATCGCCGCGAGCTGTGGAAGGGCGGGCCCTT
Source organism: Pseudomonadota bacterium (assembly GCA_052387815.1). Classification (GTDB taxonomy): domain Bacteria; phylum Pseudomonadota; class Alphaproteobacteria; order CACIAM-22H2; family CACIAM-22H2; genus JBQTIU01. Next base: position 27,284 of record JBQTIU010000059.1, read on the forward strand.
GAAGACCCTCGCCAAGGGCAAGCGCAAGACGGGCGGCCGCAACAACCACGGGCACATCACCACGCGCCACCACGGCGGCGGGCACAGGCGGCGCCTGCGCGAGATCGATTTCAAGCGCCGCAAGTTCGGGGTCGCGGCCGTGGTCGAGCGGCTGGAGTACGACCCCAACCGCAGCGCGTTCATCGCCCTCATCAAGTACGCGGACGGCGAGCGGGCCTACATCCTCGCCCCGCAGCGGCTCGGCCCCGGCGACAGCGTGGTGGCGGGCGAGCGCGCCGACATCAAGCCCGGCAATGCGCTGCCGATGCGCAACATCCCGGTGGGCACGATCATCCACAACATCGAGCTCAAGCCCGGGCGGGGCGGGCAGTTGGCGCGCGCGGCCGGGACCTTCTGCCAGCTGGTCGGCAAGGACCAGGGCAACGTGCTGTTGCGCCTGTCCTCGGGCGAGCTGCGCAAGGTCGGCGCCGAGTGCCTGGCGAGCGTCGGCGCGGTGTCGAACCCGGACCAGAAGAACATCAAGATCGGCAAGGCCGGCCGCAATCGCTGGCGAGGCTGGCGCCCGCATGTCCGCGGCACGGCGATGAACCCGGTCGATCACCCGCACGGCGGCGGCGAGGGCCGCACCAAGGGCGGCCGGCATCCGGTCACGCCCTGGGGCCAGCCGACCAAGGGCTACAAGACCCGCCGCAACAAGCGCACGGACAAGTTCATCGTCCGTCGCGCGCGCGAGAAGTAAGGGAGGGAGCGGGTGGCGCGTTCGGTTTGGAAGGGCCCGTTCGTGGACGGGTACCTGCTCAAGAAAGCGGACAAGGCCCGCGCCTCGGGGCGCAACGAGATCATCAAGATCTGGTCGCGGCGCTCGACCATCCTGCCGCAATTCGTGGGATTGACCTTCGGCGTCTACAACGGGCACAAATTCCTGCCCGTGATGGTGACCGAGAACATGGTCGGGCACAAATTCGGCGAGTTCTCGCCGACCCGCACCTTCCGCGGCCATTCCACGGGCGACCGCAAGGCGACGAGGACCCCATAATGGGCAAGCCAGTGCACGGGCGCCGGGTGGCCGAGAACGAAGCCCAGGCGGTGGCGCGGGCCATGCGCGTCTCGCCCCGCAAGCTCAACCTGGTCGCGGCGCTGATCCGCGGCAAGGCTGCGAGCGCGGCCTTGGCCGAACTCACGTTCAGCAAGCGCCGGATCGCCGATCAGGTGAAGAAGGTCCTCGAGGCGGCGATCGCCAATGCCGAGAACAACCACCAGCTCGACGTCGACCGGCTGTTCGTAGCCGAGGCCTTCGTCGGCCGGGCCTTCGCCCTCCGGCGTCTGCATGCCCGCGCCCGCGGCCGCGCCGCGTCGATCATGAAGCCGTTCAGCCACTTGACCGTGACCGTGCGCGAACGCAAGGAGACGGCCTGATGGGCCAGAAAGTCAATCCGATGGGCTTGCGGCTGGGGATCAACCGCACCTGGGATTCGCGGTGGTACGCCGGCGACGGCTACGCCATGCTCTTGCACGAGGATCTCAAGCTCCGGAGATACCTTTCCGAGCGCCTCGCGCAGGCCGGGGTGTCGAAAATCATCATCGAGCGGCCGGCGAAAAAGGCCCGGATCACCATCCACACCGCGCGTCCGGGCGTGGTCATCGGCAAGAAGGGGGCCGATATCGAGAAGCTGCGCGCCGATCTCGCCAAGCTGACCAAGAGCGAGGTCAACCTGAACATCGTCGAAATCCGCAAGCCGGAGGTCGACGCGCGTCTGGTGGCCGAGAACATCGCCCAGCAGCTCGAGCGCCGCGTCGCCTTCCGCCGGGCGATGAAGCGGGCCGTGCAATCGGCGATGCGGTTGGGCGCCCAGGGCATCCGCATCACATGCGGCGGCCGGCTGGGCGGCGCCGAGATCGCGCGGGTCGAGTGGTACCGCGAGGGCCGCGTGCCCCTACACACGTTGCGTGCCGACATCGACTACGGCGTGGCCACCGCCAAGACCACCTACGGCACCTGCGGCGTCAAGGTCTGGGTATTCAAGGGCGAGATCATGGCCCACGACCCGATGGCCCAGGACAAACGCGCCGCCGAGCAGGCGCCTTCCCGCTGACGCAAGGGCGCCGCGCGACACCGAACCTCAAGGACCGGCACGCATGTTCTCCCCAGCCCGCACCAAGTACCGCAAGGCCCACAAGGGCCGCATCCACGGCCATGCCAAGGGCGGTTACACCTTGAACTTCGGGGCTTACGGCCTCAAGGCCAGCGCGCCGGCGCGCCTCACCGCCCGCCAGATCGAAGCGGCCAGGCGCGCCATCACGCGGCACCTGAAGCGCGCCGGGCGCCTGTGGATCCGCGTCTTCCCGGACGTGCCGGTGTCGATCAAACCGGCGGAGGTGCGGATGGGGTCCGGCAAGGGCTCGCCCGAGTATTGGATGTGCCGGGTGAAGCCGGGCCGCATCCTGTTCGAGATCGACGGCGTGCCGCACGCGCTCGCCGACGAGTCCTTCGCGCTGGCCGCCGCCAAGCTGCCGATGGCAACGCGCCTGGTGGCGCGTCGGGCCGGGGAGTGAGTGCGATGAAGGCCTCGGATCTCCGCCCCAAGACCGACGACGAGCTGTCGACGCAGATCGCCGATTTGCGCAAGGAGCAGTTCAATTTGCGGTTCCAGCGCGCCAGCGGCCAGCTCGAAAACACGGCGCGCGTGCGTGCGGTGCGCCGCGACATCGCGCGCATCGTGACCATCCTGGCGGCGCGCCGGCGCGCCGCCCCATAAAGCTCGAGAAGGACCGATCATGCCGAGGCGCGTTTTGGAAGGGACCGTGGTCAGCGACGTCAACGACAAGACCGTGACGGTCAAGGTCGAGCGGCGGTTCATGCATGCCGTCTACAAGAAGTTCATCGTGCGCTCGAAGAAGTTCCTCGCCCACGACGAAGCCAACCGCGCCAAGGTCGGCGACAAGGTGCGCATCCGCGAGTGCCGGCCGATATCGAAACGCAAGCGCTGGGAGGTCATGACCGACGCCCCCGCCTCGGGCACAGGGCCCGAGGCCTAGAGCAAGGACGTAAACGGCCATGATCCAGATGCGGACCAATCTGGAGGTCGCCGACAACTCGGGCGCGCGGCGTGTCCAGTGCATCAAGGTGCTGGGCGGCTCGAAACGGAAGGTGGCCACCATCGGCGACGTGATCGTCGTCTCGATCAAGGAGGCCATCCCCCGCGGGCGGGTCAAGAAGGGCGACATCCACAAGGCCGTCATCGTGCGGACCGCGAAGGAGATCCGCCGGCAGGACGGCTCGACCGTGCGCTTCGATCGCAATGCCGCCGTGCTCATCACCAAGGAAGGCGAGCCGATCGGGACCCGCATCTTCGGGCCGGTGACGCGCGAGCTGCGCTCGAAGGGCTACATGAAGATCATCAGCCTGGCGCCGGAGGTGCTGTGATGGAAGCAGCAGGCAAGGGGGCCAAGTTGAAGATCAGGAAGGGCGACACGGTGGTCGTGATCTCCGGCCGCGACAAGGGCAAGACGGGGAGCGTGCTGCGCGTCATTCCCGAGCGGGCCCGCGTCGTGGTGCAGGGCGTCAACATCGTCAAGCGCCACACCCGGCCCTCGGGCGCGCAGCAAGGCGGCATCGTCGAGAAGGAACTGCCCATCCACGTCTCCAACCTCGCCCATATCGACCCCAAGGACCGCCGACCGACCCGGGTCGGATTCAAGTTCGTCGAGGGCCGCAAGCTGCGCTTCGCCCGTCGCTCCGGCGAAATGATCGATCGGTGAGCGCCATGACGCGCCTCAAGGACCATTACGCCAAGACCGTGAGGCCGCAACTCATGAAGGAGTTCGGCTACGCTAACCCGTTCGCGGTCCCGAAGCTCGAGAAGATCGTCATCAACATGGGCGTCGGCGAAGCCGCCCAGGATGGCAAGAAGATGGAGGCCGCCGTCGGCGACCTCACCGCCATTGCCGGCCAGAAGCCGCTCGTCATCCTCTCGCGCAAGGCGATCGCCAATTTCAAGCTGCGCCGGGGCCTTGCGATCGGCTGCAAGGTGACGCTGCGCGGGGCGCGCATGTACGAGTTCCTCGACCGGCTGATCACCATCGCGCTGCCGCGCGTGCGCGACTTCCGCGGGCTGTCGGGAAAGAGCTTCGATGGGCGCGGCGGCTTCGCGCTGGGCCTCAAGGAGCAGATCGTGTTTCCGGAAATCAACTACGACAAGATCGGCGCGATCCGCGGTATGAACATCGTCATCGTGACCACGGCCAAGACCCCCGCCGAGGCGAAGGCGCTGCTGGCCGGCTTCAACCTGCCGTTCGTCGGCTGATATCCCCCGGGAGAAGACCCCCCTCATGGCGAAGAAGAGCTCGGTCGAAAAGAACCTGCGGCGCATGCGGCTGGTCAAGCGGTACGCCGCCAAGCGCGCCAAGCTGAAGGCGATCGCGAACAACCGGGACTTGAACCCCGAGGAAAGGTTCGAGGCGCGGCTCAAGCTCACCGAATTGCCGCGCAACTCGGCGGCCGTGCGGGTGCGCAACCGGTGCCAGCTCACCGGCCGGGCGCGCGGCACGTATCGGAAGTTCAAGCTGTCGCGCATCGCCTTGCGCGAACTGGCCTCCTCGGGCCAGGTCCCCGGCATGATCAAGTCGAGCTGGTGAAGGAGGATTGGGGACGATGGTAATCGGCGACCCCTTGGGCGACATGCTGACGCGGATTCGCAATGCGCAATCCGCCGGCCACGATACCGTGGCGTGCCCGGCCTCCAAGCTGCGCAAGAACGTCCTCGAAGTCCTGCAGCGGGAGGGCTATATTCGCGGTTATTCCTGGGCCGAAATGCGCTCCGGCGTGGCCGAGTTCACGATCGAACTCAAGTACCACGAGGGCGCGCCGGTGATCAAAGCGATCGCCCGAGTCTCGCGGCCCGGGCGGCGCGTTTACGCCAGCATCAAGACCCTGCCGAAGGTTTCCGGCGGGCTCGGCATCTCGATCCTGTCGACACCCAGGGGCGTGATGTCGGACTCCGAGGCCCGCGCCGCCAATGTCGGCGGCGAAGTGCTGTGCCAGGTGTTCTAGTCTAGGAGCCCCCATGTCGCGCATCGGCAAGATTCCCGTCGCCGTGCCTGCCGGCGTCAACGTGCAACTCGCCGGCCAGACGGTCACGGTCGCCGGCAAGCTCGGCAAGCAGTCGTTCGCCGTGCCGTCGGAAATCGCCGTGGCGATGGAGGGCGGGAAGGTGGCCTTGAAGTCGCGCAGCGAGGACAAGCGCACGCGGGCGTTGTGGGGGACAAGCCGGGCGCGCATTCACAACATGGTCAAAGGCGTCTCGGAGGGGTACACCGCCAACCTCGAGATCAACGGCGTCGGCTACCGCGCCGCGCTCGAGGGCAAGAACCTCAAGCTGCAGCTCGGCTTCAGCCACGACATCGTGTACCCGATCCCGGAGGGTATTTCGCTCAAGGTGGGCGAAAAACAGAACATGATCGCGGTCGCCGGCGCCGACCGCCAGAAAGTCGGCCAAGTCGCAGCCGAGATCCGCGCCTTGTGCAAGCCCGAGCCTTACAAAGGCAAGGGAATCAGATATGCGGCCGAGACCGTCCGGCGCAAGGAAGGCAAGAAGAAATAGGCCCGGCCATGCATCGAACCAAGACCCTCTTCGAGCGCCGCAAGAAGCGCGTGCGCCTGCGCATCCGCCGCGCGGCGGCCGAGCGCCCGCGGCTGTCGGTGTTCCGCTCCTCGAAGCACATCTACGCCCAGGTCATCGACGACGCCAAGGGCATGACGCTCGCCGCCGCCTCCAGCCGCGATCCCGGCTTGCGGACGGCCTTGAAGACCGGCGCCGATATCGGCGCCGCCAAGGAGGTCGGCAAGCTCATCGCCACCCGCGCGCTCGCCGCCGGAATCAGCAATGTCGTCTTCGACCGCGGTGCCTATCTGTTCCATGGCCGCATCAAGGCCTTGGCCGACGCCGCCCGCGAAGGCGGCCTCAAGTTCTAGCCGCAAGGTTCAAAGGATATATCGAATGGCACGCATGCAAGGCGATCGCGGCGGGGGACGCCGAGGCGGGGGGTGGCGCGCCCCGCGCGAAGAATCCGATCTCCTGGAGAAGCTGGTCAGCATCAACCGCGTCGCCAAGGTCGTCAAGGGCGGACGGCGCTTCGGCTTCGCGGCGGTCGTGGTGGTGGGCGACGGCAAAGGCCGCGCCGGCTACGGCACGGGTAAGGCCAAGGAAGTGCCGGAAGCGATCCGCAAGGCCACCGACCAGGCCAAGCGCAGCATGATTCGCGTGCCCTTGCGCGAGGGCCGCACCCTGCACCACGATGTCTACGGACGCTTCGGGGCCGGCAAGGTCGTGGTGCGGGCCGCCAAGCCGGGCACCGGTATCATCGCCGGCGGCCCGATGCGGGCGATCTTCGAGAGCCTCGGCGCCAAGGACGTGGTGGCCAAATCGATCGGCTCCTCGAACCCCCACAATATGATCAAGGCGACCTTCGCCGCGCTCCACAGCATGGCCTCGCCGCGCGCCGTCGCCGCCAAGCGCGGCAAGAAAGTGGGCGACATCATCGGCCGGCGCGAAGGCGACGCGGCCGCGGCCAGCGAGTAGGCCCATGGACAAGCCGACAGCGACGAGCGACAAGAAGACCCTGCGGGTCACCCAGATCGGCAGCCCCGGCGGCCGCCCCGAGGATCAACGCGCGACGCTCATCGGGTTGGGGCTCAATAAGCGCCACCGCACCCGCGTCCTCGAGGACACGCCCGCGGTGCGCGGCATGATCGACAAGGTCCACCACCTGGTGCGTGTCGAGGACCAAACGTGAGCGCCCTCGGGGCCTCGATGGACTTGGGTCATGGGATTCTAAGGCCGTGAAACTCAATGAAATTCGCGACCGGGCCGGGGCGCGGCGCGCGCCCAAGCGCAGTGGCCGCGGCATCGGGTCGGGGACCGGCAAGACCGCGGGCCGCGGCGGCAAGGGCCAGACGGCGCGCTCGGGCGTGGCGCTCGGCGGCTTCGAGGGCGGCCAGACGCCGCTGTACCGGCGCCTGCCCAAGCGCGGGTTCAAAAATGTGTTCCGGCGCGCCTTTCAGGCGCTCAATCTCGGCGTCTTGCAGAAGGCGATCGCCGGCGGCCGCCTCGACCCCAAGGACCCGATCACCGCCCAGCGCCTGGTCGATGCCGGCATCATTCGCCGCGCGCTGGACGGCGTTCGGCTGCTCGGCCCAGGCCGCGAGGGGCTCACGGCGGGGCTGACGATCGAGGTCGCCCATGCGTCCCGATCGGCGCTCGCCGCGGTCGAGGCGGCGGGCGGCAAGGTCGTCATCCTGAAGGCAGTGCGCGAGGCCGTGGAAAAGGACGTTGCCGCCAAGCAGGCGCGCCGCGCCAAGCGCAAGGCCAAGGAAGCGCCCAAGCCGGCCGCCAAGCCGGCCGAGGCGGCCGAGAAGGCCGCCAAACCCGCCAAACCCGCCAAACCCGCCAAGCCGGCCGAGAAGGCCGCCGCCAAAACAGCCGATAAAGCCAAGCCCGCCGCCAAACCCGCTGCCAAGCCAGCGACGTGAGGGCCCGCTAACCCCAGGGAAAATCCATGGCCTCCGCTGCCGAACAGCTTGCCGCCAGCCTCAATCTCGGCGCCTTCGCCAAGGCGACCGAGCTCAAGAACCGCATCTGGTTCACGCTCGGCGCGCTCGTCATCTACCGCCTCGGCACCTACGTGCCGATCCCCGGCATCGATCCCGCGATCATCGCCGAAATCTTCCGCCAGCAGCAGGGCGGCATTCTCGGCATGTTCGACATGTTCTCGGGCGGCGCCTTGGGGCGCATGACGATCTTCGCGCTCAACATCATGCCCTACATCTCGGCGGCGATCATCATGCAGCTGATGACCGCCGTCTCTCCGCGGCTCGAGGCGCTCAAGAAGGAGGGCGAGAGCGGGCGCAAGAAGATCAACCAGTACACGCGCTACGGCACGGTCGTGCTGGCGGTGTTCCAGTCCTACGGCATCGCGCTCGGGCTCCAGGGCATGAGCGGGTCGACTGGTCCGGCGGTAATGGGCTCCGCCATCCTCTTCCCGCTCACCACGGTGATCACGCTGACCGGGGGCACGATCTTCCTGATGTGGCTCGGCGAACAGATCACCGCGCGCGGCGTCGGCAACGGCATCTCGCTGATCATCTTCGCCGGCATCGTCGCCAACCTGCCCTCGGCGCTGGCGGCGACGCTTGAATTGGGGCGGACCGGCGCGCTCTCCACCTTCTTCATCATCCTCCTGTTCGTCATGGCGATGTCGGTCGTCACCGCCATCGTGTTCATCGAGCGTGCCCAGCGCCGGATCCTCGTGCAGTATCCCAAGCGCCAGGTCGGCACCAAGATGTTCGGCGGCGAGGCCTCGCACCTGCCGCTCAAGATCAACACCTCGGGCGTCATCCCGCCGATCTTCGCCAGCTCGCTCTTGCTGCTGCCGCTCACCTTCGCGAGCTTCACCTCGGGCCAGGGGCCGAATTGGCTCGCCGAGATCACCGCCTATCTCGCCCACGGCCAGCCGATCTATATCGCGCTCTACGTGGCGCTCATCGTCTTCTTCGCGTTCTTCTATACCGCGGTCGTCTTCAACCCGGTCGAGACCGCCGACAACCTCAAGAAATACGGCGGCTTCGTGCCCGGTATCCGGCCGGGCAAGAACACGGCGGACTTCCTCGACTACGTGCTCACGCGCCTCACCGTGGTCGGCGCGATCTATCTCTCGGTGGTCTCCGTCCTGCCCGAGATCCTGATCTCGTATTACGCGGTCCCGTTCTACTTCGGCGGCACCAGCCTGCTCATCGTCGTCTCCGTGACCATGGATACGGTGGCCCAGATCCACTCGCATCTGCTCGCCCACCAGTACGAAGGCCTGATCAAGAAGGCTAAGCTCCGCGGTCGCCGCGGCTGACGGCAATCGGACCCGCGGTCATGCGCTTAACTCCGCCCGGATCCATACCGCGGTGTCGTGGAACGCCGCGCCGCCGTTGGGCGGGGCGGCATCGGCGCCGGTGAGCGCGTTGATGCCGATGCCCTCCTCGAAGGCAGCGTTGGGCCACACGCTTTCGACCACCGCCACGCCGCGCTGGACGCCGTCGAACGGGGCGACGTGCACGACGACGGCGCCGCGATCGTTGCCGAGGCGGGCGCGATCGCCGACCTCGAGCCCGAGATCGCGCGCATCGTCGGGATGGATGAGGACCGTCGGCCGCTGCTCGCGCCGGCGCGAGGTGGGCGTCTCGGTGAAGCTCGAATTGAGGAAGTGACGGGCCGGCGCGGTCACCAGCCGGAAGGGGTGGCGCGGGCCCGCCGCCTCGATCACCGCCCAATGGTCCGGGAGCCGCGGCATCGCGGCGTGCGCGGGGCCGATCCGCGACCAGTCGGGGGCGAAGTGGAATTTGCGGTCGGGATACTCGAACCCGTCGAGGTAGTGGCTAGTCTCGAAATCCGGCTGGCAATCGTGCCATTTTTGCGCCTTGAGGCTCGCCGCGTCCGGCCAGCCCGAGGCCTTGAGCGTCCAGTCGATGATCTCCCAGGCGCTCATATCGAAGCCCTTGTGCTCAGCCCCCAGGCGCTTCGCCAGCTCGCAAATCACGGCATGGTTCTCGCGAGCCTCGGCAAGGGGTTCGATCAATTTCGGCCCGATGAGGATGTGCTGGTGTCCGCCGCCCTGGTAGATGTCATCGTGCTCGAGGAAGGTCGTGGCCGGCAGCACGATGTCGGCCATCTTCGCCGTCTCGGTCATGAACTGCTCGTGCACGCACACGAACAGGTCCTCGCGCGCGAAGCCGGCGCGGACCTTGTTGAGGTCGGGGCACACGACCATCGGGTTGGTGTTCTGGATCAGCATGGCGGCGACCGGCGGGCCGTCGGCGAGGTCGTGGCGGTCGCCCAGCAGGACCGGGCCGATGCGCGATTGGTCGAGCATGCGTACGCCGCGGTCCCAGACGTCCAGCCCCTCGATGAGCGTGCGGTCCCAGTGATAGATCGCGCCGTTGTTGTGGAAGGCGCCGCCGCCTAGGGTTTGCCAGGCGCCGGTGACGGCGGCGAGGCACAGCGCGGCGTGCATGTTGACGGCGCCGTTGCGCGAGCGCGAGAAGCCATAGCCCAGGCGCAAGAAGCTGCGCTTGGTGCGACCGTAGAGCCGCGCGAACTCGTAGATCTCCTCGACCGCAAGCCCAGTGATGCACGCCGCCCATTCCGGCGTGCGGGTCTCGAGGTGGCGTTCGAGCTCGTCGGGCACGTCGGTGTACTTGGCGAGGTAGGCGCGGTCGGCGTAGCCCTCCTTGAACAGCACGTGCATCGCCGCGCAGGCGAGCGCGCCGTCGGTCCCCGGCCGGACCATCAGGTAGAGGTCGGCGACCTCGGCGGTGGCGTTGCGGTAGGGGTCGATGACCACCAGCTTGGCGCCGCGCTCCTTCCGCGCCCTGGTCACGTGGGCCATGACGTTGATCTGGGTGTTGACCGCGTTGGTGCCCCAGATCACGATGAGGTCGGCCTCCGCCATCTCGCGCGGGTCGGTGCCGCGCAGCGACCCGGTGCCGGCGATGAACCCGCCCCAGGCCAGGTTGACGCAGATGGTCTGGTGCTCGCCCGAGTATTTCTTGGCATGGCGCAGCCGCTCGATGCCGTCGCGTTGCACCAGCCCCATGGTCCCGGCATAGAAGTAGGGCCACACCGACTCGGGGCCATGGCGCCGCTCGGCCTCGAGGAAGGCCGCGGCGACGGCATCGAGCGCGTCCTCCCACGAGATCGGCCGGAACTGCCCCGACCCCTTGGGGCCGGTGCGCTCGAGCGGCGTCTTCAGTCGGTCGGGATGGTGGACGCGCTCGGCATAGCGCGCCACCTTGGCGCAGATGACCCCGGCCGTATAGGTATTGTCCTCGGCGCCCCACACCCTGCCGATGGTCCGCGCATCGAGCCGTTCGATCTCGAGCGCGCACACCGACGGGCAGTCGTGCGGGCACACGGAGGCGAGAATCTCTCCGCTCCGCTGGCCGCGGGTGCGAATGGTGCCGGTCTCGGGCATGGCCTTCCTTCGGGCTCGACATTAGGGCCGCGCCGACCGCGCCGCAAGACAAGGGTGGGTCCGCTGTGGCAATCTTGACGGGGGAACGATGTCGGATCTCGAACTCACGAGCTTGGACGCCGCCGCGATCGCGCGGGCCGTGCGCGCCCGCGAGGTCTCGGCGCTGGCCGTCATCGAAGCCCATCTCGCCGCGATCGCCCGCGAGAATCCGAGGGTCAACGCGATTTGCACCGTGGCCGCGGACCACGCGCTCGGGGCCGCCCGCAGGCTCGACGCCGAGCTTGCCGCCGGCGCCGCGCCGGGGCCGCTCGCCGGCGTGCCGGTGGGCATCAAGGACGTGACGCCGACGGCCGGCATCCGCACCACCTACGGCTCGCCCCTGTTCGCCGACCACGTGCCGGCCGAGGACGCCCTCGTCGTCCGCCGGCTCAAGGCGGCAGGCGCGATCGTCATCGGCAAGACCAACACCCCGGAATTCGCGGCCGGGGCCAACACGGTCAATGCGCTGTTCGGGCCGACGCGCAACCCGTGGAACCCGGCCTTGAGCGCCAGCGGCTCGACCGGGGGCGGCGCGGCGGCGCTGGCCTGTGGCATGATCGCGCTCGCCGAGGGCACCGATCTCGGCGGCTCGCTGCGCACGCCGGCCGCGTTCTGCGGCGTCGTCGGCTTGCGCCCCAGCCCCGGCCTGGTGCCGCGCCATCCCACGACGCTGCCGTGGGACACGCTCACCGTCACCGGGCCGATGGCGCGCCGGGTCGAGGACGCGGCCCTGATGCTGCAGGCGATCGCCGGCCCCAGCCCGCACTCGCCCTTGGTGGTGGCGGTCGAGGGGCGCGATTTCCGGGCGGCCGCCCGCGCCGGCATCGAGCCGGGCCTGCGCCTCGCCTATTGCCGCGACATCGCCGGGATCGGCGTCGATCCCGAGATCGAGGCCCTGTGCCGCGAGTCGGCCTTCGAGCTCTCAGCGGCGGGCGCGGTCGTCGAGGAGGTCGAGTTCGACCTCGCCTTCGCGAGTGCCGCCTTCCTCCGGCTGCGCGGCCAATTCATGGTCGAGCGCCACTTCGACAAGCTCGACAAGCTCGATCGCCTCAACCCCAACCTGGCCGGCAATATCCGCTTGGGCCTCGCGCAGTCGCCGCGCGACGTGGCGCTCGGCGCGCTGGGACGCGCGCAACTCCTGGCGCGCTTCGGCGACTTCTTCGAGCGCCACGACCGGCTGTTGACCCCGGCCTCGGCGGTGCCGCCCTTCCCGGTCGAGCAGAATTACCCCGCTGAGGTCGGCGGCCGCAAAATGGAAACCTATATCGACTGGATCGCGCCCACCTTCCTGGTCACGCTTGCGGGCCTGCCGGCGATCTCGGTGCCCTGCGGATTGACAACGGCCGGCCTGCCGGTCGGCCTCCAGATCGTCGGCCAGAGATGGGGCGAGGAAGGCGTGCTGGCGCTCGCCCGGCTCATTGAGGAGGCTCATCCCATGGGCCTGCCGCACGCCGCTCGACAAGGAGGACGCCGATGACCCGTGGCCAACAGTTCCGCGCGCGTCTGGCCCGGCCGCCGGTGGTGTGCATGGGAGCCCATGATGCGGTGGCGGCGCGGCTTGCCGAGCGCGCCGGCGCGCCGGCAGTCTATGTAAGCGGCTTTGCCGCCGCCGCAGTGCTGACCGGCGGTCCCGATTTGGGCTTGATCTCGCAGGCCGAGATGGGCGACCACATCCGCCGCATCTGCGCCGCCACCACGCTCCCGGTCATCGCCGACGCCGACACCGGCTACGGCGGCATCCTCAACGTCCAGCGCACGCTCGCCCTGTGGCAGGAGGCGGGCGCGGCGGGCCTGCACATCGAGGACCAGGTGATGCCGAAAAGGTGCGGTCACGTCGCCGGCAAGGCGGTGATCCCGGTCGCCGAGATGCAACAAAAGCTCCGCGCCGCCGTGGATGCCAGGCGCGATCCCTCGTTCTTCATCATCGCCCGCACCGATGCCCTCGCCGTCGCCGGAATCGGGGACGCCATCGAGCGTTGCCGCGCCTATGCCGAGACGGGCGTCGACGGGCTGTTCGTCGACGCGCCCGAATCGATCGACCACATACGGGCCATCGCCACGCAATTGCGGCCGCTGGGCAAGCCCCTGCTGTTCAACGCCGCGCGCACCGGCAAGAGCCCGTTCGTCTCGGTCGGCGAGCTCGAGGCGCTCGGCTTCGGCATCGTCATCTACCCGGTCGAGCCGCTGTTCGCCGCCCACAAGGCGGTGGACGCGGCGATGCGGGCGATCCTCGCCGAGGGCGGGACGAACGCCGTCGCCCCGGCGCTCACCAGCTTCAAGGACTTCAACGACTTCATCGGCATGACCGAGATGGTGGCGCGCGAGCAGCGCTACGCCGCGCCCGCGCCGGCCCGGCGCAGGACATAGAGCGCATAGATCGCTTGCACGAGGGCGAAGGCGGCGACGACCGCCGGCCGGCCGGCCGGCGCGATCGCGACGAACAGGAGCGCGCCCAGCCCCTGCGCGGCGGTCAAGCCGGCATGCAGCAAGGTCACCCGGCGGTGGCTGAAGCCGGACTGGTTCAAGAGCTGATAGAGATGGCTGCGGTGGGCGGCGGTCAGCTTCTCGCCGCGCGCCAGCCGGCGCGCCCAGGTGAACGCGGTGTCGAAGATGAAGTGGAGCAGCAGCAAGGGGACGATCAGCACCAGCGTGCCGGTCGGATCGTCGCGGGCGATCAGCACGCCCAAACCGGCGAAGGCGAAGCCCAGGAACTGGCTGCCGACATCGCCCATGAAGACCCGCGCCGGGGGAAAGTTGAAGGCCAGGAAACCGAGGCTCGCCGCGGCGAGCACGAGGGCGAGGAGGGAGACGGACGCCTGGCCGAGCGCCAGGCCAGCGAGCGCCAGGAAGGCGCCGGCGAGCGCCGCCGTGATGCCGGCCAGCCCGTCGAGCCCGTCCATGAAGTTGAAGGCGTTGGTCAAGCCCACGAACCACAGCATGGTCAGCACGGTGCCCGCCGGCCCCAGCTCGACCGGCCCGACGAACGGCAGGTAAAGCGTGTCGACGACCAGGCCGGCGGCGACGGCGATGGCCGCGGCAAGCGCCTGCACGGCGAGCTTGAAGGCCGACGACATGATCCGGATGTCATCGGCGAGGCCGGCCACGGCGACAACGACGCTGCCGGCCATGAGGCCGATCGCGGCCGGCTCGCCGAGGCCCGGCAAATGGCCGCCGGCGCCGAGCGCCACCGCGCCCGCGGCGCTCGCCACCACGATGCCCACGCCCCCGCCGCGCGGGGTCGGTGCGGCGTGGGAGGACCGCGGACCCGGCACGTCGATGAGCACGCGCCAGCGCGCCATGACCCAGGTCAAGGCGGCGGCCAGCGCGGCGATCGCGACAGCGAACAGGATCATACCCGCACCCGAAGACTCGAAAGGCGTTTTCTAACCAACCGAATGCCGCACTTCGCCGCGACTGGCACGCGCGCCAATTTTTGCCCGAATGTGAAACGCGATGATGCCATTCCGGTCGCCAACTGTAGGGGCGGGGCAACGCCCGGCCGGTTTGAAACTCGCCCCTACGCGGAGGCGGCTTCGCCGCGAGCGGCGGCCTCCTCTTGGCGCGCCGCGCTCGCCACCTGCAAGAGCTCGGCAGCGATGGCGATGGCGATCTCTTGCGGGTGCTTGCCGTCGATGCCGGCGACGCCGATCGGGCATTTGATGCGGCGCACCAGGCTCTCGGGCAGACCCTTGTGGAGGAGCCTCGCCTCGAATCGCTTCCATTTGGTCTCGGAGCCGATCAGCCCGATATAGCGGCAATCGCCGCGCTTCAAGAGGCGCTCGCAGAGCGCCAGATCGAGGTCGTGGCTGTGGGTCATCACCAGCGCCAGACACCCGGCCGGGAGGTCGGAGACCTCGTCCTCCGCCGCGTCGGTCGGCACGGCCTCGACATTGGCGGGCAGGTCGGCGGGGAACTGCTCGGGGCGCGAGTCGATCAACCTGACGCGCAAAGGCAGCCCGGCGAGCGTGCGCACCAGCGCCTTGCCGACGTGGCCGGCGCCGAAGATCGCCACCACCAGGCGCTCGGACGCGAACGGCTCGAACAACAAGGCAACCTTGCCGCCGCAGCACTGGCCGAGCTGCGGCCCCAGCGACAGCGTCTCGAGCCGCGGGACGCTCGCCGCGTCGGCGAGCATGCCCCGCGCGATCTCGGTCGCCTTGAGCTCGAGGTGGCCGCCGCCGATCGAGCCGAATTGGCGCAGGCGCGTGACCACCATCTTGGTGCCGGGATCGCGCGGCGCCGAGCCCTTGACCTCGGTAAGCGTCACCAGCACGCACGCCTCGCCGCGCTCGCGCAAGCCGGAAAGCGCCTCGAGCCAGTCGTCGGGGGAGCCGCCCATCGACCGACCTTCAGGCCGGGGTTGCCGCGCGGCGGCGGGCGGCCGGCGCGGCCGCTTCCCGCGCCGCTTCGATCGCCAGCAGCACCCGCTCGGGCGTGGCCGGCGCATCGAGCGCAGGCACGACGCCATGCCTGGCCGCGGCGGCGACGGCGTCCTTGAGCGCCAACCAAACGGCATTGGCCAACATCAGCGGCGGCTCGCCGACCGCCTTGGAGCGGTAGATCGTGTCCTCGCGGTTGACCGAGCCTTGCCACATGCGGACCCGGAAATCCTCCGGCAGGTCGCGGGCGGTGGGGATCTTGTAGGTCGACGGCGCGTGGGTCATCAGGCGGCCCTCGCCGTTCCACCACAGTTCCTCGGTGGTGAGCCAGCCCACGCCCTGGAGGAACGCGCCTTCGATCTGCCCGAGGTCGACCGCCGGGTTGATCGACTTGCCGACATCGTGCAGAAGATCGGCGCGCAGCACCCGGTATTCGCCGGTCAGCGTGTCGATCTGCGTCTCGGCGACTGCCGCGCCGTAGGCGTAATAGAGGAAGGGACGCCCGCGCCCCGTCCGGCGGTCGTAGTGGACCTTGGGAGTCCTGTAGAAACCGGTCGCCGAGAGCTGCACGCGCGCCCTGTAGGCCAAGAGGGCCAGTTCGTCGAACGACAGGCTCGTCTCTCCCGCGCTCACGCGACCGCCCGCGAAGCGCACGGACGCCGGCGGCACGCCGAAATGGCCGGCGGCGAAATCCCGGAGCCGGTCCTTGATCGTGCGCGCCGCCGCCTGCGCCGCCATGCCGTTCAAATCGGTGCCCGACGAGGCGGCCGTCGCCGAGGTGTTCGGCACCCTCGCGGTGCTGGTCGCGGTGATCTTCACGCGGTCGATGTCGATCTGGAACTCCTCGGCGACGATCTGGGCGACCTTGATCAACAGGCCCTGGCCCATTTCGGTGCCGCCGTGGCTCAAATGCACCGACCCGTCGGTGTAGACATGGACGAGCGCCCCGGCCTGGTTGTACAGCGCGGTCGTGAACGAGATGCCGAACTTGACCGGGGCGAGCGCCAGCCCCTTCTTGAGGATCGAGCTGGCCCGGTTGAAGGCGTCGATCTCCGCCCGCCGCGCCCGATAGGCGGCGCTCGCCTCGAGCTCGGCCACCAGCTCGGCGATGATGTTGTCCTCGAGGGTCTGGTGGTAGGGCGTGACGTTGCGCTCGCTCGCCCCATAGAAATTCGCCTTGCGGACGTCCAAGGGGTCGCGGCCGACGCGGCGCGCGACTTCGTCCACGACGTGCTCGATCGCCAGCATCCCCTGCGGTCCGCCGAAGCCGCGGAAGGCGGTGTTCGACTGGGTATGGGTCTTGCACGCATAGCCGGTGATGCGGACATCGGGGATGTAGTAGCAGTTGTCGGCGTGGAACAGGGCGCGGTCGACCACGGCCGGCGACAAGTCGGCGACGTGGCCGGCGCGCGCCGCAAGCTGCATGTCGAGCGCCAACAGCCGGCCCTCGTCGTCGAAGCCGACCTCGTAGCGCGCCAGGAAGTCGTGGCGCTTGCCGGTGATCATCATGTCGTCGTCGCGCTCGAGCCTGAGCTTGACCGGCCGCCCGGTCTTGGCCGACAGCACGGCGGCGATCGCGGCGATGATCGAGGGCTGGGTCTCCTTGCCGCCGAAGCCGCCGCCCATGCGCCGGACCTCGACCGTGACGGCGTTGGCGGGCAGCCCGAGCACGCGCGCCACCATCTTCTGCACCTCGCTGGGGTGCTGGGTGGAGGACAGCACGAACATGTCGCCGTCCTCCTGGGGCAACGCCATCGCGATCTGGCCTTCGAGGTAGAAATGGTCCTGGCCGCCCATCCTGAGCTCGCCGGCCAGCCGACGCGGCGAGCGCACGAGCGCCGCGAGCGCATCTCCGCGCTCGAGGCGGTTGGGCGGAGAGACATAAAGCGCGCGTGCCAGCGCCGCCTCGATCGACAGCACCGGCTCGAGGTCCTCGTAGGTAACGACCGCGTGGCGCGCCGCCGCGCGCGCCTCGGCCATCGAGCGCGCCGCCACCGCGAACACCGGCTCGCCGACATACTCGACCACGCCCGCGGCCAGCACCGGCTCGCCCGCATGGATCGGGCCGACGTCGTTCACGCCCGGGATATCGGCCGCCGCGATCACCGCCACGACGCCGGGCGCGGCCGCGATTTTCGTCAAGTCGAGCGAGCGGATGTGCGCGTGCGGGCGGGTCGACAGGCCCACATGGGCGTGGAGCAGCCCCGCGGGCTCCGGGATGTCGTCGACATACACTGCTTCGCCGCAGACATGCTTGCGGGCGCTGTCGTGCGGCAGGGCGGCCGCGACGCCGCCGCGGATCGAGCGGGGCTGGTTCCCGGTCGCCTCAGCCATAGCCCGCGACCCGGGTCGCCTCGGCGGTGCCGATCGAGGCATGGTAGAACCGCAGCAGCAGATTCTTCGCCGCCAGCCCGCGATAGGCGCGCGTGGCGCGAAAATCGGTGATCGGGGTGAAATCGCGCTCGAGCGCCGCCATCGCCTGGTGGACGCTGCCAAGCGTCCATGACCGCCCGAGAAGCGCGGCCTCGGCGCCCAACGCGCGCTTCGGCATGGCCGCCATGCCGCCATAGGCGATGCGCGCCGCCGCGACCTGCCCTTGCGCCAGGCGCACGGCGAAGGCGCCGCACACCGAAGCGATGTCCTGGTCGAAGCGCTTGGCGAGCTTCCAGGTGCCGAAATGGAGGTCCGGCGCCGGCAACGGCAGGCGCAGGCGCGCCACCACTTCGCCGGCCCTGAGGTCGGTCTTGCGGTAGTCCTTGAAGAACTCGTCGAGCGGCACCTCGCGCTCCCCCGCTGCCCCGTGGAGGACCACGCTGGCGCCGAGCGCGATGAGCGGCGGCGGGCCGTCGCCGATCGGCGAGGCGTTGGCGAGGTTGCCGCCGAGCGTGGCGGCGTTGCGAATCGGCACCGAGCCGAAGCGGCGGATGAGCAGCCCGAAATCGGGATAGAGGCGGGCGATCGCGGGCCAGGCCTCGGTCCAACTGACCGCGCCGCCGATCTCGAGATGGGTGGCGGTGGTCCGCATCTCCTTGAGCTCGGCGACTTGGCCCAGATAGACGATGCGCTCGAAGGCGCGGTGCTGCTTGGTCACCCACAGGCCGAAATCGGTGCCGCCGGCGAGCACAAAGCCGTCCGGCCGACCGGCGAGCGCCTTTCCGAGCTCGGCAAGGCTGCGGGGCGCCAGGAACTCGCGGCCGCAATCCGTGTAAGCGAAGCCGTTCGCGCGCCTGAGCGCATCGAGCTTGGCGCGGGTCGCTGGCCGGGCCAAGTCGAAACGATCGGGCAGTCGCGCGTCGTACATCCGGCGCGCCGCCTCGAGGATCGGCCGGTAGCCCGTGCAGCGGCAGAGATTGCCGGCCAGCGCGTCGAGCGTCTCGGTCTTGGACGGCGCCTTATTCTCGTGCCACAGCGCGAACAGCGACATCACGAAGCCCGGGGTGCAGAAGCCGCACTGCGAGCCGTGGCAATCGACCATCGCGCGCTGCACCGGATGCAGCCGGCCGTCGGGCCCACAGAGGCCCTCGACCGTGATCAGCGCCTTGCCGTCGAGGGTGGGAAGGAACTGGATGCAGGACGTGACGGCCCGGTAGCCGAGCCCGGCCGCGCCGTGCGGTTCGGCAAGCACGACCGTGCAGGCCCCGCAATCGCCCTCCGCGCAGCCTTCCTTGGTGCCGCATTTGCGCTCGACGAGGCGCAGATAGTCGAGGACCGTCATCGTCGGCGACAAGCCTTCGACTTCGCGCAGCTCGCCGTTCAACAGGAACCGAATCGCCTCGCTCATGAAGCTGCCTGCCCGCTGTTCGAATTTCATTTAACAACTGTTTGATCCGGCTTGCAAACCGCTTCGCGATCCCCTCCGTTTCCCTCCCCCAACAGGAGGGCCAACCGCGGCCCCCCGTGTTACCATGCGTTGCCCGAAGACCACGCGCCCGAACCGCCTGCCACCGGCGCCATCAGGGGGAACGCGACATGGCCGCCATCGTCGAGCCACCCGGCGAGCCACGCCTCAGCCCGGCCACCCTTGCCGCCCAGGCGTTGGGCCGCATCGTCCCGCCCTTCGCCGAGCTGGTGCCGCCCATCCATCTGTCCACCACCTACGAGCGCGCCGTCGACGGCGGCTATCCGGCGGGCCGGGTGTATTCGCGCGACGCCAACCCCTCCTACGACCAGGCCGAGGCGCTGTTGGCGCGGCTCGAAGGCGGTGCCGCAGCCGCTTTGTTCGCCTCGGGCATGGCCGCGGCCACCGCGGTGTTCCAGGCGCTGGCGCCGGGCGATCACGTCATCGCCCCGCGGGTCATGTACTGGACACTGCGCAAATGGTTGGGCAAATTCGCGGCGCCCTGGGGCCTTGCCGTCGATTTCTTCGACAACGAACGGCCCGATCAACTCGATGACCTGGCCCGGTTGGTGCGCCCCGGCAAGACGCGGCTGGTGTGGCTGGAAACGCCGGCCAACCCCACCTGGGCGCTGACCGACATCGCCGCCGCGGCTGAGATCGCTCACGGCGCCGGGGCGCGCCTGGCGGTCGATTCGACGGTGGCGACGCCGGTCCTGACGCGACCGATCGCGCTTGGCGCCGATATCGTCATGCACGCCGCGACCAAATACCTCAATGGCCATTCGGACGTTATCGCCGGGGCGCTGGTGGCGGCGCGAGACGACGACCATTGGCGCCGCATCAAGTATGTGCGCGCCGCTGGCGGCGGCGTGCTCGGTCCGGTCGAGGCCTGGCTCCTGCTGCGCGGCATGCGCACGCTGTTCCTGCGGGTTGCGGCGGCCAGCCGCAGCGCCCAGGCGATCGCCGACCGGCTGGCAGGCCACGCCAAGATTTCGGCGGTTCTGTATCCGGGTCATCCCGGTCATGCCGGGCACGCCATCGCCGCCCGGCAGATGCGGGGCGGTTTCGGCGGCATGCTGTCGTTGCGGGCGAAAGGCGGCGAGGCGGCGGCGTGGCGGCTGGCGGCCAACCTCAAGGTCTTCAAACGCGCCACCTCGCTCGGCGGCGTCGAGAGCCTGGTGGAGCACCGCGCCAGCGTCGAAGGGCCGGGGACACCCTGTCCGCCCGACTTGCTGCGCCTGTCGATCGGCATCGAGGACACCGCCGACCTCATCGCCGATCTCGAGCGCGGATTGGCCACGATCTGAGTGCCGAAACCACCAGCGCCCGACAGGCGCACCGCCAATGGTCCCCAGGCGACGCCAAACGGGAGGTTGCAGCAACGCCCGGCGACGCCTACCTTCGCGGCATGGGAGCGCGTGAGCCCGCCAAGGCGCTGATCCGCGACCAGGCGCTGGCCTTGGGCTTCGACGCCGTCGGCTTCGCGCGCGCCGAATTGGCGGCCGGGGCCAAGGACGAGCTCGCCCGCTTCGTGGCCGAGGGCCTGCACGGCGACATGGGCTGGCTGGCCGGGACCTTGGCGCGCCGCGCCGATCCCCATGCGTTGTGGCAAGCGGCCCGCAGCGTGGTCGTGCTGGGGATCAACTACACTCCGCCCGGCGATCCGTTGGCCCCGCTTTCCCGCACGGAGCGGGGGACGATCAGCGTCTATGCCCAGGGGCGCGACTACCACGACGTCGCGAAAAAGCGCCTGAAGGCGCTGGCCGGCTGGATGCACGAGTGCCTCGCGTGCGAGGTCAAGCTGTTCGTCGATACGGCGCCGGTCATGGAAAAGCCCTTGGCCCAGGCCGGCGGCGTCGGCTGGCAGGGCAAGCACACCAACCTGGTGTCGCGCCGCTTCGGCTCGTGGCTGTTCCTGTCCGAGATCTTCACCACCCTCGAGCTCGAACCCGATACGCCGGAGGCGGACTATTGCGGGTCCTGCCAGCGTTGCCTCGACGTCTGCCCGACCGCGGCCTTTCCCGCGCCCTACCGGCTCGATGCCCGGCGCTGCATCTCGTACCTGACCATCGAACACAAGGGCCATATCGCGCGCGAATTCCGCGTGCCGATGGGCAACCGCATCTTCGGCTGCGACGACTGCCTGGCAGTGTGCCCATGGAACAAGTTCGCGGGGCGGACGGCCGAGCCCGAGTTCCTGGCGCGGGCCGAGCTCGCGGCGCCGCGGCTTGGCGAACTCGCGCGGCTCGACGACGCCTCCTTCCGGCAGGTGTTCTCCCGCTCGCCGGTCAAACGCATCGGCCGCGACCGCTTCGTGCGCAACGTGCTGATCGCGATCGCCAACAGCGGCGCGCCGGAGCTGGCGAGCGTCGCCCGCCAGCTCCTCGACGATCGAAGCGCGCTGGTGCGGGCGATGGCGGTGTGGGCGCTGTCACGCCTCCTCCCGCCCGCGGACTTCGCGGCCCTGCGCGCGGCGCGCGTGGACGGCGAATCCGACCTGGCGGTCCGCGCCGAGTGGCAAGAAATGCCGCTTGCGTGAAGGTCTCCGAGTTCGATTTCGAGCTGCCGGCTGCGCTCATCGCCCAGCATCCGGCAAGCCCGCGCGATAGCGCGCGGCTCATCGAGGTCGGGGCCGCGCTCGCCGACTGGTCGGTCGGCGATCTGCCGCACCTTTTGAAGGCCGGCGATCTCCTGGTCTACAACGACACGCGCGTCATCCAGGCCCGGCTCGCCGGCTGGCGGGGCGCGGCCCGAGTCGAGGTGACGCTGCACCGGCGGCTCGATTCCGCGACCTGGCGCGCCTTCGCGAGGCCCGCCAAGAGGCTCAAGCCCGGCGACCGGATCGAGTTCGCGCCCGGGCTCGCGGCAACCGTCGCCGCCAGGGGCGAGGGCGGCGAGGTCGAGCTCGCTTTCGCGCCCTCCGGGGATCTCATGGCGGCGCTCGAGCGCCACGGCTCGATGCCGCTGCCGCCCTATATCCGCCGCCCCCGCGGCGGCGACCCGCGCGACCTTCGCGACTACCAGACGATGTGGGCCGAGAAGGAGGGCGCGGTGGCGGCGCCCACCGCCGGGCTCCACTTCACGCCGGCGCTGATCGACGCCCTCGAGCGGGCGGGAATTGCGCGCGCGGCGTTGACGCTCCATGTCGGGGCAGGCACCTTCCTCCCGGTCAAGGTCGAGGACACGGAAGCGCACGCCATGCACGCCGAATGGGGCGAGGTCTCGGGGGCGACGGCGGCGGCGGTCGAGGCGGCGAGGGCGCGGGGCGGGCGCATCGTCGCGGTCGGGTCGACGTCGCTCAGACTCCTGGAGACCGCCGCCGACGCGCGTGGCCGGGTGCGGGAATTCGCCGGCGAGACCCGCCTGTTCGTCACCCCGGGATACCGATTCAAGGTCGTCGACCTGCTGCTCACCAACTTCCACCTGCCGCGCTCGACCCTGTTCATGCTGGTGGCGGCCTTCGCCGGGCTGGCGCGCATGCGCTCCGCCTATGCCCACGCGATCGCGCGCGGCTATCGCTTCTACTCCTACGGCGATTGCTGCCTCCTCCACCGCCGGGAGGGCCCATGAACGGGATCGGTTTCAAAGTATTGGCTAGCGACGGCAAGGCCCGGCGCGGCCGGCTGTCGACCTCCAGCGGCGCCGTCGACACGCCCGCCTTCCTGCCGGTGGGCACTGCGGCGAGCGTCAAGGCGATGGCGAGCGAGGATGTGGCCGCGACCGGGACGGACATCGTGCTCTGCAATACCTATCACCTGATGCTGCGACCCGGCGCCGAACGCATCGCGCGCCTCGGCGGGCTGCACGGATTCATGAATTGGCCGCGGCCAATCCTCACCGATTCCGGCGGCTACCAGGTGATGTCGCTGGCGGCGCTCCGCGAGGTGAGCGAGGACGGCGTGACCTTCCAGTCGCACCTCGACGGCTCGCGCCACATGCTCGGCCCTGAGCGCGCCATCGAGATCCAGCGCTTGCTCGACGCCGATATCGCGATGGCGTTCGACGAATGCCTCGCCTATCCGGCGGCCGAGGCCGAGGCCGCGTCCTCCATGCGCCTGTCGATGCGCTGGGCCAAGCGCTCGCGCGAGGCCTTCCTGCCCGCTCATGGACGCGGCCTGTTCGGCATCGTTCAGGGCAGCGTCTATCCCGCCTTGCGCGAGGAATCAGCGAAGGCGCTCGCTGCGATCGGCTTCGAGGGCTACGCCATCGGCGGGTTGGCGGTCGGCGAGGGCCGGGAGCTGATGGCGACGACGGTGGCCGCGACCGAGCCCTTCCTGCCCGCCGATCGGCCGCGCTATCTCATGGGGGTCGGCAAGCCCGCCGATGTGGTCGCCGCGGTGAGGCTTGGGGTGGACATGTTCGACTGCGTGCTGCCGACCCGCTCGGGCCGCACCGCCCAGGCGTTCACGCGCACCGGCACCATCAATTTGCGCAACGCCCGCCACGCCGAGGACCGGCGACCCCTCGACCCCGAGTGCCGCTGCCCGGCTTGCCGCACCTATTCGCGCGCCTACCTCCACCATCTCGCCAAAAGCGACGAGATTCTTGGCATCATGCTGCTGACCCGCCACAACCTCACTTGGTACCAGGACCTCATGGCGGGCCTGCGCCAGGCGATCGAGACGCGAACCCTCGCTGCCTTCGCCGCCGCGCTCGAGCGCCGCGAAACGCAAGGCGACGTGCCGGCCCGCGGGCCCGCCGGCGCGCTGCCGTGACGCGGCGCGGCGGGCCTGGTGGCGGGCGGTCCGGCGCCCATGCTATCCATGCTTGCTTCCGGCTCGCCAATGGAGCGCGCCATGCCCCGCCGACCCTATTTCGGTCTTCGCCAGCTCGGCCACCGCGTCCCTATGCCGGCGAGCCCCGAGCAAGCCCGCCTCGAGCGGGTCGCCAATCCGCACCCCAAGCGGCTCTACCTGGCGCGCTTCACCTGCCCGGAGTTCACCGCGCTCTGTCCGTTGACCGGG
>JBQTIU010000060.1:0-37606 GCA_052387815.1 Pseudomonadota bacterium
TGCGCGCGTCCCTGCGCCTTACTCCTTGAGACGGGTGAGGATCAGGTTCTCGGAGTGGAGGGTCCGGTGGACCGGGCATTTCTCGGCGATCTCGACGAGCTTCGCGCGCTGCTCGGCATCGAGCGGCCCGGTAATCTCGAGCTCTCGCTCGATGCGGTCGATCTTGCCTTCCTTGGTCTCGCAGGTCGCGCAGTCCTCGGCATGGATCTTGCGGTGCGCGAGCGACACCGAGATTTTCTCGACCGGCCAGTTCTTGCGCTCGGCATACATGCGGACCGTCATCGACGTGCAGGCCCCGAGGCCGACCAGCAGGTAATCGTACGGCCCCGGTCCGGAATCGTTGCCGCCCACGCTCACGGGTTCGTCGGCGCGCAGGCGGTGGCGGCCCACGGTGGCGACCTGCGCAAACTTGCCCTCCCCCACCTCGGCGACGAGAACCCCGTCCGCCGGCCCCGCCGTTTCGGCGCCAACCGTGTCCGCTTGCGGCTCGCCGACATAGCGGGCCGCCCAGGCGGCGATGATATCGGCGACGTAGATCGCGTCCTCCCTGCGCGACAACAGGTGATCGGCGCCGTCGAGCGAGACGAAGCTCTTGGGGTGCTTCGCCGCCTGGAAAATCTGGCCGGCATTGTCGATGGATACGATCGCATCAAGCGGCGAATGGAAGATCAAGAGCGCCTTGCGCAGGGCGCCGATGGCGGCCGCGAGCTTTTGGCTTTCGATGTCGTCGAGGAACTGTTTCTTGATTCGGAACGGCCGGCCGGCCAGCAGCACTTCGGCCTCGCCCTTGGCGTCGATCTCAGGCCGCGCGTCCTTGAAATGGCGGGCGACATGGGCGGGATCGGCGGGCGCGGCGATGGTCGCCACCGCGACCGCCTCCGGCACTTGGCCTGCGGCAGCGAGGACCGCGGCGCCGCCGAGCGAATGGCCGATCAAGAGCTTCGGCGCCTCGAGGCGAGCGCGCATGTAGGCCGTCGCCGCCACGAGGTCGCCGACATTGGAGGAGAAATTGGTGTTGGCGAACTCGCCCTCGCTCGCCCCAAGTCCGGTGAAGTCGAAGCGCAGCACGCCGAAGTCGTGCGCGACGAGGCCTGCGGCGACGCGCGAGGCTGCGAAGATATCCTTGGTGCAGGTAAAGCAGTGCGCCCACAACGCGTAGGCCCGTGGCCGCCCTTCGGGCAAGTCGAGCCGGGCCGCGAGGCTCGCACCATCGGCGCCGGGAAAAGTGAGTTTTTCCGTCCGCAGCATCGCGCCCTCCTCCGCTCGCACCCGAGGCCCATCGGCAGGGTATCACGGAAACCAACGGTCCGGCATCGCCGAGGGCGCGTCTCGGTCTTGCGCCAAGGCGCGGCCCAATGTCATATGTCGGCAACGATGGCGGGGGGAAAGGCATTGGACTACCGGCAACTCGGGCTAAGCGGTGTCAAGGTCTCACCGCTCTGTCTCGGCACCATGACCTTCGGCGATCGCACGGACGAAGCGGAGGCGGGGCGCATCGTCGCCATGGCGCGCGAAGCCGGCGTCAATTTCATCGACACCGCCGACGTCTACAATCGCGGCAAGTCGGAGGAGATCGTCGGCCGCGCCGTCAAGCCCGACCGCCACCGCTGGGTGATCGCGACCAAGCTCGCCAACCCGATGGGCGAGGGACCCAATGAGCGCGGGCTGTCGCGGCGGTGGATGTTCGAGGCCGTCGAGGCGAGCCTGAAGCGCCTCGGGACCGACTACATCGACCTTTACTATTTTCACAAGGAGGACCTTGCCACCCCATTCGCGGAGCAGGTGCGTGCGATCGGCGACCTCATCCGCGCCGGCAAGATCCGCTATTTCGGCCTCTCCAACCACCGCGCCTTCCGCCTCGCCGAGATTTGCAATCTCTGCGACCGGGCCGGCATCGACCGGCCCGCCGCCAGCCAGCCCTATTACAACGCCATGAACCGCATGCCGGAAGTCGAACACCTTCCGGCCTGCGCCTATTACGGCCTCGGCGTGGTTCCCTACAGCCCGACGGCGCGCGGCGTGCTCACCGGCAAATACGTCCCCGACGCGCCGCCGCCAGCCGACACGCGGGCCGGGCGCAAGGACCAGCGGATCATGGAGACCGAATGGCGCCGAGAATCGCTGGTCATCGCCCAAAAGCTCAAGACGCATGCCGCGGCGCGGGGCATTTCCGCGGTCCAGTTCGCGGTCGGCTGGGTGCTCAACAACAAGCTGGTCACCTCGGCGATCGCCGGTCCCCGCACCCACGATCAGTGGCAGGACTATCTCGGCGCACTGTCCTGCCGGTTGACGCCGGAGGACGAGGCCTTGGTCGACTCCCTGGTCACGCCCGGCCATCCCTCGACGCCCGGCTATAACGATCCCGCCTACCCGATCGAAGGGCGCCCGGCCGCCAGCGCACGCTGACGCCGACCCGTTCCTGGACACCGCCGCCGCCCTGGACTAGATTGCGCGGCATCCTTGATCCCGATGACCCGAATGAAGCGATGGAGAACCGCCCGTGCTGACCAACGACAAGCTCCGCTCCCTGCCCCAGAGGGCCGGCGTCGATGTCCTGGTGGCGATGAGCCCGGAGAACTTCGCCTATGTGAGCGGCGCGCATATCATCACGGTGAGGCTGATCCCCCCTCGCCACGCCTATGCCGTCGTCCCGCGCGATCGGGAACCGGTCCTCGTCGTGTGCAGCATCGAAGAGGCCCATGCCCGCGAGGAAAGCTGGATCACCGACATCCGCACCTACACCGAATTCAAGGACGACCCGATCAACAAGCTGGGCGACCTGCTCACCGAACTGGGCCTCGCCAAGGGCAAGCTCGGCATCGACCTGTCCTATCTGCCGCACAACGCGTATGTGCGGCTGGTCAAGCGGCTGCCCGACCTAACCATCGTCGACACCACCGATGCGGTGGTGGACCTCAGGGTCATCAAGGACGACGACGAGGTCGCCAAGGTCGAGCACGCGACCAAGACCACTCATGCAGCCGTCATCCAGGCCATGGAAGCCGCGCGGCTCGGCGAGACCGAGAAGACCATTGCCAACCGGATTTCCACCGGCATCATCAATCTGGGGGCTGACGGCACGCTGTTCATCTGTTTCGGCAGCGGGCCGCGCTCGCGGCAAGCCCACCCCATGGCCAACGACCGGGTGCCGAAGGAATCGGAGATCATCCGGCTCGACGTCGGTGGCACCTACAAGTCGTGGAACACCGACTTCGCGCGCACCTACTCGACCGGTAATCCGAGCGCCGTGCAGAAGGAAACCTATCGCAACCTCGCCATCGTCCAGAAGAACACCATCGACTTCGTCCGCCCGGGCGTCACGGCGGAGGACATCTTCTTCTTCTGCAAGGAGAACTTCGCCAAGCAGGGTCTCAAGTTCCACATGCCCCATGTCGGCCACAGCTTCGGCATCGAGCTGCACGAGAACCCGATGCTGCGTCCGGGCGACAAGACTAGGCTCAGGAAAGGCATGGTGATCAACGTCGAACCACTCTGTTTCGGCGAGGACGGCAGCGGCAACCATCTCGAGGACCTGATCCTGGTCACCGACCAGGGCTCGCGGCTCTTGACCCACGGGCTGGCGCCGCGGGAGCTGCCCGTGATCGGCGTTCCGCTCGCCCACCAGCGTTAGAGAATCGTCCAACGTCAACCTTAGGGAGGTTCGCATGAGCAACAGGAAGTTCATCGCCGGCGTGGCGTTCGCCGGCATCGCCGGGCTGGCGCTCGCTTCGGCAGCGGCCGAGGCGCAGTCGCTGAGGCTCGCCCATCACCACGCGGTGGGCGGCACGGTCGACAAGACGGCGAACAAGTTCGCCGATCTCGTCAAGGAGAAGACCGGCGGGAAGCTCATCATCGCCGTCTTTCCCGCCGCCCAGCTCGGGCAGGAGGTCGAAGCCTTCGGGCTGATGAACCAGGGCGTGATCGACGCGACCATCACGTCCCTGGGGCACATGGACAAGTTCTATCCGCCGATGGGCGTCACCTCGCTGCCATTCATCTTCCGGGACTGGGCGCACGCCTACAGGGCGTTCGACGGCGAGTTCGGCAAGACCCTGACCGCCGGCATGCTCGAAAAAAGCAACGCCCATTTGATCGGCTATATCGGGCTCGGCTTCCGCGACATGATCTTCCGCGGCGATCCAGTCACCGAGGCCGACCGGATGAAAGGCCTCAAGATGCGATCGCCGGAATCGCACGTGTGGATCCGGATGTTCCAGCTCCTCGGCGCGCGGCCGACGCCGGTCACCTGGGGCGAGGTCTACACGGCGATGCAGACCGGCGTGGCCGAGGGCCTCGAATCCCCGGCCATGGCGGCGCTCGACATGAAGTTCAACGAGGTCACCAAGTCGGTGGTGCGCACCCGCCACATGTTCGCGACCATGGCGATCACGATCAACAAGAGCCGGCTCGGGCGGCTTCCCGCCGACCAGCAGGGCGTCATCCTCGCCGCCGGGCGGGAGGCCGCGATATGGTCGAACACGACGATCTCCGAACCGGGCGAGGCCGAGGCCTACAAGGCGATGACCACCAAGGGCATGCGCGTGTTCGACGCGGCGAACCCGCCCGCCTGGGCCGAGGCGGTGAAGCCGTTGTGGGAGGAACTCGCGTCCAAGGACGCGGCGACGAAGAAGGCGATCGACATCCTGGTCGCGACCAAGTAGCGGCGATAGACGGCAAGGCCGTCGGACAGATGGATTCGCGACTGCACGCCAAGAGCGTCGAGATCATCCATCTGTTCGCCGCCTTGCTGTTGGCGGCGGCGGTCATCCTCATGGCCGCCCAGGTCGTGCTGCGGTTCGGGTTCAACAACCCGCAGGCCTGGGCCGAGGAGGTGGACCGCTATTTCTTCGTCTGGTCGGTTTATCTGGGCACGATCATCGCCCTCATCCGGGACACCCATATCCGGGTCACCGTGCTCACCGACCCCTTAGGTCCGCCTGGCCGGCGGTTTTCCGATGCGCTCAACCGCTGGCTCAACGTCCTGTGCCTGGCCTTCGTCGGCTACTGGGGCTACGCCAACGCCTATGAATATCGCGCCCAGGTCTTTTACACCGTTCCCTGGATGCCGCAGATCCTCTTCTATTTGTCGGTGCCCGTGTGCATGACGCTGATGGTCGCCTACCTGCTCGTCCCGGCGCGCAGATAGCGTCCCCCCATGCCCCCGAGATTGAACCCGCGATGCGCCCGCGCGTGGCGACCTGATCCATGGAAATAGTCGCGCTGTTCCTGGTTTTCCTTTCGCTGATGCTGGCCGGCGTGTCGGTGGCCACCTCGATGCTGGCGGCGAGCATCCTCAATGTGCTGGTCTTCGGCCTGCCGCAAATCGTCGTCGCCGAGCGCATGCTCAACTCGATCAATTCCTTTCCGCTCTTGGCCGTGCCGTTCTTCATCCTCGCCGGCGTGATCATGAACCGGGCCGGGTTGACCACGGAAATGGTCGAGGTGTCGAAGGCCTATTTCGGTCATTTTCAGGGCGGCACGGCCCACGTCAACGTCACCGCCAACATGATCATGTCGGGCGTTTCGGGGTCCGCCTCGGCCGACTGCGCCGCCATCGGTTCGATGCTCATCCCGACCATGGTCCGCGAAGGGTATCCGGCCGGTTTCGCCGTCGGCCTCACCGCCGCCGCCTCCTGCATCGGACCCATCATTCCGCCCTCGATCGTCATGGTCATCTACGGGTCGATGACCAATCTGTCGATCGGCCGGCTGTTCCTGGCCGGCGCGCTGCCCGGCATCGCCATCGGCCTGGCGCTCATGACGCTGGTTGCGTACATGGCCCGCCGCCAAGGCTTCCCGCGGCACCCGAAGCTGCCCTGGGGTCGGCGGCTGCGGGTCACCGTCCGCGCGCTCCCCGCGCTGCTCGCGCCGGCCGTAATCCTCGGCGGCATCGTCACCGGGTACTACACGGCCACCGAGGCCGGAGTCGTCGCCTGCGTCTACGGGCTGGCCGTCGGCCTGTTCGTCTACCGCGAGATCAAACTCTCGGACTTGATGGGCGTGCTGTCCGAGGCGGTGGAGATGACCGCGATCCCGGTGTTCATCCTGGCCTCGGCATCGATCTTCGGGTTTCTTCTGACCATCCACGGGTTCGGGCCGATGACGGTCGATGCCATCAAGGCCCTCGACTTGAGCCCGACGACGCTGTTGCTGGCCATCGTTGTCCTGCTCTTGATCGTCGGCCTGTTCGTCGAAGGCCTCGCCGCGCTCCTCATCTTCGTCCCGGTCTTCATGCCGCTCGTCCCGGCGTTCGGTTTCGACCATATCCACTTCGCGCTGATCGTCATTGTCACCATCCTCATCGGAACGGTCACGCCGCCGGTCGGCCTTCAGCTTTACATCGCCTCGGCGATCGGCCGGGTGCCGCTCAACCAGGTCACCGTGTGGCCGTTCGTCGGCGCCATGGTCTCCGTCGTCCTGTTGATGGTGTTCTTCCCGCCCTTGGTGACGTTCCTCCCCAACCTGGTGTTCGACTGAACCCCGGGCGAGGGGGCGGGGGGCGAAAGCACGAGGGCGCCGTTTCGCGGCTGCAACGATCGCGGCGCCGTGCTATTTTCGGCGATGGCCGCAAGGCCGACCCGAAACGACGACCGAAGGGGGCAACCATGACTGTCGCACGCGTCACCAAGATCACCGCGGGCTCGAGCAAAAGCTTCCAGGATGCCGTTGCCGTGGGCTTTGCCCGCGCGGCCAAGACCATTCGCGGCATCACCGGCCTGGAAGTCCTTTCGCAGAAGGCCAAGGTTGAGAAGGGCAAGATCGTCGAGTACCGGGTGAACCTGGAGATCATCTTCATTCTCGAATAGCAGCGGCTGGGATCCCGGCGGCGGGCGGAGATGCGGGCGGGCTAGAGCGCGCGGCGCAGCCGGCGGCGACGGAAATCGCGCACGATCTCGCGCGCCGCGTTGTGGCCTGGCATGCCGGTGACGCCGCCGCCCGGGTGGGTCCCGGCGCCGCACATATAGAGTCCGGCGAGCGGGCCGCGGTAGTCGGCATGGCCGAGGACGGGGCGCAAGCTGTAGAGCTGGTCGAGCGTCATCGCGCCGTGGAAGATGTCGCCGCCGACGAGGCCGAATTCGCGCTCGAGGTCCAAGGGCGACAGCGCCGAGCGGCGGAGAATGCTGGCCTTGAAGTTGGGAGCAAAGCGATCGACGAGGTCGATGATCGCGGCGGCGGCCTCGTCCTTGGCATCGTCCCAGCTTCGCCCGTCGGGCAGCACCGGGTTGAAGTGCTGGCCGAACAGGCTGGCGACGTGGCGGCCGGCCGGCGCCAGCGAATCATCGACGGTGCTGGGAATCAGCAATTCGACGATCGGCTGGCGCGACCACCCCGAGGCGCGCGCATCCACATAGGCGCGCTCCATGTAGGCGAGCGAAGGCGCGAACACAATGCCCGACATGTGATGCGCCCCTGCCGCCTTGCCCGGCAAGCACACGAAATCGGGCAGCTCGGACAACGCCACGTTCATGCGGAAGCTGCCGGAGGCGCACTTGTAGGCGCGGATGCGGCGCAGGAAATCGGCGTCGAGGTCGGCTTCGTCCATGAGCTTGAGATAGAGGAGCTTGGGGTTGACGTTGGCCACCACGGCGCGGGCCTCGATCTCGGCGCCGTCGGCCAGCGTCACGCCGACCGCTTGCGCGCGACGCACCCGGACCCGCGCGACCGGGCTCGCGGTGCTGATTTCGACCCCGCGCCGCCGCGCCTCGCTTGCCATCGCCGTCGTGATCGCCCCCATCCCGCCCATCGCGTGGCCCCACTGGCCGCGCTTGCCGTTGACCTCGCCGAAGACGTGGTGCAGGAGGACGTAAGCCGAACCCGGCGTGTAGGGGCTGGCGAAATTGCCGACCATGGAATCGAAGCCGAAGGCGGCCTTCAGGGGGTCGGCCTCGAACCAGCCGTCGAGCACGTCTCCGGCGCTCTTGGCGAAAAGGTCGATTGCGTCCCGCCGTTGCGTGAGGGTGAGGCGCAGGAAGCGGCGGCCGAGCCTCAAACCTGCCAGCACATCGCGAAGGCCGCCGCCGACATTGGGGGGCGTTTCGAGCACGAGCGCGCGCAGGAACTCGCTCGCCGCGGAGAGCATGTCGTAATAGGCGGGAAGCCGGTCGGCGTCGCGCCGCGAGAACCGCGCGACCTCCGCCTGGGTTGCCAGGAGGCCGCCGTGGAGCTTCAGGTGAGCGCCGTCGGGCAGCGGCAGGAAATTGGCCAGTGGGCGCTCGACGATCCGCAACCCGTGGTCGGCAAGGCGCAGGTCGGCGATGATCTTCCGGTGCAGCAAGCTCACCGTGTAGCTCGCCGTCGAGTTGCGGAACCCGGGATGGAATTCCTCGGTCACCGCGGCGCCGCCGACGATGGCGCGGCGCTCGAGCACCCGCACCTTCAGCCCGGCGCCCGCCAGGTAGCAGGCGCACACCAGCCCGTTGTGGCCGCCGCCGACGATGACGGCGTCATACGCGGCGCGGCGGCTCGGCAAGGTCGCATTCCGGCAGGATTCGCCGCAGCCGGTCGGCGAAGGCGGCGATGCAGATTTCTTCCTCCGACAGCGGCCCCCGCACATAGCCGCGGCTTCCCGTGCCGTGGTAGACCCGCTCGATGAGGTCGCGATCCTCGACGCTGACGACGCGGTTGATGCGCCAGTTGAGATAGCGCGCCAGCCGCATCTCGCGCGAGGAGTCCGGCAGGGCGTAAGGGATCTCGCGGATCAGCGTGCGTCCGGGGGCGAGCGGGATGATGTGCATGAAGTCCACCTGGTCGGGATAGACGTCGAAGGCGACATTCGGCCACAGGAGGTAATAGGACCACAGGCGCCGGCGATCTTCGGGCAGGTGCGCCTGACTGGGAAGGATCGCGCAATAGTGCCGCTCGGACCAGCCGGCGTTCTCACGGGCTTCGATGGCACCGCTCATCCGGTACACATGGTCCTTGACCTCGAGCGCGTAGCTGCGAGCGATCAGGCGGCCGAGGCCCGTATGCGCATGGGCGATGTGCAGGCCGTCGATGTAGTTCTCGACCACGGTCTTCCAGTTGACCTCGCGCGGGCGAAGCGTCACGCGGCCGAGCGGCCGCATCTCGCCAAGGCGATAGGGACGCAGCTCCGCCTCGTAAGGGCGCATCATTTGCTGAACGCTCGGGCCGCCGGGCTCCAAGCGAAAGAAGACGAAGCCCTGCCAGGTTTCGACCTCGAGCTCGGGCAAGCCGCGCTCTGCCGTGGTCAAGCCCGGATAGGCGCTTTGGCGCGGGACCGCGACCAGCCGGCCGCGCCCGTCATACGTCCAAGCGTGAAAGGGACAGACGATGCGCCCCGATCTCAACTGTCCCCTGGGGCCCCCGCCCTCGCCGTCGAGAAGCCGCGCGCCGCGGTGGCGGCAAACGTTGGCAAGCGCGCGCACGACGCCGTCCTCGCCGCGCACGATGATGAGCGGCTCGTCCATGAAGTCGAGGCGGAAATAGTCGCCCGGCTCGGGCACGTCGCTGACGTGGCAGGCCACCTGCCAGGCGCGCTTGAAGATGCGCTCGCGCTCGGCCGCGAAGAAGGCCTGGTCCCGGTAGACCCAGCCCGGCAGGCCTGTCGTCGCCAGGGTTTTCGATGCCGCCATGGTCGCTTGCGGATTCCGACGAAGTCGGCCGGGGATTCCGATTTGAAGTCGGCCACCCAATCCGATTGATGTCGGCCGGGTGTTCCGAGGGAAGCCGGCCGGGGTGGCGAGCGCCCCGCTGACGGGGGTAAGTGGCATGGGGGAGGCGGCCGGGTCAAGACGCAGCGTGCGATCGTGATTGCGCTGGCGAGGGTCCGGGGTGCTCTTGCTTTGCCGAGCAATTGAAAGTCCGGGGGTGGTTGATGCGCCTGTGGGGATGTGGGCGAAGGCGAGCATTTCCCCGCGTTGCGCAGCGACGTGGGGGAAGCGCAGCCGGTCCCCGGACTTGACCCGGGGATCGTCCACATCCCCACAAGCGAGCGCGGCGGGCGGCACGGCTGTCGGCTGGCTGGCGCGGGTCAACGGGCGCGCCGCTTGGCGGGGGCGACTTCGGCTTGGACGGAATCGTCGGGGGGAGCGTCGTCGGCGCGGCGGCGCTGCCTACGCAGGGACTCGCCTTTGAGCTCGATACGGTGGGCGTTGTGGACGAGGCGGTCGAGGATGGCATCAGCGAGAGTGGGATCGGCGATGACGGCGTGCCAGCGGTCGACGGGGATCTGACTGGTGATGAGAGTGGCGCCGCGGCCGTAGCGGTCCTCGACGATCTCAAGCAGGTCGTGGCGCTGGTCGGGGGCGAGCGGCTCGAGGCCCCAATCGTCGAGGATGAGGAGCTTGACGCCGCCCAGCGCGCGCATGAGGCGGGGGTAGCGGCCGTCGCCGCGGGCGAGCGCGAGGTCGGCGAACAGGCGCGGGATGCGCTGATAGAGGACGGAGCGATTGTCGCGGCAGGCCTTGTGGCCGAGCGCGCAGGCCAACCAGCTTTTGCCGACGCCGGTGGGGCCTCCGATGATCAGGTTTTGATGGGCGTCGATCCACTGGCCGCCAGCGAGCTTGAGGAAGAGCGTGCGGTCGAGGCCGCGCGGGGTGCGGAAGTCTACGTCCTCGACGGTGGCGTGATGGCGCAGCCGGGCGTAGCGGAGCCTGGACTTGAGGCGGCGGTCCTGGCGCTCGGTCGCCTCGCGGTCGAGCAGCAGGGCGAGCCATTCGGCATGGCTGAGACCGGCGGTCTGGGGGTTGGCGTCGAGCTCGGCGAAGGCGCGGGCCATGCCGGCGAGGCCGAGTTGGTGGAGCAGGTCGAGGGTGGGATGGGTCAGCACGGGTCACCTTCAGTGGTAGTAGCGGGGGCCGCGGACGTTGGGATGGTCGATCGGCCGGCCGTCGGCGGCCCCGGGGGAGGACGGACGGCGATCGAGGTTGTGCTTGAGGATGGAGACGATGGAGCCGTACGAGAGCGCACCGATGTCGAGGCCACGCGCGCAGGCCGCCTCAAGCCGCTCGCGGCCGTAGTGGCGGACGAGGCGAAGGATCCCGAGGCAGGCGCGGAAGCCCTGCTCGGGGTGCGGCCGGCTGGTGAGGATGCGCTCGACCAGCAGTGCGCAGGACGCGCCGACGGCGGTGGCGTCCAGCTTGAGGCGGGGCAACGTCCAGCCGAGGTAGCGGCGGTGGGCGCTGGGCATGTGCTCGGGCACGGTGGTGTGCCGGCCGCGGCCGCCGGCGCGGACATGGGCGGCGACGCGCTCGCCCTTGTGGAACACCTCGACCGTCCGCGCGGTGATGCGCGCCTCGACCTGCTCCTTGAGCAGCCGGTGGGGCACCGAGTAGTAGTGGCCGTCGATGTCGACGTGGTAGTCGAGGCCGACGCGGCGGAGTTTCCACTCGGCGTAGACGTAAGGCTCGGCCGGCACGGCGCCGAGCGCCGGCCGGTCGAGACGATCGAAGAGCTGGCGGCGGCTCTCGGCGAGCCGGCGCATCGGGCGCCGGTTGAGGCTGACGAGCAGCTCGGCAATGGCGGCGTTGAGCTCGGCCAGGGAGAAGAAGCGGCGATGGCGCAAGCGCGCCAGGATCCAGCGCTGGACGACCTGGACGGCGACCTCGACCTTGGCCTTGTCGCGCGGCTTGCGGACCCGCGCCGGCAGGATGGCGGTGCCGTAATGCCCCGCCATCTCCTGGTAGGTGCGGTTGATCTCCGGCTCGTAGCAGCAGGCGGCAGTGATGCCGGCCTTGAGGTTGTCGGGGACGACTTGGCGGGGAACGCCGTCCAGGAACGCGAAGGCGTTGACGTGAACGGCGATCCAGTCCGGGAGGGCTTGCGTCCACACCGCCTCGGCGTAGGTGTAGTTCGAGGCGCCCAGCGCGGCGACGAAGATCTGCGCCGGCCGCAACTCGCCGGTGAGGGGGTCGGCCACAGCGACCGTCTGGCCGGCGAAGTCGACGAACAGCTTTTCGCCGGCGACATGGACCTGGCGCATGGTCGGCGACAGGCGGCTCGCCCAGGCGCCGTAGAGTTCGCAGAAGCGCGAGTAGCCGTAGCCGGCGGGTGCGGCCGTGCGGTACTCCTCCCACAGCAGCGCCAGCGTCATGCCCGGCCGGCGCAACTCGCCGTGCAGTGTCGCCCAGTCCGGCTCGCTCTTGCGGCGCTGACCCGGGACGCCGCCAGCCTTGGGGAACAGCCGCGTCTCCAGCGTCGCGTCGGTCAGAGTCTCGGGCAGCGGCCAAGCCAGCCCGGCCTCGGCCACACGGTCCGGCACTGCCGCACCGTGCTGCGCGCCACCCCGACGCTGCGGGCGATCGCACGGTCGGTGGCTCCGCATGCGTGCTTCAGGCGCAGCATCTCGCGAATCCGTCGCATCGACACTCTCTCGGCAGGCATCGGCTCCCCTCCACGCAAAAGGAGGAGACCCTACGCCGTGGCCCAGCGGTCGAGCGCTCGTCACCCCAAGGGGGTGGCCGACTTCAAATCGGAATCGGTGGCCGACTTCGATTGGAACGGGTGGCCGACATCAATCGGATTGGGTGGCCGACTTGCCCCGGAATCCGCAATGGTCGCTTTGTCGCTCCAGCGCCGGTCATGCCGAGCGAGCTTCTAACCCACGGCGAAGAGGGGCTCAACCCGGGATCGCCAAGCTCCACGATGTTAAGCCGCAACCCTGGCACTTCTCGGGGTTTTATGCGAATGGCCGTACTACCTATTGGGAGCCTCGGCGCTTTGGACACAAGTAGACCATCTCAACCCCATTGCGGCACTTATTTCGCTGCTATTAAAACTATCTATTTACACAGATCAAAAGTTCGTATATCGTCTATTTGAACTGACTAAGTGAGTCCACGATGGCTTCCGACCGCCCGCTTAGCAGCAAGGAATTGCTCGCGCGCACTGGACTCTCGCGCGCGACCCTCAACAACTACATCACCCTCGGCCTGCTGCCGCGACCCCAGGTCGGGCCGGCCGGGCCGGCAAGCGGGCGGACACGGCGGCTCGGCTACTTCCCGGCGGCCGCCCTCGAGCGGATCATCGAAGTCAACCGATTGAAACAGGAGGGACTGAGCATGGCGGAGATCGTCGAACGGCTCGTCACCAAGGGACTGGAAAGCCGGTCCCCAACGCCCGTCCCCTACGCGCCCGAGGCGGGCCCCGCGCCCTTGCGGCCGGCGCCGTCCGCACGGGAGGACGGGCTCCGGCTCACCATCGACGACATGCCCTGCCCGGCCTATTTGATCAACAACAGTTTCGAGCTGACATGGTGGAACGGCCGGGCGGCGCGCGAGCTGTTCGGCCGGCCCGCCGGTCTCGACGGCGAGATCGAGGCGCGCAACGTCTTCCGCCTGCTGCTGGCCGCCGGCTTCTTGCGAGGCGCGCAGGATTGGCAGGACGTTCTCGCTTTTCACCTGTCGATCGGCAAGAACCGCATGGCCAAAGCCGGCCTGGCGAAGCTGTCGCCGTATCTCTCCGGCCCCGACGCGCGCCTGCTGGAGGGGCTGTATGACGCGGTCGCGCCGCACGCCGTGCGCCAGCTCGTGCACAAGCCAGTGAGCCTTGCCGCCCCCGGCGGCGCGATCATCGATTACATCGTTTACGCCGTGCCGTTCCGCGAGGGCATCCTGTTCGCCTACCTGCCGGCGCAAGAGCGAAGCGAGAGCCTCTTAGAACTGCTGTCGCGGCGCGAGCACGTGATACGGGACCTCTTGCGCAAGCGCATGCCGTTCCTCACGCATCTGAGCGCGCTCGTCGCCGATTTGCAGGACTCCGTGAAGATCTGCGCCGAACTGCCGCCGGAGGAGTATTTCGAGCTGATCAACGGCATCTGGAGCGGGCTGGCGCCGGCCTTCCGCAAGCACTACGGCACGCACGGCAAGCATGTCGGCGACGGCATGGTCTATTATTTCTTCCCGCAACCCGATTGCAGTTGCATCCTCAACGCCCTCGCCTGCGCCCAGGAAATCAAGGCGAAGATGCGCGAGATCAGCAAAGCGTGGCAGCTACGCAAGAACTGGCTGATCGAGCTCTATCTCAATATCGGGCTCAACGAGGGTCGGGAGTGGTTCGGCGTCTACCAGTCCGACACCAACCTCGAATTCACCGTGCTCGGCGACACCATCAACCATACCGGCCGGTTGAGTGATTTCGCCCGGTTCGGGGCGATCTGGGTGACCAAGAACATGCTGACCAGCTTGACGCCGGAAGAACGGGCGCGGGTACGCTTCGGCGTCCGTCGCCGCACCGAGAGCGGCCAAGAGATATTGGTCCCTTCCGTCTACTCCCGCATCTCCGGGCTGGTCGACCTCGGCAACCCGAAATACGAGAAGTTCAAGGACATCGCCACCCTCGCCGTGACCGAGTTTCTGGACTTGGCCGAACCCCTGGCGACGCCGGCCTGAGCCGGGGTTGCGCGGTAGCGGAGACCGCCGGTCCGAGCTTCGCCCGCCGGGCTTTGCGCCGGCCGCCGACGGCCCTCATCCCTCCGGCAGCGCCGGCGCCGCGTCCTCGATCTGCAGCCGGACCCGCCGTTCGCCGCGCCATTCGTCGGCCCTGAGGTGCCCCGCCACATGCAGGCTTGCCCCGGCGCCGTCGAGGAGCGCGCGGCCGAGCGGCGTGCCGAGCGCGCGGAAAGCGATCGCCTGGAGCCGCCCGGAGCGCTGGTCGGCGAGAAAGCAGCGCACATGCCGCTCGCCGACCGCATCGGCCCGGGCGATGCGCACGCCGGGAAAGGCGAAACGGGGCTCGGCATTGCCGGCCCCGAAGGGCCCCACTCGCTCCAGGCTCGCAATCAGGTCGGGCGTCGCCGCGGCGAGCGCGAGCGCGCCGTCGAGCCCGAGCTCGGGCCTCAGGTCCGCGACCGTCCGCTCGGCGATGCGGGAGGACAGAAATTCCCTCAGCTCGCCGAGGCGGGCTTCCTCGACCGTGAACCCGGCGGCGTTCGGGTGCCCGCCGCCGTTCACCAACAGGCCCGCCTGCCGGGCGGCGATCACTGCCGCCCCGAGATCGACCCCCGACGCCGAACGCCCCGAGCCCTTGCCGATGCCGCGATCGAGCGCGACCACGCAGGCCGGCCGATCGAAGCGTTCGGCGAGCCGCCCCGCGACCACGCCGATCACGCCCGCATGCCAGCCCTGGCCGGCGACGAATACGAGCCCGCCGCCATCCGCCTGGGCGAGCGCCGCCTCGAGCACGGCGGCCTCGATCGTCTGCCGCTCGCGATTCAAGCCATCGAGTCGTTCGGCGAGTTCCCTGGCCTCGTGCGGGTCGTCGGTGGTGAGCAGCCGGGCGCCGAGGTCGGCCGCGCCGATCCGGCCCCCGGCATTGACGCGCGGGCCGAGCACGAAGCCCAGATGATAGGCGCCGCAGGGCGCCGACAGCCGCGCCACATCGGCGAGCGCCACCAGTCCCGCCGTGCGGCGTTGGGCGATGACTTTCAAGCCCTGGCTGACGAAGGCCCGGTTCAAGCCCGTCAAGGGCACGACGTCGCAGACCGTCCCCAGGGCGACGAGATCGAGCAAGCCCAGAAGATCGGGCTCAGGCCGCGCCGCGTACCAACCGTCGCGCCGCAAGCGCCGGTTGAGCGCCACGGCGAGCAAGAACGACAGGCCCACGGCGGCGAGCTGGCGGTGCGGGCTCGACTCGTCAAGCCGGTTCGGATTGACGATGGCGTGGGCTTCGGGAAGGGCGGGCTCGGCGACATGGTGATCGACGACGATCACGTCGAGCCCGGCCGCAGCCGCCGCCGCGAGGGCGCCATGGGCGGTGATCCCGCAATCGACCGTCACCACGACGCCGGCGCCCTCCGCATGGAGGCGCAGGAGCGCCGGCGCGTTGGGGCCGTAGCCTTCGCGCAGCCGGTCGGGAATGTAAAATCGCACGCGCCCGCCGGCGGCGGTGAAGAAGCGGTGGAGGAGCGCCGCCGACGTCGCCCCATCGACGTCGTAATCGCCGAACACGGCGATCGTTTCGCCCCCGGAAAGAGCCCGGGCGAGACGGTGCGCCGCCTTGTCCATATCCTTGAGATGGCTTGGATCCGGCAGTTGATCGCGCAGCCTGGGGTCGAGGAAGGCGGGCGCCTCGTCGGCACCGACCCCGCGTCCGGCCAGCACCCGGGCGACGATCTCGGGGCACCCCAGGCGTTGGGCAAGCGCCAGCGCCGCACGCTCGTCGGCGAGCCGCGCGCGCCAGCGCCGGCCGGTGAGCGACCGCTCGACCCCGAGGAACTGGGTTTCGGCGCTCATGCGCGGCGGCGGGCGCCCCCACCCTTCCCTCCCCCACGCAACGCGCGCAGGGTTAGGGAGGGGGCTGCGGTCGGCGAGATCACCGCCGGGCCGCCGTCATGCCCGGCTTGCGAGACAGGTTGTGGCTCGCCTCGATCACCCGCACCGTGCCGGTCTTCGAGCGCATGACGATCGAGTGGGTGGTGGCGCTGTCGGGTCCGCGCCGCACCCCGCGCAGCATCGAGCCATCGGTCACCCCGGTGGCCGCGAACATCACGTCGCCCCTGGCCAGCTCGAGGAGATCGTATTCCCGGTTCAAATCCTTGACGCCGAGGCGCCGGGCTCGCTGCCGCTCTTCCTCGTTGCGGAACAACAATCGCCCCTGCATCTGCCCGCCGATGCAGCGCAGCGCCGCCGCCGCCAGCACGCCCTCGGGCGCGCCGCCGCTGCCCATGTAGATGTCGACGCCGCTATCGGGCCGTGCGGTGGCGATGACCCCGCTCACGTCGCCGTCCGAGATCAGCATGATCCGCGCCTTGGCGGCGCGAACCTTGGCGATCAATTCGGCGTGGCGCGGCCGGTCGAGGATGCAGACGACGAGGTCCGCAACCTCGCACCTCTTGGCCCGCGCCAGCTCTTTCAAATTGGTCTTCGGATCGGCGTCGAGATCGACGAGCCCCGCGGGCAGGCCGCCCCCGACCGCGATCTTGTCCATGTAGACGTCCGGCGCGTTGAGGAAGCCGCCCTCCTCCGCCATGGCGATCACCGACAGCGCGTTGGCGCCGCCCTTGGCGGTGATGGTCGTGCCCTCGAGCGGGTCGAGCGCGATGTCGACCCGCGGGCCGGCGCCGTTGCCGACCTTCTCGCCGATATAGAGCATGGGGGCTTCGTCGCGCTCGCCCTCGCCGATCACCACCACCCCGTCGATGGACAACCCGTTGAGCGCGCCGCGCATGGCGTCGACCGCCGCCTGGTCGGCCGCCTGCTCGTCGCCGCGGCCCATCAGGCGCGAGGCGGCCAGGGCCGTCGCCTCGGTGACCCGGACGACCTCGAGCGCCAAATTGCGGTCCATGGTCCGGCGCTCAGGCATGGGGCTCTCTCGGCATCCGTTCGACGCGCTACAGGTCCTCGATGCGGATCACGTGCGGCGGCTCGAGCACGCTCGACAGCCCCACGATCCGTCGCAAGGCCCGGTTCATCGCGGCTTCCTCCGCTTCGTGCGTGGTCAGCACGACCGGGACCATTTTATCCGGGTGGCGGCCCCGCTGCAGCATGGATTCGAGCGACACCAGCTCGTCGCGCAACGCGGCGGTGACGTCGGCGATCACCCCCGGCCGGTCGACGACCATCAGGCGGATGTAATAGCGGCCGCGGTGCCGTTCCATCGGCGAAGACGGCAGCGCCGCGAGCTCGGCGGCCGGCACCGAGAAGGTGGGCACGCGGTGGCCGCGCGCCAGATCGATGAGATCGGCGAGGACGGCCGATGCCGTCGGCCCGGCCCCGGCACCGCGGCCCTCGAAGACCGTGTTGCCGACGAAATCCCCTTCGGCGACGACCGCGTTCAAGACGTCCTCGACATGGGCGATGGGGGCGTCGATCGGCACCATGCAGGGATGGACGCGCTGCTCGAGCCCGTGCGCGGTGAGCCGCGCGACGCCCAGAAGCTTGATGCGGAAGCCTAGCTCCTCCGCGTACTGGAAATCGAGCGGCGCCACGCGCGGGATGCCCTCGATATGGACGCCCTCGAGATCGATCTCCGCCCCGAACGCCAGGCCGGCGAGGATCGCCAGCTTGTGCGCGGCATCGATGCCGTCGACATCGATGCTGGGATCGGCCTCGGCATAGCCGAGCCTCTGGGCCTCGGCGAGGACGTCGTCGAAGGCGCGGCCGGTCTTGCGCATGTTCGAGAGGATGTAATTGCAGGTGCCGTTGAGGATGCCGTAGACGCGCGAGATGCGGTTCGCGGCCAGGCCCTCGCGCAACGCCTTGATGATCGGGATGCCCCCGGCCACCGCCGCCTCGCAGGCGAGCGAGACGCCGGCCGTTTCGGCGGCGCGCGCCAGCGCCGTGCCGTGGACGGCAAGCAGCGCCTTGTTCGCGGTCACCACGTGCCGGCCGCGGGCGATGGCCGTCTCGCAGACGCGCTTAGCGATTCCCTCGGCGCCGCCGATCAGCTCGACGACGATCTCGGCGTCCGCCTCGCCGGCCATGCGCGCCGCGTCGTCGAACCACTGGGCCTTGCCAAGGTCCACGCCCCGGTCGCGGCCGCGATCGCGCGCGCTCAGCGCGCTCGCCACGATTTCCCGGCCGCAGCGGCGCGCGATCAGCCCGCCGTTTTCGCCGATCAGCTTGAGGACGCCGGCGCCGACCGTGCCGAGCCCGGCGATCGCGATCTTGAGCGGCGGTCTCAAGAGGCGCGCGCGGTCTTGGCTCCCGGCCCCGGAACTTCGCGCGCGGGCGGAGAGTCCAGCCGGTCGGCAGCGCCGAGAAAGGCCTTGAGGTTGCGCACCGCCTGGCGGATGCGATGGGTGTTTTCGACCAGCGCCAGGCGCACATGCCCATCGCCGTATTCGCCGAAACCAAGGCCCGGCGACACGGCGACCTGCGCCTCGTTCAAGAGCAGCTTGGCGAACCCAAGCGAGCCCAGCGCCGCACAGCGGGGCGGGATCGGCGCCCATGCGAACATCGAGGCCGGCGGGCTCGGCACCTGCCAGCCGGCCTGGGCCAGGCCGGCGATCAGCACGTCGCGGCGCTGGCGGTAGAGTTCGCGGAGGTCGCGCACGCAGTCCTGGCTGCCGTTGAGCGCCGCCGCCGCCGCGACTTGCACCGGCGTGAAGGCGCCATAGTCGAGATAGGATTTGATGCGCGCCAGCGCCGCCACCAGCTTGTTGTTGCCGGCGGCGAAGCCGACCCGCCAGCCGGGCATCGAATAGGTCTTGCTCATCGAGGTGAACTCGATCGCGATGTCCTTGGCGCCCGGCACTTGCAGGATCGAAGGCGGCGGGTCGTCGAAATAGATCTCGGCATAGGCGAGGTCGGACAGGATCCAGATGCCGTGATGGCGGCAGATGTCGACGCATTCGCCGTAGAAGTCGAGGCCGACCACCTGGGCGGTCGGGTTGGACGGGAAGTTCAGCACGAGGGCCAAGGGCGAGGGCACCGAGTGCTTGACCGCGCGCTTGAGGTTGGCGAAGAAATCGTGCCCCTCGCCGATCGGGATATGGCGAATCGACGCCCCGGCCATGATGAAGCCGTAGGGATGAATCGGGTAGCTCGGGTTGGGCACCAAGATGATGTCGCCGGGGCCGGTGATCGCCTGGGCGAGGTTGGCGAGCCCCTCCTT
Organism: Pseudomonadota bacterium; assembly: GCA_052387815.1. Classification (GTDB taxonomy): domain Bacteria; phylum Pseudomonadota; class Alphaproteobacteria; order CACIAM-22H2; family CACIAM-22H2; genus JBQTIU01. Next base: position 19,513 of record JBQTIU010000060.1, read on the forward strand.
CGATCCCAGCGTGACGATGGTCTCGGTTTCGGAATCGATATCGACGTTGAATCGCCGCTGGTAATAAGCGGCATGCGCCTTGCGCAGGCCTGCAATCCCCCGCGACACCGAATAGCGGTGGGTGCGCGGATCGCGCACCGCCTCGACCAGCTTGTCGACGATATGCGGGGGCGTCGGCTGGTCGGGATTGCCCATGCCGAGATCGACGATGTCGCGGCCGTCGGCGCGCGCCTTCGCCTTCATGGCGTTGACTTCGGCGAAGACGTAGGGCGGCAGGCGCCGGATGCGATAGAAGTCTTCGTTGTCCATGACCGTCTTTCGATGGGGCGCGAGCTGGACTCCGGCTGGCGGCCACGCCCTCAGCAGGCTCTATCTAATTCCGCCGGCTCTAATAATCGACAAAAATCTCGACCCGCCGGTTGGCTGGCGCCCACGGGGGTTCGGCCGGCAGGGCGTCGGTGTCGCCGGCCGCCGCCAACCCGAGGCGCCCCTCGGGCAGGCCTAAGCGGCCGAGCTCGCGCCCCACGGCCTGCGCTCGCTCGGCGGCAATTCTGAGGTTGGCCGCCCGCCGGCGGACGGCATCCCCGGGCCCTGCATCCCGGCTCGCATGACCGACCACCCTGACCCTGGCATTGCCCGTCAACGCCAGCGAGGCGATCTCCGCGAGCACCTTGAGGTCGCCCTCGGCGAGGGCAGCAGAGTTGTATGCGAAGGTGAGGGTCGCCACATGGACCGACACGGCCGGGCCCGCCGGGCCTGCCGGGCCCGCCTGCGACTCGCGACCCGGCGCGGCGAGCGCCGGGGTGGCTGGTCGCGGCGGCGGACCGAGCTCCTCGCGGGCGCTCGCCAGATCGGCCGACAGGCGAGCGATCAATGCCTCGCGCTCGGCCCGCGGGGTGGCCGTGGGCGGCGGCGGCACGGTGGCCAGATTGGGATAGGGTCGGCCTTCGGCGGGCGGGGGCTCGACCTGGGTCGGCCTCGGCCCGCGCGGAGCGGCCCCGAACAACTCCGAGACCTGGTGCCCGGCGCCGCGAACCCACTCGATCGGATTATATTCAGGGGGGGTGTCCGCGCACGCCGCGATGACGGCCGCCGCCAGCGTCGCGCCGGTCCGCATGGCCCACATCCCGGGCGGCCGGGCAGAGGCGGCGATCGGTCGGCATCGAGTCACGGGCGCCCTTCGGAAAACCGGTTACCATGCCTATTTGACTGTGAAAAGCCTGCGGGCATCGTATAAAGGCGGTCGGGGGTTGCTCCCCGCTCGACGGTCGCACAAGTCCTGCACCGGCTTGGTGTCCGATGGAAGCATAAGGTTTGCGCCATGGCCGATCAACCCGCGCCCGAGGTCAAGCTGCCCGATCCGGTCGAAATGTCCCGGATGATGGCCAGCATCGCCGAGCAGAGCCAGCGGCTGGTCAGCGACTTCCTGTCCCGGCAAACAAGCGGCCAGCCTAGCTTCGGCCAGCCCAGCTTCGGGTTGTCCGATCCCTTGCATATCGGCCAGGCGTTCTTCGACATGACCGCCCGCATGATCGCCGACCCCGCCAGGCTCGTGCAAGCGCAGATCTCGCTGTGGAGCGATTACCTGGCGCTGTGGCAGACGACGGCCCGCCGGATGCTCGGCGAGCCGACCGAGCCGTTGATCGCGCCCTCCGCCGAGGACCGGCGGTTCAAGGATGCGCTGTGGGACGAGAACTACATTTTCGATTACATCAAGCAGTCCTACCTGCTGAGCGCACGCTGGATCCAGTCGACCATCCGCGAGGTCGAAGGCCTCGACGAGAAGACCGCCAAGAAGGTGGATTTCTACACCCGCCAGTTCGTCGACGCGATGGCGCCGAGCAATTTCGCCTTGACCAACCCCGAGGTGATCCGCACCACCTTCGAGACCGGGGGCGAGAACCTGGTGAAGGGCCTGTCCAACTTGCTCGCCGACCTCGAGCGGGGCAAGGGCCAGCTGGCGATCAAGATGACCGACCTCGAGGCGTTCCAGGTTGGCCACAACATCGGCCTGACGCCGGGCAAGGTGGTCTATCAGACCGACCTCATGCAGCTCCTGCAATACGAGCCGTCGACCGCGACCCAGCACCGCCGGCCGCTGTTGATCATTCCGCCCTGGATCAACAAGTTCTACATCCTCGATCTGCGCGCCAGGAACTCGTTCATCAAATGGGCGGTCGGCCAGGGCCACACGGTGTTCATCATCTCGTGGGTCAATCCCGACCGGAAGCTCGTCGCCAAGACCTTCGACGACTATCTCGTCGAGGGGCCGTTGGCGGCGCTCGAGGCGATCGAGGCGGCGACCGGCGAGCGCGAGGTCAACGCCATCGGCTACTGCCTCGGCGGCACGCTGCTCGCTTGCGCGCTCGCCCTCATGGCGGCGCGGGGCGATAATCGCTTCAAGAGCGCCACGTTCCTCGCCGCCATGGTCGATTTCGCCGAAGCCGGCGAGCTTTCGGTGTTCATCGACGAGGAACAGCTCGCCGCGCTCGAGGAGCGGATGAGCGAGAACGGCTATCTCGAAGGCCGCGACATGGCGACGACCTTCAACATGCTGCGCGCCAACGACCTGATCTGGTCGTTCGTCGTCAACAACTACCTGCTGGGCAAGGACCCCTTCCCCTTCGACCTCTTGTACTGGAATTCGGACTCGACCCGGATGCCGGCGGCGATGCACAGCTTCTATCTCCGCGAGATGTACCAGGAGAATCGGCTGTCCAAGGGCGAGGTCCGGCTGTTGGGCGAGCGCATCGACCTGACGCGGATCAAGGAGCCGGTCTTCATTCTTTCGACCCGCGAAGACCATATTGCGCCGTGGAAGTCGACGTTCGTGGCGACCCGCCTTTACAAGGGTCCGGTGCGCTTCGTCCTGTCGGCCTCGGGCCACATTGCCGGGATCGTCAACCCGCCCGCCGACCGGAAGTATTGCTACTGGACGAACGACCGGATGGCGAAGACTCCCGAGGAATGGTTGGCGACAGCCGAACAGCACGCGGGTTCGTGGTGGTCCGAATGGGACCGCTGGATCCGGGATCACGCGGGCGGCGAGGCGCCGGCTCGCAAGCCTGGCGAGGGCCAGCTGGCGCCGATCGAGGACGCGCCGGGTTCCTACGTCATGGTCAAGGCGAGCTGACCCCCTAGCCGCTCGCCTCCCAGCCCGCTCAGGGAAACAGCGCCTCTTGCCCGAGGCCCGCGGTTTCGGGCAGGCCCATCATCAGGTTCATGTTCTGGATCGCCTGTCCCGAAGCGCCCTTGACCAGGTTGTCCTCGACCGAGAGGACGATCGCGCGGCCGGGCAGCCGATCGGCGAACACTCCGATCAGGCAGGCATTGGAGCCCCGCACGTGCCGCGTCGCCGGCACCGTGCCGGCGGGTACGATGCGCACGAAGGGCTCGTCGGCATAGCGCTCGGCGAGCCTCGCGCGCAGATCGGCCGGCTTGGTTCCGTTTGCGAGGCGCACATAGATGGTGGACAGGATGCCGCGGTTCATCGGCATGAGGTGCGGGGTGAAATTGACCGTGACCGGCCGGCCGGCGGCGCGGCTAAGACCCTGCTCGATCTCGGGCGCATGGCGGTGGCTGGCGATGGCATAGGCTTGAATGCCTTCCGAAACCTCGGCGAACAGGTTCTCCTCTTTGGCCGCCCGCCCTGCCCCGCTGACTCCGGATTTCGCATCGATGATGATGTCGTCGGCATCGATCCCGCCGGCCTCGATCAGCGGCACCAGCGGCAATTGGGCCGCTGAGGGATAACAGCCCGGGTTGGCGACCAGGCGCGCGCGCCTCACCGCCTCGCGCGCCAGCTCGCTCAAGCCGTAGACCGCCTCTTTCTGGAGTTCGGGCGCGCGGTGGGGATGACCGTACCACTGGGCATAAAGCGCGACATCGGCGAGACGGAAATCGGCCGACAGATCGACAACCTTGAGCGTCCGGGGCAGGCCCGCGACCACGTCCTGGGTGGTGCCGTGCGGCAACGCGCAGAACACGAAATCGACCTTGGACCAGGCGGCATCCGCGATCTTGATCAGCGCCGGCAGCTTGAGGTGGCCGAGATGCGGGAACACTGTGCCCAGGGTCTGGCCGGCGTTGCGGTCGGCGGTCAGCAGGGTCATTTCGACCTGTGGATGGTGGGCGAGCAAGCGCACGAGCTCGGCGCCGGTGTAGCCGCTGGCGCCCACAATCCCCACCCGCACCCGGTTCGACGTCATTGCCATGATCTTGCTCCCGAACATACGCCGGCCAGTCGAGGAAGGCCAAGCGGCGCCAAGAAGGGCGTCCCGCCGCGGGACGCCCCGTCAAGCGACACCCCGCAAGGGCAGCAGATTCAACGCTTCGAGAACTGGAAGCTGCGTCGCGCCTTGGCGCGGCCGTACTTCTTGCGCTCGACGACGCGGCTGTCGCGGGTCAGGAAGCCGCCCGCCTTCAGGGGCGCGCGCAAACCCGGCTCGAAATAGGTGAGCGCCTTGCTGATCCCGTGGCGCACCGCCCCGGCCTGGCCGGACAGGCCGCCGCCGGTGACGGTGCACCAGACGTCGAACTGATCGGCGCGGTTGGTGAGCGCGAAGGGCTGGCGGAGCAGCATGCGGAGCACCGGGCGCGCGAAATACGCCTGGCCGTCGCGGCCGTTGACGGTGAACTTCCCGGACCCGAGCTTGAGCCAAACCCGCGCGATCGCGTTCTTGCGCTTGCCCGTCGCATAGGCCCGGCCCAGCGCGTCGCGCTGCGGCTCGGGCAGCGCCGGGGTCGCGGCTTCCGTCAAGCCTGCGGCCGCGGTCGCAGCCGCGAGGTCGGCGAGGCTGCGGGTCTGGGATACGGGCTTGTCGTTCTCCGCCATGATCATCCGCTCCTCTTGTTCTTCGGATTGAGGCCGGCAACGTCGATCGGTTTCGGCTGCTGCGCCGCGTGGGGATGGTCGGGTCCGCCATAGACCTTGAGGTTGCGCATCTGGGCGCGGGCGAGCGGGCTGTCCTTTTTCATCATGCGCCGGACCGCGTTCACCACCAGGCGCTCGGGGAACTTGCCCTCGAGCACGCGCTTGGGCGAGATCTCCTTGATCCCGCCGACATAGCCCGTATGCCAGTAAAACCGGCCCTCGGTCGTCTTGTTGCCGGTGAGACGGACCTTCTGGGCGTTGACGACGACGATGTTGTCCCCGCCATCGACATTGGGCGTGTAGGTCGGCTTATGCTTGCCCCTGAGCCGGGTGGCGAGGAAGGCGGCCAAGCGCCCGAGCACCACGCCCTCGGCGTCGATCACATACCATTGCTTGTCTTTGGCGGCGGCGGCGGCGGTCTGGGAAAAAGTTTTCATGGCGGCACCGATGCGAGGTGGGAGCCCCGGTCAAGGGCGGCGGAGTATCGGCATGGCCCCCACGTCTGTCAACGCGAAAATTCCCTGAAAAATCAAAGGTATTAGCGACGCGGTTCCACCTTACCGCACGCTAACCCTCTTTACGGGCGATTTTTTCCTGGGCTCCGGCGGGATCGAATAGGTCCCGGTCGCATGGGCTACCAGCTCGTCCTCGCCGACCGAATACAGCCCGACTTCCAATACCGCGAGGCGCTTTCCGAGCTTGAGGATTCCCCCGTCGGCCCGGATGTCCGCCGGTCCAGGCCGGCGCAGGAAGTTGATGTTGAAGTGGGTGGTGACCGCGGCCTCGACCCGGCCGATCAGGCACATCACGACGACGTACATGGCGAAATCGGCAACCGCCATCAGCGCCGGTCTGGCGAGCGTGCCGCCGGGCCGCAGCCAATCGCGTTTGAACGGCAGGCGCACCACCGCCCGCCCGGGTTCGATGTTCTCGACCTCGAACCCCAGCGCCGCGGCCAAAGGCAGGCTGTCGCGGATGATCTCGTGGAGGTCGGCGATCGTGATCCGGCTCATCGGCCATATTCCTCCTTGCCGACCACGCGGGCTCTCTCTCATGTATACGTGAGCCGGCGAGGATCGAGCCACTGGCAGCTTGAGCGGAGGCGATTCGATGGACAGCGTCAGCGTCGAAAAAAGCGGGCCGGTCGTCACCGTGATCCTCAACCGGCCCGAGGTTCGCAACGCCGTCGACCCCGAGACGGGTCGCAAGCTGGTCGATGCCTTCCTTGCCTTCGAGCGCGACGAGGGCGCGAGCGTAGCCGTGTTCCATGGCGCCCATGGCGCGTTTTGCGCCGGCGGCGATCTCAAGTCGCTGGCGGCGACGCGGGCCGAGGTATGGCTCGACGACTTGCAGTTCCCGAAGGACCGCCACGACCAGCCGCCGCCGGGGCCGCTCGGGCCTTCGCGGCTCGAGCTTGCCAAGCCGGTGATCGCCGCGGTCGCCGGACCGGCCGTCGCCGGCGGCATGGAATTGGCGCTGTGGTGCGACGTGCGGATCATGGAGGAAGACGCCTATTTCGGGGTCTATTGCCGGCGCTGGGGCGTGCCGCTGATCGACGGCGGGACGGTGCGGCTGCCGCGGCTGGTGGGCATGGGCCGCGCCATGGAGATCATCCTCACGGGGCGCAAAGTGCCGGCGCGCGAGGCGCTCGCCATCGGCATGTGCGAGAAGGTCGTGCCCACGGGACAGGCCCGCCAGGCGGCCGAGGAGATGGCGCGCGAAATCGCGCGCTTCCCCCAGGAATGCGTGCGCGCCGACCGCAATTCGGTGCACCGGCAATACGGGCTGCCGATTCGCGAGGCGATGCGCCAGGAATACGACAACGGCCTCTCCTGCCTGCGCAACGAGGGGGTCGCGGGGGCGACGCGCTTTGCGAGCGGCAAAGGGCGCCATGGCGACTACACGGATATTTGAGCCTTGCATTCCGGGGCCCGACGCTGCAAATACGCCCGTGATCGCATTGCAAGATCGACGGAGACGCCGATGACCGCGCTTGCCCATGACAGCGCCGACGAACCGGTCCTGTTGCGCCGCGACCGCGACGCCGTCGCCATGCTGACGCTCAACCGCCCGGCCCAGCGCAACGCACTGTCGGTCGCGCTGATGACCGCGATCGAGGCCGAGCTCGATCGGATCGCCGGCGATCGCGGCGTCCAGGTGGTGGTCCTCGCCGGCGCCGGCCCCAGCTTCTGCGCCGGCCACGACCTCAAGGAAATGCGCGCCAACCCGGGCCGCCAGGCCTACGAAGCGTTGTTCGCCCAGTGCAGCCGCATGATGCTCGCCTTGACCCGCCTGCCCCAGCCGGTGATCGCCCGGGTCCACGGCGCGGCGAGCGCGGCCGGTTGCCAGCTGGTCGCCACTTGCGACCTCGCGGTTGCCGCCAAGGCGGCACGCTTCGCCACCTCGGGCGTCAATATCGGCCTGTTCTGCTCGACGCCGATGGTGGCGCTGGCGCGCAACCTCGGCCGCAAGCCGGCGATGGAGATGCTGCTGACCGGCGAGGCGATCGACGCCGAGACGGCGCTCGGCCTCGGCCTCGTCAATGAGGTCGTCGAGGACTCCGCCCTCGACCAGGCGGTGGCGGCGCTCGCCGCCAAGCTGGTCGCCAAGTCGCCGCTGACGCTCGCCATCGGCAAGCAAGCGTTCTACCGGCAAATGGATCTCGGCCTCGAGGCGGCCTACGCCTATGCCAGCGAGGTGATGACCCGCAACATGATGGCCCGCGACGCCGAGAACGGGATCGACGCGTTCATCGCCAAGCGGCCGCCACCGCCATGGCAGGGCACCTGAGAGCCGCCAAGCGCCGGCTGCCGTCCCCGGCCGGCGGCCGCCGCCCCCGAGTGGATCACGGCGCCTACACCGACGCCTATCTGCGCGCCATCCTCGGCCGGGTCAAGACCATCGCCATGGTCGGCGCCAGCACCAACTGGAACCGGCCCAGCTATTTCGCGATGAAATACCTGCAGAGCAAGGGCTACCGCGTGATCCCGGTCAACCCCTCGGCGGCCGGCGAGACGGTCTTGGGCGAGCGCGTCCATGCGCGCCTCGCGGACATCCCCGAGCGCGTCGACATGGTCGATGTTTTCCGCAACTCGGCGGCCGCCGGCAAGATCGCCGACCAGGCGATCGCGATCGGCGCCGGGGTGGTGTGGATGCAGATCGGCGTGTGCAACGACGAGGCGGCGCGGCGGGCCGAGGCGGCCGGTCTCGAGGTGGTCATGAACCGCTGCCCGAAAATCGAGTACGGACGCCTCCACGGCGAGCTGTCGTGGAGTGGGATCAATTCGGGGATCATCTCCAGCAAGCGGCCGCGCCCGCCCGGACTTGGGCGCATGACCCGCCGGGCGCGGCCGTGGTAGAAGCGACCAGCCAGGATCCCCCAGCGACCCGAGGACGCCCATGCCCGACGATGCCCGCAAGCCGCGCGAGATGGGCTTCGAGACCCGCGCCGTGCATGCCGGCGCGATGCCCGATCCCACCACCGGCGCGCGCAACACCCCGATCTATCAGACGACGTCCTACGTCTTCCACGACGTCGATCACGCCGCCTCGCTGTTCAACCTCCAGACCTTCGGCTACATCTACAGCCGCATCACCAATCCGACCGTGGCGGTGCTCGAAGAGCGCATCGCCAGTCTCGAAGGCGGGCGCGGCGCGGTTGCGGCGGCCACCGGCCACGCGGCGCAACTGCTCGCGTTCTTCACCCTGATGGAGCCCGGCGACGAGTTCCTCGCCTCCCGCAATCTCTACGGCGGCTCGATCACCCAGTTCACCTACACCTTCAAGAAGTTCGGCTGGCACGTGCATTTCGTCGACCCGCGCGAGCCGGAGAATTTCCGCAAGGCGCTCACCCCCCGATGCAAGGCGATCTTCATCGAGAATCTCGCCAACCCGGGCGGCATCGTCGTCGACATGGAGCCCGTCGCCGAGATCGCGAACAAGGCCGGCATCCCGCTCATCGTCGACAACACGCTCGCCACGCCCTATCTGTGCCGGCCGTTCGAATGGGGGGCCGACATCGTCATCCATTCGATGACCAAGTTCCTGTCGGGCCACGGCACCTCGATGGGCGGCGCGGTCGTCGAATCGGGGCGCTTCGACTGGCTCAAGAGCGACAAGATCAAGACCATGACCCAGCCCGAGCCCGCCTACCACGGCCTCAACTTCGCCGAGACCTTCGGCGATTTCGGCTACACCATGAAGACCCGGGCGGTGGCGCTGCGCGACCTCGGGCCAAGCATGGCGCCGATGAACGCGTTCCTGATCATCACCGGCATGGAGACGCTGCATCTGCGCATGGAGCGCCACGTGGCGAACGCCCGCCGGGTCGCCGAATTCCTCGAGGGCCATCCGGCGGTCGCCTGGGTATCCTATGCGGGCTTGAAGTCGAGCCCGTATTACAAGCTCGCCAAGAGATACATGCCGCGGGGCGCGGGGTCGGTGTTCACCTTCGGCGTCAAGGGCGGCTGGGAGGCGGGCGTGAAAGTCGTCGAGGGGGTCGAGCTGTTCTCGCATCTTGCCAATATCGGCGACACGCGCTCGCTCATCATCCACCCGGCCTCGACCACGCACCGGCAGTTGACCGAGGAGCAGCAGGTCCGGGCCGGCGCCGGGCCGGACGTGGTCCGCCTATCGATCGGCATCGAGACGGCCGAGGATCTGATCGCCGACCTCGACCAGGCGCTGCGCCTGGCGAGCCCGAAAGCGCCGGCCAAAAAGAAGGTCCGCCAGCCCGCCTGAGCCGGCCTACTCCGCCGCCGCGGCCACGGGCCGCACCAAGGCGGCCGGGCGCTGCTCGCCCGGCAAGAGGCTCGCCGCGAGGCCGATGAGGACCGCGACCGATCCCAGGATTACGAACAGCCAGAAGAAGCCGCCCAGCCGATCGTGGATGACGGCGACCAGCGGGATCGCCACCGCGGCGATGCCCAGGGCCAGCGCGAATTTGATGCCGTAGGCGGTCCCCCGCCATTTGCCGGGGGTGTAGAGCGCCAAGAGACTGTTCTCGGCCGGCAGCGCCGCGACGTTGAGGAACACCATGGCGGCGGAGGCCGCGAGCAGCGGCCATCCTTCGAGCATCGCGGCGAGGAACAGCACCGGCGCCTGGATCGCGAACACGCCGACATAGACACGCTTCATGGCGAAGCGGTCGGCGAGCCACCCGCCCAAGTACTGGGCCAGCCCGGCGATGAAATAGACGACCATCACCAGCGTCCCCGCCCCGAACGCGCCGCCGCCGGTCCACTCCGGCATCCGCTCGGCGAACAGCTTGGGCAGGACCACCATGAAGGTCATTCCGATCAGCCCGACGCCCGTCATGGTGAAGCTCAGCACGATGAATGCCCGCACGGCGCTGCCGCGCGGCGGCTCCGGACGTGGCGCGAGATCGACCTTGGTGTCGGCGACATGACCGAGCCGCCAAGCGAGCGCGAGGGCAATCCCGAGCACGACCGCGGCCGCGCCCGGGACGATGAACGCCGCGCGCCATGAAATGAGGTCGCTGAGCGCGCCGGCGATGAACGGCCCGAGCGCTACGCCCACCGCCCCGAACACGCCGTTGGCGCCGAGCGCGCGGCCGCGATTGACCGCCGTGCGGATGATCCAGGCCATGCCGACCGGGTGATAGATCGACGCGAACAGGCCGACGAGCGCCAGACCCAACGCCATCTCGAGGGGGCTCCCAGCGAACCCGGTCAACACCGCGGCGGCGCCCGAGCCGATGAAAAAGACGACCATCATGCCGATCATCGACCAGCGGTCGCCCAGCCAGCCCGCAGGCAGAGCGGCGGCGCCGAACAGGATCTGCCCGGCCAGCATCAGCGCAATGAGCTCGCCGTAGGACATTCCCCAGCTCGCCTCGAGCGCCAGAACCACGGTCGGATAAAGCAGCGTCAGGACATGCGAAAAGCTATGCCCGACATTCGAAAAACTTTGGGCGAGCGCGCGCGAGCTCACGTCTCGCCCGAAACGTTCTGCGGCGCCGTGGTTTCGTCGGCGAGCCAGGCAAGATAGGCCGGGTTGCCGCCCTGGATCGGCAGGGCGATGACGCAAGGGACGGTATAGCTGTGCAGCGCCTTGACCTTGGCGATCGCAGGTTCGACGAGTGCGGCCCGGGTCTTGGCGATCAGCACGACTTCGTTGTCGCGGACGATCCTGCCCTGCCACCAATAGACCGATTCCATGCCGTCGATCAGGTTGGTGCAAGCGACGAGTCGCGCCTCGACCAGCGCATCGGCGATCTTGCGCGCCTCTTCCCGGGTCGGAACGGTCATGTAGAGCAAGCGGTATTCCATCGGGCGAAGAATACCCGAAATCGGGCCGCGGGCAACCGGTCTTGGCGGGTTGCGCGAACTCGCGTAAAGTTGCGGCGCATCGAGAGGCGAGTGCTTGACCCATGGGCCCTCCCGCCGACCCGATCCCGTTGCGACCCCGGCCCGCCGCGTTGCCGGCAGGCGAGCCGGCCGCACCCGCGCCGAGCGGGCGGCCGCGCGGCCTGCCCGCTTCGCCCAGCGAGCCGACGCCAGTACAGCGCGCCTGGCTCAAGCGCGGTCTCGACCAGGCCGGCGGCAAGCTGCCGCTGTTCGATGCCGACGGCAAGCGCGTCGATCCGCGCACCATCCGGTCATGCGTCGAGCACGGTTGGGCCGAGCCGTGGTTCGCCAACCCCCTGAAACCCGACTGGCTCGTTTGCCGCCTCAGCGAGTCCGGCCGCAGGATCGCGGCCGGGGATTGAAGATTGGGCAACGTCGCGCCGCCCGCGGGGTTCCAGCGCAAAATCCTCGCCTGCTTCCTGCCCTTCGCCGCCGGATACTTCTTGAGCTTTCTGTTCCGCACGGTCAACGTCGTGATCGGACCCGACCTCCTCGCCGAGTTCGGGCTCGACGCGAGCGGACTCGGCGTCCTGACCGGCGCCTATTTCGCCGCCTTCGCGCTGTTCCAGCTGCCGGGCGGTGTCCTGCTCGACCGCTTCGGGCCGCGCCGTGTCGTGGCCGCCATGCTCGTCGCCGCGGCGATCGGCGCCCTCGTGTTCGCCCTCGCCGGCACGGTCTTGGGCCTGGCGGCCGGACGGGCGCTGATCGGGCTCGGCGTGTCGTGCTGCCTGATGGCCGCGTTCAAGGCCAACGTGCAGTTCTGGCCGCACGACCGTTTGCCGTTGATGAACGGCTGGATCATGGCCTTCGGCGGCCTCGGCGCCGCAGCCGCCACCCTGCCGCTCGAATGGCTGCTCCTCGTGAGCGATTGGCGGAGGATCTTCGCCGGCCTCGCCGGCGTGACCGTCGTAGTTTCCGCCTACATCCTGCGCGCGGTTCCCGAGCAAGGGGGCAGTGCGTCCGGCCTCGGCGAGTCGCTCGCCGGGCTCGCCCGCATCTATCGCGCGCCCGAGTTCTGGCGCGTGGCCCCGGTCGCGATCAGCGCCCAGGCCGGTTTGTTGGCGTATCAAGGGCTGTGGGCGGGCCCCTGGCTCAGCGACGTCGCCCTATTCGAGCGCGAGGCGGTCGCGGCGACGCTGTTCCTCATCCAGGTGGGCATGATGGCCGGGTTTCTATTGACCGGAATCGTCGCCGACCGCCTGGGCCGGGCCGGCATTCGCCCGGCCACGGTCATGGCCTGGCTCATCGGCCTGTTCTTGGCGGTGCAGGCGCCGCTGGCGCTCAATTACACGGGCGCCAGCGCCCTGTTGTGGCCGCTGTTCGGCGTGCTCGGGACCGGATCGGTGGTGTGCTTCGCCTATCTCACCCAAAGCTTTCCCGCCGAGCTCGCCGGCCGGGTCAACACCGGGCTCAATTTCCTGGTCTTCAGCGCCGCGTTCCTCGCGCAGTGGGGCGTGGGCGCGATCATCGATCTGTTCCCGCCGGCCGCGGCCGGTTTCTCGCCCGCCGGCCATCGCGCCGCCTTCCTCATCGTCCTGGCGCTCGAGGCCGCCGGGTTCGGCTGGTTTCTGTGGCCCCGGCGGCCGCGCGGTTGATCCGGCGCGAGGGTGGTCGTGTATGCTGCGGCGCCGAGATTCGCGCAGCGACAGCCAACCATGGAGCAGGGAGCGATGCTGAAGATATACGGCCGGAGCAATTCCTCGAACGTGCAGAAAGTCCTGTGGGCCTGCGAGGAACTGCGGGTTCCCTTCACCCGCGAGGATGTGGGCGGCGCGTTCGGCAAGAACCGCGAGCCCGCCTACCTCGCGCTCAATCCCAACGGGCTGGTGCCGACGATCGACGACGACGGGTTCATCCTCTGGGAATCCAACGCCATCGTACGCTACCTCGCGGCCAAGCACGGCCAAGGTGGGCTGTGGCCGGCCGACCCGCGCCAGCGCGCCGCGGCCGACCGCTGGATGGACTGGCAGGCAAGCACCGTCAGCCCGGCCATCTTCCCGCTGTTCTACCAGCTCGTCCGCACGCCGGCCGACCGGCGCGACCAGGCGGCGATCGAAGCCGGGCGCGAGAAGACGATCGCGGCCTTAACCATCCTCGACGCCCAACTCGCCAACACCGAGTACGTCGCCGGCGGCGCGCTCACCATGGGCGACATTGCGCTCGGCATCGCCGCCCATCGCTGGTTCGCCTTCCCGATCGAGCGGCCGGAACTGCCGCATCTTGCGGCCTGGTACAAGCGGCTGGCCGAGCGTCCCGCCTACCGCAAGCACGTGATGCAACCGCTCACCTGAGCGGCGCGCGCTCGCCGAGCGCCATATACGTGCCGGCAAGGAAGATCACGGCGCCGCCCACCCACGTCCACAGGTCGGGGATTTCGGCGAACGCGAGGTAGCCGACGATCGCGGCCCAGATCAGGCGGGTGAATTCGAACGGCATCAGGACGGTGGCCTCGGTGAGCTTGAAGGCCTGCGCCATCGCCAGGTGACCGCAAGTCCCGATTGCCGCCATGACCGTGAGCCATATGAGATGCTCGGCGGTCGGCCATTGCCAGACCAACAGGCTGGGGCCAAACGAGAACGCCACGACGCACGCGTAATTCAGAACGACGATGGTGACCGGCGAGTCGGTGCGCGACAACGCCTTGAGCAAGAGCAGCGACACCTCCCAAAGGGCCGAGGACGCGATCACCGCGAGCGCGCCCGTGGTGACGGCGACCACGCTCGGCCGCAGGACGATCAGCGCCCCGGCAAAGCCAATGGCGACGGCGCCCCAGCGCCGGGCCGCCATGGTCTCGCCGAAGACGAGCACGGCGCCGATGCCGGTGAACAGCGTGGCGAGGAAGTTGAGCGCGGTCGCCTCGGCGAGCGGAACCACGGCGAGACCGTAAAACCACGCCGTCATGGCGGCCATCGTCAGCCCAGCGCGCACAACGTGCAGCCCGATCCGGGTTGGACGGAACGCCCCCGAGCCCGGCCGCAGGATGAACGGCGCCAGCAGACAAAACCCGATCGCGTGCCGGAAGAATACCATCTCGATGGGCGGGATCTGGCCGCCCAGGTAACGGACGATGGCGTGCATGCTGGTCATGAAGATGGTGGCCGCCAGCACCCACAGGATGCCGGCGAGGCCGGCGGAGCGAGCTATGGTATCGGCTTTCCCTGACACCGGACCCCCCCGATGCGCCCTCGCCCAACTCAACCCGACCGAACCGGGGGTCCCGAGGGCATGGCCGCCCCCGCGCCGGCTTGGCGAGCAAGATTACGATAGGCGGAGAACTCCTTGGCGCATATAATAAATGGCGGGCGGTGCGGGACGAGTTACCGAAGCCCCTCGCCCGCGCCTGGTCTGCATCGCCACCGAAAGGACCATACGGTATGCCAAGCGAAGTTTATGCCGACGCCATCGCCAGGATCACCGTGCTCGGGACGACCGTGCGGCTGGAGCTGGTGAGCATGCACCCGACCGAGACGGCTGCGGACGGCAAACCGCTCACCGAGCCCGTGCAGCGCCTGGTCATGTCGATCGAAGGCTTCGTGCGGTCCTTCGGCGTGATTCAAGGCGTGATCGCGCGGCTCGAGAAGGACGGGATGATCGGGCGCCAAGCGCCAGCCGCTGGCGCTGTGCCGCCCGCCTCCCCCAACTTCAAGGCCTGAACGGCGCTTGACGCGCATGGACGGGACTGGGCAGGAACGCCGGCAGACAGCGATCCAATGCCTGGTGGCCATCGCCCGCCACCATGGCGTCGATCTTAGCGCCCAGCGGATCGTCCACGACCACGCCTTGTCGGGCGCCGAACCGGAGCCGCGCGACCTTGTCAAGATCGCCGAGGCGAACGGACTGGCGGCGCGCTCGCTCCGCCTCGCGGCGTCCGATCTCGGCAAGCTCGATGGCACCCTGCCGGCGCTGGTTCGGCTCGCCAACGGCAACAGCATCGCGCTGTTGGGCGTGCGGCGCACGGGCGAGGGCGAGCGGGTCGTGGTCTTCGATCCGATGGCGAGCGGCTCGGGCATGCTGCGCCTGACGCGCGCCGAGCTCGACCGCGCCTGGGGCGGCGACGTCGTGCTGTTGCGCCGCCGCCGGGCGCCGGGCGAGGCAGCGCCGGCGTTCGGTCTGGCCTGGTTCCTTCCCGACCTGCTGCGCCAGAAAGGCATCTTCCGCGACGTGGCCATTGCCGCAGCCGTCCTGCACACGATCGCGCTCGTCACCCCCATCTTCTTCCAGCTCGTCATCGACAAGGTGCTGGTCCACCATAGCTTGTCCACGCTGCACGTGCTCGGCGTCGGCATCCTGGTGGCGCTCGTCTTCGACGCGGCGCTCGGTTTCCTGCGCAGCTATCTCTTGGCCCACGCGACCGCCAAGATCGACGTCCGGCTCGCCATGCGCACCTTCAACCACTTGCTGTCCCTGCCGATCGCCTTTTTCGAGCGCAGCCCGGCCGGCGTGCTCGCCAAGCACATGCAGCAGGTGGGCACGATCCGCGAATTCCTGACCGGACGCCTGTTCTCGACCCTGATCGATGCCTCGGCGCTGTTCGTCTTCCTGCCGGTCCTGTTCGTCTACAGCGCCGGCCTCACCGCAGTGGTGGGCGCGTTCTCGCTGGTCATGGCCGGCGTGATCGGGGTCGCCTCGGTGCCGTTCCGCCGGCGCCTCAAGGCGCTCTACCAGGCCGAAGGCGGACGCCAGGCACTCCTGGTCGAAAGCCTGCACGGCATGGCGACGGTGAAGGCCCTCGCCCTCGAGCCGCTCCAGCACCGGCACTGGGAGACCCGCTCCGCCGAGACCGCCGATCGCTATTTCGAGGTCGGAACGCTGGGCGCCGGTGCGCGGGCGGTCTCCTCGCTGCTCGAGAAGCTGATGATGGTGGCGATCGTGTGGCTCGGCGCGCTGGCCGTGTTCGACGGGCAGATCACGGTCGGCGAGCTCGTCGCCTTCAACATGCTGGCCGGACGGGTGAGCGGGCCCCTGGTGCAGCTCGTGTCGCTGATCCAGGACTACCAGCAGGCGGCCCTCTCGGTCAGGATGCTCGGCGAGGTCATGAACGCGCGGCCCGAGACCGGCGCCGGCCGCAAGCTGCAACCTGCGATCACCGGGCGGCTGCAGTTCGAGGACGTGGGCTTCCGCTACCCGGGCCGCCACCAGCCGGCCCTCGACCGGGTGCGGTTCGAGATTCCGGCCGGCACCACGCTGGGCGTGGTCGGCCGCAGCGGGTCTGGTAAGACAACGTTGACCCGCCTCATCCAGGGATTCTATCCGGTCCAAGAGGGGCTGATCCGGCTCGACGGCATCGACCTGCGCGAGATCGACATGGCCCATCTGCGCCGCAATACCGGCGTGGTCATGCAGGACAGCTTCCTGTTCCGCGGCACGGTGCGCGAAAACATCGCCGTCACCCGGCCCGAGGCCCCGTTCGAGGCCATCGTGCGCGCCGCGCGCCTGGCCGGCGCGCAGGAGTTCATCGAGCGCCTTCCCGAGGGCTACGACACGGTGCTCGAAGAGGGCGCCGTCAATCTCTCCGGTGGCCAGAAGCAGCGTCTGGCGATCGCCCGCGCCCTGTTGCGCGACCCCCCGATCCTGATTTTCGACGAGGCGACCAGCGCGCTCGATCTCGACAGCGAGGCCGCCGTGCTCGCCAACCTCGCCGCCATCGTCCGCGGGCGGACCGGGATCCTGATCTCCCATCGCCTGTCGTTCCTGCGCACCACCGAGCGCATCCTGGTGCTCGACGACGGCCGGGTGATCGATTTCGGCCTGCACGGCGAGGTACTCAAGCGTTGCGCGGTCTATCAGCACCTATGGCGCCAACAGACCCCAAGCCGCTAGCCGGCAACCCGGCCCCCGCCGTGCGCGAGCCCGCCGTGCGCGAGCTGGCCGTGCGGGAGTTCCTGGGCGATGCCGCCGCCATCGAAGAACGACCCCTGCCGGTGTGGGGGCGGGGGACGCTGTACGTCGTGGTGGCGCTGTTCGCCGCCGCCATCGCCTGGGGGGTGCTGTCCCACATGGACCGCATCGTCGTCGCCCAAGGCCGGCTGGTGACCATCGAGCCGCACATCCTGCTGCAGCCGCTCGAGACCTCGGTCATCCGCGCGATCGACGTGCGGGTGGGGCAAGTGGTCAAGGCCGGCGACGTCGTCGCCAGGCTCGACCCGACCTTCGTCGAGGCCGATGTCGCCGAGCTCAGCGCCCAGGTCGCCAGCCGCGACGCCGCCTTGCGCCGGCTCGAACGCGAGATCGCGGGCGAGCCGTTCGCCCCTGCGCCCGGCAACCCCGACGAGGCGCTCCAATTCGCCATCTTCAGCCAGCGCAAGGCGGAGTACGAGGCCCGCACCAAGTCGTTCGAGTCCGCGGCCCAGCGCCTCACCGCTGCGCTCGAAACCAACCGCCAGCGGCAGGCGGGATTGCGCGAGCGCGTGGGACTCTATCGCGACATCGAGGCGATGCGCACCGAGCTGCTGTCGCGCAACGTCGGCTCGCGCCTCCAGGTCCTCGAGGCGCGCCGGGACGCGCTGGCGCTCAACGACGAACTCGATGCCCAGGCGAACGCGGAGCGCGAGCTCCGCCACCAGCTCGAGGAGGCGCTTGAGAACGCCAAGAGCTTCGCCAGCGAATGGCGGCGCAAGTCCAGCGAGGAATACGTGACCACCAAGCGCGAACGCGACGGCCTCGACGAGCGGCTCGCCAAGGCGCTCAAGCGCGGCACGCTGGTGGTCCTCAAGGCGCCGGCCGACTCCGTCGTGCTCGACGTCGCCAAGCGGTCGATCGGATCGGTGCTGCGCGAGGCCGAACCGTTGGTGACCCTGGTGCGGCTCGATACGCCGGTCGAGGCCGAGGTCGAGATCGAGGCCAAGGACGTGGG
>JBQTIU010000061.1:0-20027 GCA_052387815.1 Pseudomonadota bacterium
GGCCGCCGCCTTGTGGTTCGCGCTGGCAGCCCCGGCTTCGGCCGGGTTCGCCGAGGGGGCAGCGGCATATGCGCGCGGCGACTACGCGACGGCCTTGCGCGAGTTTCTGCCGCTGGCTCGGCAGGGCCACTCCGGCGCCCAGAACAACCTCGGCGTCATGTACGAAACGGGCCAAGGCGTGCCGCAGGACTACGCCGAGGCCGTGAAGTGGTACCGCCGCGCCGCCGATCAGGGCTTCGCCAAGGCCCAGTTCAGCCTCGGCGCCATGTACGACACGGGCCAAGGCGTGTCGCAGGATTACGTGCTCGCGCATCTGTATCTGAACCTCGCCGGCGCACGGTTGCCGCCGGGCGAGGCTCGCGATTATGCGGTTCGCAACCGCGACAGGTTTGCAAAGCTAATGACGCCGGCCCAGCTTGCACGCGCCCAGGAGATGGCGCGCAACTGGCAGCCGCGAACGGAAACGGCGGCGGCGCCATCGCCGAGCTATACGGCGCCTCAACAGCGGAGTCCATCCATGCCGTCCGGCGAGACGGTCAGGACGGCGCAGCTTCTCCTCTCCGTCCTCGGTTACGACCCCGGTCCGGCGGATGGCGTGATCGGGTCGAAAACCCGGACGGCGATTCGCGCCTTCCAGAGCCGCGTCGGGCTGCCGGTCGACGACCAGGTTTCCGAGGCGCTCGTCGCCCGCCTTACGGAAGCGCTGGCCGTCGCCCGCGCCGCGCCTCCACAACCGGCGCAAAGGAAGCGCGAGCTTCACAGCACGGGCACCGGCTTCGCGGTCGGCAAGGCCGGGCATGTTGTCACCAACCACCACGTCATCGAGGAATGCGGCGAGGTTCGCGCGCGCCAATCGATGGGCGAAAGCGGGCCGGCGGCGGTCGTCGCGCGCGATCGTCAGAACGACCTCGCATTGCTCAAGATGCCGCGGGCGCCAGGCGCCTCCGCCAGCTTCCGCGAAGGCCGGGGCGTTCGGCAAGGCGACGCGGTGGTGGCGTTCGGCTTCCCGCTGCACGGCTTGCTCGCCTCCGAGCCAAGCCTCACCACCGGAACCTTGAGCGCCCTTTCGGGCATCGGCGACGACACGCGCTTCTATCAGATCACCGCGCCCGTGCAGCCCGGCAACAGCGGCGGAGCGCTGCTCGACGGCGCCGGAAACGTCATCGGCGTGGTGGTCGGAAAGCTCGACGCCATCCGGGTCGCAAGGGCGACGGGCGACATTCCGCAGAACGTCAATTTCGCCATCAAGGCGTCCCTCGCGCGCAGCTTCCTCGACGCCAACGGCATCGATTACGATACGCAGTCGTCGGGCACCGAACTCAAGCCCGCCGAGGTCGGCGAAAGGGCCAGGAAGTTCACGGTGCTGGTCGAGTGCTGGACATAGCGCCGCGGCGCCGGCGCGCGGGGGGCTGGCTGTGAGGGCAGCGCGGCGGGCCCTTTTTCTTTCCGGCGGGATCGCCTTTAATCCCACTACAACAGATTGGATGTGTCGGGGGAGACATGGACCAAGAGGAAAGTGACCGCGCCGATCGGCAGTTACGCGAGCTCGAACAGGTCGCTGAATTTCTCAAGCCCATTCTGGAGCGGACCGTGAAAGTCTACGACCACGCCATTACGAGTCTGTGGGTAGGAAACGCAGGCGCAGCACTCGCCACCCTAGCGTTCATCGGAACGACGTGGGGGAAAGGGCCGCCGGTTAAACCGATGTTGTGGTCGCTCGGATTCTTCCTTGTCGGCGTTTTAGCGATGGCTACCGGCTCGATCATTGCACTGATCTCGGCTCACATCCGCATTAGGCATATGCAAGGCGCGAACTCGCCGTGGCACTTCCGAGTCGGGGACATCAAATCGCCGCTAAAAGAACTCGCCCTTGTCCCGTCGGACGCTCGAACGATCATGGCAATTATCTCCGCAGCGACGTTCCTCGTCGGATGCGGCCTTGGCTTCTATATGCTCCTATCTACTTGGAAATAGCGAGGTGAGCGGGCATGTCACGAGCAGCTTTGCCGGTCTCAGCGGCCGCCCCGAAGCAGAGGGGATTGAATGAGCATTTCCGGGACCGGCACGGGCTTGCGCTTGGCCACGCGAGACAGCATCATCAAGCCAATCTCCACTCAGTTTCTCTCAGCATATCGATAAATCGAATGCATCGAATATTCATTGCGCAGCAGATAAATGGGATCTTCGGCTTGTTGCGGCTCGCGCGGTGAGACGTTTCTTCCGTCACGACGGTTAAAGATTCCTTGCCCAAGCACGCTACGCCGACGACGAATGGATCCGCCCTATTGCGACCCGTTGTGACAAGCTTCGGATATTCGGCCATGATAGCGGTCACTTCGTTCTGAAGCGGTTCGATCAAATCAAGGAACATTGCATCACGGACCTTGACCCACGTGTGGAGATCGTCGTCTTGACCCGCCAACTCGTGCAGGACCTCGACCGACGCGACGACAATCTTCCTGGCGATGAGACCGTCCACATGGCGCCAGACAGGAGCGAACATGTCCGGCGGATAATTCTTCTTCCAGGCATTAATGAGACAACCTGTGTCGAGGCTGTATCGGGCGGGTTCGGGCAACTCGTAAATCATGCCGCGAGCACAGACTGCTCAATCCTGGGCAGATGTTTTACGCGAACGCCGAGATAGCTGCATACGTCACTCAGAGTAATGTGGCCTTGGTAATAGTTCTCCAAGACCAACCGAACGAACGCCGGACCTTCTTTGCTGACGACACGAGTTGCCGGGCTTTCAAAACCACCGCTCTCCTGGGCCTTTTTGCTTTGAGCCTCGGCAAGCTGAGCTCGATAATCCGCGCGTTTTCTCTCGTAAAATACCTGCGTCGTCCGCCGTAACGTCAGCATGCGGCGTACGATTACCTCTCTGCTCACCGAGTACCGATTTGCCAGCTCTTCGACAACTTCGTCGGTCCAATCGCGTGGGCCTTGTGCGCCGCCATAGGCCTGCAGGGCGGCGACGAAATGATCGGCGGGGACCAGCGCTGCGGCAGAAACTCGGTTGCAGAAGACTTCAAAGTGTTGTTCCTCGGGTGGCCGTGTGAGGTTCTCTTCGATGTCGCAAAGTCCGCCCTGCCGAAGCATGAGGTGGGCGAACTCGTGCATCATCGTAAAAATTCGGCCGTTCGGCCGAACCGTACGATTAACGGCAATAACCGGCGCGTATGCCTCCGCAATGGAAAAACCGAGAGACTCGCTTGGCTCTACATCGGAAAATTGAAAGACAAGGACGCCAAGCTCTTCGATACGGCGCCGCCATTGATTGAGCGGCTTGTAACGTTGAGGGTCCAACCAGCCCAGCTGTTCTTCGACGGAGAGATTTAGCGCCGTGCGTATACGATCCCCGATTTCCTCCGGCTCTTCGTCGAGCGATGCCGATAAAGAAAATTCTAGCGGCTGCTCACCAAGATCATCGTATAGGTCCAAAGCAAGTTCGCGCCGTTCTTCCGCCTGTCGAATTTCCAGGCGCAGTTCCGGAGAGATTGCTCGCAGCCCGTCACCGGGCAACCGGCGGAAGTCGTGAGGAATTGTGAAGTCGCGAGGAAACTCTGCGAGAAAGAAGGTAGCAAGCGGGCGTTTGTAAACCTGAGCAGTCTTCCGAAGCTGAGCGACGGTGGGTTGCGCAGCGCCGGTTTCCCAGCCCTCCAACCGCTCCGGCTTTAGGCTCTTGCCGCCGATCTTCCTCGCAGCTTCAGAGACACTTAAGCCAGCAGACTTGCGTGCCCAGGCAAGCAACTCCCGATTTATCTTGGCGCGAATCTTCAACGCCATGAGCGGTCGAAGCGCTGTGTGACCGGGGGCATCTGGGTGTTCCGCAGTATCTCGCAATCGCCCGCAAACAGGGTTTCGTGTCCCTGGTTGGGACCCTCACCCGCTGAGGATACTACTTTAACCTAGCCCAACTTAGCGGATTCGACGTGACCGGCGAGATTTTTCGTTGCGCAAGTGCTTGATGCCCAAGGGGCTGCGGGTGCGCAGAGGGCCGGAAACGGCTGTGGTGAAGACCTGCCCCATTTTCCGGGCTGCCGATCTGGGCATAATCGGTGGCCGTCATGTTTCTGTGCGTCACGATTCGCAAGAAGGACGGCAAGGAGCATCGCTACTTCAGCGTGGTCGAGAACCGGCGCGTGGGCGGCGGGCGCGTGGTGCAGCGGCATGTGCTGTATCTGGGAGAGATCAACTCCTCGCAGGAGCTGGCGTGGCGCAAGTCGATCGAGGTGCGCAATTACGCCGCGTTCAAGCAGCTGTTGCCTGAACTCATGAAGAGCCACCGAGGCAAATTCGTCTTGCTGCGGGACGAGAAGCCCGTCGAGTTCTTCAACACCGCGCGCGATGCCATGGTGTTCGGGCGGCGGCTTTACTCCGACGGCAATTACTCTGTCCAGGAGATCGCGGAGCGGCTTGTCGACCTCGGCTTCTTCTCGCATGCCGTGCATCAGCATCCCGTTCGATCCGCTGCACCGGCCGATCATCCCGCTGCCGATCGCCTCCCCCGCATCGTTGGTCTCCGAAGGGCAACGGCGTAAAATCTTTCAGATTCAGGCGCTTGCCGACACTGGCGCTGCGCAGACCTGCATCGCCGCCGACATTGTAAGGCGGCTTGACCTGCCACTAGTCGGCAAGACCACCATGGTTGCCGCCAGCGGAGCCCACGACGCCAACATGTATCTCCCTCCGCCATCCTTCCCGAGAGCGACCGGGATCGATAGTCATGGTGGAATGGACTGACCGGAATGGGCCGGAACTGACGGTTCACCCCTTGCGGTCGAGGAACGCACGCAGCGTCATGATCCCCACGCTGCCGCAGGCTTCTTCCGGAAAATCCCGTACATTGCCGGCGATCGGCGTATCGGCCTCTCCGGCAAGTGCCGTACCCAGGTAGATCATGTCGTCGAGGTCGGCGAGAGGCTGAGGAGGATCAACCGGCTCGACGAGGAGCGCCACGGACTCCAGTTGGGCGATCACGGCAAGCGCCGTTTGGCGTGCGAAGGCTTGCTTGGATTGCATTGCAACGGCCCGGTATTCTCCCAGGATCGGTATCGACAGAACGATTTCATGATGCCGCACCGCCTCGACAATGACGGCACGGCAGACCCCGTCCGTCCGCGCTGCCGAGATCAGCACGTTGCAATCGAGGACGACCCTCATGCGCGGCGATCACGTTTTTCGGTCCTGGCCGTGGCGATTTCGGCGACGACATCCTCCATGATCTCGCCCTCGGTGCGGGTCGCGTCCTCAGGCAGAGGCTCTGGCATCTCGAAAGATGGCTTCGATCCGATCGGCCACGGCAGCACGATCTACCACCGCCCTGGGGCGGAGCAGGATGCCGCCCTCGACCAGGGTCGCATCGAGCAGGTCTCCCTCGTGCAGGTCGATCTGCTCCCGCAGCTTGGCGGGGATGGTGACTTGGAACTTCGGCTTCACGGTGACCAGCGGCATGGCGGGACTCCAAAAGTCGTAAAGTTGGAAAGTCGTACCAACCTAACAGATGGGTATCGGAAATGCAAAAGCAAGCCATTCCCCCGGACTCACCAATATGTATCGCCGTTTCCCTATGTAGGGGCCGGTTTCAAACCGGCCCGTGCGGGCGGGTTATAAACCCGCCCCTACGAAATGCCATCTCGCCGATCTCGCAGTGCCGTTCGGCGACGAGCCGAAATCGCCGGCTTACCATTTCCCCGACGCGCGGCTGATGGACTTCGCCGGTGGCGGCACCGAGGTTCAGGTGTCGCTCGGCCGCGATATCCTCTGCTTGGGACTCTTCCACATCATCGGCTGCCAGCGGACGTCCACGTTGTGCTTGTAGCAGGTGACAGCAGCTCAATGGCGGTCTCGAAACCCTCGATGGCCGAGTCGAGGAAGAACTTGGACCGGTCGGCTTCGTCCTGCCGGGCTTGGTTCGAGAGTGCTGCCATGACGCCGCCTTTTTTTGTCGCAAAAGCGCGCCGGCTGCGATGGCGACGCCGCGGCCGACGTGGCTCTTGGAGCGCGAAAGGCTTCGCGCGGTTGCCATGTGGTTGCCGAACCGCTTTCGAACAGACCGGCCAGTTTTATAACTTGTTGAAATGGCTGGCTGGGGCGGGAGGATTCGAACCTCCGGATGGCGGAACCAAAATCCGCTGCCTTACCACTTGGCGACGCCCCACCACCGGGGAGGGAGATTACGCGCAAAACCGGCCGCCCCGCAACCGCGCCTCACGCCGCCCGGGCCTCGTGTTCGAGGAACCAGGCGTAGGTGCGCTCGAGGCCGTCTTGCAAGGAGGTCCGCGCCGTCCAGCCCAAGGTCTTGAGGCGGCTGCCATCGAGGAGCTTGCGCGCCACGCCGTCGGGCCGGCCCGGGTTGTAGGTGAAGGCGCCGCTGAAGCCGACCACGCTGGCGACCATCTCGGCGAGCTCGCGGACCGTCACGTCGGTCCCGGCGCCGACATTGACGGTCCCTTCCTCGGCGTAAGTCTCCATCAGGAACACCAGCGCGTCGGCGAGGTCGTCGGCGAACAGGAACTCGCGGCGCGGCGTGCCCGTGCCCCAGATCTCGACGGTGGGCGCGCGCGCCAGGCGGGCGCGGTGACACTTCAAGAGGAGGGCGGCGATGACGTGGCCGTCCTCGGCGTGGAAATTGTCGCCCGGCCCGTAGACGTTGGTGGGCATCGCGGAGATGAAGTTGCAGCCGTATTGCCGGCGATAGGCTTGGGCCATCTTGAGGCCGGCGATCTTGGCTACCGCGTACCACTCGTTGGTGGGCTCGAGCGGGCCGGTCAAGAGCGCGTCCTCGGACATCGGCTGTCGGGCCAGCCGCGGATAGATGCAGGATGAGCCCAGGAACAGGAGCTTGCCCACGCCGGCGCGCCAGCAGGCATGGATGACGTTCGCCTCGATCGCCAGGTTCTCGTAGATGAACTCGGCCGGGCGCGTGTTGTTGGCATGGATGCCGCCCACCCGCGCCGCAGCGAGGAACACCGCGTCGGGGCGCGCCGTCCCGAACCAGTCCTCGACCTCGGCCTGGCGCGACAGGTCGAGGCTCTCGCGCCCGACCGTCAGGACCTCGCAGTCGAGCGCGGCGAGCCGGCGGACGATCGCCTGGCCGACCATGCCGCGGTGCCCCGCCACCAAGACGCGCTTGCCGGCGAGCGGGAAGTCCTTCTCAGTCGCGGCTGGCACGGAACTCGATCTCGCGCTTGAGCTGCCGGCGATCGGCGTCGACCATCTCGCGCACCAGGTCGGCGAAGCCGGTCTTGTGGCGCCAGCCGAGCACGCGCTGCGCCTTGCTCGCGTCGCCACGCAGATGCTCGACCTCGGTCGGGCGGAAATACCGCCGGTCGACTTCGATCAGCAACTCGCCGGTCTTCGCATCCACGCCTTGCTCGTCGATGCCCGTGCCGCGCCAGGCGATGGGCCGGCCGACATGGACGAAGGCGAGCGCGGCGAACTCGCGCACGCTGTGCGCCTCGCCGGTCGCCAAGACGTAGTCGTCGGGGGTCGGCTGCTGCAACATCAGCCACATGCCCTCGACATAGTCGCGCGCATGGCCCCAGTCGCGCGCGGCGTCGAGGTTGCCGAGATAAAGCCGGTCCTGGAGCCCGGCCTCGATCGCCGCCGCGGCGCGGGTGATCTTGCGGGTGACGAAAGTCTCGCCGCGGGTCGGCCCCTCGTGGTTGAACAGGATGCCGTTCGAGGCATGCAACCCGTACGCCTCGCGGTAGTTGACCGTCATCCAGAAGGCGTAGAGCTTGGCGGCGGCATAGGGGCTGCGCGGGCGGAAGGGCGTTGTCTCGCGCTGCGGCGTCTCCTCGGCGAGGCCGTAGAGCTCGGAGGTCGAGGCCTGATAGAAGCGCACGTGTCGGGCCAGCCCGAGGATGCGGATCGCCTCCAAGAGGCGCAGCGCGCCGAGCGCGTCGGCATTGGCCGTGTATTCGGGCGTCTCGAAGCTCACTTGGACGTGGCTCTGGGCGGCGAGGTTGTAAATCTCGCTGGGCCGGGTCTCCTGCACCAGGCGAATGAGGTTGGTGGCGTCGGCGAGGTCGCCGTAGTGCATCAAGAACCGCACGCCCGGCCGGTGCGGGTCGGCGTAGAGATGGTCGACCCGCTCGGTGTTGAAGGACGACGAGCGCCGCTTGACGCCGTGCACGATATAGCCCTTGGCGAGCAGGAATTCGGCGAGATAGGCGCCGTCCTGGCCGGTGATGCCGGTGATGAGTGCGACGGGCTGGGACATCCGGTCTGGCGCGCGCCCTTCGGATTCGAAACTGCCGGGGGGAACGACTTACCACCGCCCCGCCCGCTTCACAACCGGCGATCGGCTCGCCTCTTTGCGGCGGCCGCTCGCCACCGCCCACCGCGCCTTGGCGCGCCGGCCCAGCATGTGCAGGCAAAGGTCGAGCTGGGCCGGGGCCGTCGCCGGTCGGGGCGCCGGGAGGACAATTGCATTTGGACGCCGCGAGATCGATCGCGTCACCTCTCCCGTCGGGAGAGGTCGCCGCGCAGCGGCGGGTGAGGGGCCGGCGCAACCCAATTCGGCGCTGCCCCTCGCGAGGCAGCGCCTCGCGCGGGCTCGGCTCACGCTCGCCACCCGATGTCGATGGACATCGCCCCCTGGAGAGGATCATTGCGGCGAGGCGATGCCTCGCGCCCCGTCTACGCAAGCCCGCTTGGAGTCCGCCGAATGCGGAAGCCCTGGGGCGCCGGCGGTCAACTGCCGCGCTGGCTGGTGCTCGGCATGAGGCCGCGCGCGAGCTTGCGCTCGATCTCGGCGCGCACCGCCGGCTCGGGCTTGTTGTTGAGCGCCCGGCGCCATTGGAATTGCGCCTCGTTGGTGCGCCCGACCTGCCACAAGGCGTCGCCGAGATGGTCGAGGATGACCGGGTCTTCCGGCACCAGCTCGGCGGCGCGTTCGAGCAGCTCGGTCGCTTCGCGGTAGCGGCCGGTGCGGTACATCACCCAGCCCAGCGAGTCGATGATGTGGCCGCTGTTGGGCCGCAGCTGGACCGCGCGCTCGAGCATGGTCTGCGCCTCTTGGAAATTGACCCCCTGCTCGACCCAGGAATAGGCGAGGTAGTTGAGCACGTCGGGCTGCTCGGGCCTGAGTTCGAGCGCGCGCTTGAAATCGGCCTCGGCGCGCGGCCAAAGCTTGGCGCGCTCGAGCGCGATGCCGCGGGCGTAGAAAATCGACCAGTGCCGGGGCTCGACCTTGGCCAGGCGCAGAATCGCGCGATCGTAGGCCGCCGCCGCCTCGCTGAAGCGCTCCTTGACGCGCAGCAGCTGGCCGATGGCGAGCAGCGGTTCGCCGCGGTCCGCTCGCTCGGCCGCCATCGCCTCGAGCAGCTGGATCGCCTCCTCCGTCCGGCCCATGGCGTTGAAGTTCTGCGCCACCTTGAGCCGCGCCGGCCAGTCGAACAACGACCACACCGGGATGCGCGCATATAACGCATTGGCGGCCTCGCGCTGCCCCTGGCCCTCGAAGATCTCGGCCACCAGCAGGATCGCGACCGGCATATCGGGGACCAGCGCCAGCGCCAGCCGGGCGTAGGTGAGCGCGAGCTGGCCGTTGTTTTCCTGGCGCAGCGCGCTGGCGGTGTTGAGGAGCGCCTCGGCAAGGCCGGAGGCGACGTCGGGGACGAGCCGGGCCGTCTCGGCGCCGGCCGGGAACGCCTCGGCGCCGGCCGCGTCGGGGTTCTGGGCCGCGAGGCGGGCGTGGATGGCGCGCGCCGCCTCGCTGCGCCCCTGGCGCTCGAAGAAGCGCACCGCCGCCTCGGCCAGCCGTGGCGGCGGTCCGCCTTCGACCTCGAGCGCCTGGCGATAATGTTCCTCCGCCTCGCCGCTGCGCCCCGCCAGATCGTTGATCAGCGCGGCATGGTAATCGTAGAACGCCTTGAAGCCCCGGACTTCGGCGACGGCACGCAAGGCATTGAGGGCCGCGGCCGGCCGCCCCTGGGCGAGGTTGAGCCACGCGATCGCCAAGGGCAGGACCACCCGGTGGACGCCCGTAATCGGCAGGCCTTCGAGCCGCCGCAGGGCGCCGGCATGGTCGCCGTCGCGCGCCTCGATCAGCGCCAGCGTCAGGTTGGCCTGCGGGTTGGCGGCGCTCAAGCGCACGATCCGCCGCGCGATGTCGACCGCCTCGCTGACGCGGCCATCGCCGATCAGCAGCGTATGCGCGCGGTTCAAGAGATCGAAGTTCTCGGGATCTTCCTCGAGCGCCGCGAGGATGAACCGCGCGGCGGAACCCTGGTCGCGCTGCCGCTCGGCTTGGCGCGCGGCAAGGTAATTGCCGAGCGCCGAGGCGCTGAAGGCGGGCGCCTCCGGGACCGGAGCGACCGCACCCCCGCCGCCCTCGGCGCAGGCCGCCACCGCCGCCGCCAGAATCGCCGCCGCCAGCCGCGCGCCCGACCCGCGCCGTGATCGCATCCTAGTTCGCATGTCGCCTGCAAGCATAGCCAATCGCCCGGCCCGGCGCCACCGTCGCGGTGGGCAGATTCTTACATATTTGGGTAGTTTGGCCCGCCGCCGCCCTCCGGCACCACCCAGTCGATGTTCTGGGTCGGATCCTTGATGTCGCAG
Organism: Pseudomonadota bacterium; assembly: GCA_052387815.1. GTDB lineage: Bacteria > Pseudomonadota > Alphaproteobacteria > CACIAM-22H2 > CACIAM-22H2 > JBQTIU01. Next base: position 10,570 of record JBQTIU010000061.1, read on the forward strand.
GTCTTGCAGTGCACGCAATTCTGGGCGTTGATCTGCAAGCGCGGCTTGCCGCTCTCCTCGTACAGGATTTCGTAGACCCCGGCCGGGCAGTAGCGCTGCTCGGGCGCGTCGTAGAGCGCCAGGTTGTGCGCCACCGGCACGCCCGAGTCCTTGAGCCGCAGGTGCAGGGGCTGGTTGTCCGCGTGGTTGGTCCCCGACAGGAACACCGAGGACAGGCGGTCGAAGCTCACCTTGCCGTCGGGCTTGGGGTAGTCGATCGGCCGGCAGCGGTCCTTGGGCTGGAGCGCCTCGTGATCCGCGCGATGGTGGAGGGTCCACGGCGCCCGGCCGCGCAAGATATACGTGTCGAGCCCAGCATAGGCGAGCCCGGCCCATAATCCCCAGCGGAAAGCGGGCCGCAGGTTGCGGACCCGGTAAAGCTCGTCCCACACCCAGGAACCGGCCAGCAGACGCGGATATTCGCCGAGCTCGGGGGTGCCGCCCGCCAGCGCCGTGAACGCCGCCTCGGCGGCGAGCATGCCGGATTTCATCGCCGTGTGCGTCCCCTTGATCTTCGGCACATTGAGGAAGCCGGCGGCGCAGCCGATCAGCGCCCCGCCCGGAAAGACCGGGTTGGGAACCGACTGGAAACCGCCCTCGTTCACCGCCCGCGCGCCATAGGCCACCCGCCGCCCACCCGCGAAGGTCGGCCGGATGGCGGGATGGGTCTTGAAGCGCTGGAACTCCTCGAACGGGTCGAGATACGGGTTTTCGTAGTCGAGCCCGACCACGAACCCGACCGCGACCTGATTGTTCTCCAGGTGGTAGATGAACGACCCGCCGTAGGTGCGGGCATCCAAGGGCCAACCGATCGAATGGACGACCAGGCCCGGGCGGTGGCGGGAGGGGTCGACTTCCCACAGCTCCTTGAGGCCGATCCCATAGGTCTGCGGATCGGCCGCCGCGCGCAACTCGAAGCGCTCGATCAGCGTCTTGGCGAGCGAGCCGTGGCAGCCCTCGGCGAACAGCGTCAGGCGCGAGCGCAGTTCGACCCCGGGCTGGTGACTGGCAGTCGGCTGGCCGTCCTTGCCCACCCCCATGTCGCCGGTCGCCACGCCCGCCACCCGCCCGGCGTCGTCGTACAGCACTTCGGCGGCAGCGAAGCCCGCATAGATCTCGACGCCCAGCGCCTCGGCTTGTTTGGCGAGCCAGCGGCACAAATTGCCGAGGCTGACGATGTAGTTGCCGCGGTTGCGCATCGGCGGCGGGGTGGGCAGGCGATACGCGCCGGCGCGGGTCAGGAACAGGAACCGATCCTCGGCCGCCGCCGTGTTGAGCGGCGCCCCCTTGGCGCGCCAATCCGGAATGAGTTCGTCAAGCGCCCGGGGCTCGATCACCGCGCCCGAGAGAATATGAGCGCCGACCTCGGCGCCCTTCTCGATGACGCAGACCTGGAGCTGCTGGCCGGCGGCGGCGGCGAGCTGGCGCAGCCGGATCGCCGCCGACAGGCCGGACGGCCCGGCGCCGACCACCGTGACGTCGTACTCCATCCGCTCGCGCGCCACGCTTCAGTCCCCCGCGGAAAGGTGTCAGGCCCAAGCGGAAAAACGCCGAAAATCGGTTTAGACCTTATACCTGAATTCATATACTTTCTCGCCGCCATGAACGAGCATCGCGCCAAGTTGCGCTGGCTCATCGAGATGGGCGCCGACGAGGCGATCGGCGAGGTCCCGGTCGACCGGCTGGGCCGCGTGGGGGCCGGTCCTTCGACCCGCCCGCCGGCCGGGTTCAAACCGGCCCCTACCGACGGCCAGCCGATGCCAGCGCGCGCCGCCCCGGCCGCCCGGCCGGCCGCCGAGCGCGCCCGGGCGCTGGCGGGGGCGGCGGGCACGCTCGACGAGCTCAAGGCCGCGCTCGCCGCTTTCGACGGCTGCGCCCTCAAGGCCACCGCGACCAAGCTCGTTTTCGCCGACGGCAATCCCTTGGCCCGGGTCATGTTCGTGGGCGAGGCGCCGGGGGCCGACGAGGACCGCCAGGGCAAACCGTTCGTCGGGGTGAGCGGCCAGCTTTTGGACCGCATGCTGGGCTGGATCGGTCTCGACCGGGGCGCGGTCTACATTACCAATATCCTACCCTGGCGGCCGCCCGGCAACCGCACGCCGACCGCCGGCGAGATCGCCCTCTGCCAGCCGTTCGTCGAACGACAGATCGAACTGGTGGCGCCCGCCGTGCTGGTCCTGGTCGGCGGGATTGCCGCCAAGACCCTGCTTGGAACCCAGGAGGGAATCATAAAATTGCGCGGCCGCTGGTTCGAGTATTCCACCGCGGCCCTTCCCCGCCCCATCCCGGCGCTCGCCACCTACCATCCGGCATATCTATTGCGTTCTCCGGCACAAAAGCGCGATTCCTGGCGTGATTTATTGGCGATCAAGGCTAAACTCAAGTCGGTCGGATAAACCGCTATATTTCAACAAATTCGCTTTTTATCCACAATCTGTAGTGCCGGCGGCCGAGATTTATGTTTGTCGGGCGCAGGGTTGATCATCTATCATGGTCGGCATGATCGGGGGGGCGCGAAACAATACTGCGCTGGATGGCGCGGCCCTACGGCTGCGCCGGGCCATCTACCTGGCGCTGGCGCTCTCTCTGCCGGCGCTCGCCTCTCCGGCCGCAGCCGCCAACGCTGCCAATGTCGCCGCGCTCCCCCGCGTGGACGCGGTGCCGGAGACCGCCGCCGACCTGCCGGCCATCCTGTCGGCCGCCGACGCCGGCCTTTATCGCCGCATCTTCCAGGTTCAGCGACGCGGCGAGTGGGCAGCCGCCGACGCGGACATCGCCCGGCTCAAGGACCGCCGGCTGGCGGGGCACGTGCTCGCGCAACGCTATCTCCACCCGACCCGCTATAGATCGACCTATGCGGAGCTGGCGACGTGGCTCGACCAATACGCCGATCACCCCGACGCCCCGACGATTTACCGCCTGGCCCAGCGCCGGGCGCCGACCGGCGCGCCGCCCTTGAAACGGCCGGCCGGCGAGGCGCTGTCGGCCGGCTGGTCGGCCGAGGATCTCGGGCCGCCGCTCGATCCGCCCGCGCCGCCCGGCCTTGCGCTGGCGGGCGAGGCGCAGATGCGCGCCGCGGCGCTCAAGGCCCAGATCCGCGCCCGGCTTCGCGAGGGCGAGGTCGCGGCCGCGAGCCAACTTCTTCACACCCGCGAAGCGGCGCGGCTGTTGAGCGCCGGCGAATACGACCACCTCAAGGCGCAGATCGCCGCCGGGTACTTCACGCACGGCGAGGATGGCAAGGCGATCGAGCTGGCCAGCGAAGCCGCGCAGCGCTCCGGCCACATCGTCCCGCGCGCCAACTGGATCGCCGGGCTGGCGTTGTTCCGTCAGGAGAAGTTCGCCAAGGCGGCGGGCCATTTCGAGGCCTTGGCGCGGACCCCCGACGGCCAAGCCTGGGACCTCGCCGCCGGCGCCTTTTGGGCGGCCCGCTCCCAATCCCGCAGCAAGAATTTCGCGGTGGTCAATTACTGGTTCGCTCTCGCCGCCCAGCATCCGCGCACCTTCTATGGCCTCCTCGCCAACCGCTCGCTGCTCCACCCCTCGCCGTTCGGCTGGCAGGCCCCGGAGCTCACCGAGGCCGACCTCCAGCTCCTCCTGCGCTCGCCCGCCGGCCTGCGCGCCTTCGCCCTCCTCCAAGCGGGCGAGGACACCATGGCCGAACGCGAGCTGCGGCGCGCCTATTCGGCGGGCGGACCGGGCCGGCTGCGCGCCCTGCTCGCCGTCGCCATGCGCGCCAACATGCCGGGCTTGTCGATGCGGCTGGGTCGCGAGCTGTCCGAGCTCGACGGCCGGCCGCACGATGGCGCGCTGTACCCGGTTCCGCGCTGGCAGCCGATCGGCGGCTACGAGGTCGACCGCGCGCTCGTCTTCGCCTTCATGCGCCAGGAATCGGCGTTCAACCCGCAGGCCGTCAGCCCCAAGGGCGCGCGCGGGCTGATGCAGCTCATGCCGCAGACGGCGGCGTTCATGGACGGCCGCACCTTCCGCGGCCGCGCCGAGGGCCTGTTCGATCCCGAGCTCAACGTCACGCTCGGCCAGCGCTATATCAAGCATCTCTTGGAGAACGAGGTGGTCCAGGGCGACCTGATCCGGCTGGCCGCCGCCTACAACGGCGGGCCCGGCAACCTGGCGCGCTGGAAGCGCAAGAAGGACATGGTCGGCGGCGACACCCGCGATGACGCGCTGCTGTTCGTCGAAAGCCTGCCCGCGCCCGAGACCAGGCATTTCATCATCCGCATCCTTTACAACTACGCCGTCTACGCCGACCGGCTGGGCCAGCCCACGCCGGCCATCGACGCCATTGCCGCCGGCGCGTGGCCGACCTACATTGCCCGCGACGGCGAGGCAATCGGGGCGGTCCGCAGTGCCAAGAATTGACGAAACACGGCCGTTCCTGCCGGTCCGCATCGCGGTCCTGACGGTCTCCGACAGCCGCGATCTTGCCAGCGACAAATCGGGCGGCACGCTCGTCGACCTCATCGCCGGCGCCGGTCACGTTCTCGCCGACCGCCGGATCGTGCGCGACCGGCGCGAGGCCATCGTCGCCCAGCTCAAGGCCTGGATCGCCGATCCCGGGATCGACGTGGTGATCTCGACCGGCGGCACCGGGGTCACCGGCCGCGACGTGACGCCCGAGGCGTTCCAGTCGGTGTTCGAGAAGGAGATCGCCGGGTTCGGCGAACTCTTCCGGATGATCAGCTTCCAGAAGATCGGCACCTCGACCCTGCAAAGCCGGGCTGTCGGCGGGGTCGCCGGCGGCACCTACCTGTTCGCCCTGCCGGGATCGCCCGGGGCCTGCCGCGACGGCTGGGACGAAATCCTGCGCTGGCAGCTCGACAACCGCTTGCGGCCCTGCAACCTGGTCGAATTGATGCCCCGGCTGCAAGAACACCAGGCCGTCAAGCCCAAGGCGACGGCCTAAGAAGCTGTCCAGCGCGCCGCGCGCCAGCGCGCCAGCGCCGCCCCATCGTCGACATCCGCGAGCGTGTCGATGAGCCGCACGCGCCTTCCGCGCAGGTTGGCGAGGGTGTCGTCGAGCGCCTCGGCGCTCGACCAGCGGACGTTGGCGAACAGGCCGGGCAGCGAGGGCCCGCGCCGCAACCCGACCAGCCAATAGCCGCCGTCGGGCGCCGGCCCGAACACCGCGTCGGCCGCGCCCAGCGCGCCGAAGGCGCGGGCGATATGCTCGGCCGCCAGCTCGGGAATGTCGGCGCCGACGATCACCACCGGCCCCGGCGGCAGTTGGCGGAACACCCGACCCATGCGCTGGCCCAGATCGCCCGGCCCCTGCGCGCGGGCCTCGAGCCGCACCGGCCACAGGCGAGAGCGGCGGGCGGCGCGATCGGGAGTGACGGCGAGCACCGTCTGCCAGCGCCGGTCGCGCCCGAGGCGCAACAGAACGGCCCCGAGCGTGCGGCGGTAGAAGCCGAGCGCAGCCCCGGCGCCGATCGCGGCGGCAAGCCGGCGCTTGACGCGGCCGAGCGCCGGCGCCTTGGCGAGGATGACGAGCCGGCGCCGCCTCATCGGTAGAGGCGGGCGATGCGCGCCGGGTCGAGGCCGGCGAAGTACAGGGCGAGGCAGAACAGGTTGCGGAGCGGACGGCGCAGCCAGCCGTCGCGGCGATAGCGCGCGGCCGAGGTGATCGCCGCATGCTCGAGCGCCACCAGCCGCCGGCGCCCGAGGCGGCGCACGAGCTCGACGTCCTCCATGAGCGGCAGCGGCTTGAAGCCGCCCACGGCCTCGTAGGTCGCGCGCGCGACGATCAGCCCCTGGTCGCCGTAAGGCAGCGCCAACAGACGGCAGCGCAGCCGCACCATCGCCTCGAGCCGGCGCGCCGCCGGGCTCGGGTCGTCGAACACCAGGCGGAAATAGCCGGCGCGGTCGCGATTGCGCTCGTCGGCGCAAAATTCCGAGACCACCGCGCTCCAGCCCGGGGCTGGCCGCGTGTCGGCATGAAGGAACAGGAGCCACTCGCCCGCCGCCGCTTGTGCGCCGCGGCTGAGCTGGCGCCCACGGCCGCGCGGGCCCTCGATGACTCGTGCCCCGCGCCGCGCCGCCCCGGCGAGCGTACCGTCGAGCGAGCCGCCGTCGCTGACCACGATCTCGTGGTCGAGGCCGGCGGCCTCCGCGAGGGCCGCGAGCGTCGCCTCGATCGAGCCGGCGGCATCGAGGGTCGGGATCACGATGCTGAGCATTGGCGCCGATCATAACAAGACGAGCCCGATCGGACAGCCGCGACGTGTTATCCATGGGCCATGGCGCTGTCCCCCGACAAGGCCGCGCTTGCCCGCGCGCTGGCGCGGCTCAGGCGCTTCGCCGACGTGACGCCGGACGAGCTCCGGCAGTTGCCGCGCAAGGGCCTTGCGCATCTCCACTTCGGGATCGGGGCGCGCGGCGCGCTGTTGCGGGTCCCTTACCTCGGCGTGCCCGATCTTGCCTACGAGGCGGCCGGCTTCCGCCGCGCCCACGCCAGCGGCCGCACGCCGCGCCTGCATGCGACCCTCGCCCCGGGGCCCGGGCTGCCCTTCGGGGCTCTCGTGGTCGAGCGCGTGGCCGGCCGGCCGCCGCGCTTGCCGGCCGACCTCGAGACGATCGCCGAGGCGCTGGCCGCCATTCATTCGCTGCCCCTGCCCGCGGCCGAGGCGAGGCCGCCGCTCGCCGACCCGGCCGACCCGTTCGCCGCGACGCTCGCTCGAATCGAGCGCAACGCCGCTTTCTTGGGGCCGGCGCGGGTTGGGCCGCGCGCCCGCCGCCAGCTCGAATCCGAGCTCGACTGGGCGCGCGAATTCGCCCGCGTTCACGCCAGCGAACTCGCGGCCACCCCGCGCGCGCTGGTGGTCACCGACGCCCACCCCGGCAATTTCCTGGTCGCGCCCGCGCGCGGCGCGGTGTTCGTCGATCTCGAAAAGGCGCTCTATGGCGCGCCGGCGATCGATCTCGCGCATGCCAGCCTGTGGCCGGCCACGGGTTGGGACCGCGACTGCGCGCGCGCGCTTTCGCCCGCCGAGATCGATCGGTTCCACCGCGCCTATTTCCGCGCCGTCGGGCAGGAGGCCGAACGGGCCATCGCGCCCTTCCTCGCGCCGATGCGGCGGCTCACCTGGCTCCGGACCACTACCGCGTTCGTGCGCTTCCGGGCCGAGGGCGCGGCCGCGACGCTCGCCCCCAAGGCCGCCGGGCACGTGCGCCGCCTGATCGCCCAGGCGCTCGCTGCGGCGACCATCGCGGAGATCCGGCGCCGCTGGCGGCGGTTTACTTTTGCCCCGGCCTCCGGTTGAATGATGCCTCCCTTCGATCGCCGTCGGCGCCCGAGCCTTCGCCCATGAACATGCTGCTCGAATTCATGGAGTTCATCGAGGCCGCGCCGCGTCCGGCGGTGGGCGACCTAATGAGCCGCGTGCTGCTGAAGAGCCGGCAGCTCACTGGCGCCGAGGCGGGCTCGATCTTCATCGTTCGCCGCCGCGGCGCCAGACGAGTGCTCGAAGTCGCGAGCCTGCAGAACGACGTGGTCCAAATCCCGCCGCTCGACCTGACGCTGCCGATCGACGGCCCCTCGATCGCCGGCTATGTCGCGCGGACCGGGGCCGCGGTGCGCGTCGATGACGTCTACGAGATCCCCGCCAAAGCCCCCTACCGCTTCAACCCGGCCTCCGACCGGACGCATGGCTACCGATCGAAGTCGATGCTGGCCTTCGCCGTGAGGAACTACGCCGACGAGGTGATCGGGGTCGTCGCGCTCATCAACCGGCGCGACCGCAACGGGCGCGGGCTGCCCTTCACGGCCGCGCAAGGGAACCTCATCCGGCCGATCGACCACATCGTCGGCGGCGCCATCGAGCGGGCCGACATGATCGAGCGCATCTCCGATCAGAACCAGCGCCTGGTTTCGAGGAGCCGCACGCTCGCCCGCCAGCGCCGGCAGATCGCCGCCCTCAAGGACCAGACCGAGGACGCCTTCCAGCTTTCGATCCGCCTGCTCGCCCGCGCCGCCGAACTCTCCGACGAGGTCACCGGCAACCACATCGTGCGGTGCAACGAATACAGCTATGTGCTGGCGAACGCGATGGGCCTGCCGCAGGCCTTCTGCGACGAGATCCGCTACTCGGCCCAGCTCCACGACGTCGGCAAGATGAGCGTCGATGCGGCCGTGCTCAAGAAGAAGGGCAAGCTCACGCCCGAGGAGTGGGCCGAGATGTGTCGCCATCCCGAACTCGGCTATCAGATCCTGGTCGCCTCCGACCGCCTCAAGATGGCGGCCGACATCGCCCGCTGCCATCACGAGAAATGGGACGGCACCGGCTATCCCAACCGCCTCAAGGGGGCCGCGATCCCGCTCGCCGCGCGCATCGTGCAAATGGCCGATGTCTACGACGCGCTGCGCTCGCCCAGGCCCTACAAGCCGGGCTTTGACCACGAGCAGGCGTGCCGCATCATCCTCGAAGGCGACGAGCGGATCGACCCCAAGGCGCATTTCGACCCCCGGATCGTCGAGGTCTTCGCCAAGGGCCAGGCCGAAATGGACCGCATCTGGCGCGAGCTGACGGACTGATCCCGCGCGCGAGTGGGCGCCGGGTCGGCGGCATACGTGCGGCGCGTGCTTGAATCACTGATCCCGCGCGCGAGTGGGCGCCGGGCCGGCGGGCATCGATTTTGTTCTTGAAATGTTCCAGAAGCCGCGCTAGGCTTGCGGCCCATGATCGAGGTCATTGCCCCCCGGGCGCGCAAGGGCCGCGGCGCGGTCAGCAACCCGGCCGGAAGGTTCGAGTCCACCGCCGGCATTGCCATCGACGACGGCTGGCGGGCGGAGGACGACCCGCCGCCGCTGCCGACGACGGTCGCCATCGATGCCAGCCGGACGATCATTGCCCGCAACGAGTCGCCTGACATCCCGTTCGAGCAGTCGATCAACCCCTATCGGGGGTGCGAGCACGGCTGCGTGTACTGCTATGCGCGCCCCTCCCACGCCTATCTCGGCTTGTCGCCGGGGCTCGATTTCGAGACCAAGCTGTTCGCCAAGCCCGAGGCGGCCCAATTGCTGGCCGCCGAGCTCCGGCGCCCGGGCTACCGGGCGTCCCCGATCGCGCTCGGCACCAACACCGATCCCTACCAGCCGATCGAGCGCGAGCTCAAGATCACCCGGCGCATTCTCGAGACGCTCGCCGCATTCAACCATCCGCTGACCATCGTCACCAAATCGGCCCTGGTCGTGCGCGACCTCGACATCCTGGCGCCGATGGCGGCCAAGCGCCTCGCGCGGGTGTGCGTGTCGGTGACCACGCTCGAGGGCGATCTGGCGCGGCGGATGGAGCCGCGCGCCGCCACCCCCGCGCGCCGCCACGCCCCCAACGGCGCGCGGGCGGGGGGCGGCGGGCCGACCGGCGTGATGGCGGCGCCGATGATCCCGGGCCTGAACGACC
>JBQTIU010000062.1:0-9077 GCA_052387815.1 Pseudomonadota bacterium
CGCCGAGATGGACGCCCTCAACCTCCAACGCCACGACTTCCACGGCGATTGGAACTACACCATCAGCCCAAAAACCAACATCGTGCAGCAGTAGATTCTCAACAGGGCCTTACGTAGAAATCCGTATTTCGCCCGCCCGCCGTCCGGAGTTAGCTTGGCGCGGATGAGCGGCGCCGGGCCAACCCCAACGCAGGAGTCGCGCGCGGCCCGCGCGCGCGCACCGACGATCTTCGTCGTCGACGACGACGAGGCGGTGCGCGATTCGTTGAGGGCGCTCTTGGAGTCGCATTGTCTCGACGTGGAAGACTACGGATCCGGGGCCGATTTCCTCGGCCGCTACGGGTGCGATCGCGACGGCTGCTTGGTGCTCGACATCAACCTCCCCGGCATGAGCGGCCACGAGCTCGTGAAAGTCATGAGGGCGAAAGGAATCGATATCCCGGTCATCCTCATCACCGGCCGCGTCGATGCGGAGGCCAAGGCGCTCGCCGCCGGGACCGCGGCGCTGTTGGAGAAACCGATCGAGGAGGGACGCCTCCTCGACACCATCCGCCGCGCCCTGGCGGCGCGGGCACTCCTAAGATCGGGCCGCCTACGCAATACTACGTAGGGACAAGACCTGACTTACCCGCCGCCGCAAGCCGGCTTAATTCCATCTCCCAGAGTATCGCAACGCGAGACGAAGGGAGTTGGACATGGTCACCTCGCTCGGGGTTTCCGGAAACAGCGGGCAGGACAGGTATCGCCACTTCGCGCGAGGCGCGTTCGTCCCGCCCGGGATCGGGCCCTTTGCGATCGGACGGAGCGCGGAGGCGATCGAGGATATCGACGATATCGCCGCCCCGCTCGCACTCAAGCGCGGGCAGGCCGTCTTCCACGAGGGCGATCCCGCCACCGGCTATTTCAAGGTCGCGAGCGGCGTCGTGCGGATGTGCAAGGTGCTCGCCGACGGGCGCCGGCACATCGCGGAATTCTTCTTCCCCGGCGATTTCTTCGGCTTCGGCCGCTTCGACACCCACGCCTATACGGCCGAGGCGATCACCGAGGCGAAGATCCTCCGCTATCCCCGCCGCCACGTCGAGGCGTTGTTCGAAACCCATCCGAAATTGGGCCTCCGGCTCCTGGCGACGGTGTGCGGCGGATTGTCCCAGGCCCAGGATCAGATGCTGCTGCTCGGCCGCAAGACGGCGAGGGAACGGATCGCCTCGTTCCTTCTGACGATGGCCGCGCGGCGGGCGGGCACCTCGCCCACGGGCGCGCGCATCGACCTGCCGATGAGCCGGGGTGACATCGCGGACTATCTCGGGCTCACCATTGAGACCGTGTGCCGCACGCTTTCCGAGCTCAAACGTGAAAAGATCATTGCGCTTCCGGACCGCCAGGGCGTGATCGTGCTGCGCATGGATGTGTTGAGGGCGCTCGGCGAGGGGGACGGCGAGCGGCGGGCGGCGTGAGGTGGCGTCCCCAACACGATCGACGCGAGAACCCCTTGGGGTGAGATCATTCGATGGCCCTAGCACGAAACGATCATCATGCGCCGTGGCGATCGACACGCAGACCGAATACGCCCCCGTAATACATTGTTTTTGTTTCGTTTTCCTGGCCACTACTCCAAAACCAGCGCGGTCCGGGCATCTGCATGTAGCCGGAGCGTCGCAGGGCGGCGCTGGACTGGTGTGGGTGCTTGCCGGCCAGCACCAACGGCGAGTTGGAGCTTGGACAAGCCCCCCGAGTCGGCTGGCAAAACGATCCGGTGCGTCCCATATTAACCCATGGTAGCACCAAGAGGCACCTCATGCCAACCTTACCCACCACCAGCCTGAAACTGGATGCCGAGATCAAGGCCCGCTTGCAGAAGCTCGCACACGCACGCCGCCGCTCGTCTCATTGGTTGATGCGCAAAGCGATCGAGCAGTACGTCAAGCGCGAGGAACGGCGCGAGCAACTACGGCAAGATGCGCTCGCCGCAGGGGCCGAATATCGGGCATCGGGTCAGCATGCGACCGCGGCCGAAGCGGACGCATGGCTGGCTCGGCTTGAGGCTGGCGAGGACGCGGAACCGCCCCCCTCTCACGAATAATCCGTGCCACGACTGATCTGGACGCCGCCCGCGCTGCGGGACGTGGCGTCTGCATGGCTTCCTGGGGCCGAAAAACCGCGACGCTGCTCGGCCGTGCAATTCGCGCCATCCGGCAGGGCGTCAAGGGGCTGGCCACGCATCCCGAGGTCGGCCGGCCGGTCGAGGAGATGCCGCCCGAGTTCCGGGAATGGTTCATCCAATTCGGCGACAGCGGCCATGTGGCGCTCCACCGCTATGACGGCGCGATGGTCGCGACCCTGGCGGTGTGGCATGGGATGGAAGCCGGCTAGTGAACAGATGCGGATGCGCAGCATTCGAGCGCAGCGTGTGACCGAAATTTTTTTCTACGCCCACGGCGCTCCCACACGCGACGCGCCGATGTGGTCCGCGCTCGCGCTACGTAATTGATGGGCATGGCGTCCCCGGCGTGACTCGAACACGCGACCTACGGTTTAGGAAACCGGCGCTCTATCCAACTGAGCTACGGGGACGCGCCGGCCCTTATAGCAGATCGCGGGAACGAAGGCGACGGGGGCCGTTGGCGGGGCGCAATTCCGTTTCTCGGGCGCCCCGCGGTGGGGCTAGAATCGGCCAAGCCCTTGACCGGCAGGAGCAGCCCCATGACCATCGCCCCGTCCTCGCGCGCCGCCGCCGGCCGCCCGCCGCCCTTCTCGAACACCAGCGCCGCCCCGTCCAGCACCGCCTTCTTCCAGCCGTAGATCTGGTTCGGGTGGACCCGAACCGGGCTGCCAACTCCGGTACCGTCTCGTGCCCGGCAATCGCCGCCAACGCCACTTCGCCTTGAACGCCGCGGCGTGCTTCTTGCGGATGTCCGTCATCGTCCGCTCCTTCAGTTTCGCCACCTATAGGAGCAGAGTTCCACCTTAGCCAGTTGTGCAGTTTTCCGGGCTCACCTCACGCATCTCTTCGAAATGTTGCGACCTCGAGCCACCAACGATTGGGCCTCTCCGGACTTCGGCGACAAGGCTGCCCCGCGCTATGGCAGCGTGTTACTATTCCAACCTAATATGCTGTGGCAGACTTGAGCAATGCGTGCGGTTTTCCACAATCTATTCGTCGGGAACCCGCCTGTTGGGTCGCCTGGCGTTGGGTGTGGCGCGGAGGACCTCACGGTGTTCGACGTGCCGCAGCGAATGTCCCGGATGTTGGACCCGGCTCGGCCGATCTCAAGTAAGGCCCCTGGTGAAGCGGCGGTCAGGGTATAATCCGAAACGGCGGATAGCGTCGGCGAACCATTTGTCGCCTGAGAGGCGCGAAGCGCTCGCCGAACGCGCGTCATATGGCGGCAATCCAGAGCACAAGCGCAATCCTGCGGATTACGGGCTGATTCCGCCGGCCAGTCCGCGCCCTGGAAAGACGATACGCGATGCGGCGCGACCGATCTGGAAGGCCGCCGCCACAGACTTGCTGAAGGCCGGGTTGCGGAGGGGAACGATGAGCCCCTGCGGTCCTGAACATTGGCCACCGCAAGTCTGGGCGGTCTCCGAGTCCGGCGAAGTCTTTGAGTCGCAACTTGAAAACCCCACTCAAGGTGTCTATCATGGTTACCCTCTGCCAGAAGACGACGACTTCCGGAACACTGTAAAGGACGAATGGGCAAAGCGTGATCGACATGCTCACGATTGAGGCGGACTGGGAAGTGCTGGGGCGGGGCACCCCGGAAGAGCGTGCCTGCTTCGCCGCGCTCGGGCTCCGCTACGGCAATGTTTGGTTGACACAGGCTGAAGACGCCTTCGTTAACCGGGTGCGGAACAAGGTTCACCTGTCGGCCTACCGTCTGGCGGAATGGTTTGCGTGGAACTGGTGGCGGCTGAGGTGGGAGCCCCGCACCCAGGCCCCAGACTGGGCGCTCGCCCATCGCATGACGACGATCGGCGGCGGGTATGTTTGGCCGAATATCACCGTCTTTTCAGACGGCGAGCGCATTGTCCTGCTCACAAAGCCGACCCGGCGTCGTGCGCAAGAGTCCCTCCACTACATCCTCGACTTGCCTGTCGTCGTGCGCGCCGGTGCCTTCGAAGACGCAGTCGACGGCTTCATCGACCAAGTGTGTGGGCAACTACGCGCGGAACAGGTTTTGGAGACGAACCTCGACCGCATATGGACCGACGTCCGTGCCGAGCGCCTCGATCGGAACGTGGCGATTCGCCGTCGCTTCGAGGCGCTGCTCGGCTTTGATCCCGATGAGGCGACGGCGCAAGTTATCGAGGGATTGGTGGGAGACGCCGCCTCCGTTGGCGAATGCGCGATGACCGAGATCGCTGCCGACCACACACCGGACGGCAACGTCCTTACGGCGGCGGCGCTGCAGCAACTCGCAACGGATTGCGGTTTGGAGGCTTTTCCGCGAGATGCTGTACGACTGAAGCCGCACATCGTGCTACCGCCGACCGGGGAGGTCCCGGCTTGGCAGCGCGGCGCGAAGGCGGCGAGGGCGCTGCGGGAACAGGAAGGCCTCGGCGCTGGGCCCATCGATAACGCCAGGCTTGCCGAGATGGCCGGGGTCAGCGGATCGGCGATGACCGTGCGGGAGGGAGGGACGACGCTGTCGTTTGCCTTGGACGAGAACATGTCGGTGGGTCGCGTAGTGCTGCGCTCGAAATGGGAGACGGGTCGCCGGTTCGACCTCGCGCGCCTTCTCGGCGACCGCATCGCAGGCGGACAAGGCGGCAAGCTGTTTCCGGCTACCCGCGCCGACACCTACCGCCAGAAGGTGCAGCGTTCATTCGCGGCGGAGCTTCTTAGTCCGTTTGAAGCAGTTGACGAGATGCTGGGGGGTGACATCTCGGGGGAGAAGCAGCAGGAAGCTGCCAAGCACTATAACGTATCGGAGAGGACAATCTGGACGCTGCTCGTCAATCACGGCCGCATCGACCGAGATGAACTCGACGTCGAGACGGTTGCGGCAGCGTGAGCGCCCCCACCAGACATAAGGCCAAGTAGGCACCGTCCGATGCGTCGCCGCCACCATATCCATTACTATGGCGGCAGTTCGATCGAAAAAGTCCCGATTAATTGGCCGAAGTGGTTTCAGGAGATTCTCGACAAGACCAAAGCGTCAAGCGAGTCCAACAAGGTGAAGGCGCAGCTATACCTTGATGAGTTGGATAAGCCCATTGCCGAGGCCCGTGACGAGTGGGAAGCGGCTAGGTATCGTGGGAGGCGGAATGCGTTTGTGGAGGGCTTAGAAAAGCGCCTAAAGAGCGGCCAGAAATCTCCCTAGGCCGCGTGTTTGTCAAGTATACAATCGCGCAAGGAATCGCCGGCCGGCGCGGCTCCTGGGGGCGAAACCGCTTCGCGTGGTTGCTATGTGGTAGCTAAGCAGTGAGGCCAGGGAGCGTGGCCAGGCTAACCAATTGAAACCATGGCGTCCCCGGCGTGACTCGAACACGCGACCTACGGTTTAGGAAACCGGCGCTCTATCCAACTGAGCTACGGGGACGCGCCGGCCCTTATATCAGATCGCGGGAGCGAAGGCGACAGGGGCCGTTGCCGGGGCGCAATTCCGTTTCTCGGGCGCCCTGCGGTGGGGCTAGAATCGGCCAAGCCCTTGACCGGCAGGAGCAGCCCCATGACCATCGCCCCGTCCTCGCACGCCGCCGCCGGCGCTGGCCCCAAGGCTGGCGGGCCGCCCTTCGAGCTGCGGGCGCTGTCGCCGGCGATCGGCGCCGAAATCCTCGGCGTCGATCTCGGCGCCCGGCTCGATGCCGAGCGCTTCGAGGCCATCCGCCAGGCCTGGCACCGCTCGAGCGTCCTCTTGTTCCGCCATCAGGAGCTGTCGGAAGCCGACCAGCTGCGGTTCGCCGAGCGGTTCGGCGAGCTCGCCCGGCTGGTCACCAAGACCGAGGGCATGACCGGCCATCCGGCGGTCCTGCTGGTCTCGAACGTGCGCAAGGACGGCAAGCTGATCGGCGCGCTGCCCGACGGCGAGATGCTGTTCCATTCCGATCAATGCTACGTCGAGCGCCCGTGCATGGCAACCCTGCTCTATGCCATCGAAATCCCGTCGGTGGGCGGCAATACGCTGTTCGCCAACATGTACCAGGCCTACGAGACTCTGCCCGAGGCCATAAAGCGGCGCCTCGCGGGCTTGAAGGCGATGAACGTCTACGATTACGCCGCCAACCCGACCGCGCGAACGCGCGCCTCCGCCCCCGATGCGCCCGCATATGCCCATCCGATCGTGCGCACGCACCCCGCGACCGGGCGCAAGGCGCTCTACGTCAACCGGCTGATGAGCGAGTCCATCGTCGGCCTGAAGCGGGCCGAGAGCGATCGCCTTCTCGGCTTCCTGTTCGATCACCAGGAACGCCGCGAGTTCGTCTACGAGCATGCGTGGACGCCGGGCGACCTCGTGCTGTGGGACAACCGCTCGACGCTCCACGCGCGCACCGATTTCAGCGCCGCCGAGCGGCGCCTGCTGCGGCGCGTCGCGATCAAGGGCGAAAAGCCGGTCTGATCGGGCGCCGCCTCAGCGCCGCAGCGAGCGGGATTCGATGCGGCCCATGACCTCGTTGGCGAACACCGCGAGGACGAAGGTGATCAACAGTACCGCGTACATGTCGGCGATGCGGAAGAAATTGTAGTACTGGATCGCCAGATGGCCGAGCCCGCGGTTGGAGAACTTGATCTCGGCCAACAGCACGCCGATGATCGCCACCCCCAGGCCGAGCCGCATGCCGGTGACGATCGGCCGCACCAGCGACGGCAGGAAGACCTTGGCGACGAGCTGCCGGCCGGTCGCCTTGAAGCTGCGGGCGACGCGGACGAGGACCGGATCGACCGCCCCCATGCCGGCCTGGGTGGCGATCGCCACCGGAAAGAACGCCGACAACGCGCCGAGGCCGATCTTGGAGCCCGGCCCGACGCCCAATAGCAGCATCAGGATCGGCAGGAACACGATCTTCGGGGTCGAGGCGAGATAGTGCAGGTAGGGCGCCGCGACCGCGCCCGCGAATCGGCGCATGCCGAGCGCGATCCCGGCCGCGATGCCGGCGAGCGAGCCCGCCGCGAATCCGGCCGCGACCTCGTAGGCGGTGCGGGCGAGATGGCCGTAGAAGTCCGACGCGCCAAGATGCCTGGCGACCGCGCCCAGGACCGCGCGCGAGGACGGCACGAGGCCTTCATAGACCAGCCCCGAGCCCGACAGCGCCTCCCACGCCGCCCATGCCGCGGCGAGCGTGGCGAGGCGCACGGCCATGGTCGCGCCCGGCCGGCCGCTCAGCGCCAGACGAGCCATCGCTCCGACCGTTCGACCGCGGCATAGAAGACGGCGCTCGCCAGGATCACGAACACGATCGCCGCGTACATGGCGGGGATGTCGTAGCGGTCGTACATCTCGCCGACCAGCAAGCCCAAGCCGCCGAGATTGGCCAGGAACTCGATGCCCACGATGTTGGTCATGGCGTAGATCAGGCATAGCCGGATGCCGGTGAAGATCGAAGGCCCCGCAGCCGGCAGCAGGACTTTCCAGGCCACGGCGGCCGGCGAGGCGTTGAACGAGCGGGCGACGGCGATCAGCACCGGACGGACCGAGACCAGGCCCTCGCGGGTCTTGAGCACGACCGGGATCGTGCCGACGACGAACCCCATGGCGATGGTGACGGCGAGGCTGCGGCCGAACAGGACCAGGAACATCGGATAGAAGAGGATCATCGGCGCCGCGAACAAGGCCCCGATCCAGCTTTCATAGGCGAGAGCGAGCAGGCGGTAGCGGTACAAGAGCCAACCGGCCGGAATCCCCACGCCGGTCGCCAATGCCGCTGCCGCCAGCGTCGTTGCTACGGTCACCAGGAAGGCGGCGAACGCGCCTTCGTCCACGGCCAGGCGCGGCAGCGCGGCGACGATGTCCGAGGGCAGCGGGATGACGAAAGACGAGACCAAGCCCCACCCGATCGCCAGCTCGGCGAGCGCGGCCAGGACCGCGACGGCGGCCAGCCCGGCGAGCGCCGCCCGCCCCTTCATCCCCGATCTCACATGGCAAGTTCCGCCACGTGGCGCAGCATCTCCTTGACCTGTTCGGCGGTCAGCGGCTTCTCCAGGCGCTTGGCGTCGACCGCCTGCTGGACGCTGAGCTCGACGTTGCCGATCTTGTCGAGGGCGAGCGCCGCCTTGGGCAGGTAGGCGGTGCGCACCTGGTCGGCGAGGGCGGGCGCGACCTCGGCGAGCTTGGCATAGATGCCGAGCACCTCGGGACCCGCGTAGGCCCAGTCGATGGTCCGCTGATAGGCCTTGATGAAACGCCGCATGGCGTCGCGGTTCTTGTTGAGGAAGGGCGTATGGGCGACGTTGACCCGCACCGTCTGGGTGGCGACGCCGGGCGCGTCGTTGCCGACCGCGATCACCCGGATCTTGCCGTCCTCGACGAGATTGAGATTGACGGGGACGGCCGACCAGCCGGCGTCGATCTGGCCCGACATGACTTGGGTGAGCGTCGCCGCCATGCCGCCGGCCGGCACCAGCCTGGCGTCGATCCCGGCCGCCTTGACGAGCTCGGCGGCGATCAGGTTGGACGACGACCCCGGCCGCGAGAACGCCATCGTCTTGCCCTTCAAGTCCTTGACGCCCCTGATCGGGCTGTCGGCCTTGACGTACCAGAAGATGTCGTTCGACCCGGTCATCTCGGCGCTGATGATGGCGATCGGCGCGTTCTTGCCCCAGGCGCCGATCACGCCCAGGATGCCGATGCCGATGCCGATGTCGATGCTTCCGGACACGATCGCCTGCTGGGTGTCGGCGCCGCCGTCGGTCCACACGATGTCGAGCTCGAGCCCGGCCTCGCGGAAGAACCCCTTCTCGGCCCCGAGATACGGCATCGCCGTATCCCACAGGCCCTTTTGCCCGACGGCGAGCTTGAGCTTTTCCGCCGCCCCGGCCGGCGGCGCCAGCGCCGCGGCCGCCCGCCCCCCGGCGGCCCCCACACCCCGGAAAGAGGGGATAAGGGCCAGGCCCCCCACCGGGCACGGGTCGCGACCCC